>CAVTQG010000057.1:0-67374 GCA_963736785.1 uncultured Spirochaetota bacterium | reverse complement strand
CCCGCACTGCGGCTACGCGGAGGCGCGCGGGGACCAGTGCGAGAACTGCGGCAAGCTGCTGGACCCGGTGGATCTGAAAGAGCCGCGCTGCGGCGTGTGCGGCAGCACCCCGGTGCGCCGGACGACCAACCACCTGTACATCGACCTGCCCGCCATTCTGCCCAGGCTGCAGGCCTGGATGGACGCGGCCGCGGTGCAGGGGTCCTGGGCGCGCAACGCCGTGCAGATGACCCAGGCCTGGATCCGCGACGGGCTGCAGGAACGGGCCATCACCCGCGACCTGAAATGGGGCATCCCCGTGCCGCGGCGCGGCTTCGAAAGCAAAGTCTTCTACGTCTGGTTCGACGCGCCCATCGGCTACATCTCGATCACCGCCAACCTGACTGAAGCCTGGGAGGACTGGTGGCGGCGCCCCGGCGAGGTGAAGCTGGTGCACTTCATCGGCAAGGACAACATCCCCTTCCACACGGTGATCTTCCCCTGCTCGCTGCTGGGCTCCGGGCAGACCTGGACCATGCTGCACAGCATGTCCTCCACCGAGTACCTGAACTACGAGAGCGGCAAGTTCTCCAAGAGCCGCGGGGTGGGGGTGTTCGGCACCGACGCGGTGGAATCCGGCATCCCGGCCGACGTCTGGCGGTTCTACCTGTACTACAACCGCCCGGAGAAGTCCGATGCCGTGTTCACCTGGAAGGACTTTCAGGAGAAGGTCAATGGCGAGCTGATCGGCAACCTGGCCAACCTGGTGAACCGCACCCTGACCTTCGCCGCGCGCAACTTCCCGGAAGGATTCCCGTCGGACTCCCCCTCGGACGCGAAGTTCTGGGAGACGGCCCGCGCGGCGGAGGCCGGGATTGCCGAGAGTCTGGAGCGCATCGAGCTGCGCGACGCCTTCCGGCAGATCTTCGCGCTGTCCTCGACCGGCAACAAGCGCTTCCAGGACGAGGAGCCGTGGAAGAGCATCAAGGAGGACCCGGAAAAGGCAGCCGGGCTGATCCGCGACCTGGTGTATCTGATCCGCGACTTGAGTGTGCTGGTCGAGCCGTACCTGCCGGTCACCTCCGCGGCGATCAACGGCTGGCTGGGCGTGCCTGCCTGCGACTGGGCGAGCCTGGGGCGCCTGGAAGGTGTCGTGACCGTGCGCCCGCCCGCGCTGCTTTTCCGCCGGCTGGAGGACGAGGAGATCGAGGGATTCCGCGCCCGCTTCGCCGGGACCACGCAGGCCCAGCGTGAGCAGACCGACCGGCAGGCGGCCGCTGCGGCCGCCATGCCTCCGGAGGCTGCGGAGGCCCCTGGCCCCGGGGGGGCGCCCGCAGCACCCGACCCCGCGCTGCGCCGGCGCTTCCACGAAAATGTGGAACTGCGAGTGGCGCGCATCACCGCCGTGGAGCGCCATCCCAAGGCGGACAAGCTGTACATCGAGAGCGTGGACCTGGGCGCGGAGAAACGGCAGATCGTCTCCGGCCTGGTGGGCCACTACACTCCGGAAGAGCTGGCCGGCCGCAACGTGATCATGGTCACCAACCTGAAGCCGGCGCGCCTGCGCGGGGTGGAGAGCCAGGGCATGCTCCTGGCCGCCCAGGACGGCACGCAGGTGGAGGTCCTGTTCGCCGACTGGGCTCAGCCCGGGGAGCGCATCACCCTGGAAGGGGAGCAGGAGCCGGCCGCTCCGGCAGCCCCGCGCGCGGAAATCGACATCGAGGAGTTCTTCCGCGTGCCGATCCGCGTGCAGGGCAGCCGCATCCTGGTGGAAGGCACGGCGCTGCAATGCGCCGGCCGGCCGCTGGCCACCGCCAAGGTGAAGGACGGCCAGGTCAAGTAGCGTGCCCGCGCCCGCCCGAAAATTCCTGTTCGCGCTGCTGCTCGCCACGGCGTTGGCGGTTTCGCCTCTCGCGGCGCAGGAGCAGTCCTGGTACCTGCTCCTGCTCGCGGGAAAGCGGGCCGGCACCCAGACCGAAACCATCCAGCCTCAGCCGGAAGGCACCCTCCGCACGGTGCTCTTCCTGCGGCTGGCGGTAAACCGCTTCGGCCAGGCCTTCACCGTCACCCAGCGACAAACCTGGATCGAGGACGAATCCCTGCGGTCCGTGGATTCCGAAACCGAGCTGAACGGAAAGCCTGAGTCCCTTGCCGCCCGCGTCCAAGGGGAGGACCTGTTCGTGCAGGAGCGTCGTTCGAGCGGTTCCAGCGATCGCCGGCTGCTGCAAACCGGTCCCCTGCTCGGGCCACGCGGGGCCGCCGACCGGCTGCGGGCGGCCTTCGCCGAGGGGCCGATCCCGCCCGCTCCCCGCGGGAGCTTTCCTTCCGCCAGTTCTCTCCCGAAACGGGGAACGTGCACGAGCTGCGCCTGCGCCTGCTGGGCGCGGGGGAGCTGGCCGACTCGCTGGGAGGCGTGCACCGCGGGCAGCGGGTGGATCTGGAATCATCTGCCGCCCCCGGGGTGACCACCGCCGCGGTGTACGACGAGCGCGGCGAGCTGGAATACTCGATCACCCGCGTCGGGGTCGCGCTGGAGCTGGTGCGCGCAACGGCCGGCTCCGCGGCGGCGGAGGCTGCCGCGGAGGCCGCGGGGAGACCTCCGACCTGGAGCGCTTCGAGGTGGCCTCCCTCTCGATCCCGGTGCGCTGGTCTGCCGGCCCGGGCGGCTCGAGCGTGGTGCTTCGGCTGGTGGACCTGCGCGCCGTGACCGTGCGTTTCACCGGACCCGCGCTGCCGGAGCTGGAGAGGGCAGTGCAGGCAGAGCGGGCAGAACTCGGCGGCCCGGTCGGCCGCCGCGACGGGCAGGGACTGGTTCTGGAGTTTGCCGCCCCGCCGCCTCCACCTGCCTGGCCGCAATCCGCCCCTTCCGGCGGAGAGCTGACCGGCGACGGCTTCTACCTGGACCTGGGCGATCCCCGCCTGGAGGACCTGCTGGCCGGCTGCGCGCCGCCCGGCTTCGCCTGCCTGGAAGCCCTGGTGGACCGGACCATCCGCACCAAGAGCCTGCAGCACGGGTTTGCCGGGGTGAGCGAGGTGCTGGACTCCAGCGCCGGGGACTGCACCGAGCACGCCCTGCTGCTGGCCGCGCTCCTGCGCAAGCGCGGAGTTCCGGCCCGCATCGCCTACGGCTTCCTGCTTACCGAGGCCGGCTTCATCGGCCACGCCTGGACCGAGGCCCGCACGGGGAAAAACTGGTTCTGGCTGGATCCCTCGTTCCCCGGAGGGCGGCCGTACGGCTTCAAGCTGCGCCTGGGAGTGATCGACCCCGCCCAGCCGGTGTGGGGACAGATCGGGGTGTCCCTGCTGGCCGTGGCCGGGGGGGTCCGGGCCGAGATCCTGGAGGCCAGCGGTGAGCGTTGAACCAGCCGTTCGCGTCGAGCCGGCGGGGCTGGAAGCCCTGTCGGCCGGCGGTTCCCTGCTGCAGAGTCGTTTCTGGGCGGAGTTCCGCCGGCAGTTGGGCTGGGAGCCGTGCGCCTTCACCTGCCGGAGCGGCAGCCGTGACTTCGCGCTGCTGGCGCTCGTACGCCCGCTGCCCCTGCGGCAGCGCCTGGCCTACGTGCCCCACGGGCCGGAAGTGCCGGACCGGGAGCTGGAAAACGGGCCCTTTCTGGCCGCCCTGGCCGCCGCGCTGCGGCCTCATCTGCCGGGATGCCTTTTCCTGCGCTACGACCTGCCTTGGGCCCTCCGGCCGGAAGGCGGGGCCGGGCTGCGTGGCGCCGGGCTGCGCAAGGCGCCCATGGACGTTCAGCCGCCCGACACCGTGATCCTGGACCTGGGTTACGAAGAAGAGTCCCTGCTGGCGGCTATGAAGGCCAAGACCCGCTACAACATCGGGCTGGCCGCCAAGAAGGGCGTGCGGGTGGAGGAGGGCGGGGCCGCCGACCTGCCGGCCTGGTACGAGCTGTACCGGGAAACCGCGCGGCGCGACCGCATCACCCTGCACTCCTATGACTACTATCGCCGGCAGTTCGAGTTCGCCCAGGCGGGCGGGGCGCCCCGGCAGAGCCCGGGTTGCACCCGGAGATGAAGCTGCTGCTGGCCCGCCACGAGGGCGAGCTCTTAGCGGGTATTCTCCTCGCCGTGCATGGGCGCGCGGCGACCTACCTGTACGGGGCTTCGTCGGATGCCAAGCGCAACCTGATGCCGGCCTACGCGCTGCAGTGGGAGGCCATCCGCCTGGCCCGCCGGCGGGGCTGCCTGACCTACGACCTGTTCGGCATCCCGCCCTCCCCGGACCCCGCGCACCCCATGCACGGCCTGTACCGCTTCAAGACCGGCTTCGGCGGGCGCATCGTGAACCGCCCGGGCTGCTGGGACTACCCGTACCGCCGCGCCGGCTACGCCGCCTACGCCGTGGCCGAGCGGGTGCGGGCCTGGTACTTCCGCCGCTTCCGCAAGGCGGTTTCTTGAAGCCCGCCGACTGATCGGCTATCATGGAGGCACTATGAGCCGAACGACCAAACCCGCACCGCAGGCCGATCTGCTGAACACCCTGAAGGGCTCGCTGCTGGAAGGCTTCTTCCCGGCGGGCTGGGACCTGGCCCGCCTGGACCGCTGCGCGGCCAACCGGCCCGAGACCGTCACCCGCCGCCAGCCCTGGTGGCACAAGCGCTTCACGCCCGTCCCCTGCGACAGCCTGGAGGATTTCAACACCTTCATGGGACACGAGATCGCCCTGAGCATCCGCAAGGCGCGGGAGGAGGGGCGGCAGATGGCCCTGATCCTGCCGGTCGGCCCGATGGGCATGTACCGCTGGGCCGTGTACTTTCTGAAAGAGTGGGGCGTGTCCTGCCGGCACGTGCACGGCTTCAACATGGACGAGTGGTCGGACGCCAGGGGGCAAACCCTGCCGCCCACCAACCCGGGCTCCTTCCGCTACGCCATGGAGCAGGCCTTCTACGGGCCCCTGGGCGAGCTGACCGTGCCCCCGGCGCAGCGCAACTTCGCCACGCGGGAGAACCTGCCGCGCTACCCGGAGAAGATGGGCGGGCTTCTGGACAAGGGCGCGCGCCTGGCCGTGGTCTACGGCATCGGGCGGGTGTTCCACATCGCCTTCTGGGAGCCGCACTTCGCCGCCGAGTACGGCAGCCTGGCGGAGTGGAAGAGCCCAGAGCCACCGCCTGGCGGCCAGGCTGCACCCGCTGACCGTCGAGCAGAACGCGGTGACCAGCTTCAAGAGCCGCACCACCCTGGTGCCGGCCCGCGCCAACACCATCGGCCCCGGCGCTGTTCCTCAAGGCGCACTGGGCCATCGGCGGCTGCGACGGGGCGCTGGGGCGGGGGATGCAGTGGCAGGGGTTGAGCCTGTGGGTGACCCTGCGCTACGGCCCGGACAAGTGGGTGCCTTCCAGCTTCATGCCCACCCTGCCCGGCAAGCTGTTCTTTCTGAAGGAGCTGGCAGGACCCCTGGTGGCGGAGTGCAACTGATGGCCGACCACGAAGCAGAGCTGCGGCAAAAGATCGTGGAGGCGGGCAAGAGGCTGCACGCCCGTTTCTTCGTGGCCTCCAATGACGGCAACATCAGCGCGCGCTTGAGTGAGGACCGCTTCCTGATCACCCCCACCAGCGTGAACAAGGGGGATCTGGCCCCCGCGGACCTGCTGCTGGTGGACGCGCAGGGCGCGGTGCTATCCGGCACGCGGAAGCCCACCTCGGAGATGAAGATGCACCTGGCCATCTACCGCCAGCGCGCGGACGTGCGGGCGGTGGTGCACGCCCATCCGCCCGCTGCCACGGGGTTCGCCGCCTGCCGCATCCGCCTGGACCAGGATGTGCTCCTGCCGGAGGTGATCTTCAGCCTGGGGCGCATCGGCTTCGCCGAGTACGGCACCCCCTCCACCGAGGAGATTCCCCGGGCCGTGGAGAAGGAGATCGCCAACTGCGAAGCGCTTCTTATGGCCAATCACGGGGCCCTTACCGTGGGCGAGGAAGTGCTGGCGGCCTACTACCGCATGGAAGTCCTGGAGATGTACGCCCGGGTGCGTCTGGTCACGCGCCTGTTGGGGGAGCCCAAGGCGCTCACCGCGGAGCAGGTGCGGGAGCTGGAGAAGGTGCGCGAGGCCCAGGGCTGGGGGCGCGGGGCTGCCGCTGGGGAGCTGGACCCGCGGCTGGTCGGGGTCATCACCCAGGTGGTGCTGGAGGTTCTGCGCGGGGGGAGTACCCCCCCCGGATCAGCGCCTCGCTGAGCTCCCAAAGCTCGCGGCGCAGCACCGGGTCCTGGGCGTGGCGGGCCAGGGCGGCGGGGCGCTCGCCGATGAAAAACCTGCCCGTCATTCCCTCCACGAGCGAAGATGAGGCCAGGTGCAGGCTCGCCCGGGCGGCCCGCTCGGGGCTCTTGCCGATAACGCCGAACAGGAAGCGCAGGGCCGGCGGGTGATCGCGGAAGATCTCCGTGGCCGCCAGGCCCGGGTGCAGGCAGTTTACGCTCACCCCGCTGGCCTTTAGGCGCTCGGCCATCTCCAGGCTGGCCAGCAGCAGGGCCAGCTTGGAACGGGCGTAGGCCGCGTACGGGCTGTAGCGCTTCTCCAGATTCGGATCATCCAGGTCGATGCGCCCGTGGCGGTAGGCCGCGGAGCCCACGTTCACGATCCGGGCGGGGGCGCTCTTCCGCAACAGGTCCGCGAGCAGGCGGGACAGCAGGAATGGCGCCAGGTGGTTGACTGCCAGCGTGCGTTCGATCCCGTCGGCGGTGAGCTGCCGCTCCCGGCAGTTGACTCCGGCATTGTCGACCAGCACGTGCAGGGCCTCGAAGTTCTTGCGCACCTCCTCGGCCAGGCGGCGAACCTCGCGCTGGGAGGACAGGTCGGCCACGAGCAGATGCAGCCGGGCGCTGCCCAAGGCCAGGTTCAGCTCCATCAGGGCGCGTTCCCCGCGCTCGCGGCTGCGGCAGACCAGGATGACCCTGGCCCCCAGGCGACTCAACTCGCGGGCGGTGACCTTGCCGATGCCGGTGCTGGCCCCGGTGACCAGACAGACCTTGCCGGCCAGTGGCCGGCCGGGAACCGACGAAAGTGTGGCCATAAACCTTTCCAACCTACCGGGAATGCCCCTCGGTGTCAATTTGAAATTGAATTGCCACCGGCCGTGGTGTATGCTTGGGGTAACAGGGCCAGGGGATGGCTGGAGAACGTGACCTACAGCTTGCGCGGTTCGTGGACGCCCGCGACATCGGGGGGCTTTTCGCCGAGGTGGGCAAGATCTATTCGGCGAGCTTCCCCGGCTCCTCCGCCGCGCCGCTGGAGCAGGCTCTGGAGAGCACCCGCCAGCTTTTCGAGGGCCGGTTCCCGGAATACCGGGCCTGCAACTCCGAGTACCACGACCTGCGCCACACCCTGAGCGTCGTGCTGGCGGTCGCCCGCCTGGCCGACGGCTACAACCTGGAGCGCCCGCCGCTGCCCGAGCGGCTGTTTCTGGACCTGCTGCTGGCTACCTGCCTGCACGACACCGGCTACATCCAGGAAAGCTGGGACACCGAGGGCACCGGGGCCAAGTACGCCTCCCGGCACGAGGAGCGCAGCATCGCCTTCATGCAGCGTCACCACGCCCAGTTCGGGGTGGCCGCCGATGAGCTGCCGGTGCTGGTCCGCTTCATCCAGGCCACGGACTTGAAACAGGTCTTCGTTCAGATCCCTTTTCCCGAGGCCCAGGAGAGGGACGCCGCCGCCCTGCTGGCCACCGCCGACCTGCTGGGCCAGATGAGCGACCGCGACTATCTGGAGAAGCTGCTGTTCCTGTACTACGAGTTCAGGGAGGCGGGCATCCCCGGCTTCCAGACCGAGTACGACGTGCTGCGCAAGACCGGGGACTTCTACGTGATGGCCCGCAAACGGCTGAGGGCCAGCTACCTGAGCATGTACGCCCTGGCCCGCGCCCATTTCCGGGAGCGCCACGGCGTGGACGCCAACCTGTACATGATCGCCATCAGCCGGCAGCTGCGCTACCTGCGGGGGATCATTCGGGACGAGACGACCAACTTCCGTGCCAAGCTGAAGCGGGGCGACGCGCAGCGCCGGGAGGCGCTCAGCCGGCGCCCCGGGCCCGCAGCAGGCGCAGTATCCTATCAATCGTGAGCGGGGCGCTGCCCTCGTAGTGGTTGTTCACGTTCAGGTAGATCTCGAAGCCATTGGCCAGCAGGCCGGCGACCGAGTCCACTGCCTCTTCCAGCTCCTCGTCCCGCGGCTGCACGATGCGATCCCAGCGCCCGCCGCTGGCTTTCTCCATCCCCGCCCGGTCCGGCCCGTGCAGGCGCACGACTACGGGCGCGGAAACGGCCAGCTCCCGGCCCCAGCGGGCGCACAGCCCGGCGATCGGCGGCATGTAGTAGCCCTGCAGGAAGCAGTGCCCCAGGCCCCGCCTCCGCAGCATGGCGAAGTAGGGGGCGTTCAGCCAACTGGGATTGCGCGGTTCCACGACGAAGGGAGGGCCGCCGGCGGGCAGCTCCGAGAAAAAGCTCTCCAGCAGCTCCAGAAAGCGGGCCTGGGAGGGCATCTTCTGCCGGTTCAGGTACTCGAACTGGAAGATCAGCGCGCCGATACGGCCGGAGAGCGGGCGCACCGACTCCAGGAACTCCGCGTATAGCTCCCTGGACAGGAAATCCGGATTGGGCTCGAGGGGGTCCCCGTTCCGCTTGACATAGGGGTGGGTGAGGGTGATGAGATTGGGCACTTTGATCGTGAAGCGGAAGGTTTCTGGGACTGAACGGCAGTATTCCGCCGCGGTGGCCGGTTCGGGCATGCGCCAGAACCACTGGTCGATCTCCACCGTTTCGTAGCGCCGCGCGTACTGCTCCAGGTAGCTTTCCTTGCTCCCGGCCTGGTAGACCAGCCCTTCCCAGGAATCGTATTTCCAGCTGGAAGTGCCGATGCGCAGCGCGGCCAATTCAGCCGCCTCCAGAACCCGGCACCGTGCGGGTGGCCACCAGGTCCACGCCGGTGCCCAGGAAGTCGGCCAGCAGCACCTGGCCGCGGGCTACCGGGGCGTTCACCTCCAGCCGTGAGGCCTCGGCCAGCAGCGCGGCAATGTGCTCCCGGGGCAGGGGGCGGTGGGTCTTGACCGGCAGGCGGCGCAGCGTCGAGCCGGCCAGGCGCACGGTGGCCGTGACCACGCGCCGCGGGGCCAGCAGCTCCTCCCGCCCGTAGGTATCCCCCTTCTCGCACTGGTTTCCGCTGACCCGGATTTCCCCGCCTTCCTCCTGGCGGACCTGAAGGCGGCAGCCCACGGGGCAGGCGATGCACACCAGCTCGCGTTCTGCGCTCATGCGATGCTCACTTCCAGGGTCTGGTCGGGCCTGGCCGGCAGGCCGCTCAACTCGCCGGGCTTCAGCGTGAAGGAGACCATTTCGGAAGGCTGCACGTGCGCCAGGCGCCGCTGCTTGGCGAGCTCACCGCCAAGGCGCACCTCCAGGCGGGCCTGGTTTTTTACCACCAGGGCCCGCAGGTAGAAGCGGTTGTCGCGACCGGGGAAATAGCAGTTGGGCACCACGTAGCGCACGTTGGCCCCCGGGGCCACGCGGTGCTGGAGGCGCTCGAAGTCCCCGGCCAGGTACTCGGCCACCTGAGCTCCGCAGCGCTCAGCCTCCTCCGTGACGAAGTCCACGAGGTCGTGCACGTGCAGCAGGTTGCCGCAGGCGAACACCCCGGGCACGGAGGTCTGCAGCCCCGCGTCCACCAGCGGCCCGCCGGTTACCGGGTTGAGCGCCACGCCCAGCTTCTTGGCCAGCTCGGTGTCCGGCAGCAGGCCTACGCTCAGCAGCACCGTGTCGCAGTCCAGGCGGAAGGCTTTGTCCAGCCGCGCGGCCCCGTCCGCCAGGGGGCACACCTCCACCCCTTCCACGCGGTTGCGGCCCAGGATGCGGCTCACCACGTGGGACAGGTACAGCGGGATGCCGAAATCGTTCAGGCACTGCACCACGTTGCGCGTCAGCCCGGAGGGGTAGGACTGGATCTCCACGACGCCCAGCACCGTCGCCCCGGCCCAGGTCAGGCGGCGGGCCATGATCAGGCCGATGTCCCCGGAGCCCACGATCACGGCGCGGCGGCCGGGCAGATAGCCGTCGACGTTGAGCAGGCGCTGGGCGAAGCCGGCAGTGAACACTCCGGCGGGGCGCGTGCCGGGAATGCCGACGTTGCCGCGATTGCGCTCGCGGCAGCCCATGGCCAGCACCCCCGCCCGGGCGCCGAGCTGCAGGACCCCGTGGCGCCGCGAGTAGCCGAACACGGTGAGCGGCGCCTCGGTGCCGGAGCCCGGCTGTGCCGCCTGGGCTGCCGCCGGCGATGCGCCCGGCGGGGCGTAGCCCGGCAGGGTGGAACCCGGCGGTGAAACCCGGCCTTCGGGCTGGCTGGATGCCGGCGCGCCCGTCTGCGGTGAGCCCACCTCCTGGGCGGTGGTTTCCAGGTACACCTCCACCCCGGGGGAGGCAGCCAGCCGCTCGCTGAAGCGCTCGGCGTACTCCGGCCCGGTCAGGTCCTCCCGGAACACCTTCAGGCCGAAGCCGGAGTGGATGCACTGGTTGAGCACCCCGCCCAGCTCCTGCTCGCGCTCCAGCACCGCCACAGAGTAGCCGGCGGCGGCGATGCGCGCGGCGGCGGCCATGCCGGCCGAGCCCCCGCCGAACACCAGCGCGTCGTAGCGCCGGGAGGTCACAGCTCGCCCCCCAGCAGCTCGCTGCCCGGGCCCCGCTTGGTGATGGACTCGGGCGGTAGGCCGGTCTCGCGGGCCAGGATGCGCAGGATGCGGTAGGTGCAGAACCCCCCCTGGCAGCGTCCCATCTGCGCCCGGGTGTAGAACTTGATGCCGTCCAGGGTGCGGTGCCCCCGGCGCACGGCGGCCACGATCTCAGCCTCGGACACCCCTTCGCAGCGGCAGACCACCTCGCCGTAGGCCGAGTCCCGTCGGGTGAGCTCATCCACCTGGAAGGGGGTGAGCTCGCGGATGCGGGGCACCTCCGGCAGGCAGGGGTCCCAGTCCGGCTTCTCCTCCAGCGTCAGTCCGGCTTTCTTCAAGAGGTCCTTCACGTATTCACCCACCGCCGGAGCGGAGGTCAGCCCCGGGGACTGGATGCCGGCCACCTGCACCAGGGCGGGCACCTTCCCGGAGCACTCGATGCGAAAGTCCCCGCCGGCCAGGGTGGGGCGCAGGCCCGCGAAGGCGGTGATGATGTCGCGCTCCGAGAGGGCGGGCACCAGGCGGCGAGCGGCGGCGAACACCGTATCCAGATTGGCCTGGCTGGTGGCCAGGTCCTCCTTGTCCTCGATCTCCACGGCCGTGGGCCCGACCATGCAGGTGCCCTCCACCGTCGGGATCACCAGGATGCCCTTGGAAACGCGAGTGGGCACCGGATAAATCACCTTGCCCGGCAGGCCCCGGGCGTTGCGGTCCAGCAGGAACTCCTCGCCCTTGCGCGGGACGATGACGAACTGTTCGGCCCCGAACAGGGCGGAAACCCGGTCGGCGTACAACCCCGCGGCGTTGACCGCATAGCGGGCGCGAACCCTGCGCCCATCGCCAGAGCAGAGGTGGAAGGTCCCGTTCGCCCGCTCAACCCCCGCGACCTGGAAGCCGGTGAGAAGCTCCACCCCGTTGTCCTGCGCGTTCTCGATCAGGGCGAAGACGAAGCGGTACGGCTCGATCACCCCTCCGGTAGGGGCGTACAGGCCTCCCACCACGTCGGGGTTCAGGCGCGGCTCCAGGACCAGCATGCGTTCGCGGCCGGCCAGCTCGATGCCGATGGACTTGTTGCGCAACCCGTTTTCGTAGAGCTTCCCGACCGCCTTCATCTCCTCCTCGTTCAGGGCGGCCACCAGGACCCCGCAGCGGCGGAACGGGAAGTGCAGCTCCCGCTGCAGGCGGTCGAACATCATGTTGCCCAGGACCTCCAGGCGAGCCTTCAGGAACTCGGGGCCGTGGTGGAAGCCGGCGTGGATGATCCCGGAGTTGGCCTTGGACACCCCGAAGCAAGCGTCCGCCTCCTTCTCCAGCAGAACGACCTCCAGCCGGTAGGAGGAAAGCTGGCGGGCGATGGCGGCGCCGATCACCCCCGCCCCGATCACGGCCACGTCGTACACGCTGTCCCCGGCCACGCTCACTCCACCCAGTCCAGGCTGCGCTCGACCGCTTTGCGCCACAGGCGGCAGCGCCGCTCGCGCTCCGTCGGGCTCATTGCCGGCTGCCAGCGCCGGTCCTCGCGCCACAGGGCCTCCAGCTCCCCGGGCTGCCAGAAGCCGACGCTCAGGCCGGCGGCGAAGGCGGCGCCCAGCGCCGTGGTTTCGCGCACCCGGGGCCGCACCACGGGCACCTCCAGCAGGTCGGCCTGGAACTGCATGAGCAGCTCGTTGCCCGTCATGCCCCCGTCGACCTTCAGCACGCGGATGCCGATGCCGGAGTCCTTGGCCATGGCCTCGAACACCTCCAGGGTCTGGAAGGCCGTGGCCTCCAGGGCGGCCCGGGCCAGGTGGGCCTTGTTGGCGAAGCGGCTCAGGCCCACGATGACCCCCCGGGCGTCGGAGCGCCAGTGCGGCGCGAACAGCCCGGAGAAGGCCGGCACGAAGTACACTCCGCCGCAGTCCGCGGCCTGGGCGGCCAGCGGCTCGATCTCGGCGGAGCTGGCGATCAACCCCAGGTTGTCCCGCAGCCACTGCACCAGAGCGCCGGTGATGGCGATCGAGCCCTCCAGGGCGAACAGCGGGGCCCGACCTTCCTGACGCCAGGCCACGGTGGTGAGCAGGCCGTGGCGCGAGGCCACCCGCCTTTCGCCGGTGTTGAACAGCAGGAAGCAGCCGGTGCCGTAGGTGTTCTTGGACTCCCCGTCCGCGAAGCAGGCCTGGCCGAACAGGGCGGCCTGCTGGTCGCCGAGGATCCCGGCCACCGGAACCCGCGCCCCGAAGGGGCCGTCCTCGGCCGTGTACCCGTAGGGCTCTCCCGGAATCGAAGGCAGGACCTGCGGCAGCATGCGCGCCGGCACGCCGAAGGCCTCCAGCAGCGACGGCTCCCAGGACTGGCTTTCCAGGCCGAAGAGCATGGTGCGGCTGGCGTTGCTGGGCTCGGTCAGGTGCCGCCCGCGGCCGGGGCCCCCGGTGAGCTGCCAGGCCAGCCAGCTGTCCACCGTGCCGAACAGCGCCTCTCCCCGCTCGGCCGCTCGGCGCAGACCGGGGGTGTTTTCCAGCAGCCACTGCAGCTTGGGGCCGGAGAAGTAGGTGGCCAGGGGCAGGCCGGTGGCTTCCCGAAAGCGGTCGATGCCGGCGCGTCCCATTCGGCGAGGCCGGCCACGATGCCGTCGGTGCGGGTGTCCTGCCAGACGATCGCGTTGGCGTACGGCCGGCCGCTTCGCGGGTCCCAGACCACCGTGGTCTCCCGCTGGTTGGTGATGCCCACGGCGGCCAGCTCCCGCGCCGGCACCTTGGCCTCGGCCAGCGTGCCGGCGATCACGGCGCAGGCCTTCTCCCAGATCTCCGTGCGGGTCGTGCTCCACCCACCCGGGGCGGGGGTAGAGCTGCCGATGCTCCAGCTGCCGCCCGGCCACCTGGTTGCCCTGCCGGTCGAACAGCAGGAAGCGCGTGCTGGTCGTGCCCTGGTCCAGGGCCCCGATGTATCCGCCCATGGCCTTACCCCCGCCACAATAGCGCAAGAGGGCGCGGCCGCACAAGGAGCGGCGCGGGCCGGCTGCAGCGGGGATCTGCTGAAAATGCTAAAAAAACTACAATTGAGCTTGACAGAGCGGTTGAAATGCTAAAATATTATCATTTGGAGGTGGGTGATGATCAAGCGATTGCAGCAGGGGTTGAGCAAGCGGGAGCGGCAGATCATGAACGTGATCTACAGCAGGAAGGGCGCCACCGCCTCCGAGGTGTGGCAGTCGATCCCCTCGCCGCCGAGCTACTCGGCGGTGCGGGCGACGCTGAAGATCCTGGAAAACAAGGGAATGCTGAGCCACCGCAAGCAGGGCAGGAAGTACCTTTACCTGCCCGACCATCCCGCACCAGCGCGCCCGGCAGTCGGCCATCCGGCAGCTGATGGACACCTACTTCGAGGGCTCGATCGAGGCCACGGTGGCGGCGCTGATCCGGGTGGACCGCAAGAAGCTCACCGAGGCCGAATACGGCAGGCTCATCGAGCTGATCCGGGAAGCGGAGAAGGAGAAGGGACCCATGATCCTCGAGCGCTGGCTGAATCTGCTGGGCGCGGCGGCGGTGACGCTGGTGCGGGGGCTGGTCGTGTCGCGGCGGCCTTCGCCGTTACGCCTGGTGCAGGAAGCTGTCCGCGGAGGCCCGCACCTGGTGTGGCTGG
Source organism: uncultured Spirochaetota bacterium (assembly GCA_963736785.1). GTDB lineage: Bacteria > Spirochaetota > Spirochaetia > SZUA-6 > DRHE01 > MIBK01. Next base: position 53,115 of record CAVTQG010000057.1, on the reverse strand, counting down.
GGGTGATCGCCAGAGGCCCGGTCCTGATCGGAAATGGCAGAAAGACACGTGGTGGCCCGACAATGAATGAAGCCCCGGTCTGGAGGCGTACCTGCGGGACATCGCCCGGGTGGATGAGGGCGGCCGCATTCAGGAAGTGGTCCGCAGCGACGTGTGGGTATCGCTATTCCGCGCTCTAACTCGCTTCGAAAGGGACTACCGCGGTGTCCGCGCTCCGGCGCTGTTCCTCTTTGCCGAAACCTACTGGCACCCCAAAGCAGCCAAGCCGGGGAAAACGGCGGAGCTTGCCGGCTGGGAAATGAAAATGGCCGATATCCGGAAGGCCAACATCTCTCAGATTCAGACGGAGCTTCCCGGGGCAGTCATCCGGCACATTCCCCTGACCACTCATGCCACTATCCTCTGGTCGGAGGAAACCATCGGCGAGATCCGGCGCTTCCTGCTGGAAGGGCGCTAGAAGCAGGCGCGTCCGGCCGCTTCAGGGTTTCGTGAGCAGATGCCGCAGGTAGTCGGCTAGAAGCTCTGCGGGCAGCACGTAGGCTTCCCGCTCGTCGGTGACCCGGAACCCGTCCTCGTGCAGCAGGCCGTTGGTGCCGGGCAGGCCGACGATGATCGCAGGCTTGAGCTGGCTTACGTCTCCCATGTCGCTGGAGGCGGCTGAAAATGGCTCCTCCACGAAGCGCAGGCCGCGGGCTTCGACCGTTTCCCGCAGCAGCGCGTGCAGCCGCGGGTCCGCGCGGAAGGGGGCGTACCCGCTGAGGCGTTCGGCCCCCACTTCCACCCCGATGGCCGCGGCGCAGCCGGCCGCCGCGGCTTCCAGGCGGCGGGCGGTGCCCTCGACGGTTTCGGGGTCCACGGCCCGCACGTACGTCTCCACAGCGGCCGTCTCGGGGATGAGGTTCACCGGCTGGTCGGGGGGCAGGCGCAGGACGGGGTGGATGCGCACGTGCCGGTCCTCGGGGAAGCTCTCGCGCAGGAAGGCGCAGGCCTGCAGGAACAGGACCGCCGCATTCTGGGCGTTGCGTCCCCGGTGGGGGTGGGCCCCGGCATGGGCCGAGGCGCCCCGGAAGGACCAGCGCAGCACCTCGAAGCCGTTCATGGCCAGCACGCTGGACACCTCGCCGGGCTGGATGCAGGCGGCATGGGTGGCCACCACGGCCTGGAAGCCCGCGAAGGCCCCCCGCTGCAGCAGCTCCTGCTTGCCGCTCAGGGCCCGCACGCGGCCCTCGCGGCGCAGCGCTTCCCGCCGCTCCAGCTCCACGTACTCCTCGGCCGGGGTGGCCAGGAAGGCCACGAGCGGGGCGAGCTCGGGGTGCCGCTCGCGCAGCAGGCAGGCGGCCCCGAACAGGGCCGCCATCTGCAGGTGGTGCCCGCAGGTGTGGGCGTAGGCGCCGGCGCTGCCCGGGCCCGGGGCGGCCCCGCCTGGCTGCGGCAGGGCGTCCATGTCGGCCACCACGGCCAGGCGCTGAGCCTGCCGGCTGCCGCCAGTGCCGGCGAGGAAACCGGTCATCCCGGAGAACTCCCGCACCTCGAAACCCCGCGCCCGGAAACGCCCCGCCAGGATCGCCTGGGTCCGGTGCTCGAAGAACCCGGGCTCGGCGGCCGCCGCCAGCTCCCGTCCCAGGCCGATCAGCTCGCTCTGTATGGACTCAGCCATCCCCGCGACCTTAGCCGCAGGCTGGGCCTCGGGTCAACTTCCAAATTGACAGGACCCTCGGGCCCGGGTAGTGTAAAGGAAAGGACATTCAAGGAGGCAAAAATGAAAAAACGATGGATCGTGGTTCTGCTGGCGCTGCTGCTGGCCGGCGCGATGATTCTTGCCGTCAGCTGCAAGAAGAAGGAAGCGGCCAAGGGCCAGGCGCTCAAGGTGGTGCTGTACCTGAACGGCACCCTGGGGGACAAGTCCTTCTTCGACTCGGCCGCCAGCGGCATGGAGCGGCTGCAGAAGGAGCTGGGCGTCACGCCCAAGGTCATCGAGGGCACCTATGACCAGGCGCGCTGGGAGCCGGACCTCATCCAGCTCGCCGAGGGCGACTGGGACGTCATCATCGCCGGGACCTGGCAGCTGCAGGAATACCTGGAAAAGCTGGCGCCCAAGACCCCGAACAAGAAATGGATCACCTTCGACACCTCGGTGGACTACAGCAAGCCCGGCCTGGGCAACGTCTATTCCATCCTGTACAAGCAGAACGAGGGCTCCTTCCTGGTCGGCGCCCTGGCGGCCATCGTGACGACCTCCAAGATGCCCCTGGCCAACCCGCAGAAGGTGATCGGCTTCCTGGGCGGTATGGACATCAACGTGATCAACGACTTCAAGGTCGGCTACGAGCAGGGCGCCAAGTACATCGACCCGGCCGTGAAGGTCCTGGTTTCCTACGTAGGTGACTGGGCAGATTCGGCCAAGGGCAAGGAGCTCATGCTGGCCCAGTACGACCAGGGGGCGGACATCGGCTTCAATGTGGCCGGGCAGGCGGGCCTGGGGCTGCTGGACGCGGCCAAGGAGAAGAAGCGCTACGCCATCGGCGTGGACTCCGACCAGTTCCTGGTCTACAAGGACAGCGACCCGGACAAGGCCTCCTACATCGTGACCTCCATGCTGAAGAACGTGGGCAACTCCCTGTACCGGGCGATCAAGGGAACCATGGACGGGAGCATCAAGTACGGCGCGGCCGAAGCCCTGGGCATCGCGGAAGGCGGGGTCGGCGTGGCGGACAACGAGAACTACAACAAGCTGATCTCCGCGGAGGTCCGTGGCAAGCTGAAGGACCTGGAAAAGAAGGTCGTGAGCGGCCAGATCAAGGTCGACACGGCATTCGGCAAGTAAGGATCTGACGGGGCGGTCCGGCAGCGGCTGGACCGCCCTTTTCCTTCGGGGAGAGCATGGAAACCATCCTGGAAGCTCACCATATCCTGATGGTCTACGAGAACGGCGTGGTGGCCAACCGCGACGTCAGCCTGGCCGTGGAGAAGAACACCATCCACGCCGTGGTGGGCGAGAACGGGGCCGGCAAGTCCACCCTGATGAAGATCCTGTTCGGCATGCTCCAGCCGCAGGAGGGGGAAGTGCGGTGGAAGGGCCGGAAGGTGCTGCTGCGCAGCTCCGCCGAGGCCCTGCGCCTGGGCATCGGCATGGTGCACCAGCACCTGATGCTGGCCCCCGACCTGACCGTGGCCGAGAACATGGTCCTGGGGGTGGAGCCCCGCTGGGGCCGGCTGTTCCTGGACACGAAGAAAGCCCAGGCCATCACCGCCCGGGTCTCGCAGGAGTACGGGCTGGCCGTGCCGGTGGACGAGCAAGATCAAGGACCTGCCCATCGGCGTGCGCCAGCGGGTGGAGATCCTCAAGGCACTGTACCGCAACGCGGAGCTCCTGATCCTGGACGAACCGACCTCGGTGCTCACGCCGCAGGAGGCGGACGTCCTGTTCGCCACCCTGCGGGAGCTCAAGGAGCACGGCAAGACCATCATCTTCATCTCCCACAAGCTGGAGGAGGTCAAGCAGATCGCCGACCGGGTCACGGTGATGCGCGATGCCCGTACCCTCACCACCCGGCCGGCCGCGGAGCTCACCCAGCAGGACATCGCCTTCCTGATGGTGGGGCGGGAGATCAGCTTCGAGCGCCTCCCGCCGCCCCGGACGGTGGGGGAGACCCTGCTCAGCGTGCGGAACCTCTCCTATCTGAACGAAGAGAACGTACGAGTGCTGAACAATGTCTCCTTCGACGTCCGCGCCGGGGAGATCCTGGGCCTGGCCGGGGTGGAGGGCAACGGCCAGACCGAGCTGGTGCGCATCCTCACTGGCCTTCTGGGCGCGTCGGCCGGCAGCGTCCGCATCCGCGGCGAGCCGGTGAACGGCCGCTCGCCCCGCTTCATCCGGGAGCTGCGCGTGGCCCACATCCCGGAGGACCGCATGGAGGACGGGGTGGCGGCCGAAACAAGCGTGCAGGAGAACCTGATCGTGGACCGCTACTACAAGAGCGGTTTCTCCCGGGGGCTGCGCCTGCTGTGGCCGGCCATCCTGCGCCACAGCCAGGAGCTGATCGAGCGCTTCAACATCCTGGCCTCCTCACCGCGGGCCGCGGTGGGCTCGCTTTCCGGCGGGAACATCCAGAAGGTCGTGGTGGCCAGGGAGCTTTCCAGCGATCCGGAGCTGATCATCGCCGCCCAGCCCACCCGCGGGATCGACGTGGGCTCCGAGGAGCTGGTGCACAACCTGCTGCGCGAAGCCCGCGACCGGGGCAATGCCGTCTTCCTGGTTTCCGCGGACCTGGACGAGATCCTGAAGCTCTCCAGCCGCATCCTGGTCATCTACAACGGCGAGCTGGTGGCCCACTTCCCGGATACCGCCGGGCTCTCCGGCCAGGACCTGGGTCCGTACATGCTGGGCGTGCAGAGGCAGGAGGCCGTGAGTGGAGAAGTTCGTCCTTAAATACTTCAACCTGATCCGCACCGTCATCGCCGTCCTGATCGGCCTGGTCATCAGCATCTTCCTGATCTACGTGGTCAGCAAGGATCCCGGCTTCTCGCTGCAGCAGATGCTGCTGGGCCCCTTCCTTTCCCGCAGCCGCTTCTCCAACCTGATCGAGGGCGCCTCCCCGATCCTGCTGTGCGGGCTGGCCATCGCCGTGGCCTTCCAGGCCCGGCAGTTCAACGTCGGCGCGGAGGGCTCGCTGTACCTGGGCGCGGCCGTGGGAACCGCCTTCGCGGTGTCCACCCGGATGCCGGCCTTCCTGCACATCCCGCTGGTCCTGCTGGTGGCCGCCGGCGTGGGGGCGGTCTGGGGTGCGCTCCCGGGAGTGCTCAAGGCCAAGTGGCAGGGCAGCGAGCTGGTGGCCTCCCTGCTGCTGAACTACGTGGCCTACTTCCTCGGACTGTACCTGATCAACTTCCACTTCCGGGACAAGAAGGCCGGCTACCTGGTTTCCTACCAGCTACCCCAGACCGCCTGGTTCCAGCAGTTCATCCCGGGCACGCGCATGCACTGGGGCATCCTGATCTCCCTGGCCGGCGCGGTGCTGGTGTACCTCTTCCTGTACCACACCACGACCGGCTACGAGATCCGCATGACCGGCTTCAACGAGAAGTTCGCCCGCTTCGGCGGGATCGACGTGCTCAAGATCGTGGTGCTGTGCCAGCTCATCCTGGGCTTCCTGGCCGGCCTGGGCGGCATGACCGAGGTGATGGGCATCCACCGGCGCTTCAACTGGCAGGCCCAGCCCGGCTACGGCTGGGACGGGGTGGTGGTGGCCATCATCGGGCGCAACCACCCGCTGCTGATCATCGCCGCCTCCTTTTTCCTGTCCTACCTGCGGGTCGGCGGACAGGTGCTGAATCTCATGTCCGACGTGCCTTCGGAGATGATAACCGTCATCCAGTCGGTGATAATACTGTTGATCACCGCCGAGGCCTTCCTGGCCCAGTGGCGCTACCGGATCACCGTGCGCCAGGCCGAGCGCCCGGAGGCCGCCGCATGAACCCCCTGCTGAAGTCCATCTTCTCCACCGAGTTCGGCTTCGCCATCCTCCGAGTGACGACCCCCATCCTGTTGCCGGCCCTCGGCGTGGCCATCTCCGGCCTTTCCGGCGCGGTGAACATCGCCCTGGAGGGGATCATGCTGGCCTCGGCCTGCGCCGGGGTGCTGGTCAGCGCCTTCACCCACAGCCTCCTCCTGGCCCTGCTGGCCGGTATCGCCGTGGGCGTCGGCATGGCCGCCCTGCTGGGCTACTTCCACATCAAGCTGAAGGCGGACATCATCCTGGCGGCCATCGCCCTGAACATGTTCGCCACGGGCATCACGATCGTCTTCCTGTTCCTGACCACCGGGGACAAGGGCAGCACCAGCTCCCTGACCAGCCAGGTCTTCCCGGTGCTGCACATCCCCCTGCTGAAGAGCATCCCCGTGCTCGGGCCCATCCTGAGCGGGCACAACGTGCTGGTGTACGCCGCCCTGCTCGCGGTGCTGCTCTACTGGCTGATCACCTTCAAGACCCCGCTGGGCCTGCGCATCCGGGCGGTGGGGCAGAACCCGGACGCGGCCCGCTCGGTCGGGATCAACGTGAACCGCACCCGGATGTGGGCCCTGCTGCTGTCCGGGTTCTTCGGCGCCCTGGGCGGGCTGTACCTGTGCCTGGGCTACGTGTCCTGGTTCGGCCGGAACATCACCGCCGGCCGGGGCTGGATCGCGGTGGCGGCCGCCAGCCTGGGCAAGCAACATGCCCGTGGGCACCTTCCTGTCCTCGCTGCTGTTCGGGGTGGTGAACGCGCTGGCCAACTACCTGGCCCCGCTGGACGTGCCCTCGGAGTTCATCCAGATGATCCCCTACCTGGTCGCCGCGGTGGCCCTGGCCGTGTATTCCGCGCGGGCGATGCGCAAGCGCGGCGGAAGATCCGGGAGCCCGGGTCGGGGGGCGCCGCGTGAAGATCCTCATCGACTGCGACCCGGGCCACGACGACATGGTGGCCATCATGCTGGCCTGCGCCTCCCCGCGAGCTGGAGGTCCTCGGGGTGACCACCGTGGCCGGCAACCAGACCGGGGAGAAGACCTGGCGCAACGCCCGGCGCATCCTGACCCTGATCGGCCGCCAGGACATCCCCGCGGCCCGCGGGGCCGACCGCCCGCTGCTGCGCGAGCCGATCGTGGCCCCCGAGATCCACGGCGTCTCCGGCCTGGACGGGGCGGACCTGCCCGAGCCGGGCTTCCGCGGGCTGGCCGAGCACGCCGTGGACTTCCTGATCCGCACGGTCCTGGGCTCGCGCGAGCCGGTGACCCTGGTGCCCACCGGGCCGCTCACCAACGTGGCCCTGGCCCTGCGCAAGGAGCCGGCGCTGGCCCGCAGGCTGGAGCGCATCGTGCTCATGGGCGGGGCGGTGCGCGACTCCAACGTCACCCCGGCGGCGGAGTTCAACATCTACGTGGACCCCGAGGCGGCCAGGATCGTGTTCGAGTCCGGCGCCCCGATCGTCATGGTCGGGCTGGACGTGACCAACAAGGCCCGCCTCAGCTTCGCGGACATCGACGAGCTGGCCTCCTGGAACGGCAGGGTGTCGCGCGTGGTGGCGCCCCTGCTGCGCTTCTTCGCCCGGGCCAACCAGGAGATCTTCGGCTTCGACGGCGCGCCCCTGCACGACGCCCTGGCCGTGGCCCATCTGGTGCGGCCCGAGGTGATCCGCACCCGGCGGATGAACGTGGTCGTGGAGACCGCCGGGGAGTACACCCGCGGGCGCACCGTGGCCGACGTGTACGGGGTGAGCGGGCGGCCGGCCAACGCCGAGGTGGCCCTGGAGGTGAACCAGCCCCTGTTCCGGGAGATGCTCTTCCAGGCCATCCGCACCCTGGACGCCGCCCCGGCATGATCCTGCGCGGGGCCACGCTCCTCGACTTCCAGAGCCTGACCCGGCGCGAGGGGTTGGAGGTGCACATCGCCGACGGCCGCATCCGGCGGATCGCGCGCCGCAGGCAGTCGGCCGCACGGCGGAGGCCGACCCGGAAATCCTCGACTGCTCGGGGCTGTACCTGATCCCCGGCCTGGTCAACACCCACAGCCACACGGCCATGACCCTGCTGCGCGGCGCCGCCGAGGACTGCACGGTGGAGGACTGGTTCAACCGGCACATCTGGCGCTACGAGCGCGCCTTGCGGCCCGAGGACGTCTACTGGGGCACCCTGCTGGGCGCCGCGGAGATGCTGCTGGCCGGCGTGACCTGCGCGGCCGACCACTACTTCCACATGGACCGCGCCTGGGAGGCCTACCGGGAGAGCGGGATGCGCGCCGACCTGGCCTGGGCGGTCTTCGGCACGGGGGAGGGCTGGGAGAGGCAGTGGGCGCAGGCCCTGGAGTTCAGCCGGGCTTTCGCGGGCCGAGACCCGCGGCTCACGGTCTCCCTGGGCCCCCACTCTCCGTACATCTGCCCGGAGAGCTTCCTGCGCACGGCCGCGGAGGCCGCCGACGGAGCAGAACCTGAAGCTGCACATCCACGTCGCGGAGGAATCCGGCCAGCTGGAGCGCAGCCTGGCGGAGAGGGGCTGCACGCCGGTGGAGGTCCTGGAGCGGACCGGGATCCTGCGCCCGGGAACGCTGCTGGCCCACGCCTACTGGGCCACGGACCGCGACTTGTCGCTGATCCGCGAGCGCGGCGCCGGGGTGGCGCACTGCCCCAAGACCTACCTGAAGTTCGGGGACGTCAACGATTTCCTGCCGCGGGCCCTGGCCGCCGGCGTGGGCGTGGGCCTGGGCACCGACGGCCCGGGCTCCGGCAACAGCCAGGGCATCTTCGAGGCGGCGCGGGACGCGGCCCTGCTGGCCAAGGCGGCGCGCAGGGACGCGCGCGTGGCCCGCATCGGGGAGGTGCTGCCCCTGTGTCCACCGCGGCGGGCAGCTGCTGGGCCTGCCCGGCTACGGCCGCCTGGAGGAGGGCGCCCTGGCCGACCTGGTGCTGCTGGACCCGCGCACCCCGGCCATGACCCCGGAGCACGACGTGTTCGCCAACATCCTGTATTCCCTGGGGGAGCGCAGCGTGCACACGGTGATCGTGGACGGGCGGGTGCTGGTGCGCGGAGGGACGCCTGCTCGACCTGGACCTGGAAGAGCTGCGGCGCAAGGCGGCGGAGAGCGCCGCTCACCTGAAGCAGGCCGCCGGACAGGCGCCGATGCAGAGCTACTGAGGCCTCAGTACACGATGAAACGCGGCCCCGCCGTGTCCAGATCCCGGCAGCGCCTCTCGATGGCATACCCCGAGCTTGCCAGGACACCCGCCTTGCGGGTAGATTTTGCCTGGATGAGCAGGAGAAGTGCAGCGAGCCGGCAGGACATTCTGCCCCTGTCCAAGGGGGGCAAGGTGGCGGCGGGGCTGCCCACCGGCGAGGCCTTCCGGCCGGAATGGATCGACTTCGAGCGCGGCATCCGGGTGGGCAACCTGGAGCCCCACGAGCGGATCACCCAGATCCTCAAGTACCGCCTGGAGCAGCTCTACGGCACGGGATTCGTCACCGACCGCTGGGGGCGCGGGGTGTACTGGCAGTGGATCTGCTGGCTGCCCCGGGCCAACCGGCAGGCCAAGCCCCTGTCCTCGGCCTACAACTTCGGCTGCGCCAAGCTGTTCATCGGCCTGGACCGGGAGCAGCGGGTTTTCCAGTTCGGGCTGCAGGTGGAGCGGGGCTACCTGGCCGCGTCGGAGTACGCGGGCAACACGCTGCAGAAGGACTGGGACTGGCACCGCCTGGTGCGGCGGCTTGCGGGCGGGCAGCCCGCTGGCGGCGGAGCTGGAGCCGCCTGATCCGGCGCGAAGGCTTCGTGGCCGAGCTGGGCGATTTTGAGCGCAACGTCGTGTTCGACGCGAAATCCTATTCCGGCCCGGCAGCCCTGGCCGCCGCGGCGCGCCGCCAGCCCCGCGACCGCTGGGCGGGCTTCCAGCTCTACTACCCCATGCCCGAGCGCGAGCTGCGTTCCTCCAGCGGCTACGAGCTGGTCGGCGCGGTGGTCGCCGCCTTCCAGGAGGTGGTTCCGACCATGAACCTGTGCATGCAGGTGCCCCTGGTGGCGCGCGAGCGGCTGCCCCGCCTGGGGCGTTGAGGACTCTATTGAGGCTTCAGCGCGTTCTCGACGGCCTTGGAAACCGCCTTGGTGGTGAGGCTGGCCCCGGATACGGTGTCCACCTGGACGGACTGGGCTTCGACGATGCGGGCAAAAATCTGCTGGACGACCGCATCCTGGGCCTGCTTTGCGCCGGTCGACGTCGACGGCTTCGATCCGATGATCCTTCACCGTGACCTCGACGGAATACGAGAACCGCCCTGCCCTGAAACTGCCGGAGTACGAGCCGTCGGCGACCTTCGAGAGATCCACCGGATTGACCGTCAACCTGCGAACGGCGCCCATCCCGGGGAACGCGGCGCCAGCCATGATGCCGATCAACGCCACAATCACGATGCCCACGATGAGCAACGCTTTCTTTCCCTTTTTCACGAGTCCGAAGTGTGCCAGGACAGGCCGCAGGCCGTCAAGCGGGCGCAGCCCCTGCGGCGCCGGATGACAGCATGCGCCTGAGCCGGGGCCGGTCCCGGGCTCCCGTAGAAGGGCGCTACCTTCACCCGGTGGTGCCCGGCCCCAGCCTCCATGACAATCCCCTGGGCAGCCCGGCGGATCGCGCGCTGCACGTCTACCTGCCGCCGGGTTACGACCAGGAGCCAGGACGGCGCTATCCTGTGCTGTATTTCCTGCACGGTTACGGGGCGGTCCCGCCGACCATCGTCTCCCTGCAGGCGATCAAAGCGGTCGTGCCGCGGCCGCTGCGCCCCCTGGTGTCCGGCCTGGCCCGGCGCATCCCCGCCCTGGAGACGCTGGACGCCCTGATCCTCTCCGGCGAGCTGCCGCCGTTCCTCCTGGTGCAGCCGGACGGGAGCCTGCACCGCGCGCATCGCCATGGAGCCCGCGGCCTGGACGAGGAGCTTGCCCTGAAGGGCAGCTTCTTCGCCGACTCCCCGCGCACCGGGCGCTACGCGCAGTACGTTTTTGGGGACGTGGTGGCCCACGTGGACCGGACCTACCGGAGCCTGGCTTCCCGGGAAGGCAGGGCCCTGATCGGGGGCTCCATGGGCGGGTACGGGGCGCTGCTCGGGGGCATCCTGTACCCGGAACGTTTCGCCGTGGTGGCGGCATTGAGCCCGGTGATCGGGTTCCTGGAAATGCAGGAACTGGTCCTGCTGCGCCCCTACTATCGCCTCCTGCTCGGCCCGGCCGCCGCCGCGGCGCGCGGACGGGAGGACCTGGAGGACATCCTGGAAACCTGCGACTGGGTGTTCGGAGCCGATCGCCAGGCCTGGGCCCGCGCCGATCTGGGGGATGTGGCGGCCCGCACCGCAGGGGCGCTGCGCGGCGTGCGCCTCCTGCTGAACTGCGCCGAGGACGACGAGTTCGGGCTGGCCGGCCCCAGCCGGCGTTTTGCGGAAAAGCTGGAGGGCCTGGGACTGCCCTGCGAGCTGGAAATCTACGCGGCGCGGGGTTTGAACCGCCTGTCGCCGCATGCGGTCGGGATCGCCGGGCGCATTCTCCCTGCCATTCGCTTCTGCCTGCGCGGCCTGGCAGCCGACCCGGATCGGGCTACAGCCGGCGGACCGCCTCCAGCAGGCCTTCGGCCAGGGTCGGGTGGATGAACAGGCTGCGCCGCACCTCCTCCACGGTGGCGCCCCGTTCCAGCAGCGGCCCGAAGGGCGCGGCCAGCTCGGAGGCGTTCTCCGCGCAGACCCAGATGCCCAGCAGGCGCCCGTCGGGGGCGGCCAGGGCCTTGAGGAAACCTTCGCGCAGCCCGCGGGACAGGCCCCGCCAGGTGTCGGCCAGCTCCACCCGCGCGCGCCGGAAGGGCACGCCCCTGGCCTTCAGCTCGCGCTCCTGGAGGCCGGCCCCCGCGATCTCCGGGATCGTGAACAGGGCCCGCGGCGGGGAAGGGTAGGCGGCGGGGGCCGGCGAGCCCCCCGCGCAGGGCCCGCGGCAGCAGCAGGCCCTGCTGGATGGCGGCGTGGGCCATGCCGCACAGGCCGTTGACGTCCCCGATGGCATAGACCTGGGCGGACGCTGGTGCGGAAGCTGCTCGTCCACCGGGATGCGGTCCGCCGCGCAGGCCACGCCGGCCTCGCGCCAGGCCGGCCGGGAGGTTGGGCGCGCGCAGGCCGGTGACCAGCACGCGCTGCACCTCCAGCTCCTCCCCGCCGGCCAGTTCGAGCGCCACCCCACGCGCCGCAAGCGGGCTACGCGCCGCGCCGCGAACGGGCTTCGCCCGGCTCCAGCCGAAACGACCCGCGCCCCCAGCCGGAGGCGCACGCCCAGGGCCTCCAGGGTCTCCTGCACCGGGCCGGCCAGGTCCCGGTCCTGCCCGGGCAGGATTTCCGACTCCTGCTCCAGCAGATGCACGCGCGCGCCCAGCCCGGCCAGCAGGCAGGCCAGCTCCACGCCCTCCACGTCCGCGCCCACGATCGCCACGCTGCGCGGCGCGCGCGCCTGCCGCACCAGGTCCGCGTGGCTCACCACCCGCTCCCCGTCCAGCGCGGATGCCCCGCCGGCGCCGCCGGCCGGGTGCCCGTGGCGATCACCACCGCGTCGGCGCGCACCCGCTGGTCGCCGACCGTCAGGGTGTGGGCGTCCAGAAAGGAGGCCTCCCCGCGCAGCAGGGCGACCCCGGCCGCGCGCAGGCCCTCTTCCAGGCGCCGCTCCACCTCCGCCAGACGCGCGGGGGACGGCAGCGCAGGACGGGGCCGGCGTGTAGGCCGCTGGCCGACCGGGCCCGCAGCGGCGGCCGCCCGCGACGGCATCGCTCGGCGCAAAGCGTCCAGCCCCATCTTCACGGGCAGGCAGCCCCAGCGGAAGCCCGTGCCGCCCAGCTCCGCCTTCTCGGCCAGCGCGGTGCGGAAGCCCGCGCGCGCCGCCTCCAGGGCGCAGTAGTACCCGGCCGGCCCGCTGCCCAGCACGAGCAGCTCGATGTCCAGCGCGCCTTACCCTTTCACCGCGCCGGAGGCGATGCCCTTGATGATGTACTTCTGCAGTGCCAGGTACAGCACGATGATCGGCGCGGCCGAGAGGATCAGGCTGGCCGCCGCCGGCCCGTACTCCCGCAGGAACATGCCGTAGAACTGCATCTGCTCCAGCTGCAGGGTGCCCTTGCGCACCACCACCAGGGGCAGCAGGAAGTCGTTCCAGATCCACAGGCTGTCCAGGATGGCGATGGTGGCGGTGATGGGCTTGAGCAGCGGGAAGACCACCCGGAAGAAGGAGTAGAAGCGGCCCGCCCCGTCGATGGCGGCCGCCTCCTCCAGCTCCCGCGGGACGCTCTTGACGAAGCCGTGGTACATGAACACGGCCAGGGGGGCGCCCAGCCCCCAGTACATGGGGATGATGCCCCAGATGCTGGACAGGTTCGAGGTCCGTGGCCAGGCCGACGATCGGCACCATCACGATCTGGAAGGGGATCACCAGGGCGAAGGCGAAGGCCGAATACAGGATCCAGGAAAGGCGGCCGCGGGTGCGGGCCAGCTTGTAGGCGGCCAGGCCGCTGGCCAGCAGGATGCCGCCCACCCCGAAGGCGGTGACCAGGAAAGTGTTGGCCAGGGTCAGCGGGAAGCGCATCTCGCTCCAGGCCTTGGCGAAGTTGGCCAGGTACAGCCGGGTGGGCGGGGCCACGGGACGCAGGGTGATGTCCGCGTCCGGCTTCAGGGCGTTGTTCAGCACGAACAGGGCCGGGTAGATGAAGGCCAGCGCGGCCAGGATCATCAGCGCCTCCAGGGCGATGAGCGCCGGGGAGCGCTTCCGCCCTTGCCGCGGCCGCTTCGCCGGCTTGCCGCGGCTGCAAGTCCCGCGGCCTCATTGCTGCACCTCCCGCCGCTTCATCACGCTCAGCTGGACGCCGGTGATCAGCACGATGGCCAGGAACAGCAGGATGGCCTTGGCCGTAGCCAGGCCGGCCAGGCGCTTGGCGAAGGCGTCGAAGAAGATGTCCATGACCAGCGGCACGGTGCCCACGGCGTAGCCGGAGGGGCCGACCATGGCGTACACCAGGTCGAAGCACTTCAGGGAGTTGGACAGGCTCAGGAACAGGCAGACGGTGAAGGCCGGCACCAGCAGCGGCAGGGTGATGAGGCGCAGCCGGCCCCAGAAGCCGGTGCCGTCGATCATGGCCGCCTCCAGCACGTCGGCGGGGATGGTCTGCAGGCCGGCCAGATAGATCACCATCAGGTACCCGGACTCCCGCCAGACCTGCACCGCCACGATCAGCCAGGGGGCCTTGGCCGGATCGCCCATCCACTTGTCGATGCCCGTGAGCGCCGGCAGCAGGTGGTAGAAGACGAACGACCACACCAGGGCCACCACCACCATGGACAGCACGTTGGGCAGGAAGAACACGCTGCGCAGCACGTTGCGGCTTTTCAGGCGCGCGTCCAGGGCCATGGCCAGGAAGAAGGCCAGCAGGTTGGAACACAGCACGTTGAAAAACGTGAAGAACAGGGTGAAACCCACCACCCCCAGGTCGAAACCCCTCTCCACCCACGCGGAGGCCAGGAGGCTCTTCAGCCGCCCGAGGCCGAACATCCGCTCCGCGGCCTGCCGGGCCTGCGCCGCGCTGGCCGCCGAGAGCGGGTTGCCGGCCAGGAAGCCCTCCACCGCCTCCTCCAGGGCGCCGCGGTCCTGGCTCAACCCGGCTCTCTTCACTCCCGCCAGGAACCGGTCCACCTCGCCGGAGGGCACGGTGCCCTCCGGGTCCACTTCGGGCAGCAGCCAGACGCGGTCCTCCAGGGCGAACTCGTCGTACTCGGGCTTCAGAGCGTATCCCTCGGCGGAGGGTTCGAAGAACGAGCGGGCGAAGGTCCGCTCTCCGGCTGGAAGGTTGGGCAGGAACACCCGCTGGAAATCCCTGGCCGGGATCGCGGCCGGCAGGCCGGAGTCGGGGTTGAAGTTGCGCTTCAGGAAGCGGCGGGGGTAGAAGCGCTCCTCCACCCGGCCGGTGAAGATCGCCAGATAGTTGGCCAGGCCCACGTAGCGGTAGTTTTCCGGCTGGTAGTGCGCGGCACGAAGCAGGGCATAGACCCGGTAGCGCCGGGCGCCGGAAAGCTCGTAGCGCTTATACAGGCCGTCGGCTTCGTCGAGGTGGTAGACGCTGAGCAGGAAGGCGCGGTCCGCGGGCCTGGAGAGGCGATCCAGGATGCGAGCCTCGAACTCGGTTTGGGGCAGGCTTATCGGGGCGCGTGGGGTCAGGCCGTCCCAGTTGGTGAACGAAATGCGGATGCCCTGGGCGAAAGGGTAGAGGAAGAACAGGGCATAGGCCGCCAGCGCGGGCAGCACGAAGATCCAGAAGAACAGGGCCCGCTGGAACCTGGACTCCACCATGCCGACTCCCCGAAACAGGCCGGGGTGAAACCCGGAGTACCGGGCTGCGCCCCGGCTCTGACCGGAACGCGGGCTGAGTGCGCCGGCCTACCGCGCTTCCCGCCACTGCCGGTCGATGTCCGCGATCACGGCTTCGGCGGACTTCTTCTTGAAAACGTAAGCCTGGGCCCCGTTCTTGACCGCGTCCTCGAACACGGCCGTGGGGTACATGGAGAAAGCCCACGGGTAGGCCCCGGTCTTTCCCACGGTGGACATCAGCTCCACGAAGGGGGGCTTCAGGGCGGAAAGGTCCGCGCCCTTGAAGGAGAGGGTGAGCTTGTAGTCCGTGGTCCAGATCTTCACGGCCTGGGGCGTACTCAACCAGGCCAGGAACTTTTTGGCCGCCGCCTGCTTGTCCGGCGAGGCCTGGGCGGAAATGCCGAAGCAGGAGTCCACGTCGGCGTAGAACTTGTTCATTTTCGCGTCGTTGAACACCGGGAAGGGAACGAAGCCGCAGTTCAGGTCGGGGTTGGAGCCGATGGCCGCCCCGTAGGACCACAGGCCCTGCACCATCATGGCCGCCTGGCCGTTGGCGAAAGCCGCCTGCTGCTCGTTCCAGCTCATCTCCTCGGCATTGCTGTCCATGTTGGCCCGGTAGAAGTCGATGATCGAGAACAGCTTCCGCGTGTCCACCACTCCGTAGCTGCCCTTGCCGGCGTCCATATCGGCGATGAACTTGGCCACCGGGATCTTCTTCTCGGCCAGCAGGCTCGTGTGCACCAGGGTGATGAAGTGGCCGATGGACCAGTTCTCCTTGAGCAGCCCCGCGAAAGGAGTGACCCCGTTGTCCGTGAGGGTCTTCACCGCCCGCTCCAGCTCGCGGTAGGTGGCCGGGGCCTTCAGGCCGAACTCGGCGAAGATGGCCTTGTTGTAGATGATGCCGATCCCGGCGAAGTCCATGGGCAGCGCCCACTGCTTGCCCTGCAGGGTCACCGCCGGCTTGGCCGAATCGATGACCTTGGCCAGCACGGGCTCCTTGGACAAGTCCAGCACGTAGCCCTTCTGGGCGTACTCGAACACCCGGCTGTAGGACTGCATCTGCAGGATTTCCGACAGCTTGCCCGAAGCCGCCCGGGCGGCCATGGTGGCGTCGGCGTCGTTGGGGATGATGAGCAGGTCGATGCCGATGCCCGGATTTTCCTTGACGAAGGTGTCGACGAGCTTCTTCAGACCTTCCTGGTTTTCCTGCTTGTAGTAGTACAGCTCCAGCTTCTGCGCGGGCAGCGCGGCGGCCAGCAGGACGGCCAGGACCAGAAACGCGAGAACTCGCTTCATAGGAGTGCCTCCTGTCAATTCCAGCATGATGCTACCCGGGAGCGGAAGTCAAGGAAAAGCGCGCGGTGCGAGGGGAGGCGGCCGGGAGTTCAGGGGCAGGCAGCCGCGGGCCGGCTCAGGCAGGGGAGGCCGGCCGCCAGGCTGAGCGCGCGCGGGCCACCTCCACCCCGTCGGCCCGGCGCACCAGCGAGTGGGCGAAGGCGCCGCCGCCCAGGGGCGCGGAGCGCGAGAGGATGCGCTCGCCGGCCCCCACTTCGTTCTGGAAATCCAGGTCCAGCTCGCCGGGCACCGAGGTGGCCAGCAGCTCGGCGGGCAGGCTCTCCAGTAGCCACTCCGCGTAGCGCAGGCTGGTGGCGTGCAGGTTCACGTCCAGGTCGCAGTAGCGCACGGACAGCTCGGTCTCGCGCGCCCCGTCCCCGGGGGCTTCGGGGAACGGCGGCAGCTTCTCGAGGTCGACCTCCAGGGCCCGCTCCGGGCGGGTCATCCGGGTCCAGTCCCCTGAGCTCTCCGGGCGTACGGGCCGGCGCCGGACCAGGTCGATCATCAGCCAGGCGCTGGCTGCCTCGCCGATCACCCGCCCATCGCGGCGCAGGCGGAAGTCGCGCAAGGCGAACAGCCTGGCGAAGCCGCGGGGCCAGGTCTCCACGGTGAGGCTGTCCCGCCAGCCGGGGTGCTCGCGCAGCCGCACCCGCAGCCGGGAGAGCATCCAGGTCAAGCTGCGGGCTTCCAGCTGGGGGATGGAGACGCCCAGGGCGTCGGCGCTATGCCCCGCTGCCTCCATCAAGAATCCCAGCAGGGCCGGTGCGGCCAGGCGGGAATTGGGGTCCACCTCGTAGGTGTGGATGGGGAAGGCCCCGGACCAGACTGGGTCCATGCCGGGCCTACGGGTGGGCAAGGGCGGCCTCCCCGCTGTAGGGGGCGCGCCGTCGCGGGCAGCCCTCGCGGGTGCACAACTGGCAGCTCTCGAAGTGCACCTCCGACGGGAAGAAGATCCCCGAAACGGACTTGTTGGGCTGCATGAGCAGGCTGGAGGTCAGCCGCACCCCGATGGCCTGCTCCACGTCCCCCAGCAGCCCAAACAGCGGGCGTTGCTGCGCCAGGGGCCACAGGCGGGCGTCGCCGGAGCCAGGGTTCATGGAGGACAGGCGGCTCGCGCCGTAGGCGGTCCGCAGGTGCTCCAGGAGATAGTCCCGGGCCGCCCCCAGAACCATTTCCTTCAGCACATCCAGGCAGTAACGGCTGAACAGGTCGGCGGTTGCCTCTTCCAGCGGCTCCAGCTCGGTCCCGCAGGTGGCCACGTAGGGGAAGACGCGCTCCGCCTGCTCCAGGTTGCGGGCCAGCACCTCGCTGGCGAACACCCGGTCTTCGATCTGCACGGTGCCCGCGCCGCGCTCGCCGATGTAGCACACCTTGTAGGCGGCCTTGGGCCTGGCCGCGGCCAGGACCCGGTTCAGCAGGCCCTGCACCTCCGCCAGACTCTGCAGGTGCGTGAGTCGCAGGAAGGCGGTTTCGTCGAGTCGGAATGGGATGTCACGGAGCACATTCATTGAGCTTGCGGCCATGCTATTGAAAGCCCGTGTTTCCGTCAAGGCTGAACCCACTTTGTGATTTCGCAGGAAAGTGCGTATATTTATCTATAACGCCGAATCGCGGCCAGCCGCACGAAAAAGGAGAGCATTTGAGCGCCCGCTTCCGTGCATTGGTAGTCGGTCTGCTGCTTTTGTCCGCACGGGCGTTCCCGCAGGAAGTCGGCCCGGCCGACGCCGCTGCCGGTGAGGCTCCCGAAGCCGTCGTTTTCATCGTGCCACGCCCGCAGGGCGGGGAGCGGGACGCGCCGTTCCTGCGTGTCCTGGCCGCCGCGCTGCAGATCGGCCTGGCTGGCCACGGGCTGGAGGCCAGGATGCCGGAGGAGCTGTCCCTTCCCGTGCTGGCCGTCGCCCCCCTCGGGCGGCTGCTGGAGGAAGCGGCAGGCGCGGATTTTCTGATTCTGGAGGGATATACCTGGTACGGGACAAACCATTCGACTGGAGGTGGAGGTCTTGCGGGTACGGGACGGCGAGCGCCTCGCCACGGCTTCGACCAGCCGCAGGATCGACCTGCGCCTGGACGAGGCTGTGGACACCGTGGTGGAGCAGCTCTTGCCGCAGCTTCGAGCTGCACCTGGCGGAGGCGGTGAGCGAGCGGCAGCAAGCAGCCGCGGCAGCTGCCGCGGCCCAGGCAGCGCGGGAAGAAACGGTCGCCTCCGGCGCCTCCCCGCAGCCTGAGCCTCTGCCCGCTGAGCAACCCGCCGCAGGGTCGGAGCCCCCGCCCGAGCGCCATCCTGACCGCTCCCTGGAGATCGGCGCCGGCGGCGCGACCTTCTTCCCCATGGCCGCGCTGGACCCCCTCTTCCGCTTCGGCTACCTGGCCGAGCTGTATCTGGAGCACCGCCTGCGCGGGACCGCCGCTGCCGTGGCCTTCGGGGTATACACCGGCTACGCGGGCCTGCTGCCCGCGGAGCAGGGCACGGCATCGTACTTCGGGGCCCTGGTGCCGGTGGGCCTGAGCCTGCGGCTGGGCACGCCGGAACGGTCGCGGCTGGGAGTGCACGTGCGGGTACAGGCGGGCGCGGCCTTGAACGTCTCCCCGCAGGCCAAGGTCGCCCAACGCCTGACCCGCGTGCTGCCGCAGGCCAAAGCCGGGGCGGGCTTGAGCCTGGCCCTCACCCCGCGGATGGGACTGTCCCTGGAATTCCTCTACGAGCTGCTGCTCTACATGTACACGGAGGGCGGGGTGTCTGGCGGTGGAGCCGATCATGGGCTTCAACGTGCCCGCGATTTTCTTTTATACGCGCTGGTGAGCCAGAGGTGCGGCATGCAAGATGAGTGACCGGAAACACGGAGCAGGCTGGACGTCCCGCGGATCTGCATCACCCTGGGCCGCGGCAGGGGTCGCGCTGGCGCTGGCCGGCTGCGGCGACCTCTCCCTTTACGAAGGCACTGGAAGGGGAATCGCCGGGGCCATTCCAGCTCAGCCCCGACAGCCTGAACCTGCCCACCGGCAGACAGTTCAATTTCATCGCGGTCGGGGGTATTGCTCCCTACTACTTCGTCTCCGCGGGCAGGGGTTTCTGGACAACAGACCTGGACGTACACCGCACCGGACACCGTCTCGGACGCCGCAGGGCTGGGACGTGGTGACCATCACCGCCACCGACCTGGCGGGCAGTTCCGACACGGCCACAGTAAGGGTCTTCCTGGCCTTCGAGCTATCCGACAGCCCGTCGCTAACCTTGACCCTGGGAGATGCCGCTCACCGTTTCAGCGTGAGCGGGGGGGTGGCCCCGTACACGTGGCTCGTGAACGAAGCGGAATTGGCGACGGCTGTGGCTTACTACGACTTCGATCCGACCACGGCCGGAACCCACATTCTGGCTGTTCATGACGATATCGGCAACTATCGTGAAACCACGATTACGGTTGTGGCCAGTTCCGGGGTGCCGCTGGTAATCGATCCCGCTGAGGCGACCGTTCTGCAAATCCGCCACGTCAACTTCACCGCGTACGGCGGTGACGGGCCGAGCACGTACGTCTGGTCGTCAAGCGCGGGAGCCTTGTCGATCACCGGACCGAGACCGGCCCAGCTCACCGCGCCGGACAGCGTAGAAGAGTTGACCGTGACCCTCTCCAGCAGCGGGACCTAGGATCCGATCTCGGCGCGGGTCGTGGTCACCGAAAGGCGCCGGAGGCGTTGCTCCTCCTCCCGGATGCGCCCATGGTCGACGCGGTGGGAAGGATGTGCAGTTCAGCGTGTCCGGCGGCACCTCGCCTTACGCTACGTGCTGAAAAACCAATACAAGAACTGGGCGACCATCACCGCCGACGGCCTGTATACGCACGGGAAGAGCGGCAAGAACGTGGTCGTGACGGTGTCGGATTCCGGCAGGCCGGTACAGTCGGCCAGCACCACCGTGTACTGGCAGGAGTGAAGGCGGACGCGAGGCACGAATCGGCGTCACGGCGATCTTTCGGGATTCGCGCTTGGCCATGGCCTTGGCCGGGGGCGGGCATCGTCGCTGGCCCTGTGCCGGCTGCGGCGACCTTCCCTCTGGTGGATGCCCTGCAGAGGGATTCCCCCGGGGAGCTGAGGTTCAGCCCGTCCACCGCGCTGATCCCGGTGAACACCGATTTCACCTTCAGCGTCTGGGGGGAGTGGGGGACTATACCCTGAGTTCCTCGGTGCGACGCTACACCCCCGTGGACGAGGACACGTCTGGATTTTTGAGGGAAAGGAACTTCCACCGGCGCGAATCCGAGGATTTTCCGATCCAGGCCACCGACCGTGCTGGGCGACACGGCCAGCGCCGTGGTGACGGTCTACGCGCTGGCGCCGCTGGCGCTCGACGTCCAGAAGATCACGCTGCTGGAAGGGGACAGCTGGAGACTTCACGTGACCGGCGGACTCTGACCCTTATACCTGGGCGCTGGACGGCGTGGAGTCCAGGAGCGGCAGCGGTAACCCCTTCGATCGCTGTTTCCGCGGGTATCTACACGGTCAGCGTCACCGACGCTGTCGGGGTAACCCGGGCGGCGACGGTGGAGGTAATGCCGGTTCCGCATGCCGGTTCTCCATTGGCAGATCTCGCCGACCTCCGCAACCGTGCTGGTGGGCGGCACGGTCGTCTTCACCGCGATGGGTGGATCCGGGCCAATACACCTTCAGCGCCTCGACCGGCTCGATCGCGCGCCGCTCTCGCTCCCGATCTCGACGGAACCCGGCGACCTACACCGCGCCGGACGCAAGCCGGCACCGATCACGGTCAGCGTGACGACGACGTCATGCCGCGCCACCCACAGCGAGCGCCACGGTGAGCGTGGTCACTTCTCCCTTGCAGGCGCTGGTGCTGATCCCGGAAAGCCCGACCGTTTCGGCCGTGGATGATACGATCGAATTCACCGCCGATGCCGGGACGGCGCCGTACACTTTCTCCACGGACCATCCGGCCTGGGGTTCGATCGAAGCGGCCGGTGCGGATACGGCTTTATACACGCAGTTGGCGAAGCAGAAACGTGGTGGTCAGGGTGACGGACGCCAACGGCACCTCCGTAAGCACCATGGTCTTCTGGCAGGTAGTAGGCTGCCGCCGCCGCCGACCTCTACTTCAAATGCTTCCGCAATCGGGCCACGAAGCGGCTGAAGGCTTCGCGGGCGCGGCCGGCGTAAACGGAGGCCAGGCGGCGCGTATCCAGGCGCGGGACGCTCGGGCCAGGCCTTCCAGCACCGCGGCGGCGTCCTGCAGGGCGCCGGCCTGCCCCTCCTGCCGCTGCTCCTGGCCGTAGGCGTCCAGGTATTTCTCCAACTCCTCGTACAGCCCCGGGTAGCGGCTGGCCAACGGCTCGGCGGAAAGCGCCTGCCGCACGCGCAGCTTGGTCTCCAACAGCGCCAGCACCTGGGCCTGGGAAGCGTCGGCTGGGGCTGGGCCAGCCGCAATCCGCTCCTGCAGCGCCGCCACCTGCGCCTCCTGGGCGGCCCGCCTCTTCTCGCCGGACTGCAGGCGCGCCAGCTCCTGCCGGGAGCGGTCGGCCTCCTCCTGCAGCCTGCGGCGGTCCCGCTCGGACTCGGCCAGGCTCCTGCGCGCGGCAGCCAGGCGCGATTCCGCCTCCGCGACCGCCGCCGCGGAGGCCGTGCGGCGGGGGCCGAGGCCGCGGCGGCTTTTTCGGACTCGAACAGGGCCGACAGCGCTTCCACCAGGGAGCGCTCCACCGGCAGGCGGCTGCGGATCGCCGGCAGGCTGGCGAACGACTCCCTGCAGAGCAGCTCCCGCACCGCCCCCAGGTTCCGGAGCGCCTCGTCGTAGCGGGAGGCCTTCCAGGAGTCGAGGGCCTTGGTGTAGCCGGCCAGCAGCTGGTCGGAGGCCAGTTTTTCCTGCTCGCGCTGCTCGGTCAAGGCCCCCAGCTGTCCGGCCAGCCGGCTGGTCTCGCTCTCCGCCGCGGCGGTCTTCTCGCGCAGCTGGGCGGTCAGCTCCTGCTCCCTCTGGCGCGCCTGCTTCTCCAGCTCCGCCCGCTCCTGCCGGAAGGCGTCGAGGCTCTCCTCGTATACTCCCGGCTCTTGGCCGCCAGGGAGGCGTCCTTGGCCGCCAGCTCCGCCTCGGCCTGGCGCCGGAAGTCGGCGAGCTGCTTCCGGTTGGCCTCGGCCAGCCGGCCCTCCAGCTCCGATAGCTGCCGCTCCACGGCGTCCGCCTTCAGGCCCTCGCGCTCCAGTTTCTGCCGCTCGGCGGCCAGCTCGCGCGCCAAGTCCGCCTTCAGCTCCTGCTCCCGCCGTGCCAGCTGGGTCTGGCTGTCCAGCTTCAGCCGGTCCCGGTCCCGGGCCAGGGACTGCAGGTTGTCCTGGATCCGGGCGATCTCCTGGTCCTTGCGGCCCAGTTGCTCCGCGGATTCCTTCTTCAGCGCCTGGATCAGCCTGGCCTCGGCGGTGACCAGCACCGCGGAGCGGCTCACCAGGTCGCGCTCCCCCGCGTTGAACAGGGCGGCGATGCCCAGGGCGGCCGCCAGGGTGAGGGCCACGGCCCCGGCATTGACCAGGATGGGCAGGGTCGCGCCCCGGCGGCGCGGGGTGAAGTTGAAGGTTTCCGGGCGGATGGTCAGCCGGTTTTTTCGAAGGATGTCGTTGATCTCGCCGATGATCTCGACCTGCTCGTCTACGGTGATGGAACCTCCTCCCTGTGCTGGACCCTTCGCCGGCGAAGCGACCGCGCCGCTGGGGGGGAGGCCCGGCCTGCCGGAAGCAGGCCGGGTCAGGCGATCATACAGGCCCATCTTCTTCATGATAGCGCGCAGACCGGCCGTCGGCAAGGCGCTCGGCAGAGTGCCCGTGATTGACCCTCCTCCGCAAGGGGGGTTATGATTCGCCCATCCATGCGCATTCGTTCCAAGCTGGTCCTGGTCGTCCTGCCGCTGATCATCACGCCCCTGCTGCTGGTCAGCCTGGCCGCCTCCCTGGCCGCGCGCAACGGCATTACCCGGGTGGCCACGGAGTTCCTGCAGTTCAAGGCCGACGAGCTGGCCAACTATGCGCAGTCCCAGTGGAAGCTGCTGAGCGATAACGGTCTGGAGGACGACCCCGAGTTCGTGGCCGCGGCCAAGTCCGCGGTGGAGTCCTTCGCCCGCAGCCTGGTGCGCAGCGACTCCGAGCTCATCCTGGCGGTGGAGGCCGGGGGCCGGGTGGCCCTGAAAACCGCGGAGGTGACGCTCGCGGCGGAAGAGCAGGCCGCCCTGGCCGAGCTGGCCGCCGCCGGCCGCACCGGCTGGCTGCAGGTGCGGCTGGGCGGGACGCGGCGCGTGGGCCAAAGCTTGCGCTTCGAGCCGTTCGGCTGGTACCTGCTGGTCACGGAGCAGCAACGCAGCTTCTATGAGCCGGTCAATCAGATCAGCTACCAGAGCGCCCTGATCCTGGTCTTCTCGGTGGCGGCGGCGCTGGCGCTGCTCGTCGTGTTCATACGCGTAATCACGCATCCCATGCGCCAGGTCGTGGAGGCCATGAAGCAGATCATCACCGCCGGCGACCTGGGCAGGCGCGTCGAGCTGGAGTACAACGACGAGGTCGGCGAGCTGGGGCACACCTTCAACCTGATGACCGGCGAGCTGGAAAAAGCCTACAACCAGATCAAGAGCTACGCCTTCCGCGCGGCGGTCGCCCAGCGCAAGGAACAGAAGATCCGGCAGATCTTCCAGAAATACGTGCCGGCGGACGTGATCGACCAGTTCTTCTCCAACCCCGAGTCCATGCTCGTCGGCGACAAGCGCCAGCTGGCGGTGATGTTCACGGACATCCGCGGCTTCACCACGATCGCCGAAAAGATGCCGCCCGAGGAGATCGTGGAGTCGCTGAACGCCTACTTCGGCCCGATGGTGGACGTGGTGCAGGCCCACGGCGGGATCGTGGACAAGTACATCGGCGACGCGATCATGGCCTTCTTCGGCGCGCCGGTGAAGCACGACAACGACGCCCTGCAGGCGGTGAACTGCGGTTTCGGCATGCTGGAGGCCCTGGCGGCCTTCAACGCCCGGCAGACCCAGCGCGGGAGGCCCTCGTTCTCGGTGGGCATCGGGATCAACTTCGGGGAAGTCACCGTGGGCAACATCGGCTCGGAGAAGAAGATGGACTACACGGTGATCGGCGACATGGTCAACCTGGCCTCCCGCCTGGAAGGCCTGACCAAGATCTACCGGGTGCCCTTCCTGGTGTCCGAGTCCGTGTACCGCCTGGTGGCCACCAGGGTGCACTGCCGCCTGGCGGACCGGGTGGTGGTGAAGGGCAAGACGGAGATCACCGCCGTCTACGTGCCCCGCCGCAAGTTGTCCGCCCAGGAGGCCAAGGGCTGGAAGCTGTACTCCGCCGGCGTGGAGCGCTACTACCAGAGGGCCTTCGCCGAGGCCGCGGGCCTCCTGAGCGGCGCCCAGGTGGAGCTTCCCGACGACACGCTGACCCAGACTTTTCTGGCGCGCGCGCGCCTGCTGGAGAAGGAACCACCCGGACCGGAATGGACCGGAACCACTATCATCCCGGAGAAGTGAGATGGATTCAGAGAAGAAAGTGTTCATCGTTTCCACGGAGAGCCGCAGCGGCAAGAGCCTGTTCACCCTGGGCCTGATGAAGGCCCTGGCGGGCATCGTGCCCCGGGTGGGGTACATGAAGCCCATCGGGCAGCCGGACGGCGAGGGAACCGACCCCGACTCGCGCCTGGTCCGCGAGGTCTTCGGCCTGAGCGAGGAGCCGGCCGACCTGAGCCCGGCCACCATGGCCGACGCCCAGGCGGACAAGGACCGGCTTTTCGAGAAGATATTCGACTCCTACCGGCGCCTGGCCGCCGGCAAGGACATCGTGGTCATCGAAGGCACCGACTACACCAGCGCCATCGCCGCCCTGGAGTTCGACATCAACGCCGAGCTGGCCCATAACCTGGGCGCGCCGGTGCTGGTGGTGGCCCGCGGGGACGGCAAGACCCGCGCGCAGATCGTGGAGAATCTGGCCGAGGTCACGGAATCCCTGCAGCAGGCCAATTGCCGCCTGCTGGGGGCCGTCGTGAACCGCTACCCTTTCGCCGCTCCGGCCGATGGGGAGGAGGCTCTGAAGCGGGAACTGGAGGCTCAGGGCATTGCGCTGTTCGGGACGGTGCCCCCGGATCCGCTGCTGGCGGCCCCCCGACTGCGCGAGGTGGCCCGCAAGCTCGACGCCAAGATCGTGTATCAGGGCGACGCGTTGAGCAAAGTGGTGCGGGAGGTGAAGGTGCTGGCCATGATGCCGGAGCACGTTCTGGGTTACATCAAGGACCTGCCCGGCTGCCTTCTGATCACCCCGGGGGACCGGGTGGACAACATCCTGGCGGTCATGGCCGCCCAGCGCTCGCCCAACTACCCTCAGTACTCCGGGCTGGTGCTCACCGGCGGGCTGGTGCCCGGGGCCCACTTCCGCCGCCTGTTCAAGGGCAGCGCCGACAGCGGGCTGACCATCCTCTCGGTCAAGGAGGACACCTACGCGGCCGCCGTGCGCATCGCCGAGATGACCGGCGAGCTGTCCGCCGACGACGAGGAGAAACTGGAGCGGGTGGAGACTCTCATCGCCCGCCACGTCGACATCCAGCGCATCTACCGGCAGCTCGGCGAGGTGGTCACGGACGCCGTGACCCCGCGCATGTTCCTCTACCGGATGATGCAGAAGGCCAAGGCCAACCGCCAGCGCATCGCGCTGCCGGAGGGCACCGAGCCGCGCATCGTGCTGGCCGCGGCCGAAGCCCTGGATCGCGAGCTGTGCGACGTCATCCTTCTGGGCGACAAGGACAAGATCCTGGAGATCGCCCGCACCTCCGGCGTGGACATCAGCCGGGCCCAGATCATCGACCCGAAGCAAAACGACCCCAAATTGGTGGAGAGCTACGCCGAGGCCCTGTACGAGCTGCGCAAGCACAAGAACCTGACCCGGGAGATGGCCCGCGACCTGATGCTGGACCCGGTGCACTACGCCACCATGATGGTGCAGCAGGGGGACGCCGGCGGCTTCGTGTCCGGCTCCACCCACTCCACCGCCGACACCCTCGGCCCCGTCCTGCGGGTCATCAAGACCCGCGAGGGGGTGTCGCTGGCCTCCAGCATCTTCTTCATGTGCCTGCCCGACCACGTGCTGGTCTACGGGGACTGCGCCCTGGTGGAGAACCCCACCGCGGAGCAGATGGCCGACATCGCCATCACCAGCGCCGAAACCGCGCGGGCCTTCGGCATCGAGCCCAGGGTGGCCCTGCTGTCCTACTCCACCGGGCAGTCGGGCAAGGGCAAGGACGTGGACAAGGTGCGCGAGGCCGCGCGCCTGGCGCGGGAGCGCCGGCCCGACCTGCCCATCGAGGGTCCCATCCAGTACGACGCGGCGGTATCCGAGGAGGTGGCCCGGATCAAGCTGAAGGACAGCCGGGTGGCCGGCAAGGCCACCGTGTACATCTTCCCGGACCTGGACGCCGGCAACACCGCCTACAAGGCGGTGCAGCGCTCGGCCAACGTCCCGGCCATCGGCCCGATCATGCAGGGGCTGCGCAAGCCGGCCAACGACCTGAGCCGCGGCGCCACGGTGGAAGACATCGTGTACACCATTGCCATCACCGCCATCCAGGCCGCCCAGGCCCAGGAGCGGTAACCGTGGACAGGCTGCCGGCCTCCTTCTTCGAGCTGCTCGAGACATCCAGCCTGCCGGTGCTGGTGGATTTCTGGGCCGAGTGGTGCGGGCCTTGCCGGGCCGTTTCACCGGCCGTGGAGCGGGTGGCCGGCGAATACCGCGGGCGTCTGCTGGCCGTGAAGATCAACGTGGACCGCAAGCCGGGGGTTGCTGCCCGCTACGAGGTGGAGGCCATCCCGACGATCATGCTGTTCTGGAAGGGCGAGCCCGTGATGCGCCTGCAGGGCGCCCAGCCGTACGAGGCCATCCGCGCGGCCCTCGAGGCGCACTGGCCGCAGAGCCGGTAGCGTACCTGCTTGAACGGCACGCGCGCGAGCCCCGGAAAGCTGTGGGTGCTGCGCATCCTGACCGGAGCGCTGGTGGCCGCGGCGATCCTCGTCGCGGTCGTCGGCCTGGTCGCGCAGGCCCGGCGGCGCGACCGGAGCTGGAGGAGGCCGGCCGGCAGGCGGCGGACCTGCTGGCCGCGGCGCAGGACCTGCTGGCCCGCCACCCGGACTACCCCTTTCCCGAAGCCGAGCGGCAGCCTGGCGGCCTACCGGGAGCCTCCTCCCCGCGGGAAGGGGCAAGGCCCTGGCGGCGATCCGCAGGCTCTACGCGGAGCTGGAACAGTCCGCCGTGTCGCGGGCCACCGGGCAGGCAGCCGGGCGCGGAGGACTGGCCGGAGCTCCTCCTCTATAAGACCTTCAGCCCCAACGGCTTCCGTGACCTGTACGAGTCCTTGGCTCCTCCGCCCCCGGCAGCGGCGCCGGCGGTCACCGGCCAGACGGAGGCCGACGAGCGCATCGCGCGCCTGGCCCTGGCCCGCGGCTACCGCCTGCGCGCGGAGGCGGACCCCGCCCGGCTGGCCGATGCGGGCGGCGGGCGCCGGCTGCGAGCCCCCGGCGCTGGAGGCCTTCCGGCGCCTGGAGGCCGAGGCCGCCGCGCAGGGCCGGAGCCTGCAGCTGGTTTCCGGGTTCCGGACCGTGGCCCGGCAGCGGACCATCTTTCTGGAGGCGCTGGCCGGGCAGGGCCGGGAGCGGGCCGGCAGGGCCTACACCGCCGGGGAGATCGCGGCGGGGGCCGCGGATGCGGCGCTGGACGCGACCCTGGCCGCGAGCGCGCCGCCAGGCTTCTCCCGCCACCACACCGGCTTCGCCCTGGACCTCAACGACCCTTCCACGGGCAGGCCCTTCACCGAGTTCGGCGAGAGCCGCGGCCTACCGCTGGCTGGCTGCGGACAACTACCTCAATGGCCAAGCGTTTCGGCTTCATTCCCAGCTACCCCCCGGGGCCGGCGCCCAGGGACCGGACCCCGAGCCCTGGGAGTTCGTGTGGGTCGGCGAGGCGGCGCTGGCTCCCCGGCGCCGCATTGACAACGGGCCGCCATCGCCCGAGAATGGGAGCGGCGCAAATGAAGATCAACCGGCGGCAGATCGAGAAAGAGGCCGAAGACCACATCGCGCTGGGGCTGCTGCTGCGCCAGCGCCGCTCCCCGGGTCGCCGCGCCAGAAGTCGAGCGCATCCTGGCCGGGCCGCAGAGCGTGGGCCAGAAGGTCGAGCGCATCCGGCGCCTGGACGCCGAGCCGGAGGCGGCCGGGACGCCGGGGCGGAAGCTGCCGCGCAGGAGGCCGTCGCGCAGAGCCTCCGGAGCCGGAAGCCGGGCCGAGCCCGCGGAGCGCGCCGAGCGCCGGCCGCCCGGCGCATCAAGCTCAACCCGCCGGCGTCTTCCCTCTGGCGCCTTCGTGTTCCACGAGCTGCCCCGCATCCGGGCCTTCGGCCGGCGCACGCACACCCTGCTCGTCTCCTGGCTGCCGCCCGCGGTGCGGGCCGACCCCGCCGCTGAAGACCTTCCTGGCCCAGACCCTGCAGCCCTGGGCCGCGGAGCTCGTCCAGCGCCTCAAGCCGGTGCTGGAGCTGGGCTGGCTGCACCTGACCAAGAGGCAGTACAACTGGATGGCGGTGCTCGCCCGCCTGGCCGAGCGCATCCTGGCGGCGGACTTCGCGCACCTGCACTGGCGCGACCGCAACTCTGATCGACTCCCTGCGCGCGCTGGAGGCCCAGTTCCTGCTCCTGCACTCCCGCGAGGGCATCCTCCAGGAGCTGACCGCCAGCCTGCGCACGGTTTTCGAGAAGAAGTCCCGGCTGGAGAGCGACTATCGGCCCGCGGCGGACCTGGTGTATCGCCTCCTGTCTCCCGATGCGAGCCTGCCTTCGCTGTACAACTGCCTGCTGGCCTTCAACATGGTGAAGTTCCGCAGGCTGCTCGGCCTGGCGGACCTCACTGCGCGGCAACCTCGAGGAGGCGGTGAGCGCGAGCGAGTTCGACTGCCCGCCGGAGATCAGCGCCCGGATCGCGGAATACGTGGCCAGCTCCCTGGAAAACCTGCAGACCCTGCACGCCCAGCTCACCGAGCTGCGGCGCCTGGCCGGCTACCTGTCGTACGACGAGGAGGGGCAGGCCGACACCCGCCTGCTGGCCGCCCTGTACGGCCCCAAGCTGGAGGCGGACCGGCAGAACCTCATGGTGCTGGTGCCGCGCCTGTTCACGGTCTTCGAGCGGCCTTCCAGCCGCTGCTGGCCGGAAACCGTGACCCTGGAAGGCCCGCTCAAGGCGGTCCTGTTCGAGCCGTCCTTTTTCCAGACGGAGTTCGCCCGCCTGGCCACGGTCTGCGACAAGCTGGAGAAGGCCGTCTTCGGCTTCGCCAACTTCCCGTTCAGCCGCTTCCTGGCGATCCGCGGCTCCAGCATGGGCGCCATCCCCAAGGAGCTGGAGGTGTTGCAGCTGGTGGAGGAAGGCCTCGCCGTGCTGTTCAACCTGGGCAAGACCCTGGCCCGGGTGCTGGCCCTGGACGGGGTGGGGGCCCGGGAGGAGGAAGCGGAGCGGCCGCTGGACGCTTCGCTGCTGCAGGGCCAGCCCTTTCGCCTGCCGCACGCCGAGCGCCGCCTGCAAGCGGACGGTTTCCTGCACGGCCTGACCGTGCGGGAGGCGACTGGGGCAGGTGATCCGGGTCTGCTTCACCATCTGCCATCTGCTGCAGGACCCCGCCGTCTTCCTGCACTTCGGCAAGGAACCGCGCCTGGCCGCGCAGTTGAGCGCCACGCTCCGGCAATTGGAGCACCTGCTGGACGAAAAGGCCTACACCGAGCTGAAGCTGCGCTACGCCTAGGCGGGAGGGACGCGCGCGGCCGCGGCTCCTTGACAGCACGGCGGCTCATGGAGGAGAGTAATTCCGTGACTTCGCGCGAAAGGGTGCTGGCCGCCCTGAACCATCGAGAGCCGGACCGCGTTCCCGTCGACCTCTCCGGGCACCGCTCCTCGGGCATCAGCGCCCTGCTGTACCCCAGGCTGCGCGCGCTGCTCGGGCTGCCGCCGGCGCCGGTGCGGGTGTACGACCCCATCCAGCAGCTGGCGATCGTGGAGGCGGACGTGCTGGAGCGCTTCGGCGTCGACACCCTGGAGCTGGGCAGGGGCTTCGCCCTGGAGGACCGGCACTGGCGGGAGTGGCCGCTGCCCGACGGCAGCCCCGCCTTCATGCCCGCCTGGGCACTGCCGGCGCGGGAACCCGGCCGCTGGGTGCTGAAATCCGACAGCGGCAGGGTCCTGGGGCAGATGGTGGACGGATCGCACTATTTCGAGCAGACCTTCTGGCCGCTGGCCGACGACCCGGGCATGGACCCGCGCGACGCCATGGCCGAGTGCCTGTGGACCGCGGTCGGCTCGCCGCCCGGCCCCCTGGCCGCCGGGGCCGCAGGGCTGGAGCTGCTGAAAGCAGGGGGCCCGCGCCCTGCGCCGCGGCAGCCAGCGGGCCATCCTGGGGCTGTTCGGCGGGAACCTCGTGGAGATGGGGCAGTTCCTCTTCGGCATGGACAGCTTCCTGTACATGCTGGCCGCCGAGCCGCGCGCGGTGCACCGCTTCCTGGACCGGGTGGTGGAGATCCATCTGGCGAACCTGGAGCGCTTCCTGGGCGCCGTGGGCGACTCGATCGACATCATCGTGTTCGGCGACGACATGGGCATGCAGACCGGGCCGCAGTTCTCGCCGGCCATGTACCGGGAGTTCTTCAAGCCGCGGCACGCCCGGCTGTGGGCCCGGGCCAAAGAGCTGGCCCCCGTGAAGGTGATGCTGCACTGCTGCGGCGGGGTGCGCGAGCTGCTGCCGGACCTGATCGACGCCGGGCTGGACGCCATCAATCCCGTGCAGTCGAGCTGCGCGGGCATGGAGCCGGCGGGGCTCAAGCGGGACTTCGGGCGCGGACCTGGTCTTCTGGGGCGGCGGCTGCGACACCCAGGAGGTGCTGCCCGGCGGCACGCCGGAGCAGGTGCGCGCGCACGTGCGCGAGCGCGTGCGCATCCTGGCCCCCGGGGGCGGGTTCGTTTTCCAGCAGGTGCACAACATCCTGGCCTTCGTGCCCCCCGAGAACGTCGTGGCCATGCTGGACTCCGGTGAATCACGGCGCCGCGCGCGGCGCCTGACATAAATTTTCAAGGAGGTTCGTATGAAAGGTTTGCGGATCGCTGTGGTCGCGCTGGCCCTCCTGGGCCTGGCCGTGGCGGGCTTCGCCCAGGCCAAGGACCTGATCATGATGCACGACAAGGGCGGCAACCCCAACTACCAGCCGTTCTACGAGGACATGGGCCAGCAGGTCAAGAAGGCCATCGGCATCGGCTTCACCCCCACGCCGTATCCGACACGACCATGTTCATCTCCGCCACCCGGGCCGCCCTGCCCACCAAGCAGGCCCCGGACCTGTTCACCTGGTGGTCCACCTACCGCATGAAGGACCTGATCGACCAGGGCCTGGTGGCCGAAACCACCGACCTGTGGGACAAGCACAAGGCCGAGTACTCCCAGGGCCTGCGCGACGCCTTCACCTTCAACAACAAGGTCTACGGCTTCGCCTACGTGGTGGAGTACTGGGGCATCTGGTACAACACCGAGGTGTTCGCCAAGTACAAGCTGAAGGTGCCCAAGACCTGGGCCGAGTTCACCAAGGTCTGCGACACCCTGAAGGCCAACGGCGTCACCCCCATGCTGCAGATCGGTGCAGCAGCGCTGGCCCACCTTCATCCTGTTCGAGGAGATGGTCGCCCGGCAGAACCCGAGCCTGTACGTGGACCTGTGCGAAGGGCGGGCCAAGTACACGGACCTGCAGGTCAAGATGGCCTTCAAGGTCTGGGCGGACATGATCAAGAAGGGCTACTTCTACCGATCCCTCCACCGACCTGTTCTCCGAGGCCCCGCAGCTGTTCAACCAGGGCAAGGTGGCCATGGTGCCCTGCGGCACCTGGTACATGACCGTGCTCACCTCCAACGGCGTGCCGGAGTCCAAGTGCGACATCTTCGTCATGCCGCCGCACAATGCCTCGGCCGGCAAGCTGGCCATCCTGGAGGCCACCCCGATCCTGATCGCCAAGAACGCCCCCAACCTGGAGGCGGCCAAGAAAGTGGTCGACTACTGGATGGGCCCGGAGGGCAACGCCTTCTACGCCAAGCTGGTCGGGCAGTACCCGGCCAACTCCAAGTCCGACTCCAGCTACCTGGCCAAGGCCCGGGTGAACTTCCGCAAGACGCTGGTCGACGGGAACTACCGGATCCTGAACCGCTTCTGGGAGGCCACGCCCACGCCGATCTGCGAGCAGGCGGTGGACAAGTTCGCCGAGTTCATCCTGAACCCCGCCTCGGTGGACAGGGTGCTGGCCGACCTGGACAAGATCGCCGACGAGTACTGGGCGAAGAACAAGTAAGCGAGTCGAGTAGCCGCATTCCGGGGCCGTGCGCCCCGGAATGCCTTTCATCTGCCATGAAGAGCACCGGCGAGAACGGGTCGTCAGCTACCTCTTCATCCTGCCCGCCTTCGCCCTGGTCGTAGTGCTGCTGCTGGTGCCCATGGTCCAGAACATCTACTACAGCTTCTTCGACTGGGACGGGATCAGCCAAGCCGGTCTTCAGCGGCCTGTCCAACTACGCCAGGCTGCTGGTGGACCGGGACTTCCTGATCTCCATCCGCAACACGGTGCATCTGGGTCGGTTTCACCCTGGTCTTCCCGGTGCTGGGCGGCCTGCTGGTGGCCGTGTTCGTGGACGGGGTGCGCTTCGAGCGCTTCTTCAAGTCGATCTTCTTCATCCCGCTCACCATCTCCTTCGTGGCCACAGGGCATCATCTGGACCTACATGTTCGGCAAGGAGCTGGGGGTGCTGAACAACCTGTTCGAGCTGATGCGCCTGCCGCTCAAGCCCTCCTGGCTCACCGGGGTGCCGCTGAACACCTTCTCCATGCTCATCAGCTGGACCTGGCAGCAGCTGGGCACGAACATGGTCATGTTCCTGATGGGCCTGGGCACCATCCCCAAGGAGCCGATCGAGGCCGCGATCATCGACGGGGCGAGCCGTTTCGAGACCTTCCTGCACGTCAAGCTGCCCATGCTGCGCCCGATCACCACCGTGGTGATCACCATGGCCATGGTCAACTCCTTCAAGGCCTTCGACATCATCTACGTGATGACCCGCGGCGGGCCGTACCACTCCTCCGAGACCCTGGCGGTGACCATGTTCCGGGAGACCTTCACCCTGTTCCGGATGGGCTACGGCTCGGCCATCTCGGTCTTCCTGTCCATCGTGGTCATCGGCGTCTCGGCGCTGTACATCCAGCGCATGGCCAAGAAGGACCTGCTGTACTACTAAACCTATGAGCAGCGGGCGCAAGATTCCGACCTACCTGATCCTCGTCGTCCTGGTGCTGCTGTGGCTGCTGCCCGTGTGGACCACCTTCCTGGTCAGCTTCAAGAGCTCGCAGGACTTCATGTCCCAGAAGTTCTACCAGCTGCCGACCAAGGTTTCCATCCTCGACAACTTCCGCAACGTGATGAAGACCTACCGGCTGCACGAGCACTTCCTCAACTCCCTGCTGTACGCCGTGGCCGGGGCGGCGATCGCCATCGCGGTGTCCTCCATGGCCGGGCTACAGCATCGTGCGCCTGAAGCCGCCCCTGTTCTTCCTGCTGTTCCTGCTGATCTACAGCGGGACCCTGTTCCCCTTCCAGATGTACCTGATCCCGGTCTACAAGTTCTTCAACACCCTGGGGCTGTACAACACCCGCATCGGCCTGATCCTGATCTACGCGGCCATCTGCACGCCCTTCGCCCTGTTCGTCTACCGCGGCTTCTACACCACGATCCCCAAGGACGTGGAGGACGCCGCCAAGATCGACGGCGGCGGGCCCGGTGCGCACCTTCTTCTCGATTTTCGTGCCGCAGTCGCTGGCCCCCACCGCCGTGGTGGCCCTGTTCCAGATGACCTGGATCTGGAACGACCTGCTGTTCGGCATGGTCCTGTCGCGCACCCAGAACATCCGCCCGATCATGGTGGCGCTGGCCACCATGTCCGGCTACGGCGGGGGCAACATCCCCTACATCATGACGGGGGTGATCTTCACCTCGCTGCCGACCATCCTGCTGTTCGTGGCCCTGCAGCGCTACTTCATCAGCGGCATGAAGCTGTCGGTATCGGCGGAGTAACCCCGCTCAGGCGCCCGGTCCTCGCCGGGCGCGGGCGCGCGGCGAAGCCCGCCTATTGCGGGGTGAAACCCGGTATTTCCGGAGGTCGGCGGCGCGGTCGAAGATCTCTTCCCTCCGGATGCCCGCTTCCTGGTACAGAGCGAAGATGTTGGCCTCCGGGGTCTCCGGCGGGATGGTGTGCGAGGCCGCCAGGATGTACCCCCCGCCGTTGAAGATCTCCAGCAGCCCGGCCGTGTGGCGGCGCACCGCCGCTTCGTCCCCGAAGGGCAGCACCCCCTGGGTGTCCAGCCCGCCCATGAAGGACAGGCGGGAACCGAACTGGCGCTTCAGCTCCCGGGGCTCCATGCCCGGGCAGCCGGCCTGGATGGGATTGAGCAGGTCCAGGCCGATTTCCAGCAGGTCCGGGATGATCGGGGCCAGAGCGCCGCAGCAATGGTAGGCCACCGGCAGGCCGGCCCGCTTGCCCACGGCAAAAATCTCGGCCAGCGGCGGCTTGACCAGCTCGCGCCAGGCGGTGGGGCTCAGGATCAGGCCGCCCTGGCCGGCCACGTCGTCGCCGGTCCAAAGCAAATCCAGCGCGTAGCGCCGGCAGGCCTCCTCGGACAGCCTGTGGGCGAAGTCGGCGCAGCGCTCCAGCATCCTTCCGGCGAACGCCGGGCGGGAGGCGATGTCCACCAGGGCCTGCTCCAGGCCGCGCAGCCGCCAGTACATCTCGAAGACGCAGGGGGACACGTCGCAGCCCAGGAAGTGCTGCGCGCGATCCGGCGCGGCGCTCAGGGGCTGCATGTTGGCCAGCAGTTCCTCCAGGCGGTCGTAGGGGAAAGGGTAGGCCAGGGCCTCAGTCTCGCCGCAGGCGGCCAGGGGAAACTCCACTGGCTGGTTGAAATCCCCCTGTTTCTCCCACTTGATGCCCCAGTAGTCGCGGTGCCACTCCCCGTCGCGCTCGTGCAGGATCCCTTCCATGGCGTGGTTGTTGTTCACCCAGGCCTGCCGCACGTCGTTGCCCATGGCTTCGCCCACCAGGCCGGCGGGGATGTCCAGCAGGCGGCTCAATCGCGCGGTGGTCCGCGGATGGAACCACATGAAGACGGGCACCCGGTCGGTGGGGCGCCGCTCCAGCGCCGCGAGCACCCGCTGCCTGGAGGTCAAGCCTCGTCCAGCCCGAGCAATTCGGCCTCCAGCAGCGCGCACAACAGGTGGTAGGCGCGCAGGTGCCAGACCTGCACCTCGGCGGTTTCGGAGGCGGGAACGCGCAGGCACAGGTCGCAGACCCGGGCCAGCTCGCCGCCCTCCGCCCCGCTCATCCCCAGAATCTTCAGCCCGAAGGCGCGGGCCGTGCGGCAGGCGGCCAGCACATTTGCGGCGTTGCCCGAGGTGCTGATGGCGATCAGCGCGTCGCCTGCCCGTCCGTAGCCGTATACCTGTTGGGCGAACACCAGGTCCGCGCCCTGGTCGTTGGCCACCGCAGTGCTCAGGGAAACCTGGCTCACCAGGGAGATGGCCGGCAGCGCCCGCTGCAGCCGCCCGGCCAGGGCACGGCCCTCGGCACCGCAGGCCCTCTCCAGGCGCTCCCGGTCAGCGGCTGGCAGCTCCCGCGGGCTGCGGAAACCCTTCATCAGTTCTCCCACGATGTGCTCGGAATCCGCGGCGCTCCCCCCATTGCCGCACACCAGCACTTTGCCGCCCGCGCCCAACGCTGCGGCCAGCAGGTCGAAGGCCGCCGCCAGCGCCTCCCGCAGCGGCTCCAGGCTCCCCGCCCGCAGCTCCCTCTCGAACAGCCCCCGTGTCTGCGTTCTCATGGTTCGCACCCCGCCCCACTGTAGTGCGATCCCCGCCGGTTTTCAACCGCGCCCGGCGCGGCGGGTCCCGCCTGCGTGGCCGCAGGCGAGGCATCCATGGTAGACTGGGCTTCAGTGAAAAACGCCCTTCCCCGCCTATTGGAGCTCATCCGCGCGGTGCGCGTCGGGGTGATCGGAGACTTCTGCCTCGATGCCTATCTGTTGTTGGACCCGGCAGGCTCGGAAATCTCCATTGAGACGGGCCTGGCCACCCTGGCGGTGCGCGAGCAGCGCTACTCCCTCGGGGGGGCCGGAAATGTGGCCGCCAACCTGCGGGCGCTGGGTGCCGGCAGCGTGCGGGTGTTCGGGGTGGCCGGGGACGACCCGTTCGGCTGGCAGATGCTGCGGTTATTGGAGAAGGAGAAGGTCGACGTGCGCGGGCTGCTCCTGCAGCGGGAGGCCTGGCAGACCCCCACCTACACCAAGCCCTACGAGGGTGAGCAGGAGGGTCGGCGCATCGACTACGGCAATTTCAACGAGCTGGCCTCGGAAACCGCGGAAGCGCTGCTGGCTTGTCTGGAACGGGCCGCAGGGGAGCTGGACATCCTGGTGGTGAACCAGCAGCTGGAGCACGGCATCCACACCCCCGAGCTGCGCTCCGGCCTGGTCCAGTTCATCGGCCGCCATCTGGGCCTGCCCGTCGTGGTGGACAGCCGCAGCAACAGCGCGGAGTTTCACGGCGCAATGCGCAAGCTGAACGAGCGGGAAGCCTCCCGCCTGGTCGGCTTCCCGCCGGGCGGCGATGGGCTGGAGCGAGCCCGGTCGCTGGCCGAGGAGCTGTACCGCCGCTGGAACCGGCCGCTGTTCCTGAGCCGCGGGGAGTTCGGCTGCCTGGTCCACGACGGGGAGGGCTGCCGGGAGGTCCCCGGCCTGGCCGTCCCCGGACCGGTGGATACGGTCGGGGCGGGGGACAGCCTGCTCTCGGGGATCGCCGCGGCCCTGGCCGCCGGGGAGGACCCGCTGGGGGCCGCGGAGCTGGGCAACCTGGCGGCCGGGGTGACGGTGCAGAAGCTGCGCGTCACCGGCACCGCCTCCCCCGCGGAGATCCTGGCCATCGGCTCCAGCCCTGATTACCGCTACCATCCGGAAGTCGCCCTGGACCCGAGGAGAGCCAACTACCTGGAGGACACGGACATCGAGCTGGTGGCGGTGCT
The DNA here is from genome assembly GCA_963736785.1 of uncultured Spirochaetota bacterium. GTDB lineage: Bacteria > Spirochaetota > Spirochaetia > SZUA-6 > DRHE01 > MIBK01. Next base: position 15,746 of record CAVTQG010000057.1, on the reverse strand, counting down.
CCCCCGCCGGTTGAGTCTGCGGCACGCGGTGTTCGACCACGACGGCACCATCTCCACCCTGCGGCAGGGTTGGGCCGAGGTCATGGAACCGGTCATGCTGAAGGCCATCCTCGGCGACCACCCCGCGGAGCGGGTCCTCTACGAGAGGGTGCGCGAGCGGGTCCGCGACTTACATCGACCGGACCACCGGCGTGCAGACCCTGGCCCAGATGAAGGGCCTGGTGGAGATGGTCCGGGAGTTCGCCCTGGTCCCCGAGGAGCGCATGCAGGACGAGCATGGCTACAAGGAGCTCTACAACCGGGAGCTCATGGCGGTGGTGGGCAGGCGCCTGGCCCGCCTCGGGCGGGGGGAGCTGGAGGCCGAGGATTTCCGGATCAAGGGGGCCGCGCTTTTCCTGCGGGAGCTGGCCGGCAGGGGGGTGAAGCTGTACCTGGCCAGCGGCACCGACCAGGCCGACACGGAGGAGGAGGCCCGGGCCCTGGGCTACGGGGAGCTTTTCCAGGGCAGGATCTACGGGGCCCGCGGTGACCTCGAGCATGAGCCCAAGCGCGTGGTGCTGGAGCGCATCCTGGGCGAGGTCGGCCCGCGGGCCGCAGGCGCGCTGGCCACCTTCGGGGACGGGCCCGTGGAGATCCGCGAGACGCGCAAGCGCGGGGGCCTGGCCGTCGGCGTGGCCAGCGACGAGCTGCGCCGCTTCGGGTTGAATCCCGGCAAGCGCGCCCGCCTGATTCAGGCCGGGGCCGACCTGATCGTCCCGGATTTCTCGCAAGGGGAGCGCCTGCTGGAGCTGCTGCGCATCGAGGCCAAGGGACCATGAACTCGCCGCTGTTCGACCGCGGCCGCCTGCGCTTCCGGCCCCTGGCGGAGCGGCGCAACAAGGTGCGCATCCAGGCGGACCACGTCTCCCCCGACCTGCCCCCTGCCGGCCTGGGCCCGGAGGCCCGCCTGCGGGTCATCGAGGCTGCCGCGGCGGTGCGCTCAGCCCGGGCCGCCGGCCGGGCGGTGATCCTGGCCTTCGGGGCCCACGCCATCAAGAACGGGCTGGCCCCCGTGCTGATCCGCCTGGCCGAGACAGGGCTGGCTCACGCACCTGGCCACCAACGGGGCCGGGGTCATCCACGACTGGGAGTTCGCCTACCAGGGGGCCAGCTCCGAGGACGTGCGCGAGAACCTGGCGCGGGGGGAGTTCGGGTTGTGGCGGGAAACCGGCCTGTACCTGAACCTGGCCCTGGCGGTCGGCGCGCGCGCGGGGCTGGGGTACGGGGAGGCGGTCGGCAGCCTGGTGCACCGCGACGGGCTGGACATTCCCGGACGAGGAGGAGCTGGTCGAAGAGGTGCGCGCTCTGGCCGCCGAGCGGCCCGGAGAGGCCGCCGCCGCGGCGGACCTGCTGGCCGTGCTCCGCCGCCTGGAGCTGCCCCCGGGATTCCTGGCCGTGCCCCACCCCTGGAAGCGCTTCGGGCTGCAGGCCGCGGCCTTCCGGCTGGGCGTGCCCTTCACGGCCCATCCCATGTTCGGCCACGACATCATCTACTCCCACCCGGCCTCCAGCGGCGCCGCCGTGGGCCGCACCGCCGAGCGGGATTTCCTGCGCTTCGTCTCCAGCGTGGCCGCTTTGAGCGGCGGGGTGTACCTGAGCGTGGGTTCCGCCGTGATGTCGCCGATGATTTTCGAGAAGGCCCTGTCCATGGCCCGCAACGTCGCGCAGGCGGAGGGCAGGCGTTTGGAGGACTTCCGGATCTTCGTGGTGGATCTGGCCCCGCCGTCCTGGGACTGGCTGCGGGACGGGGAGCCGCCGCCGGAGCACCCCGCCTACTACCTGCGCTTCATGAAGACCTTCAGCCGGGCGGGCGTCCCGGTAGCCTACGTGCAGGCCGACAACCGGGCCTTCCTGGCCGGCCTGTGCGCCGAGCTGGGCGCGCCGGATTGACGGGAAGGCTCCTCCCTGAGTAGCTTCGCTACATGCCGAAGACGCGCGCTCGCTGTTCGCACCTGTCCTCCATCCGCCCGGTCGAGCCGAGCACCGAAGGCTGCGAGGAATGCCTGGCCAGCGGGGACGACTGGGTGCATCTGCGCCTGTGCCTGACCTGCGGACACGTGGGCTGCTGCGACCAGTCCAAGAACAAGCACGCCACGCGCCACTTCCAGGCCACCGGACACCCGCTCATCGTCTCCCTCGAGCCGGGGGAGGATTGGCGTTGGTGCTACGTGGACCAGCTGCTATTGGAATGAGCGGCCGGAGGCCTCCTGGCCTCGTTCCTAGAAGTCGAAGTTGTCCGGGTCCGGTCCGATGCGCGTCTTGCTGTCCAGCGCGTCCAGGGCGGCCATGTCCTCCGGGGAAAGTTGAAAGTCGAACAGGCGGCTGTTCTCCTCGATGCGCTCCCGGTGCACGGACTTGGGGATGGTCACCACCTCGTGCTGCAGGTCCCAGCGCAGCAGGATCTGGGCGTTGCTGTGCCCGTGCTTGCGGGCCAGCTCGCCGATGAGCGGGTCGGAGAGCATCTTGCCGCGGGTCAGCGGGCTCCAGGCCTCGTGGCGGATGCCCTTGGCGCGGCCGAACTCCAGCAGCTCGCGCTGCAGCAGGAAGGGATGGAACTCCACCTGGTTGACCGCGGGCACCACGGCGGCATCGGCCAGCAGGTCCTCGAGGTGATGCACCAGGAAGTTGCTCACCCCGATGGCCCGCACCTTGCCCTGCGAGTACAGCTTCTCCAGCGCCCGCCAGGTTTCCTTGTACTTGCCCTTGACCGGCCAGTGCACCAGGTACAGGTCCAGGGTGTCCAGGCCCAGGCGGCGGCGGCTTTCGTCGAAGGCCTTCAGCGTCGAGTCGAAGCCCTGGTCGGCGTTCCACACCTTGGTGGTGACGAATACCTGATCGCGGGGCAGGCCGCTGCCCTTGAGGGCTTTGCCCACGTCCTTTTCATTGTTGTAGGCGGCCGCGGTGTCGATGTGCCGGTAGCCGATTTCCAGCGCCCAGCGCACGGCCGATTCGGTCTGCTTTCCTTCCGGGGAGAGGAAAACCCCCAGCCCCACCCAGGGCATCCGCAGGCCATTGTTGAGCTTGACGGTCGAGTGTAGATCCATGGAGTAAGAGTACCTGCGCGGCGGGAGCTGGGTCAACCAGAGGCGGCCAGAGCGTCGCGGCGGCAGGCGCACGCCGTCCGGCTCAGCCTTCCGGCGCGGCTCCACTGGCCGCTGCCACTTCCTCGGAGCCGATGATCAGCCCCACCACCTCGTCCGGCGTCGTCTCCTTGGTGAGGCGCTCGGCCACCTTCTTCCCGCGCCGCATGATCACCAGCCGGTCGCATACCGAGAAGATGTCGTAGAGCTGGTGGCTGATGACGATGATCGGGATGTTCTGCGAGCGCAGCACCCGCACCAGGTCCAGCACCTTGCGCTGCTCCTGCACGCCCAGGGCGGCGGTGGGCTCGTCCATGATCAGCAGCTTGGCGTTCCAGTAGATCGAGCGGCCGATGGCCACCGCCTGGCGCTGCCCGCCGGACAGGGTCTTGATCTGGCTTTTCAGCGAGGGGATCTCGATCTCCAGACGCTTGAGGACCTTCTCGGACTCCTCGTGCATGGCGGCGTGGTCGAGCACCCGGATGAAGCCGAGGAAGGGCTTGGTCCTTTCCCGCCCCAGGAAGATGTTGGCGTAGACGTTGAGGTTCTCCGCCAGGGCCAGGTCCTGGTACAGGGTCTCGATGCCCAGCTCCAGGGCGTCCATGGGGCTGCCCAGCTTGATCTCCTTGCCCTGGAAGAAGATCTGCCCGCCGTCGGGGCGATAGACCCCCGAGACCATCTTGATCAGCGTGGACTTGCCGGCCCCGTTGTCGCCCAGCAGGCCCACCACCTCGCCCGGGTAGACCTCCAGGTCCACCCGGTCCACGGCCGTGAGCCCGCCGAAGCGCTTGGTCAGTTCGCGCACCTGCAGCATCGGCTCCGCCATTCACTCCCCCCTTCCGACCAGCTCGGGGAAGAACTGGTCGATCAGCACCGCTATCACCAGGATCGCGCCGATGGCGATGTAGCGGTTGTGGGACGGGATCAGCAGGTTGACCATCCCGGTTTCCAGCGTGGCGATGATCAGCGCCCCGATGATCGTGCCTTTCACGGTCCCGGTGCCGCCGTACAGGCTGGCACCCCCGATGACCACGGCCACCACCGAGTCCAGCATGCGGGCGCTGCCCGCGTCGGCCCTCCCGGACACGTATTTCAGCACGTACATCACTCCCGACAGGGAGGCGAAAAACGCGGAGATGATGTAGATCCAGGTCAGATGATTGCCGGCACGTTGATGCCCGAACGCGTCGCCGCATCCATGCTCCCGCCGATGGCGTAGGTGTGCTGCCCGAAGCGGGTGCGCCTCAGCACGAAGGCGAAGATCGCCACGAACACGAAGAAGATCACCACGAGGATCGGCAGGACCGAGATCATGCTGCGCATTTCCTCTATGGCAAGGTCCTGCGGCTTCACGAGGAAGGAAACCGTTTTGCCCGGCACGATGTAGAAGAAGTACTCGTTGCCGATCTCCCCGGCAATTGGAGGGAGCCCCGACGATCGGGGTGTTCTTCGAGATGATCTCGGAAAAGCCGTAGGCGATTCCGTACAGCCCGAAGGTAGCCAGGAAGGGCGGCACCTTCAGGCGGGCCACCAGCGTTCCATTGACCAGGCCGGGTATCAGGCCGATGGCCAGGCAGATCAGCGACGCCAGCGGGATCGAGGCCCCGGGCGGCAGGCCCGCCGCCTGGAGCAGGACCATGAACTTGGCGCAGACCACCGTGGCGAAGCCCATGACGAACCCGACCGAGAGATCGATCCCGCCGGTGATGATCACGAAGGTCTCGCCCATGGCGAGGAGCAGCACCAGGAAGGCAGGCCACGAGGATGTTCTGGAGATTCTCCGGGGAGAAGAAGTTCGTGCCCAGAAGGCCGAAGGCGGCCAGCTCCAGGAGCAGGAACAGAACGGCCCAATTGCGTCCCAGCCAGCGGGCAGGTCCGGGAGCCTTCCGTGTTGACCGACACGGTCGCCTCAGGCACCTCCGGCCTTCCTTTCCGGAGTGAGCTGGTCGATCACCACGGCGGCGATCAGGATCACCCCCGTGGCGATGTAGCGGTAGAAGGCGGGGATGCCGGCGATGTTCAGCCCATTTTCCAGGGTCATCAGGATCAGGATGCCGATCAACGTGCCCCCCGAGGCCGCCCTTGCCGCCCATGAGGCTGGCCCCCCCGATCACCACGGCGGCCACGGCGAAAAGCTCGTAGGAGGCGCTCATCGTGGTGAAGTTGCCGATCCCGGAGCGGAACACGTACAGCACCCCGGCCACGGCGGCGAACATGGAGGAAAGGATGTAGATGCGCAGCAGGTGGGAAGGCACGTTGATCCCGGCGCGGATGGCGGCATCCTTGCTCCCGCCGATGGCGTAGGTGTGCTGTCCGAACCGCGTGCGGTTCAGAAGAAAGGCGAACACCAGGAGCACGACCGCCGCGACCAGCACCGTCACCGGCACGATCCCGATCAGGCTGCGCAGCTCCTTGGACTTCAGACCCTCGGGACGGTGGAAGAAGGTGAAGCCCTTGCCCGGCAGGAGGTAGGCGATGAAGCTGTTCCCGATCTTCTGCACCCGGGGCGGCAGGAAGGTGATGGGGAAGCCGTTGGACAGGTACAGGGCCATGCCGTTGGCCACCCCGTAGGTGCCCAGGGTGGCGATGAACGGGGGCACGCGCAGGCGGGCCACCAGCAGGCCGTTGATCAGCCCGGGGATCAGCCCCAGGGCCAGCCCGACGGCCGCGCCGACCAGCATGCAGGCGGCCTCCGGGCGGCCGGCGGCGTACATGTCGCGCATGACGATCGCCGAGGATACGCCGGTGAAGCCCATCACGAAGCCGAGCGACAGGTCGATGCCTCCCGTGATGATGACGAAGGTCTCTCCCGCCGCCAGCAGGGCATACGATCGTCGCGTAATAGAGGATGTTCGAGAAGTTCTTGAAGGCGAAGAAGTTGCGTTCGAGCGAAGCCGAAGCCGATCAGCAGGAGGAGCAGGAACAAGACGGCCCACCGCTCGCCGAGGAAAGTGAGGACCTTCGCTGCTGCCCCCTGGTTGCGTCATCCCTCGCATCCCTGTCCCGAGCAGTATACCCTGCCCGGCGGCCGCCGAAAAGGGCGCAGGCAGCTTAGCTGCCTGCGCATGCAGTGCCTGCGTTTCCGGGAGCTTACTTGTAGATGTAGCTGCCTGGCTGCCCGGGGCGTCCACGTTCTCCTTGGTGAAGAAGAAGAACCCGGGGATGACCTTCTTGGGAACCTTGGCGTTCTGCGGTGAGGTACTTGTACCCCCACTCCACGGCCAGCTGCCCGATCTGGTACGGCCTCTGGGCCAGGACCAGGTCGACCTTGCCGTCCTTCAGGGCCTGGATCAGGTCCGGCGTGGCGTCCCAGGAGGCGATCTTGACCTCGCCGGACAGCCCGGCGTTGTCCACGGCCTGGTAGGCGCCCTGGGCGCTGAACAGGTTGGTGCCGAAGATGCCCTTGAGATCCGGGTGGGCCTGCAGGACCGCGGCGGTCTGCCGCTGGGCCGTCTCCTGCACGTCCAGGTTGTAATCGATGCCCACCACCTCGATGTCCGGGAACTCCTTCATGGCCCTCAGGAAGCCGTCCCGACGGCCAGTCACGCTGGACACGTCCGGGTTGGTGGTGTTCATGTAGACCTTGCCCGACGTTGCCGATCAGCTCGGCCAGGCGCTTGCCGACCTCGTAGCCGCCCAGCTCGTTGTCGCGTGCCGATGTAGGCCAGGGGGAAGGAGATGTCCGACGCCTTGGAGTAGTCGCCGTCCCCGAGGTAGGTGTCCGTGGTGATCATGGGGATGCCCTTGTCGCTGATCTTCTTCAGCGGAGCGATCAGGGCTTCGTTGGAAGTCGGCACCACGATGAGGAAGTCGAACCCGCCCCTGGCCACCAGGGCTTCCAGGATCGGCACCTGGATTTCCGCGCCCCAGGCTCTTGGGATACTCGCCGACGATGAGGTTCGCCCCCAGCTCCTTGGCTTTCGCCGCGGCGCCCTTCTCGATCATGCGCATGAACGGGTCCTCGATCCCGGGCATGTAGGCGAAGGTCACCTTCTTCTGGGCGAAGCCGAAGCCCGCCGCGACGAGGAGAAGAGCCAGCACGAGAATCAAAACGCGCTTCATAGCCACCTCCTTCGTGGTGTTTGATAACGATGAGACCAGTATCATGCGGCGCGCTCGGCCGCGTCAAGCTTATTTCGGGCTCGACAGGTCCAGCGGCAGGGTGACGGTAAAACGCGTGCCGGATTGCTCGTCGGTGGTGAAGTTGACCTCGCCCCTCAGGTATTCCTCGGTGAGCAGCTTCATGCTGTAGGTGCCCAGGCCGCGGTCCCGGCCCTTGGTGGAGAAGTAGCGGCGGAAGACCCGGCGCCGAGCCTCCTCGGCGATGGCGCCGGGGTTGTGCACCCAGAAGCGGCAGGAGGCGCCGTCCCGGGAAAAGCCCAGGGTGACCGGGCCGCCGGAGGGAGCGGCCTCCAGGGCATTGCGCAGCATGTTGCCGAGCACCCGCCGGAGGATGGCGGCGTCGGAAACGAAGGCGAAGCTCTCCGCGTCGGGCGCCAGGCGGACGCTGCTTCCGGAGCGGGCGCGGGCGAAGGCGGCCAGCAGCTCCTCGGCCAGCTCCCGGGAGGAGATCAGGCTCTGGGAGACCCGCAGGGTGCGGTTCTCCGCATTCACCAGCTGCTTCTGGCTCAGGATCTCCTCGACCAGGCTGTCGGCGATGGACCCCAGGTCGGCCAGCAGCCGGCCGGCCTCCTCGGGGCCGGCGCTCGGCAGCAGGGAGAGGTAGAGCTTGAGGCTGGAAGCGGTGTTCAGGATGTCGTGGAAGAAGATCCGCTCCAGGGCGGCCTTGTGCTTCTGCTGGCTCACGTCCCGCAGGGTGAGCAGGACGAAATGCTCGGGCCCCAGCCGGAACGGCGTGCCGGAGGCCTCCAGGTCGAAAGGCACCGCGCGCTGCCCGCTGCGGCCCGCGATCGCGAACTCCCGCCGGCTGGCGCGGCCCGTGTCCCGCGCCTCCAGGAAGACCCGGGAGGCGCCGCAGGATCCGCATTCGGGGGACTCCCCGCAGCCGCCGGGAGTTTCGCCGGCGTGGACGCACCGAAACAGTTCCCCGGGTTTCAGCCCGATGAAGCCGCCGGTGGCCCCGGCCAGTTCCCGGAAGGCTTCGTTGGCGAACACCACCTGCCGCCGGGAGTTCAGCACCGCCACGGCCTCGGACAGCGCGCCCACGGTCTGCCCGAGGATCGGCTCGGCGTCGAGGCGCTCGGCCTGGGCCCTGGCCTCCGATAGGTCGCTGATCGGGGGGCGCTTTTCCATGACCCATCCTACCCGGCCTGCGCCGCAGGGGCAAGCGGGCGGAGGCTAGCGGCTAGGCTCCAGCAGCTCGCGCACCGCCTCGCTCAACTGGTTCAGGTTGATCGGCTTGGGCAGGACCCGGTACAGGCTCGGCAGCCCGGCTTCGGGCCCCTTGTCCCCAGGCGTCGGGGCGGCCAGGAAGATGAGCCTGACCTGGGATTGGCGCTTCCGGCATTCCCTGGCGAACCCTTCGCGCTGCTCCGGCGGCAGGGGCAGGTTGCACACCAGGAGGCGCGCCCGCAGCTTGCGCACCAGGTACAGCGCCTGCCGGGCGTTCTCGCCCTGCACGAACTCCAGGTCCCAGCGCAGGGAGCACTTGGACAGCAGGCGGGTGACCTCCGGATAGGCGTCGGCTACCACGGCCCGCAGTTTGCGCTTCCGACGCCCGGGGTATCCGGGGCGAAGCCCGGCGCCATAGCCGGCGCGCAGCAGTTCGGCGGTCTCCTCTTCCTCCTCCGGCGAGGAGCCGGGCAGCTCGCGGTGCAGCGCGAGGACCGCGTCGATTTTCTGGTCCAGGGTGAGCGGCGCGCGCATGATTTCCAGCACGCGCAGCTCCGCGTCGGCAGGACGCCTCTTGCGCAGCAGCAGCCCGTAGAGCATGTACTTGTCGGCGTCCGACAGCCTGCGGATATCCATCCCGCCCCTTCCATCATACAGTATAATGACCGGGGGGCCTATCCTCGATGGATGACCGGTATTTCTGGGAGCTGCTCGGCCTGCGGCCCGGGGCGGACCGGCGGGCGCTCAAGCGGGCCTATCACCGGCTGGCCCGCCAGAACCACCCTGATTTCTTCCCTCCGGAACAGAAGCCGCGGCAGGGCCTGCGGATGATCACCCTGAACGAGGCCTATGCCCACCTGCTGCGGCGCACGGGGCTGGAGGCCGAAGCGGAGGCGGGGGAACAGGAAGCCGCGGAAGAGCCTCCCACCGATCCCGCCGCCAGCCCGGCGGTTCCGGGTTCCCCCGCGCCGGCTTCCGCGACCGCCTCGCCCGCGACCGGTCTGGGCTCTCACCGGGAGCCGGCCTATGCCTACTACAAGCAGGGCTTCGTGCACTACTCGCGGGCCATTCACGGGATCCAGGCCCTGTACCGCTCCTTGCGCCGGCTGTACCCGGTGCACTTCGACCCGCGCGACGACGCCTACGAGCGCTTCGCCGGCAGCCTGACCGAGCTGCGCCGCGCCCACGAGTACTTCCAGCGGGTCACCGAAGAGCATGCCGACAGCGTCTGGGCCCCGGATGCGCGCGTGAAGCTGGCCCGCGTCGAGCGCTTCAGCGAGCTGTACCGGCGCATCCTGCGCAATCTCAGGGAAGCTCGGCGACCAGCTCCTTGAACCGCCGGCCGCGGTCGAACTCGTTCAGGAACAGCTCGAAGGAAGCGCAGCCGGGGGAGAAGAGCAGCGAGGCCCCCGCGGCCCCGGCCCGGGCGGCCCGGCCGCGGGCCGCCTCCCAGGCGCGGCCAGCGCCTCCGCCAGCCCGGGGAAGGGGCCCTCGAAGGCGATGCCCTCCGCGCGGAACAGCCGCTCGATCTTGCGCGTCGCGCTGCCCGCCAGCAGGAAGATGCCCGCGGCCCGGCCCGCCGCCTCGGCCAGGGGGCGGAAGTCCAGGTTCTTGTCGGTGCCGCCGGCGATCAGGAACACCGGCGCCGGCAGGCGCTCAAGGCGGCGGCCGCGGCCTCCGGGATGGTGGCGGCCGAGTCGTTGTAGATGCGCACCCCGTCGCGTTCCGCGACCAGCTCCAGGCGGTGCTCGATGCCCGGGAAGGAGGCCAGGGCCGCGGCGATGGGCTCGGGCTCCAGCCCGAACAGGCGGGCGCTCAACCCGGCGGCCAGCAGGTTCAGGCGGTTGTGTTCGCCGGGGACCGCCAGCCGGGCCGGCAGGATCGTCTCGGTCCGCCCCGCCTCGCGGCGCAGGCCCACGCCGTCCTGCAGCAAGGCTCCGGGGCGCCCGGGCGGCAGCGGGGCGCGCGAGTACCAGTGCACCTCGGCGGCGGTGCCTTGCGGGAAATCGCGCTGCCAGGGGTCGTCGGCGTTGAACACGGCGAACTGGCCGGGCTTCTGCGAGGCGAAGAGGACCTTCTTGTCGGCGACGTAGCTGGCCATGTCGGGGTACTTGTCCTGGTGGTCCGGCAGGATGCGGGTGACCAGGCTCACCCGGGGGGCCAGCAGGCCGCGGCCCCGCAGGTCGGCCAGCTGCCAGGAGGACAGCTCCAGCACCACCGGGTCCGCCGGCGCGAGCTCCTCCAGGAAACCCAGCGGCGAGACCGTGATGTTGCCGCCCAGCCGGCAGCCCGGGTGCCGGGTCTGCAGGCAGCGGGCCAGCGCCGAGGCGGCGGTGGACTTGCCCTTGCTGCCCGTCACCGCCAGGACCGGGCCCGGGCAGAGCCCGAGGAAGATCGACAGGTCCGTCTCCACGGGGATGCCCCGCTCGCGGGCCAGAGCCAGGAAGGGGGAGGAGAGGGGCACCGCCGGGTTCTTCACGACCAGGTCGGTCTCGGTGAAGTCGCGCTCTTCGTGGCGGCCCAGCACGGTGCGCACCCCGTGCGCGGCCAGCTCGGCCAGCAGGGGCTCGAAGGCGGCGGGGTCCCGCCGGTGATCGGTGACCGTGACCCGGGCGCCGTGCCGGGCGAAGAAGAGCGCCGAGGCCAGACCTCCTCCGTGCAGGCCCAGCCCCATCACCGTCACCCGTTTGGAGTCGAACTCAAGGCGCCCGATCGTCAATCCGGTACTCCTTCAGATCCTGCTCGTTCAGGTAGGCCTCCACCCTCAACTCTTCCCAGGGCCGGTACCAGGATTCGGGGATCCGGGCCTTGAGCTCGCGGTACACGGGGTTTTCCTCGGAGAACTCCCTGCCCTTCAGGGCGGACTCCACTCGGCCCATGAACGGCTTCAGGAACTCGTACGCCTGGTGGAGCTGCGGCAGCGCCGTCTCGCGCTCCGCCGCGGAGAAGCGGATCAGGCTCCGGCAAAGGGTCCGGTACCTGCACAGATAGGGGAAATACGGGTAGGTCCGCTGGCCCGCCGGCAGAAACAGCCGGCTGAAGAAGCGGGTCAGGTCGTTGTCCATCCAGATGCCCTGCACGAAATAGCCCCGCCCGGTTTCCCCCACCCAGGTGTTGGAGATGGCCTGGTCGACGAGCAGGCCGCGCAACCGGCCGTTCTCCGCTTCCACCCCCTGCAGGGGGATGAAGGAACTCTCCAGGTAGAGCTCCCGGGTGCTGAAAGCCGGGGAGAGGTCATTGTCGCCGCGCTCCAGCACCCGGTGGGCCTGGGGCCGGTAGGCCAGGTCCAGGCGCAGCAGGTACGCGTACTGCCGCCCGCCCAGGCGGTAGAGCTGGAGGAAGGAGGGGCGCAGCACTTCCGCGGGTCGAACAGGTAGGTGAGTCCCGCGCAGCAGCTGCGGGGCCAAACTCGAGCAGCTGGCCCAGCACCTCCCCCAGGCGCGCCAGGTAGTCCGGGTCGGGCTGGAGCCGGCGCACGTCATGATGGATCGCCAGCCGCGGCACGGGGTACTCGGCCTCGGTGCGGAGGAAGAACTCCTCGGACTGGCTGAAATGGCGGCTTAACGGGCGCTCATCGCCCGAGGTCCCGGCCAGCAGGGCATTCAGAGCGGGGTCGGTGACGCTGGCCTGGATCGCGTTGGTGGTCAGTGGCACGGGCGCGCTCACCCCTCGATGCGGTAGATGACCCAGGCTCCGCCCTGCCGCCGCAGGAACACCCGCTCCCGCGCCTCCCGCGAGGCAGTGCCCTGGTCGGGGTCCGGGACCCAGAGCCGGTAGCTCACCTGGAAGGCGGGCTCGGCCTCCCCCGCCAGCGGCTGGATGGCCAGGTCGGTGACGCCGAATACCGAGTCGGGGGGGGTCACCGCCGGCCGGCCGGCGCGGTCCCACTCCTCGGCGCTGCGGATCAGGGAGCGTCCTTCGTAACCCAGGTTCACCCGGCTCACCACGTAGACGTGGATCACCTGGTCGATCAGCTGCTTGCCGGCGCGGCCGGCGACGCAATCCTGCATGCGCTCGTGATCCAGGCTGTTGGCGCCGCGGTAGAAACTCTCCACGACTTCGCTCGGGGAAAGCCCAAGGGTGGAGCGGGGAGCGAGCAGGTTGCGCAGCACGGTTCCCGAAAAGATTCCCACCGCGGCGGCGATCGCCGCGACGATCAGCACGGTTTTCCAATGCCGCTGCCAGAACACCCCCCGCCGATAAGCCCTGGCGGCCAGCTCTTGCTGCCGGCGGGCCCTGGCGGCCAGCGCCCGGGTTCCGCCTCGGGCAGCTCGCGGAACAGCCCGCCGGACTCCCATTCCGCGAGCTGTGCGGCCCATCGCTCCAGCGTAGGGGGCTCCCGCGGCCGCGCCCCAGTCCGTCCATCACGGCCGCGCTCACCTCCTCGCGCACCTCCGGCCGGGAGAGGTAAAGCGGGGCCAGGCGCAGCTCGCGCGCCCGGCGGCGGATCTCCGCGATGCTCCCGGCCGTGAAGGGGTACTCCCCCGTAATGAGCCCGTACAGCATGGCCGCCAGGCAGTAGGAGAGACCGCGGATCCGGATGGTTGATCGCCTCGAAGGCGTGCCGGCGGGTCCTCCGGTTGGATGCCCCGCGCCTGTCGCATGACCTGGGGGCTGAGCAGTCCACCGCCCGATCCTCCAGAAAGCGCACCCGGCGTCGGTGGCCAGCTCTTCCGCCTGCGATCACCCAGCGCGACCAGGGCCTGGGCCAGCCGGCGCAGGTACGGCAGAGCCTCACCCTGCTGGAGGACCTCCTCCAGGGCTGACCCCCGGTTCCCAGGGTCCGTAGAGGTGACAGTCGGCCCTCGTCCCGGGTAGAAGCCCTCCAGATAGAGCTCGCGGACCCCGTCGCGACCCACCCGGAAGCCGGGCGCGGTGTGCAGAGCCCGGAGCTTGGTCACAGATCTCATTGCGGCCCTGTCCCACGGGGATGGCCAGGACGGGCGGCCGTCGTGGAGCCGTCGGGCGGGCAGCTGCAGGGTCACGGGCGCCCTTCGGTGATCACAGCAGCCCCGACGAGCGATCCCCGTCCGGACCCGCGCCAGCAATCCTGGGAAGTCGGCCTTGACGTAGGTGTGCGAGAGGAAGGTGTCCCGATCCCAACCCTACTCCGTGGCCACCTGCGGAGGAGCAGGCCGGAGCGCGGTGCCCGGCGCACCATCAGACCGGCCCGCGTGCCCACCCGGAACCCCCCAGGTCGGCACGGATCGGGGCTCGCTCAACACGGACAGATCCAGGCGGACTTCCCGGGAGTTCGCCGGGCGCAGGTGGCGGCAAAGCCCGGGTCGGGGGAAGCGAGGGCCTGGGCCGCTTCCCGCACCGATTCCAGAGCGGGCCGTCGGGCGACGACGAGCCGACGCAGCCCCGGAGCCGCCCGTGCGGGGTGAGGGTGACGAAGGCGCCGTGGGGGCGGCCAGCGCGCCTGGCCCGGTGCCGCGCGCGGGTCGGTCTCCCCGCAGCCCGGCTTCAACCGACTCCCTCGCCGCCTTCAGCAATGCGCCGCGTCGCCGACGTAGGATTCGTCATGGTTCTGTCTTCCGAAGGCGATCGCCCGGTAGTCCGACCCGCGTACGTCGTGGCCGACGTCCAGGGAGCTGGCCAGCATCAGGATTTCGGCCCGGGACCCGAGCTCCTGCGCGACGGCCAGTATAGCAGACAGACAACCGGCCCCACAAGAGCTGACGTTTTTCCGGCCCGTATCCGAGAGGATGGCGCGGCATCCCCGCCGCGGATCATCGCCAGCAGCGCCCGGGCCTCCCGCTGGCCCTGCTCGCGGGGGCGGTAGCCGGTCAGGTTGGCGGTGACCCGATCAGCGTGCGCTCCGGCGCCAGGGCCGGCTCCTCCCGCAGGGCCTCGGCGCAGGACCTCCACCAGCCGCGCATCGGGGCGGCCCATCAGCACGGGCACCAGGAGCGCCTGCGGGAATAGCGTCTGCAGGAAAGGCAGCTGCACCTCCAGGCAGTGCTCTTCCAGGTGAGGGATGTCGTCCAGGGCGAAGCAGGGATTCCGGGAGGCCAGGCGCCGGACGGTCTGCAGGTCCACGGCGGTGGAGGCCAGCGGGGTCTGGAAGGCCTCGGATTCGGGCAGCAGCAGGCGATCCCTGATCCCCGCGTGCACCGGCCCCAGCAGCAGCACGCGCTCCACCGGGTGACCGGCGGCCGCCTGGAAGGCCGCGGCAGTGAGGGCGCCGGAATACTCGTAGGCGGCGTGCGGACTGATCAGGCAGCCGGCCGTGCCCGCCGGGCCGCTTCCGACCAGCAGGCCGCCCACCCGTTGGGCCAGCGCCTCCCGTTCCGCGGGGTAGAAGATGCCGTCCACGGTGGATGCGCGGACTCTCATAATCCAAAGTATATGGAAGGCCGGCGGAGTTTCAATACTCGCCCAAGAGGCGCGCCAGGCGTTGGGGGTCCAGGCGGACGTGTAGGTTCTTTTCCTGCGTGGGCAGCACCAGCCCCGGGGCCCCGTCCCGTGCCCTGCGCAGGTATTTCACCTGCGTGTAGTACACGTCCCCCTTGCCCGAGCCGCGGGCCTTACTGTAATGCAAGGCCAGGTTGGCGGCGTCCAGGAGGGCCTCCAGGGAGCTGCCTTCCCGGGCAGGGAGCGGATGAAGACGTAGGCTCCCGGCACGTCCCGGGCGTGGACCCAGGTGTCGTTGCCGCGCACGTATCGCCGCAGCAGCGCGTCGTTTTCCGCGGCGCTGCGCCCGACCAGCAAGCGGAAGGGCCCCGAGGCGAACTCCAGCGCCGGCGGGTGCGCCGGGCTTCGCGCCGCCCTCCCTGTCGGGCTTCGCCCTGGGGCCTGCGGCACGGCGCGCTTCCGCCCTGCTTTCCGGCTGGCTTCTTCCAGGGCGGCCAGGCCGGCCAGAGCTGCCGGGTCCTCCGCGTTTTCCAGGGATTGCCATTCCCGGCGCACCGCTTCCAGCTCCCGCTCCAGGGCTCCGATGTCCTCCCCCAGGCGCTCCAGCCCCGCCTTGGCTTTGCGGTAGCGCCGGAAGTAGCTTTCCGCGTTCTGCGCCGGGCCGAGTCGCGGGTCCAACTCGATGGCCAGCGGCCGGCCGGGAGCCTCGTAGTCCTCGGCGGAGAGCCACCGGGCGCCGGGCTCCACCGCGTGCACGTTGGCCAGGATCAGCTCCCCGCAGCGGCGCAGCTGGGACGGCTCCCCTTGGTTTTCCCGCCGCTGCCGCAGGGTTTCCAGCCCGGCCAGGATGCGGTTTTCCCTGCGCTCTAGAACGGTGTGCCGGCTGAGGCCAGGAGGCGTTCCCGCCCCTGGGTACGCTCCAGCCCGGCGTAGTGCTGTTCCACCCTCTCGTTGTAGGTGCCCTCCCCGGGGAACTCC
>CAVTQG010000056.1:0-96853 GCA_963736785.1 uncultured Spirochaetota bacterium | reverse complement strand
GTTCTGGCGCTCCTTCAGGAGGGGGAACCACTCGTAGACCCGCACCAGGTTGCGCTCCACGGCGCGCAGGTTGTGATGGGCCCCGAGCAGCAGGTTGTCCAGCACGCTCATGGCCGCGAACACTCCCCGCCCCTCGGGCACCAGGCACAACCCGGCGCGCACGTTGCGGTCCGCCGGCTGGCCGGAGATCAGCTTGCCCCGGAAGGTGACGCTTCCCGCGCGGGGGACGTTGATGCCCAGGGAGGTGGCCAGGAGCGTGCTCTTGCCCGCGCCATTGGCCCCGATCAACACCACGATCTCCCCCCGGTGCACCTCCAGGCTCACCCCGGACAGGGCGTTGATGTGCCCGTAGGAAACCTCCAGGTCCTTGACCGCGAGCAGCACTTCACTCGGCGCCAAGGTAGGCCTCCAGCACTTTCGGATCCTTCTGCACCGCCTCCGGCTTGCCGGCGGCGATGGTCCGGCCGAAGTTCAGCACGGTCACCCAGTCGGACAGGCCCATCAGCATCTTCACGTCGTGGCTGATGACCACCACCGTGATGCCCGAGCCGCGCAGTCCCCGGATCACCTCCTCGATGCGCTCCGTGTCCCGGGCGCCCATGCCGCTGTTGGGCTCGTCCAGGAGCATTACCTGGGGCCTGGCGACTATGGCCCGGGCGATCTGCACGAACTGCCGCTGGGCCCACACCAGGTCCACCCCGAGCCGGTCGGCGTCATTTTCCAGTCCCACCATGGCCAGGCTTTCGCGCGCCCGCTGCTCGATGGCCTGCTCCCGGCGGGAGGGCCTTCCCGGCAGACGGACGAAGGTATCCCAATAGTCTTTTGCCCGGAACTCGTAGATTCCGGCCATCACGTTCTCCAGCACGGTCAGGGAGTTGACCAGCTTTCCGGCCTGGAAAGTCCGGCGCACGCCGAGGTTGGCGATGGCGTGCGGCGCAAGGCCGGTGAGCGCCCGGCCGGCAAGCTGGATCGAACCGGCCTCCGGCCGCAGGTGGCCGCTGATGCAGTTGAACAGGGTGGTCTTGCCCGACCCGTTGGGCCCAATGACGCCGTGAATCTGGCCTTGCGTGACCTCAAAGCTGACGTCCTTCAGCGCCTGCAAGGCGCCGAAGGCTTTGGATACCCCGCGAATCGAAAGCATGGTGTAGTACTATTTTATAGACAATTCTGGGGATCACGTCAATAAGAGTGGAAAACGATGAGAGACTCCCGCCGGATATCCCGGCGGGAGCAAATACTTTGAAGGGCTTAGAGCTGCCGGTTCTTGTACTCTTCGATTTTTTCCAACAATTCCCGCGCCTGCACGCTGCCCGACTGTTCCAGGATGCGGTATTGCTCGAGGGCTCCGGCCAGGTTGCCGTTCTGAAGATAGGCTTCGCCATAGTACTCCCGGGCTTCCGGGAAGTCGGGCTTGAGCTTCAGGGCTTTTTCATAGTTGGAAAACGCCTCGTCGACCTTGCCCAACTTGCGTAGGCAGTAGCCGAGCATGTTGTAGGCCTCCGCGTAGTCGCGGTTCAGGGAGATCGCCTTCCGGAAATTCCGGATGGCCTCCCGATAACTCTCCGCCTGCGAAGCGGCGTACCCTGCGTCATACCAGTCCTGCGCGCTTTTCACCTTCGCAGGCGCCACGCTGCCCCCGCCGCCCCCCCCGCCGCCGCTGCCCACGGCGTACAGCGTGCCGGCCAGAAACACGGAAAGAAATACCAAAGCTGTTCGCTTCATATCTGCCTCCAGTGCTAAACATACGCCTAAACTGGAGGCCTGGATGTAGTTACAGACTTCCGCCCAGGACCCGCTGGCCCGTGGGGCCCGGGCTGCCTCCGGCCGGCTCCACCGTGATCCCGAGCGCCTGATAATCTGTGAATGGCAGCGGCGACAGGATCAGCTGGCAAGCGTAGCCCCGCTCCGTGACCGAAAAAACCCCGCCGCTGGTGCGCTGGCCTTCCCGGATGAGCCAGAGCTGATACTGGCGGCCGCTTTCCAGGGGAGGCAGATCTTCGACCACCAGGGTCGCCTGGTTCTCCTCGGAACGGAACAGCAGCAGGCCGCGGGCGCCGGCGGCCGCCTCGGTGGCCGCCAGGACCGCGATCTGGCCCGGCAGGACCGCGGATACGGCTTCCATCCGGGTCACTCGCTGCCACAGCAGCAAGTTCAGGCCGAGGGACAGAGCCAGGAGAGCCGCCGCCGCCAGAGGCCAGGCCAGGCGCGGCATCGGCCAGCTTCGCTCCCGGGAGCTACCTCGGCTCGTCTGCTGCAGGATGCGGGTCCGCAACCTTCGGGGAGGCCTGGCCTGCGGCGCGGCCAGGCTCAGCGAGCCGACCAGTTCTTCGTACCCCGCCAGTTGCGAGCGGCAGGCCGCGCAGGATTCCAGGTGCCGCGAGACGCGCGCCCTCTCCTGAGGCTCCAGGCAGCCGAGGGCCAAAGCGGGAAGCATATCCTCCACGTGAGCGGTAGTGCCCATACTTCGTTTTCTCAACGCTCCTCCAGCAGCGTGCGCAGCCTTTTCATGGCCGAGCGCAGCCGCGTTTTCACCGTGCCCAGCGGCTGCTTCAGGATGCCGGCGATCTCCCGGTGAGTGTGCGCCTGGAAGTAGGCCAGGGCCAGAACCCGGCGCTGCTCCGCAGGCAGCATAGCGATGGCTTCGGCCACCCTCTTGCGGCGCAAACCCAGCTCGACCTCCTCCGCCGGGCCTTCTCCCTCGTACGGCAACTCTTCCTCCAGCCAGGAGATGCTCCTCCCCTGCGGCCTGCTGGAGCGGCTGCGCAGCTCGTCGATGGCCCGGTTGCGGGCGATGCGCATCAGCCAGGTCAAGGGCCGGCCCTGCTCAGGCTGATAGGTGCCGGCCTTGGCCCACACGCGGGTGAACGCGTCCTGGGTGATCTCCTCCGCCGCCGCCTCGTCTCCCACCACGCTGCGGGCCAGGCCATACACCAGCCGCCCGTAGCGGTCGTAGAGCTGCGCCAGCGCCTGCTGGTCTCCCCCGGCGATGCGCTGCATCAGGACCTGGTCGTCGTGCTTGGGCCCCATCATGCCTGCCGGCCATGATACTCCCCCGCAACGGCGCGGCGCAAGAACCGCTGTCTCTATTACTTTACGGACGCGCAGCCGCGGCGGATTGGCCGCCAGCCGGCCTATGCGCTATACTGCTGGCCAGTGAGCCGGCGATGATCGAGCAGACTCGGGAAGGCTTCGACCGCTACCTGGCCGAGCGCGGCGGCGAGCTGGGCAATGCCATCCACGATCTCTGGCGCTCCCGGGACCCGGAGGTTTGGGCCCGCGACCCATACTTCCACCAGCGGCTGGGGGAGCTGGCCGACTCCCTGGGGCAGTCCATGTTCGCCCACGACATATTGCAGGAGGGCCTGCACTTCTTTCCGGATGCCGTGCGCCTCACCCAGCTGTACTGCCTGTCGCTGATCAAGTGCGGCTTCCTGCTGCGGGCCCGGGACCTGCTGGCCTCCCTGGTGGACAAGGGCCACCTCGACGAGGAAACGCTGGGCATCCTTGGCCGGGTGCACAAGGAGATGTGGCTGGCCGAAGGAAACGGCGACCCGAAGCACCCGCACCTTGCCAAGTCGCGCGACCTGTACCTGGACGCCTTCCGGCGCAGCCGGGGGCACTACTCGGGGATCAACGCCGCCAGCCTCAGCCTGATCCTGGGCGACCGCCAGTTGGCCGGCAGGCTAAGCCGCGAGGTGGCCGGCATCTGCGCCCAGCGCTGGAAGCGTCCCTCCGAGCGGGACTACTGGACGGTAGCCACGGTGGCCGAGGCCAACCTGGTGCTGGGCCGCCAGGAGCAGGCGGCCAGGTATTACCGCGCCGCCCGGGCCAAGAGCGAGCGGAGCTACGCGGCCTTGGCCAGCACCCGCCGCCAGCTCAAGCTGCTGGCCCGCTACACCCCGGTGGACCCCGCGGTCCTGGAAGCGCTGCGCATCCCGCCCGTGGTGGCCTTCACCGGGCACATGCTGGACACAGCCGGGCGCAAGACCCCGCGCTTCCCCGAAGCCGCCGCCGCAGAGGTCCAGCGGCACATCGCCGCCTTGCTGGACAAGCTGGACGCGCGCATCGGCTACGCCTCCGCGGCCTGCGGGGCGGACGTGCTGTTCCTGGAAAGCCTGCAGGCTCGCGGAGGGGAGAGCAACGTGGTGCTGCCCTTCGAGCGGGAGGAGTTCTTCCGCACCAGCGTGGAGCCCGCTGGGGAGTCCTGGGTGCAGCGCGCCCGGAAGGTGCTGGAACACAGCTTCGCGGTGGAGCAGGCGACCCGGGGCGGCTATGGCGGGGATGACGTGCTGTTCAGCTACGCCAACCAGGTGATCCTGGGCAAGGCTATCCTGCGCAGCCGCTTCCTGGAAACCGAGCCGCTGCTGGTGGCCGTCTGGGACGGAAAACAGGCCACCCTGTCGGGGGGCACCGCAGAGTGCGTGCAGACCTGGCGGGAGAGCGGTTTCCCCACGGTAGTGATCGATCCGGCGGGCGGCGGGGTGCGGGAGATCGAGGCGGAGGCTGCCCCGCCCGCAGGGACGCGGCGGAAGAAGGAAAAGACGCCGCGCGCCAGAAACGATCCCGCCGGGCGGCGCCGCGGGCCGGCGGCCGCCGGACGGCGGCCATCCTTTTCGCCGACCTGGTCGGCTACAGCCGCCTGCAGGAGGAGCAGATCCTCTCCTACGTGCAGGGTTTCCTGGGCGCCCTCTCGGACACCGTGAGCCGGTCTGCCTACCGGCCGCTGTTCAAGAATACCTGGGGGGACGCCGTTTGCCTGGTCTTCGCCGACCCCCTGGAGGCGGCCGAAAGCGCCATGGACATCCGCGACCTGGTACGGGACACGGACTGGACGCGCTGGAGGCTGCCGGCCGAGCTGAACATCCGCATCGGCCTGCACGCGGGGCCGGTATATGGGGCGCGGGAGCCGCTGCAGGAGCGCTGGAACTTCTTCGGCTCCCACGTGAACCAGGCGGCCCGCATCGAGCCCATCACCAGCCCGGGCAACGTCTACGCCAGCGAGCCCTTCGCGGCGCTGCTGCTCGCCGACCCGCGAAACCGCCTGGAGTGCCGGTACGTCGGGGTCATCGTGCTGCCCAAAGAGTTCGGGAGCTATCCCATCTACCATATCAAACGCAAGAACGAAGTGGGATGAGGTCATGGCGAAAAAAAAGAAGAAAACGACGGCAGCCAGGAAGAAAACAAGCCGCAAGAGCGGGCGGGCGCGCCGAAAGCGCCCGGCGTCCACCCGGCGCAAGGCGGCCTCACGGCGCGTTGCCAAACCCAAACGTTCGAAAACCAGGCGCACCCGCGCGGCCCCCGCCCGGAAAAAAGCCGCCGCAAAGAAAGCCACCTCGCGTCAGAAGCCGCCCGAAAAAGGCCACCACCCGCAAAGCCCGTAAACCCGGCCGCAAGAGCGGTGCACGCATCCGCAAGAGCCGCGCAAGCGGCCGGCGCAAGGCGCGGGTCGCGGCCCGCAGGAAAACCGTCTCCCGGCCGAAGACGGCCGCGCGCAAGAAGCGCGTCACCAGCGCACGCACCCGCGCCGCCCGGCGCAAACCGGCCTTCAGGGCGCGCAAGGCCCCCGTGCGCGCCGCGAGAGCGGGCTTACGCCGCGCCAAGGCGCGCAAGGCCAAGGTCCGTGCCGCCGCCAAGGCCCCACGCAGGAAGGCGCCGGTCCGGACCCGCGCTGCCAAGGCGCGCAAGGCCCGTGTCCGCGCCGCTGAAAAGACCCCACGCCGTGTGCCCCGCGCGCCGGCCCGTGCCGCCCGCGTGGTAGGAGCACGCCGCGCCGCCAAGAAGGCCTCGGTGCGCCGTGTCGCCCGGCGAAAGCCGGCCGTCCCGCGCGGGCTGCTGCTGAAGCCTCCCTTCGAGGCCTACCGGGGCACCAAGCCCTACATCTTTGCCAGCTATTCCCACCGGGACATGCGGGAGGTGTTCGGGGTCATCAAGAAGCTGGCTGACGGGCGCTACCGCATCTGGTACGACGAGGGGGTGGAGCCGGGCAACGAGTGGCCCGAGGAGGTGGGGCGGGCGCTGCTGGGCAGCAACCTGTTCGTGGTGTTCATGAGCGCCGCGGCCATCGACAGCCGCAACGTGCGCAACGAGATCAACCTGGCCTCCAGCGAGAACAAGAACATCCTGGTGGTCTTCCTGCAGCCCGCCGACCTTTCCGAGGGCATGAAGCTGCAGATCGGCACGGTGCAGTACATGAACAAGTACGAAATGACCGAGCGGGAATTCTACGAGAAGCTGAAGAAAACGCTCAACCCCAACCTGCGGGGCTGAGGGGCGTGGGGAGCGGACCGCCGCCAGGCCTGGCTGCTACACCTTCTGCTCGGCCAGCGCCACGACCGCCTTGTACTTCTCGTGGATGAGGGTGCTGTCGAAGTCGCAGCCTTCCTGCAGCATGGCGTCCTTCTCCTCCTGGGAGAAGTAGCGCATCACCGGCAGGAAGAAATGCTTGTCTTCCTTCTCGATGTGCTTGGGGTAGAAATCCACCAGCGCCGAGAGGCGGGCGGTCACCGTCAGGTAGGCGTCCTGGTCCCCGCGGGCGTAGCGTTCGGTGGCTTCCACCATCTCGCGGGTCTGCTGGCGAGCCCAGTTATGCTCCTTGAGCAGCTCCTCGACGATCCGGCGGTGCTCCTCCGTGAGGGGTTTCTTGGCCAGCTCCCGGAACAGGATGTCCTCCTCCTTGCCGTGGTGGCAGCGGTCCGCGTACAGCCGGATGAAATCCACCAGCTCCAGGACGAACTGCGGGTTGATCTTCTTCTCCCGCCAGAAGCGCTCCAGCTCCTTCCTGCCCACCGCCAGCATGCGCTCGATGAGCCGGTGCTCGATCATCATGGGCCCGATGGGCATCATACCCTTCATAATCGCCTCCTGCCTGAAGTATATTGATTCTCTGGCGCGGCGGGCTATGAGGACAGTACTGGTGTTCGGAACCTTCGATCTCCTGCACGCGGGGCACCGCTATCTGCTGGAACAGGCCCGCCGGCACGGAGACCGCCTGGTGGTGTCCTTGGCCCGCGACCAGTTCGTGCGCAGCTGGAAGGGCAAGGAGCCGCGCTACCCGCAGGAGGAAAGGGCCCGGCGCCTGAAGGAAGCCGGGCTGGCCGACGAGGTGCGCCTGAGCGACCCCGAGCCGCGCAGCTTCGGTCTGCTGGCGGAGGTCCGGCCGGACCTGATCTGCCTGGGCCACGACCAGAAAGAGCTCGGGCGGGCGCTGCTCGACTGGATGAGGCGCACGCGCACCCGCATCCCGCTGAAGCGCCTCGGCCGGCTGCCCGTCAGCCCGGCCTGACGGCTGCGGGCCGGCGTGCTGATTCGCGGGCCGGACCGCAGCAGCGCAGCAGCTTGCCGCCTGCCGGATTTTCAGTTTATTGTGCCGTGGAACGATCGATGAAGAGCCCGTCGTCCTTTTTCCGTTGGCTGCGCCGGCTTCGCCCGCTGGCGCCCGCGGTCCTGCTGCTGGGCGCGCCGGCGGCGGCCCGGCCGCTGGAACCCGGTACGCTCACCGCCGTGGAGCGAGTGGAGACCCTGGCGCCCGCCGAAGTGGACCGCATCGTGGCGGGGCTGTTCGAAGGGGCCAAGCAGCCCGCGGCCGCCTTCCCGGTGGACTGCTACACCCTGCGCTTCCAGAGCCGATACCCGGACGACTCCCCCGCCTCGGCCACGACGCAGCTCTTCGTGCCGCGCACCCCCGAGAGCGGCCCGCCGGCGATGATGTACCTGTTCGCCCCCGGGAGCACGGGGCTGATCAACTCCTGCCGCCCTTCCCGCGAGCACATCGCCGGCATCCGCTGGGGGCTGTATCGCTCGCACGTGCTGGCCTTCGCCGGACAGGGTTTCCTCGGCGTGCTTCCCGATTATCTGGGCTTCGGGGACCCCGGCCGCCTGCAGCCGTACATGAGCGCGGTGGCCGAGGGCCGCCTGGTGCTGGACGCCATCCGGGCGGCCCGCCGCTTCCTGGAACAGAAGGGTTGGAGTCTTCCCAGGGGCAAGCCCGCGGTGTTCGTGTCCGGCTTCTCCCAGGGGGGGCATGCCATCTTCGCCGCCGCCGACCTGCAGCGCGCCTACGCGCCGGAGGTGCGCTTGAGCGGAATCATCGGCTACGGGCCGACCACGGACCTGGAAGCTCTGTTCCGGGAGTTTCCCGTTGCGGCGCCCATGGCGATCTACACCTACTCCCAGATGTACGGTACCGAACGCTTCGACCCCGGCCTGATCCTGCAGAGCCGCTGGGCGGGCAGCTTGGCCCACGACGTGACGCGCCAGTGCGTAGGCGGCATGCAGCAGTACTACCCCTGGTCGGCGCGGGAGCTGTTCGCCCCCGCCTTCGCCGACGCGCTGTTCGCCCGCGATCTGCAGGCCAGGTACCCGGAGATCCACCGCATCCTCAAAGAGAACAGCACCGGCCTGACCCGGCACCGCGTGCCCTGCCTGATCCTGCAGGGCACCGACGACATCGTGGTCAAACCCGCCTCGCAGCTGGAGTTCGTGCGCCAGCTGTGCAAGGCGGGCAGCGCGGTGCGGTACGTCGTGTATCGGGGCCGCCATGACACCCGGCAGGTCGGCTACTGGGAAGCGCTGGAGTGGATGCGGGCCCTGGCTGACGGCCAGCCGGCTCCCTCGGATTGCCGGACCCTGGAGGATCAGCAGTAATGCGCTGCGCCCTGCCGGCCGCGCTGCTGGCCCTGGCTGCGCTGCTGGTGCCGGCCCCGCGCGTCCGGGCCCAGGCCGCCCGGCCCGGGGCCCTGCTGGACTGGAGCTTCCGCGAGCAGTACAGCCCGGTGCGGATCGACGAGTTGGCCCGGCCGCTGTTCGAGGGTTTCCCGCCGCCTTCCCTGCGCTTTTCGGTCGACACCTACCGGCTGCGCTACCGCAGCGCCGACTTCGACGGCTCGGCGGCGGAGATCCAGGCCCAGCTTTTCGTGCCCCGCTACGTGGAGCCGGAAAGCCGCCCGGTACTGGTGTTCGCCTCCGGCACCACGGGCATCGCGGACGCCTGCGCCCCCTCCCGCGAGGTCCCCGAGCTGCGGCGCTGGGGGAATTATCGGGCCAACATGCTGGCCTATGCCTCCGCCGGGTTCATCACCGTGTTCCCCGATTACCTGGGCTTCAACGACCCGGACCGCCCCCAGCGATACTTCAGCCACCCGGCGGAGGCCCACGTCCTGCTGGACGCCGCACGCGCAGTCCAGGCCTTCTTCGCGGAGTATCCTCAGAAGGTCCGCCCTTCGGGGGTGGTCTTTGCGGCGGGCTATTCCCAGGGGGGGCACGCGGCCTTTGCCGCCGCCGACCTGCGCCCGACCTACGCCCCGGAGGTGCGCCTGTGCGGAATCATCGGCTTCGCCGCGACCACCAGTGTGACCGCGCTGCTGAAGGAGGGCGCTTATTACGCCCCGGACGTGCTCTACAGCTACGCCGCCATGTACGGCAAAGAGCAGGTCGACCCGGGTGAGTACCTGCAGGAGCGCTGGGCCCGGACCCTGGAGGCGGACGCCAACAGCATGTGCGTGGACGAGTTCCAGAACTTCTACCCCTTCGACGGGAGAAGGCTCTTCCGCCCGGAGTTCTACGAGGCGCTGCACGGCGACCGGCTGGCCGAGGAGTACCCGTCCCTGGCGGCGGCCCTGGCCGCCAACCAGAGCGGCACCTCCGGCCACGGCCTGCCGGCCCTGATCGTGCAGGGGGACGCGGACGCCATCGTGACCACCGCCACACAGAGCCGCTTCGTGGAGGAGCTGGAGCGCGGCGGCAGCGTGGTTCGCTTTCTGGTGCTCAAGGGCATCCAGCACCGCTACACCCGGCCGGCGGGATTCCTGCCATCCATCGAGTGGATGGAAAACCTGGCCGCCCGGCAGGCGGCCGCGCCGCCCGCGCCGGTTTCCGGCTCGCCATAGCCCCCGCGGTTGGGGTATAGTGGCGCACATGAACCGCCGGGGTCTTTGGCTCGCCATCCTGCTCTGCTTCCTGGCAGCGGGCCCGGCTCGCGCCGACACCCTGTACGGGACGCAGGCGCCCAAGGATGCCGCCTTCGTGCGATTTTTCCGTGCCGTCGGACGGCGGCGGGGCCCTGGAGGTCGGGCGCCCGGCGTTTGGATCCGCCCCGTGGCGGGGTGACCCCGTACCGCCCGGTCCTGCCCGACATCTACCTGCTGCGCGCCGGCGGGCAGGAACTGGAGCTCATTCCCAAGGTGCGGCACTACTACACTCTGGCGCTCACCGCCGCAGGGGCTGCTGGTCTTCGAGGACGTGGAGCACGCCGACCCGGCCCGCGCCCAGCTGGTGCTCTACGACCTGCTGCCGCGGGAGAGGGTGGAGCTGAAGACGGCGGATGGCGGCACCTCGATCATCGCCGCGGTCGGCCCGGGGGAGGCCGGCCGGGTCAACGTGAACGCCGTCCCGGTGCGCCTGGGCGTGTTCGGGACCGCCGGCCCGCTGTTGATGATCGGCGACCCGGGCCTGAGGCGCGGCGCCTCCTACAGCGTGTTCGTCTTCCAAAGCGGCTCGGCCCCGGAGGTGCTCTGCGCCAAGGCTGAGCTGGCCCAGGAATGATCCCGGGCCATGATCTTCACCAGCGCCGTATTCCTGTACCTCTTCCTGCCCCTGTTCCTGCTGGTCTACTACCTGCTGCCCGGCCGGGCGCGCCTGGCCTGGATCCTCCTGGCCAGCTGGGTGTTCTACGGCTGGTGGCGGCTGGACTTCCTGGCATTGATCGTGGCCGCCACCTGCTGGACCTGGCTGGGGGGCCTGTGGATCGGCCGCCGGCGCGGCAGCCGCGGCGCGCGCGCCGCCCTCGCCCTGGGCATCGCGCTGAACCTGGGGGTGCTGGGGTATTTCAAGTACTTCAACTTCGGGATCCAGAGCCTGAACGCCCTGCTGGCCTCCATCGGAGCGCGCACCCTTACGGCCTGGGAGGTGGTGCTGCCCGTGGGCATCTCCTTCTACCTGTTTCACTCCATCAGCTACCTGGTCGACGTGCACCGGGGGGACGCCCCGGTGGCCGACGACTTCCTGGAGCTGGCCGTGTACATGGCCCTGTTCCCCCAGCTGGTGGCCGGGCCGATCATCCGCTACAAGGACCTGTGCCCCCAGCTGCGGCAGAGGACCCACAGCCTCGCCGGCTTCTCCGAGGGGGCGGCCCGCTTCATGCTGGGCTTCTGCAAGAAAGTCCTGATCGCCGACCTGGTGGCCCCGATCGCCAACGCCGGCTTCGCCCTGGGGGCGCCGACGCTGGTCGACGCCTGGCTGGGCGCCCTGGCCTACACCGCCCAGATCTACTTCGATTTCTCCGGCTACTCGGACATGGCCATCGGGCTGGGGCTGATGATGGGTTTCCGGTTTCCGGAGAACTTCCGGACCCCCTACCTGTCGCGCAGCATCACCGAGTTCTGGCGCCGATGGCACATCAGCCTGTCCACCTGGCTGCGGGACTACCTCTACATTCCCCTGGGGGGCAATAGACGGGGGCCCGTCCGCACGATAGTGAACCTGATGCTGGTCATGGCCCTGGGCGGCTTGTGGCACGGGGCCGCCTGGACCTTCATCCTCTGGGGGGCCTGGCAGGGGCTGTTCCTGGCGCTGGAGCGCGGCCGGAGGCGGGCCCCGCAGGCGACCGGCGCCGCGGCGCCGGGGGGCCGGGCTGCCGCCCCGCAGGCGCCCGCCGAGCCCGAAAGGCCCCGGCCGCTGGCGGTGGCCGTCACCATGCTCGTGGTGATCGTGGGCTGGGTGCTGTTCCGCAGCGCGACGCTGCGCGGGGCGCTCGCCCATTATGCCGGCATGATCGGGCTGCATGGCTTCGCCCTGAGCGCCGAGTTCGGCTGGCAGCTCGGCGGCATGGAGCTGGCGGTGCTGGCATTCGCCTTTCTGGCTGTGTACGCGGAGCCCTGGCTGGTCCGCCGCTTCGCGCCGGCGGTCGCCGGTCCGGGGCGCAGCCCGACAGGGATGTCGGCCTCCTGGAGCACCAGCCACCTCTACCTGGCCGCCCGGATGACGGTCGTTCCCCTCTTCGTACTGGCCCTGCTCCGCACGGCGGCGGAGAGCTTTTCGCCGTTTCTCTATTTTCAATTCTGAGGACCGCTGAATGGCTAAACCTCTTCTATATTGGCTGAGCGGCCTGGCGCTCGCTCTGGTGCTGGCCGCGGGGGCCGCGCTGGCGCTGGCCAACCCGGCAATTTTCTCCGGCCCCGGCACCGGGAGGCTGCTGAACGGCGGCTGGACACGCGCCTATGAGAGTCGTTTCGAGGAAGGCCTGGCCCTGCGCGGGCCGGCGGTGGCCTTCTGGGCCCTGCTGCGCTACGGCCTGTTCGCCGAGGGCAACCGCGGCGTGCTGATCGGCAGGGAAGGCTGGCTGTTCACCGCCGAGGAGTTCCAGGCCGCCGGGGACCTGGAGGCCTCCTTGCGAGTGGACGCGGCGGCAGTCCAGGAGGTCCGCGACGAGCTGCGTGGGCGCGGGGTGCGGCTGGTGGTAGCCCTGGTGCCCGCCAAGGCGCGAGTCTACCCGGACAAGCTGGGCCGCTACGCGCTGCCCGCCCATTTGGCCGGCCGCTACGCGCAGCTGCGCGGCCTGCTGGTCGATCTCGGGGTCCCCGCGCCGGACCTGCTCGGCCCGCTTCGGGAAGCCAGGCAACGAGGCGAGGTTTTCCTGCGCAACGACACGCACTGGACCCCGCTGGGGGCCGGGGCGGCCGCCGAAGCCCTGGCGGAAACGGTGGCCGGCCTTCTGCGAGAAGCCGGCTCCCCGCGGGCCCGTTTCGCCAGCAGCGACGGCCCGCCGCGCGAGTACCGGGGGGACCTGCTCAACTTCCTGCCGCTCGGGCGCTTCGAGAAGCTTCTGGGCCCGCGCCCGGACATCGTGCTGCCGAGGCTGACCGCCGCCGCGGAGCCGGTGGCCGCAGGGCTTTTCGACCAGGTGGCCATTCCGGTGGTCCTGGTGGGCACCAGCTACAGCGCCGGGGAGCTGTGGAACCTGGAGGGGGCCTTGAAAACGGCCGTGGAGGCGGACGTGCTGAACGTCTCGGAGCTGGGCCAGGGACCCCTGGCCCCGATGCGGGCCCTGCTGGCGGGCCCGGTGCTGGAGGATGTGCAGGCGGACGTGGTGGTCTGGGAGATCCCCGAGCGCTATTTCGTCCTGCCGTGAGGCGACGCCGAACGCCGGCGCGCCCGGTGGCAGGCCTGGCCCCGCCCGGCCTCAGGCCGCAGCAACACCATCATGGTCCTTGCTCTCCGACGCCATCATGGCTTGAGCTCAGGCGCAGGAGTGGCTCACTCCTGCCGGTAGTAGACGCCGTAGGCTCCCCCGATGACGCTCAGCTCTTCGGGGTAGCCTGCCTCGGCACTGACACCTTCCAATATGGTTCCGGAAGCATTGACCCTCATTAATCCAAATCCCTTCCAGCTCTCCTCTTTCCTATAGGGGTAGTAATTGGCTGTCCAGCTGGTCTTATACCAATGGTTCCCTTCCTCGTCGACCCACTTCTCCTCTATCGTGAACCTCCCTTCCCATTCGGGATCTGCATCCGACATGGTTTGGTAGTCCAACTCACGTCCATCGGAGAAAATGACGCACTTCTGCGCTTCTGTAGCCCTTGCTAATTCCTCCATATTCTTCATTAATCCAGGTGCCGAACAGAGGATCGTCCGCCTTGACCACCGCAGCCCTGGTGGCGCAGCCGAGCGCCAGAAGCGGCAGCAGGCAGCACAGGCCGATGGCCAGCATTCGGACCGCCGCGCATAGCCCGCCAGGGCGCCCCTCGATTCGTTCCTTTTCCATGCACTTCCTCCCTTTCATACCGGATAGCAGGCAGGACTTCTTGGATGCCGAACTACCAATAATTATGGTCACTGAGCAATAAATGCAAACTTTTTAGCACTGATCAGGAGCGAATCAGGGGAAAATGAGAAGGCGGGCCCTGCCAGGCGCCCGCCGGAAACTACCCGTTGCGAATTCCTTTCAGGTCTTTCCCTCGTATGCCCTCTCCAAAGCCGCGATATCGAACTTCTTCATTTTGAGAAACGCCTCGGTCACCCGCGCCACCTTCTTCTTGTCCCCGCTCTCGAGCATCTCGTCCATGGCATTGGGAACGATCTGCCAGGACAGGCCGTACTTGTCCTTCAGCCAGCCGCACTGCTCCGCCTCCGGGACTGCGGAGAGCTTTTCCCAGTAGTGGTCGATTTCTTCCTGCGTATCGCAGTGCACCATGAACGAAATGGCTTCGTTGAAGGAAAAGTTGTGCTCCCGAGCGCTGTCCATGGCCGCGAAATCCTGCCCTTCAAGGCTGAAGGCGGCGTGCTTTATTGTCCCTTCCTTGTCGGGTTGCTCGCCTTTTGCATATCGGAGGATATCGCCGACTTTCGCATTGCGGAACACCGATGCGTAAAACCCGATCGCCTCTTCCGTTTTCCCGCACTGCTCGCCGACAAACATGAGCGTCGGAATGATTCGCTGCTTCGCGATTTGCCCGTCGCCCATGACCATCACCTGCCAGGAAAGCCCGTACCTGTCCTGCGTCCATCCATATTTTTCGCTGAATGGATACTCTCCGAGCTCCATGAGCGCCGTGCCGCCTTTGGAAAGCTTCTCCCACAGAGCCTGGACTTCGTCCTTGGTCTTGCAGGCGACAAGGAACGATACGGCCGGAGTGAACTTGAAATACGGTCCCGCGCTGAGGAGCGTGAACTCCTGCCCCAGAAGGTCCACGGTGACGATATCCGCCGAGCCCGAAGGGGTGTCGTGTATCGTCGTCGTGTTCTTGATCTTCGAGTCCTTGCCGGCGAAGGCGGCGGTGTAGAGCTTGGCCGCCTCCTTGGCTTCTTTGTCATACCATAAATGCGGGGTGATTTTTTGCCTGGTGACTTTCATTTCGCAGCCCCCATCATGCCGGTCGGCTGCAGGATGGCTACGCGGTTTCCTTCGGTGTCGATAAACGCGGCATAAAGACCGATGCCGGGAATATCGTCCGGTTCTCCGGGTTTCTGTCCGCCCAGCACGGTGCCGCCTGCCGCCGTCACTTTCTTCATGGCATCGCGGATATCGTCCACCCCAATCACCAGGTTCGTGGACTGGAAATCCTTGGATTTTTCGGCGAAACCCCCATTGATTCTGCCGGGCTCCTTGGGGAAACCGTTTTCGGCGGTTTCCGTAGTCTGAACGAGAACGTAATTGCCCATCTCCGGACCCAATTGCTTCGTCTGCCAGCCGAAGGCCCGCGTATAAAACCCGGCCATCCTCTTTGTGTCTTTCGCCGGCATTTCAAAATGGACTACTGGATTCATTTCTTGACCCTCCTCGCTTCCTTTGTCTTTCCTAAGTTACTAAGTAGTCGTTCGGGAAGGCCAGAAATCGACAATCCCAGCTTCATTCGGCGCGCGCGGCCTTCCCCCCCGGGCGGTACCAGTCCACCTTGCGGGTCAGGATCATGACCCCGGCCAGGATCACGAACAGGCCCAGCGAGCCGATCAGCAGCGCGTAGTCCTCGGACTGCAGCGCGGCGTACAGGAAGGCGTAGGCCGCGGCCAGCACGGGCGCCAGCAGCAGGCCGCGCTTCCGGTCTCCCAGGGCGAAACCGGCGTAGAAGGCGATCAGGCCCAGGGTCGCCAGGCTGGCCAGCAGGTAGGTCGCCCCGAAGCCCAGGTGCTCGGACACCGAGAGCAGCAGCAGGTAGAAGAGGCATTCCGCGAAGCCCACCAGCAGGTATTGCATGGCGTGCACCTTGCGGCCGCTGAACACCTCGAACAGGAAGAACACCAGGAACGGCAGCAGCACGAAGAGGATGCCGTACTTCACGGAGCGCAGCACTTTCTGATAGGTGTCCACCGGCACCATCAGGTCCACCCCGAAGCGTGAGGCCTCCAGGGCCGCCGGCTCCACTTCGCCCTGCCGCCAGGCCTGCGGGTAGCCCCGGCTCAGGGACACTACGTACCACTCAGCCTGGAACCCGGAGGAAAGCAGCTCGCGGGAGGCAGGCAGGAAGGCGCCGCTGAAGCGCGGAGCGGGCCAGGGAGAGCTCATCCGCACGCGGGTCTGCTCGCCCAGGGGCAGGAAGCTCAGGCCGCGCCCGCCCTTCAGGCGCAGGTCCAGGGTGAAGCGCCCCCCTGCCCGCGCGCCGGCCAGCGGCGCCCGGATCCCGCCGGCTTCCGCAGTTCCGTCGAACACCCCCAGCAAGGCGGTGCCGGCCTGGAAGTCCGCCTCCTCCATGCCTCCGCCCTGACTCCAGGCCAGGTGCACGCGATCGGCCAGACCTCTTGGGGAGGGCAGCTCCATGGCCAGGTAGGCCTCTTCCCAGCGCACGTCCTGCGGGGCCACCCTCCAGCCGGCGAAGGAGGCGGGCGCGGGCGGGCGGAAGGAGCCGGTCAGATGCAGCTCCGCCGTGTACAGGGTGACCTCGTAGATGCCCCGGCGGCGCTTCTGCGGCGTGGCCTTCACGGCCGCCTCCAGCTCTTCGGGCAGGAAGAAGGCAGCTTGCGTGGACTCCAGGACCTTGCCCTTTTCATCCTGCTGGCGGACCACGTACGGAACCACCAGGAACGGCCCGGCCACGGTCTGCTCCCCGCCCCACTGGCCGATGACCTCGTCCTCGGCGGACCGACGGTAGCTCTCACGGTCCTCCACCAGGCCGCGGATCAGGCCCAGCGGGATCAGGAACAGCAACAGGAGCAGCCCCAGGAAG
Source organism: uncultured Spirochaetota bacterium (assembly GCA_963736785.1). Taxonomy (GTDB): domain Bacteria; phylum Spirochaetota; class Spirochaetia; order SZUA-6; family DRHE01; genus MIBK01. Next base: position 80,201 of record CAVTQG010000056.1, on the reverse strand, counting down.
AGCATCTTCAGCACCAGGGACACCCCTCCATTCTCGCGAATCCTCTCCGCCAAAGTCTTCTTCGTTGTTGTGTTCATGAGCCCCAGGCTATCGCGAGGAAATGGCAGGCCTGTGGCGGGATTGTGTCTTTTTGATGGCGGGGCCGGCGGCGGCGCCTTCAGCGCCCGGACTCCGGCGCCTTGTGGAGGGCCACGCCTCCGGCGACCAGAAGAATGCCGGCGATCTCCTGGAGGCCCGGGATCTGACGAAGGACCAACAATCCGATCACCGTGGCGGAGGCCGGCAGCAGGGAAAGCAGCAGCGCGAAGGTGGCCTGGGGCAGGCGGGCCATGGCCAGCTGATCGCAGACGTACGGGATGACCGAGGAGCAGATCCCCACGCCGATGCCGGCCAGCACGAGCAGGGGCCTGGTCATGGCCGGCAGCGCCCCGCGCAGACCAAGCGGGGTAATCACGACCAGGGCGACGAGCATCGCCGCGCCCAGGCGATCGATTCCGGCCGCGCCCCCTTCCCGGGCGATGCGGTGGCCGAGGACGATGTACAGCAGGAAGAAAGCGCAGTTGGCGAAGGCGAACACGAATCCCAGCGGCTGCCCGCTGAGGCGCACCTCGGTCAGCAGCCCCACTCCGCCCACTGCGAGCAGCAAAGCAGCGATATTTCTGGGCGTTCGCGCGCCGAGCGCGGCCAGGACGATCGGACCGAGGAACTCAATGGCCCCCACGGTCCCCAGGGGGAGGCGGGCGATCGCCAGATAGAATGAGGCGTTCATGAGGCCCAGGACCACGCCCAGCGCCAACAGCGGGCGCAGCCTGGCCCAGGGCATCCGCCGGAGCTGGCGCCAGGGCCTGCGCCACACGGCGAAGACCACGGCCGCGCTGGCGATGCGGAACCAGGCCACGCCCAGCACGGGGAGGCTGGAGAATAAGAGCACCGCGAACGAAGGCCCCAGGTAATGGAAGACGGCGCTCACGAAAAAGTAGACGTGGGGCGGAATGCGGTCGGTGATGCGCGTTTCGGCGCTCCTGAGGGAAACTGGGGGGCCGCCCGGGCCGGCGGACGGAACGGCGGGCGGTCCCCCCCGTGGCGCTCTTAGCGGATAACCCGGATGCGCACCTCCGGAAGGTTCACCAGGGTCTTGTCCCGGATGTACTCCATGAAAACCTCCGCGTCGTTGAACCCGGTGTCGTACTTGCCTGAAAGCCCCTTGAGCGTGTCGTACCGGTCCCCGCCGGCGGCCATGAAGTTGTTCACCACGACCTTGTACACCGTCTCCGGGTCCAGAGGCGCATACGCCCCTCCCGAAGTCTTGACCTCCACCCCGGTGACGCGTTGTCCCTTGGGCTTGGCCAGCTCCAGGGTGAAGCGCACACCGGAAACGTAGAGGTAGGCGTTGTCGGGGTCCGTTCCGTAGCGGCTGATCTGGAAGTCCGCCCCGTCCTCGATCGTCTGGACCAGGTCACTGCCCTTCAGGGGCAGGGTGACCAGGGTGTTGGCGAAAGGCAGCAGCTCGTAGACCGTGGCCACGCTGATGGGCCCCTGGTTGATGTTGATGCGCACCCCTCCCGGGTTGTTGAGGGCCACCTGGGCGCCGGCCTTCCAGGCCATGCCGTCGGCGATGATGGGCCCGGTGCCGCTGTTGAGCTTGCGGACCAGGTCCTCCCCGGCCTGGGCGATGACCTGTCCCTTGAGCTGGTTGACCCCCGCGGAGTACAGCGCGAGTTTCGCCGCCCCTTCCGGATGCGGGTCCACCAGGATCACCGTGGGCTCGGAGGCGAGGCGGTCCAGCAGGGCGGCGTGCACCCGGCGGTAGGCCTCGGCCTGCGGCCCGGAGGCGACGGGCGCGTAGAGCTTGCCGTCGTACTCGGCGATGTCCACGGCCCCGGAGGAGCCCGGCGCAAATTGCACTCGCTTGGGCTCGCCGGCCAGGTTGGGCAGGTCGTAGACCCTGAACCATTGCCGCCCCACCACCGCCTTGGGCGAGGCCTGCCAGGAGCGCACCACTCCGCCTGCGTCGAAGTCCAGTTGTATGTCGCCGAGGAACTTGCCCCATTCGTTGGCCTGCACCACCAGAACCGTGGAGCCGTCTTTCCCCTTGGCCAGGGTGGGATAGGGCCCGGCGGAGCTCACGCCGATCGCGGAGAAATCGCCCAGCAGGGTGTGGGAGTGGCCGCCCACGATCAGGTCGATTCCACTGACCGCGGCCGCCAGCTCGATGTCCTCGCTGTATCCCTGGTGCGACAGCACGATGAGCTTGTCGATGCCCCGGGCGGCGAGCTCGTCGGCCGCCTTTTGTACGCTGAAAGCCGCCTGGTTGAACACGATGTTGTTGCCCGGGCTGGAGATGAACGGGGTTTCCTCGGTGGTCAGGCCGATGATCCCCACCTCCTGCCCCTCGAGGCGGCGCACGGTGTACGGCAGCATCTTCACGGCCTGCAGCTGCGGCTCCGCGTTGAAGTCGACGTTGGAGGAAACGATCGTGAACCTGGCCTTCTCGAGCAGGTTCGCCAGCAGCACGGGCGGGCCCTTGTCGAACTCGTGGTTGCCCAGGGTGGCTACGTCCAGCTTCATCAAGTTCCAGAACTCGGTGTCCGCCGCGCCCTGGAACTGGGTGAAGTACAGCGTGCCCTGGAACATGTCGCCGGAGTGCAGGAACAGGACGTTGGGCGCCTGCCGGCGCAGGGCTTCCACCGCGGACATCAAATTGGGGAAGCCGCCGAGCTCCACGTAGACCCCTTTGTCCTTCAGGCCTTCGCCGATGTCCAGGGTCAATCGCACCTGCGTGGGCTCCATCTTGGAGTGGGTGTCCCCCACGTGCAGGATGGTCACCACCAGGGGCTGCGCAGGCTCCGCAGATGCCGGCGCGGCCTCGGCCGGACCGACCCCGGCGGGAGGTGTGGCGCAGGATGCCAGGATCGCCGCCGCCAGGATCGCCGCCAGGAGCAGGAAACGTTTCATAAGAGCCTCCTGCCTCCAGCCTATGTGCGGCCAACCGCAGTGTCAAGGCAAAACTTGACTCCCGTAGTAAGGCTTAGTAGGTTAGGTTATGGCCGCTCACGCATCGTGGAAAGGATTTCTCAAGCTCAGTCTGGTGTCGGTTCCGGTCAAGGCCTACACGGCCACGGCCACGGGCAACGACATCACGCTGCACCAGCTTCACGCCAAGACCCACACGCGCATCCAGTACAAGAAGTTCGCCCCGGAAGTAGGGGAGGTGTCCGGCGACCAGATCGTCAAGGGCTACGAGTACGCCAAGGGGCAGTACGTCATCGTCGACGAGGAGGAGCTGGACAAGCTGCGCACCGAAAGCGACAAGTCGGTCCGCATCGACGGCTTCATCCGGGCCGAGCAGCTCAGCAGCATCTACCTGGGGGGGCGCACCTACTACCTGACCCCCGACGGGCCGGTGGGCCAGAAGCCCTATTCCCTGTTGTTGAAGCGCATGGAGGCCAACGGCGTGTGCGCCGTCGCCGAAGTGGTCATCTCCCAGAAGGAGCAGGTGGTCCTGCTGCGCCCGCAGGACGGCATCCTGACCATGACCGTGCTCATCCGCAAGGACGAGGTGAAGCCGGCCTCAGCCTTCAAGGACGAGATCGCCGAAACGGAGGCCTCGGAGGCGGAGGTGTCCCTGGCGGACACCCTGATCCAGGCTTCGACCCTCAAGGACTTCGACTACTCGCGCTACCGCGACGTCTACAAGGAGAAGCTCACCAAGCTCATCCAGATGAAGATCGAGGGCCAGGAGGTCATCCAGGTCCGCGATCCGGAAGAGCCCAAGATCATCAACCTGATGGAAGCCCTGAAGCGCAGCGTGGCCGAGGCGCAGGCGGCCGGCGGCCAGGCGGCAAACGGCGCAGAGAAGAGCAAGGCCAAGGCCGGACTGCAGCAGGCCCCCAGCGCCAAGCCCGGCAGGGCTGCCGCCGCCAAGAAGAGGAAGGTTGGCTAAGGCCCTTCCGGTTTTCATTCCCCCCATGCTGGCTGTCGCCGGCCGGCCCTTCGATTCGGAGGAGCATTTCTTCGAGTTCAAGTGGGACGGATACCGCGCGGGAGCAATGATCGAGAACGGCCGGGTCCGGCTCATGAGCCGCAACGGCCTGGACCTGGCCGGGCGCTATCCGGGCCTGGCCGCGCTGGGCCGCCTTCCGCGGGGGCTCGCCCTGGACGGAGAGATTGTGGCCTTCCGCGACGGCCGGCCGGATTTCTCCCTGCTGCAGCAGCACGGGCCCCGGTCAGACCCCGCCACGGTGCGGTTCGTGGCCTTCGACGTCCTGTACGAAGATTTCGAATCGCGGCTGGACCTGCCCTTTTCCCGGCGGCGGCAGATCCTGGAACGGATCGTGCAGCAGGCCCACTGCCCGGAACTGGTCTTGAGCGAAGGCCTTCCGGCCGAAGGCCAGGCCCTGTACCGTAAGGCCTGCGAGCAAGGCCTGGAGGGCGTAGTGTCCAAGCGCCTTTCCAGCCCCTACGCGTCTGGCCGGCGCAATGGGGCCTGGGTCAAGATCAAGCGCCGGCTCCGCATCCAGGCCGCGATCATCGGGTACATCGAGAAGCCGGGCCCGGCGCGAAGCCCGCAGGGACGCCGGCCTTCCAGAGCCTCCTGGTGGCCGGCAGCGCGCTGCCCGGCGAAGAACCCGGCCCGCTGCGCTACCTCGGCAGGGTCGGAGGGGGTTTCACCGACGCCCTGCGGACCCGGATCAATGCATTGCCGAAAGAGCGTCCCCGGAAGACGCCCCTGGTCCCCTGTGCCGAGAAGGCCCGTTGGGTTGAACCCGGCCTGTATTGCGAGGTAAGCTTCGCCGAGCTCACCTCGGCGGGGCTGCTGCGCGCCCCCGTGTTCGAGCGCCTGATCGAAGAGTGAAGCATGGCTGAAGCTTCCGCCCTGGCCGGCAAGGAAATCGCCCTGAGCGGCCGCCTGTTCTCGATGAGCAGGGCCCAGGCCGTCCACCGTATCCTGCAGGCCGGCGGCCGCCACGTGCACGAGCCCGGACCCGCCACCTCCATCCTGGTCGCCGGCAATGCCCTGGGACATCTCACCGCCGAGGGGGCAGTCGAGCGGAACCTGGCCAGGTTCCGGCAATTGAAACAGCAGAACGCCGCCATCCGCCTGGTGGAAGAGCCGGAGTTCCTGCGCCTGCTCGGGGCACAGGACGAGCTGGAGGACTTCTCCCGTCTCTACACCCCGGAGCAGGTCAGCCGCATCGCCGGGGCCCCGCTGGCCGAGGTCCGAACCTGGATCCGCCGCGGGCTGCTGCGGCCCGCCCGCTTATCCCATCGCCTGGCCTGGTTCGGATTCCAGGACATCCTGACCGCCCGCAACCTGGCCCGGCTCTCCAAGGCGGGAGTGCCGGCCTCCACGATCCACCGCAGCCTCTCGGAGATCGCCGGCTGGCTCCCCGAAGGGATCAAACTCCTGGGACAGTTGGAGGCCTACGCCGCCGGGCTGCGCCTGCGCCTGCCCGACGGGGGCCGGGCCGAGCCCAGCGGGCAGCGCCTCATGGACTTTGCAGAGGGTCGCCGCGGGGAGCGCGAAAGCGTGACCCCGCTCTTCCGGCGGCCGAGCGCGATAGCGCGACCCCGCTTCGGCCGGCGGCAGCCAACGAGGATTGGTTTGCCCAGGGCCTGGAAGCCGAGGAACGCGGCGAGCTGGAATCCGCGGCGAGGCTGTACACCCGCGCGCTGGAGGCCTCTGCCAGGCCGGAGGTCTTCTTCAACCTGGGGAACGTGCTCTACGACCTGGGACGCGAGGCGCAGGCGGCGGAGCGCTACCTGCAGGCCGTGGAAGCCGACCCCAATTTCGCGGAGGCCTGGAACAACCTGGGCAACGCGCTGGCGGCGATCGGGCGGCTGGAAGACGCGATCCGGGCCTACCGCATGGCCCTGTCGCTGGAGCCGGACTACTCGGAGCCGCGCTGCAACCTGGCCACGGTCCTGGACCGGATGGGCCGACCGGCGGAAGCCCTGGCGCAGAGCGACGCCTGTGAGAAGGCGTTCCCCAACCCGGCCCGCCTCCGCCTCCTGCGTCAGCCTTCCGCGGACGAGACCGACGAAGGATAGGAGCAATACCATGTGCCGGAACATCAAGACTCTCTATAACTTCGATCCTCCCGTCACCGAGGAGGAGATCCGGGGAGCATCGCTGCAGTTCGTCCGAAAGATCTCCGGTTTCCGACAGCCTTCCAAAGCCAATGAGACGGCGTTCTTCAACGCGGTGGAGCAGGTGGCAATGGCTTCCCGGAAACTGCTGGACACGCTGGTGACCCGGGCGGATCCACGGGACCGCCAGGTCGAAGCCGAGCGCGCTCGCGCCAGAGGCAGGCAACTGGAGCAGCGCCGGTTCGTCGAAGGCGCCTGATCCGCTAGATGCGCACCTCGGTGGCCAGCTCCCGGTAGCGGCACAGGCCGTTGGCCCGCCGCATCTGCTCCGGGCTGCGGCACTCCGGCTCCAGCACGCGCCGCGTGGCCACCAGGATGCAGGCTCCCCGCGCCCGGCTGGTGGCCACGTTCAAGCGGTTGGGGTTGTACAGGAAGTCCATGCCGCGCGGCGCGTCCTGGGCCGAGGAGCTGGTCATCGAGTACACGACCACGGGCGCCTCCTGTCCCTGGAACTTGTCCACGGTGCCGACCCTCACCCCGGGAAGAAGCCGGGTGATGGCCGCCACCTGCGCATTGTACGGGGCCACCACCAGGACATCGGATTCCCTCAGGCGCCGGACCTTCCGGTCAGCGGCCGCCCAGCTCACTCCGGGGGAGAGCAGGCCCTTCACGATGCGGGCCACTGCATCCGCCTCCTCCGGGGAGCTCGCCTGGTTGCCCGCGTGCTCCACCGGCACGTAGAACAGGCCGCTTCCGGCGAACGGGGTGACGCCGCCCAAGGCCTGGTTCTCCAGGCCCGCGCGGGAGCGCAGCCGTCCCTCGTAGAAAAGCTCGGAGGTGAAGGCGCAGATGCGGGGGTGCAGGCGCCAGCTCTCGTCCAGGAACAGGCCGGACTCCTCGGCGATGGTCTGGCGGCCGCCCAACAGGTGCACCAGGGCGGCCACCTCCGCTCCTTCCGGGTGCGCGCCGCGCTGCGGCTGTTCCAGCTGCTGGGGATCGCCCAGCAGCACCAGGTTGGCCGCTGAGCGCGCCATGGCCAGGGCGTGGGCCAACGAGATCTGCCCCGCCTCGTCGACGAACAGGTAGTCCAAAGAGCCAGCCATCTCGTCGCGCGACCAGAACCAGGCCGTGCCGCCCACCACCGCACCCGCCTTCAGGCACGCGAGCGCTTGGCCATTGTCCGTGACCGGCTCGATGCCCTCCGGCGCTTCGCTGTCCTGCTTGCTCACTTTGTGGGCCGCCCGCAGGTGCAGGCCGGCCTCCTCGGCAGCCTCCCGCGCCTTGCGCAACAGGTTGCGGATGACCTTGTGGCTGACGGCCGTCACCCCGATCCTCCGGCCTTGCCGGGCCAGGGCGGCGATCATATGCGCCCCCGTGTAAGTCTTGCCCGAGCCCGGAGGCCCCTGGATGGGCAGCATGCTGTGCTGCAGGCTCCCGGCCAGCCGGATAGCAGCTTCCACGGCGTCCTCGCCGGCCCTGCGCAGCGGGCCGTCCGCCGCGGGACTTAAGCGGGGCCTGGCCGCCGAGAGCAGGTCCCAGCCCGCGGCATAGGGACCGCGCGCGCCGCCCCGCGCCACGGAGCGGGCGAACTGGAGCAGCCCGCTGTCGACGGGCGAGGGAGGAACTCGCTCGTTCACCATCACAGCCGTGGGGTGCAAGTCGACAGCCTTGGCGTACTTGGCGATCTCCAGGGTGCGCGATGCCAGGTCCAGTGTGTATACCCTGCCCACCGCGCCGCCCCCGATCTCGTGCAGCTCGTCGCCCGGCTGGGCGGCGGCTTCCTGCGGGGGAAAGCCGTAGCGGTGAATGCGAGCGCCGGCTCCCCCCAGGAAGCGCAGGCCGGCGATGGCCTTGCGCTCCTCCAGAAGCTCTTCGGGGTCCAGGTCGTGGATCCGGAAGTACTCCCACCAGGCGCTCTTGTCCTCGCGCCGGAAGTATTCCAGCTGATGGGCCAGGAGCCACCGCGCGCGCTCCTCCGGGCCCCAGCTCGCCCGGTCCGCGGCCAGCCCGCGGGTCAACTGCTCGTAGACCTCCTGCACCTCCGAGGCCTTCTCCTCGACCGCCTCGCTGGCCTCCCCGCTTTTTTCCTCCGGCCGGGCGATTCGCTGCCCCTGCCCCTCCAGCTCGGCGCGCCGCTCCTCCAACCAGTTGCGCAGGGCGGCCGTCGAGAGGCAGTCGTCCCGGTTGTATTTTTCCACCTCCTCGCGGTCGGCGGCGGAGATCTCGGAGGGGCCGGTCAGCTCGAGAGCGCGGTCGACGCGGCGCAGCGCCGCCCCGGCGGCGCGCAGGTCCATAGCCCGCTCGAATCCGTACAGGGCTTCCAGCATCTTCAACGAGTAGCTCTCTACGCTGGCCTGCAGGCCCTGGCGCGTCACGGCCATCAGATCCACGAAGCGCCCGGCGCGCAAGAGGCGATCCACCTCGGTCTCCCGCGTGCCGTGCCGGCCGATCAGGCGTTTCACCGCGGAGGGCTCGTACGGCGAGAAATGGTAGACGTGCATGCCCGGGTGCGAAGCCCAGCGCTCCATGACGAAGTCCAAGAACTCCTCTAACGCTGCGCGCTCCTGTCCCGAGTCCATTGCCCAAGTTGCCCGGTACCGCAGCGCCCCGCCTTTGCCGGCGAAGGCCACGCCGAACAGGTACTCCAGGCCGCCTTCCCCGGCGAAGGGGTCCGCCTCGAGGTCAAAGAAGAGGTCTCCCGCATCCGGCTCGGGCAGCCGGGAAAACCCCCGCTCCGGTTCCACGGGCAGGAAGCGGTAGCGGGGCTGCCCCGCCTTGCGGCCCTCGAGCTGGATCCGCGCCTGCCCGTGGGCCCGGGCGAAGGCCTCCGGGCTGCCGCGCGCGGGCTTGCGGGGGAGCGGTTCCGGAGCCTCGGCGAATTGCTGAAGCGTGCGCACGCCCTGGGCTTCCAGCTCCCCGACGTGCAGGGGGCGGAGGCCCGCCACCAGGCACAGGTGGTCGTCGGCGTGCCGGCGCACTTCGCACTGCCTCCACCAGCGGCAGGAGTCGCAGTGCGGCACCGGGTACGGGTAGGTGCTCGGATCCGGCGGCGCGGCGATGACCTCTTCCAGCCGGCGGCGGACCAGACGGTAGTAGGCGCCGAAATCATCAAAACGGAAGCTCTCCCGGGGAAAGCCCGGACCCGGCTTCACCACGTGCATCCGCACGGGGGCGCGGCCCTGAAGCTCCGCGAGCAGCTCGCTGTACAGGCAAAGCTGGAGCACCGTTCCCGCGCGCGTCTCCTGGGCGAGCTTGGTGTCCGCCACCTCGTAGGACCAGGGGCCCAGATCACTGGGCTCCTCCACGCGCAGCAGGACGTCCGCGCGCCCGGCCCAGCGGCCCTGTCCCAGCTCGGCCTGCACGATCGCGCCGGCGCCGGCCCGCATGGCCGCGGTCGCGCGCTCGACCGGCAGCCTGCCGGAATCGCCCTCCGGCTCCACCACCTCCAGGCCTTCGGCCCGCAGGTGCTCGAGGAAGGCCCGCTCGTGCGCCAGACCCCTCTCCTGAAGCAGGACCAGCGCGGGATCGCGCCAGGCGGGGAGGGCCAGCCGGCCTTCAGCCACCGCCCGATCGAGCTGGGTCAGGTGCCGACAGGCCAGATGATTGGAGATGTCCGTCGCGGCCAGCCTGAGCCCCGCCCCATCCGCGTGCACGCCGCCCTCCGCTACAGCTGCCGGCCCAGGGCTTCGATCGCCGGAGCCAGGTCCTGGGGCCGGGAGAGCGCCGTGCGGAACAGGTCCCCGACCCTCTCCAGCCGCCGCGGCGCTGTCACCAGCGTGAAGTCCTCGAGGCGAAAGTCGCCCTCCAGCTCGTCCCATTCCAGCGGCATGGAGACCGAAGCGGCCTCCACGGGCCGGACCACGTAGGGCGGTACGACCGTCTGCTCTCTGCGGTTTTGTAAAAAATCGATGTACACGCGCCCCTCCCGGCGGCTGACCGCGCGCTCCACCGTGGCCAGATCCGTGTGGTCGCGCACCAGCAGGCGGGCCACCGCCTCGCAGAACATCCGGCTCTGCTCGAAGGTGTAGCCCGGCTTGAGCGGGATGCAGACGTGCAGCCCCGTGGAGCCGGAGGTCTTCAGGTAGGGCTCCAGGCCGAGGCCGCGCAGGAGCCGGCCGGCCTGGCGGGCGATCTTGATCACGCTGGAAAAGGGGGCCTCCTTGGGATCCAGGTCCAGGATGGCCCAGTCCGGGGAATCCAGGCTGCCCTTCCGCGAAAACCAGGGGTGCAGGTCGATGCTCCCCGTGTTGATCAGGGTCAGCAGCGCCTTTCGATCGTTGCACATCGCGTACAGGACGGGCTCCTCGCCGTCGCGGGCCACGTTCACCGTCTCCAGCTGGCTCAGCAGCTCTTCCGGGAGCTGCTTCTGGTAGAAGGACTTGCCGCGGACCCCGTCCGGCCAGCGGTACAGGTGCAGGGGCCGGTCCCGCAGATAGGGCAGCAGCCAGTTGGCCACCTGGTCGTAATAGCCCACCAGATCGCTTTTCGTATAGCCTTGTTCAGGCCAATAGACTTTCCGCGGGTGCGTGACGACCAGAGAAGGCTCCGCGGCCGCGGGGGCTTCGCGCCGGGCGGTTTTCTGCTGCCGGCCGGGCTGGCCGGCCTTCCCTCCCCGTGCGGTCCCGCCCCGTGCGGCGCTCACGGGGATCCGCAGCCAATCCTTGGAAACCCCTGCCTTGTACGGGCTGAGCGCGCGCTTGGCCAGGATGGACGGCAGGCCCGACTCGCCGGCCGCGCGGGCCAGGGCCTGGCCCCGCTCGGCCACCGGTTCGATCAGCAGGAGCCGTCCGGAATCCGGGAGCAATCCGCGCAGGGCGGACTTGCGCTCCCGCAGGGGCAGCCCCCGCAGGTCCCAGTCCTCGGCGTACAGCAGGTCGAAAAGGTACAGAACCGCCTTGGCCCCGTCCAGCTCCAGGTCTTGAGCCAGCGCCGCCTCGGAGGGCCGGCCCTCCGCATCCAGCGCCACCACGATGCCGTCGAACAGCGCCGTTCGCGCGCGCACTGCGGCCAGCGCCTTGGCGATCGCGGGCAGCCGGCCGGCCAGGTCCTCCGCTCCGGCCTGCAGGCTCACCCGCGTGTCCTCCACCCTGGCCAGCACGCGCCTGCCGGGGAAAGCCGGCTCGAAGAGCCATTCCGGATCGTCGAAGGGCTTCTCCCCGGCCGACGCTTCCATCCGCGTGACGCGGCGCGGCAGCGGCTTCTGCAGCGCGCGGCTCATGTCCGCCCCCGCGAACAGGTCGCTGCCCGAACCGGCGTAGCGGTCGCGCGCCTTGAACAGGAGCCAGTTGCGTCCCTGCTCCTGCTTGGTGCGCACCAGGTGCCATTCGCCGCGCAGGCGCCGGCCGTGCAGCTCCAGTTTCAGCTCTCCTTTTTCCAGCGCCTGGGCGATGCCCGCCGCCTTGCGCACCTCGTAGGTCCCGGCGTCCCAGATCTTCATGGTGCCGGCGCCGTACTGCCCCTTGGGGATGCTGCCCTCGAAGTCCTCGTACTCCAGGGGGTGGTCCTCGGTCCGCACGGCGAGCCTCTTGTCCGCGGGCAGGTAGGAGAAGCCCTTGGGCACGGCCCAGCAGGCCAGCGCGCCGCCGGCCTCGATGCGCAGGTCGTAGTGCAGATTGCGGGCCTCGTGGCGATGCACCACGAAGCGGTTGCCCGGCCCCCCGCCTTCCTGCGGCTTCGGCTCGGGGGTCTTTTCGAAGTCCCGCTTGCGGCGATACTCGTCGATCTGCACTTCTTCAATGTAACATATGCGGAGGGCATCGTGAGCGAGATACCTCTTCGGATCGACGAACCCAAAGGCGGCAAGCCGCGCCTGAGCATCGTGCTGGCCCCCGGCGCCGGGGCGGGAATGGACTCCGCTTTCATGGAAGAGGTCGCCCGCGCCCTGGCGGCGCAGTCCGCTGCGCGTCGTGCGCTTCGACTTCCCCTACATGCAGGAGGCCCGCAAGACCGGCAGGAGGACGCACCCGGATTCCCCCGCGGTGCTGGAGCAGACCTGGCTTCAGGTCGTCGAGCAGCTGGGCGAGCCCTCACGCCTCGTCATCGGCGGCAAGTCCATGGGCGGCCGCATCGCCAGCATGGTGGCCGACCGGGCCGGGGTGAAAGGGCTGGTCTGCCTGGGCTACCCGTTTCACCCCGCGGGCCGGCCGCAGGTCCTGCGCGTGGCCCATCTATCAAAGCTGAAAACCCCCGCCCTGTTCCTGCAGGGCGAGCGGGACGCCCTGGGCAACCGAGAGGAGATCGGCGGCTATGCCCTGTCGCCCGCCATCCGCCTGGTGTATTTGACCGACGGGGATCACTCCTTCAAGCCGCGCAAGGCTTCCGGCCGCACCTACGAGGAGAATCTCGGGCAGGCGGTCCAGGAGATCGCCAAGTTTTGCGGCACGCTGTAGAATAGCCTCCATGCCGGCCGAGATCGTCCTGGTGGAGGACGAGCGGAACATCCGCGAGACGGTGAGCTACGCGCTGGAGCAGGAAGGCCACCGGGTGACCGCCTACGCCGACGGGGAGCAGGCCTGGAAGGCCCTGGAGCGCCGCCTTCCGGACCTGCTCATCCTGGACATCCTGCTGCCCCGCCTGGACGGCCTGGAGCTGTGCCGGAGGGTGCGGGCGCGCTCCGAGAGCGTGCCGCTGATGTTCCTCACCTCCCGGGACGAGGAGTTCGACCGGGTGCTGGGCCTGGAGCTGGGCGCCGACGACTACCTGTGCAAGCCCTTTTCCGTGCGCGAGCTGTGCGCGCGGGTCAAGGTCCTGCTGCGGCGGGGCGCGCGGCGCGAGACCGAGGAGAGGCTGCGCGTGGGTCCCCTGGAGCTGGACGCGCCCCGGCACACGGCCCGCTGGAAGGACCAGGCCGTGCGCCTGACGGTCACCGAGTTCCGCATGCTGCAGTGCCTGGCCCGCCAGCCCGGCGTGGTCAAAACCCGCGAGCAGCTCCTGGCCGAGGGCTTTCCCCACGACCAGTACATGTCCGACCGCACCGTGGACACGCACATCAAGCGCCTGCGCCGCAAGTTGAACGCGGCCGACCCGGCCTTCGCCGGCATCGAGACCATCTACGGGCTGGGCTACCGCTACGCCGCCGAAAGCTGAACCGCTTGCCCGGCAGCCCGCGCCCGCCGGCCGGCGACCCGAACAGCGGCCTCGCACCGCCCAGCGCCCGCCCTTCTTCTCCCGCATCGCCGTGCGCCTGCTGGCCTTCAACCTGCTGCTGGTGTTCCTGCCGGTGGCCGGTTTCCTGTATCTGGACACCTACGAGCGCCAGCTCCTGCGCTCCCTGGAGCACGCGCTGGCTCAGCAGGCCCGCGTGCTGGCTGCCTCCATTTCCGGCCGCGGGCCGCTCACTGCGGACACGGCCGCGGCCCCCCTGCGCGCGTTGGAGGGGCGGCACGAAGCCCGCTTCCGGATCGTGGACCCCGAGGGCCGTCTGTTGGCCGACTCCAGCCGCCTGGGGCGAAGCCAGGCATCGCCTGCGCCCGGCGAGCCGGTGCCCAGCCCGAGCTCGACGGCCCCGGTCGCAGCCCCGGCAGCGCCCGCCCGCAATACCCCGTCCCGCGACGCCGAGACCCTCCCCTTATACCGCCTGGCCTCCTTCCCCATCCGCCTGGCCCGCCGCCTGTTCGCCCCGCCCGAACCGCCCTACGAGTCCGGGGAGTTCTACTCCGGCGCTGCGACGCTCCTCGGCGAGGAGTTGCGCGCAGCCCTGGCCGGCGGCTACGGCGCCGCGACCCGCATCTCCGCCGGAGGACAGCGCTCCGTCACCCTGTACAGCGCAGTGCCCGTAATGGACCGCGAAAAGGTCGCCGGCGTGGTGCTGGTTTCCCAATCCACCTACCGCATCCTGCGCGACCTGTACGAGTTGCGCCTGCGGGTCTTCGAGATCTTCCTGGTGTCCATCGGCGCGGCCGTGGCCCTGAGTCTGGTGGCCGGCACCACAATCGTCCGGCCCCTGACCCGCCTGCGCCGCCAAGCCGGCCAGATCCTGGACGGGCGCGGCCGCTGCGCGGCCACTTCCGGCTCCCCGCTCGCCGCGACGAGATCGGCGAGCTGGCCCGCGCCCTGCGGGAGCTCACCCGCCGCCTGGAGGCGCAGCTGGCCTTCGGCGAGTCTTTCGCCGCAGACCTGTCCCACGAACTGAAGAATCCCCTGGCCTCGATCCGCGCCGCCGCGGAGCTTATCCCGGCCACTGGGCCCGCGGAGCGCGCTCGCTTCCTGGGCGTGATCCAGCAGGAGGTGGCCCGCCTGGAAGCGCTCCTGGCCCGCCTGCGGGAGATCGCCTGGATCGACGCCCGCCTGGAGGAGGAGCCTCGGGAGAGGCTGGACGTGGCCGAAATGGCCGAACGCTGCGTGGAAAGCCTGCGCCTGCGCCGGCCGGAGCTCCCGGCCTTCCGGGTCCTGGCGCCGCCCGCCCGCCCGTTCGTGCACCTGGCTCCCCACCGCTTGCTTCAGGTGCTGGAGAACTTGCTGGACAACGCGGCCGGCTTCGCCCCTCCGGGGAGCGAGGTGGAGGTGACGGTCCGCCGCGAAGGCCCGTGGGCGGTCTTGCGCGTGGCCGACCGCGGCCCCGGCATCCCGCCGGAGCACCTCCAGCGCATCTTCGACCGCTTCTTCAGCTACCGGCCAGCCGCGGGACGCGCCGAGCCCCAGGCTGTTCCCGCGGAGCACCGACAAGCCCCGCGATCCTCGCCTGGAGCACCCCGGCCTGGGCCTGGCCATCGTCAAGGCAATCGTCGAGGGTTACAGCGGTACGGTGTGCGCCTCCAACCGCGAGGGCGGCGGCGCTGTGTTCGAGGTGCGCCTGCCCGCAGAGCAGTAACAGGCATAGGAGGCAAATTATGGCTGAACATCCCCTGACCGCCCTTGCGAAAATCGATCCGGCAATCACGCAGCATCTTAAGGAAATCGATGGGCTGATTTACGCCGACGGGGCCCTCCCCAGGAAGCTGAAGCTGCTGATCGCCATGGCCTTCGATGCGGCACACGGAGCCGCCAATGGCGTTCGTGCCCTGGCATCGGCCGCTTTGCAGGCGGGGGCGACTGAAGCGGAGATCGGCGAGACCCTGCGGGTGGCTTATCACTTTTCGGGGGTCGGAGCACTGTACACGGCGTCTCAGGGCCTGAAAGACCTGGTCTAGACGGAATCGATGAGATCCCTGCCCTGCGACGAGCTCGTTTTCGGTCCAATCGCATCGTAGACACCGGCGCGCTCCTATGCCACCGTAGCTCAATGGTTGCCATCGATCTTTCGGGACGCACGGCCATCGTCACCGGGGCAGGTCAGGGGCTGGGGGCCGCCATGGCCCGCCGTCTGTACGAGGCCGGCGCCAACGTGGTGGTGAACTACTTCGAGGACGGGGCGAACCGCTCCCGGGCCGAGCAGACTGTCGCGGCCCTGGGCCAGAGGGCGGCAGCCCTGCCGGCGGATGTGCGCGACCCGGAGGCGGTGCGCGGCCTGTTCGACGCGGCGGCGGCGCGCTTCGGCGGCGTGGACATCGTGGTGAGCAACGCCGGCATCATCCGGGACCGCACGATCAAGAAGATGGCCCTCGAGGAGTGGCAGGCCGTGGTCGACACCAACCTCACCGGGACCTTCCTGGTCTGCCGGGAGGCCGCCTCCCGGCTCGCCGATGGGGGGCGCATCGTCACCGTCTCCTCGATCTCAGCCTTCCTGGGCTTCTTCGGCCAGACCAACTACGCCGCCTCGAAGGCCGGGGTCATCGGCCTGACCCGCAGCCTGAGCCGGGAGCTGGCCCGGCGGCGCATCACGGTCAACGCGGTGGCCCCCGGGGTGGTGCTCACCGAGATGGGCTTGGGCATCCCCGAAGAGGTGCGGGCCCAGATGCTCCAGTCCGTCCCCCTGGGACGTTTCGCCGAGCCGGAGGAAATCGCGGGGGTGGTGCTGTTCCTGGTGAGTGACCTGGCCGCCTATGTGACGGGGCAGGTCATCCAGGTCAACGGGGGGTGGATCGGATGAGCCCGGCGCGGGCCACGGTCTGCAGCGCAGAGGAGGCGCTGCGCCTGGTCGGAGACGGCCAGACTGTGGCCACCGGCGGCTTCGTGGGGGCGGGAGTGCCTGAGGCGCTTCTCTCGGCTTTGGAACGGCGTTTCCGCGCCGAAGGCAGGCCGCGGAACCTGACCGTCGTGTACGCCGCCGGGCAGGGCGACGGCCGCGACCGCGGGGCCAACCACCTGGCCCACGAAGGGCTCCTGCGCCGGGTGATCGGGGGGCACTGGGGCCTGGCCCCGCGGCTGGGCGAGTTGGCCCTGGCCGGGAAAATCGAGGCCTACAACCTGCCCCAGGGGGTCATCTCCCAGCTTTTCCGCGACATCGCCGCGGGCCGCCCCGGCTGCATCACCCACATCGGCCTGGGCACTTGCGCGGATCCCGCCCTGCAGGGCGGGCGGCTGAACCGGCGGACCCCTGCCGGCCTTGTCCGGCGGGTGCGCCTGGGAGGGCGCACCTGGCTGTGGTACAAGGCCTTCCCGATCCACGTCGGCCTGATTCGGGCCACTGCCGCGGACCCCCTGGGGAACCTGGTCATGGACGAGGAGGCTCTGGTTGGGGAGATGCTGCCCATCGCCCAGGCGGCGCGCAACAGCGGCGGGGTGGTCATCGCCCAGGTCCGGCGCCTGCTGGATCACCCGGCCCCGCCCCAGGCGGTCAGGGTCCCCGGGATTCTGGTGGACCGGGTGGTGGTGGCCGAGGAGAGGGAGCATCAGCAGACCTTCGCGGAGAGCCACAACGCCGGCTACTGCTCCGCCCAGCCGGCGGGCCGGCTGATCGGCGCGGACCTGGAGCCGCTGGCGGACCCGGTGCGGCGCATCATCGCCCTGAGGGCCTGCCGGGAAATCCCGGAGGGAGCGGTGGTGAACCTGGGCATCGGCATGCCCGAGGGCCTGGCCCGCATCGCCGCCGAGAAGGGCTGGCTGGAGCGCTTCACCATGACGGTGGAAAGCGGCCCCGTGGGCGGCATCCCCGCCGGATCCTTGAGCTTCGGCGCCTCGCTGTACCCTCAGGCGATAGTCGACCAGCCGGCCCAGTTCGACTTCTACGACGGCGGCGGTCTGGACTTCGCCGCCCTGGGATTGGCCCAGGCGGACTCCCGGGGCAACGTCAACGTGTCCCGTTACGGCGGCAAGCTCTCGGGGGTCGGCGGCTTCGTGAACATCACCCAGACCGCCAAGGCGGTCGTGTTCTGCGGCAGCTTCACAGCCGACGGGCTGGAGGTGCGCGTGGAGGCGGGGACCTTGAGGATCCTGCGGGAGGGGCGGGTCCGGAAGTTCCTCCGCCGGGTGGAACAGGTCTCCTTCGCGGCCCGCCCGGCCCTGCGGCGGGGGCAGAAGGTCCTGTACGTCACCGAGCGGGCGGTTTTCGCCCTGACGGCGAGCGGGCTGGAGCTCGTCGAGGTCGCCCCCGGCGTCGACGTGCGCAGCCAGGTCCTGGGCCTGATGGAGTTCCGCCCGCGGGTGCGCGCACCACAGCGCATGGACGAAGCCATCTTCCGGGATTGCGAGGACAAGACCATGAGCAGGGTGAGGATCATCGGCAGCTACCACGGCCGCTTCGGCAGGTTCGCGGAGACCGACCCGGCCACCGGCCGAACCCGGGACCTGAAGAGCTTCTACGACCTGCTGGTGGAGGCCGGCCGGGAGGCGGTCCAGGACGCCGGGCTGGAGCCCGCCGAAATCGACGCGGTCTACGTGGGCAGCTGTTCCCCCGCGCTGTTCGTGAACCAGGAACACCCGGCGCCGGTAGCCGTGGGTATCGACGATGCCTTGCGTTTCAAGCCGATGACCCGCGTCGAGGGGGCCTGCGCCTCCTCCTCCCTGGCCACCTATGAAGCCGTCTACGCCATCGAGGCCGGCCGCTGCCGAACCGCGCTGGTCATCGGCCTGGAGAAGATGAGCCTGCTGGACACCGAGGGAGTCGCGCACGCCCTGGCCTGCAGCTCCTACTATCCGGAGGAAGGCGCCCGGGGTATGACCTTCCCCGGGCTGTTCGCCGAGCTGGCCAAGGCCTATCAGGCCTTCTACCGCCTGCCGGAAAGCGAGTTCCGGCGCATGCTGGCCGCCGCGTCGGCCCTGGGCTACCGCAACGGGGCGGAGAACCCGCTGGCCCAGTTCGGTCCGGGCAGCAAACCGGCCCAACTGCGCCTGTTCACCCCGGAGAGCATCCTGGCCCTGCCCACCGAGGGCAAGGGCGCCAACGTCATGGTCGCTCCCCCTCTGCGGCTGCACGACTGCTCCCTGATCTCCGACGGGGCCGCCGCCCTGGTGCTGGCTGCCGAAACCGGGCCCCGGGGGCGGCCGGGGCGCAGCGTGCGCATCGCCGGCATCGGCCACGCCGTCGAGCACCTGCCCCTGTCCCGGCGGCAGGCCCCCCACTTGCCGGAGGCCGGGCGCGCGGCCAGGGACCGGGCCTTCGCCGAGGCGGGAATTCGCCTGCAGGACGTGGACCTCGCGGAGGTGCACGACTGCTTCAGCATCAACCACCTGCTCACCACCGAGGCCCTGGGCCTGTCGGAGTACGGCCGCGCCGGGTACGACTACCTGGAGGGGCGCTTCACGCGGGAGGACCGCTGCCCGGTGAACCTCTCCGGGGGCCTGAAGGCCAAGGGACACCCCGTGGGGGCCACCGGCGCCTCCATGCACGTGCTTCTGCACCGGCAGCTGATCGGGGAGCCGATCGGAGCCTCCCCAACGCGGCCGCCCCGCATCGGCGTGCTGCTGAACGTCGGCGGCTCCGGTGTGACCAACTGCGTGACCGTGCTGGCCCGGGAGTAGAAGGGATATGGGGAACTTAATGCAGTTTCGCCGCGTCTGTTTGTGTACGGCAGGTCTGCTGATACTCACGATGTGGGGTTTGGGGACGGCTGCGGTTGCCGACC
Source organism: uncultured Spirochaetota bacterium (assembly GCA_963736785.1). Classification (GTDB taxonomy): domain Bacteria; phylum Spirochaetota; class Spirochaetia; order SZUA-6; family DRHE01; genus MIBK01. The sequence goes on along the minus strand of CAVTQG010000056.1, from coordinate 61,230 downwards.
AAGCCCTTCGCGGAATCGTCGCTGTTCCCCCGGAGGGAAAACTGTACCATGGGGTATTTCCCGGTGGCGTAACGGGTGAAGAAGACGACATCACACCTGCCGATTTGAAATCCTACGAGCAGATGGCGGGGAAATCCGCGGCCTGGGTTTACTTCTCTCATAACTGGTACAGGGACAGAGGGTTTCCGCTGGACACTGCTTCGTGGATCCGGGAGAGGGGAAGCGTACCCTTTATTCGCTTGATGCTGCGAAGCAGCCCGGAACAAAACCGCCCGGAACGAACCTTCAGCTTGAGCCGGATACTGGAAGGTGCCTTTGATGAAGATCTCCGCTCTTGGGCACGAGGCGCCCGGGATTTCGAAAGCCCCCTCTTCGTCGAGTTTGGAACGGAAGCCAACGGCAAATGGTTCCCTTGGAATGGATGGTGGAACGGCAAGGACCGGAGCAAAGGCTACGGAGACCCGACTTACCCCGATGGGCCGGAGCGGTTTCGAGACGCCTACCGGCACATCATTCAGACCATGCGCCAGGAAGGCGCTGCCAATATCCTCTGGGTCTTTCACGCAAATTGCAGCGATTACCCCCAGGCTCCCTGGAACAGCTTTGAGAAGTACTATCCGGGTGATGACTATATCGATTGTCTGGGGGTGAGCGTCTATGGCGCACAAACACCGATGGAGGAAGAATGGCCGGAGTTCCGGCAATCGCTGGATGCCGCGTATCCTCGCCTCGCTGCGCTTGCTCCAACAAAGCCCATTGTGCTGCTGGAGTTCGCCGCTGCCAGGAACAATCCACACGGCGACCAGGCCGTATGGGCAGAGCGGGCCCTCTCTGACCTGGTGCAAAACCGTTGGCCCAGGGTCATGGGATTCTCCTGGTGGAATGAGAGCTGGCAGAACGACGACAACCCTGAGCACGATACCAGCATGCGGCTCCAGGACAACCCGGCTCTCGCGGCGGTTTTTCAAGAATGGGTAGGCGCACAGCGAAAGGTCTTGGGCAGGATTTCATATCCGTAAGGTGCCCGGTTCGATGACGAAGAAGCAGCGAATACTGGCCGCGATCCAGCGCAAACCCGTCGATCGCCTCCCAACCACGTTCCGGGCCAACAGGTATCTCGCTGAGCTGATGATGCGGCACTTCGAGTTTGAGGAACCCAAGGATTTCGCGCGTAATCAGAAGCCCTTCTTGAACCGCCTCAAAGCGGACTTCTGGTCTTCCGGAACGAAACCGGACAAGTTCTCGACCTTCTCGCCTCGCTATACGGGGCCGCCGCCGCTGCCGCCGTATGTCGACGATGGGACTTCCTTCTACAAGATCGGTATCCATTCCAGGCCAGCGAGAATGCCAGGCTACGATATCGAATACCCGTTGATCGGAGTGGACCCGCCTCTGGCTGCGGCCAGTTCGCCCTCGGATATCCGGCCGGGATTCCTCATGGACCGGCTCGAGCTCTTCGACTTCGGGCGCATGCTCAATCCGTACCGGGAGGTGAAGCCGGAGCAGATTCGGCAGAGCGAAGAAGATCTGGTGAGCCTCGGCAGCTTGAGCAGCCTGTTCATGATCTGCTGCTACCTGCGCGGGATGGAAGCCTTCCTGATGGATTTGAGCTCCGACCGAAAGATGGCCGAGCGGATCACGGGCGTCGTCGCGGATTTCGTTTTGGAGTTCAACCGCCGGGAGCTGGAGGCCATGAAAGGCATGGCGGCCTACTACGGCACTTGGGACGACGTGGCAGGACAGGACGGCATGTTGTTCTCACCGGACTTGTTCAAACGCTATTTCCTTCCCACGTACCGCAAGCTGATCGACAACGCCCACGCCCAAGGGCTGCATTACGGCTGGCATTGCTGCGGATCCGTTCATGAGGTGCTGCCTCTCATGATCGAAGCAGGGATCGACGTATTCGACGTGGTCCAGACCTCCGCGCGCGGCATGGAGCTGGGGCATCTGCACAGGCAGTACGGCAGCGAGGTGTGCTTCCACGGCACCCTGGATGTCCAGAAGGATCTGGTAGAGAAAACTGCTGGGGAGATCAGGGCTTTGGTCCGCAGAGTGAAGGATCTGTGGGGGCTTCGCGGCGGCATGATCCTGGCCCCGACCCACGAGACGCTGCCCGATACTCCGGTGGAGAACCTGCTGGCCATCTACGAGGAGGTGATGGAGCCGGAAGACCCCAAGTGAAGGGTCTTTATCTCAGGCTTTGAGCTGCGATCCAGTCGTAGAGCTCAGGGTCCGCATAGGCACGGACCCAGGCCCCCTCATGATCGGCATCCGGATACAGGGTAAAGCGAACGTCGCCGCCAAGCTCTTTCAGCGCCTCCACGAGGACCTCGGTCTGATAAGGCAGCACGCTGGTGTCCGAGGCCCCGTGGAAGGCCCAGATCGGAACGTCTTTGAGAACCGCCAGGTTGGGAGGGACCTCGGCGCTGCCCAGGCGATAGAATCCCGCGATCGGGACGAGCGCGGCGAAGAACCGGGGATAGCGCAGGCCGAACTCCCAGGTCCCGGCTCCGCCCATGCTCAGGCCGGTGACGGAGATGCGATTGCGGTCCACCGCATACTCTTCCGTGATGCGCTCCACGAGCTCCTTCAGCGGCTCGATCATTTCCGTCCACGGGAACAGCTCGCCGGAGAGCTGCGGGGAGACCACGATGAAAGGAAAGTCGCTCCGCGAGTCCAGGAGCTTGGGCAGGGGATGTTTCTTGAGCAGCTGGAGGTCGTCTCCCCTCTCGCCGTATCCATGAAGGAAAAGGAGCAGCGGCCACTTCTTCGCAGCGTCCTTTCCATAGTCCTCGGGGAAATAGAGGAGGTAGTTGATCTGCGCGCCCCCATACCGGACTGTTGACGAATAAGGATGTTGGCCAGGCTTGGGGCCGGAAGTGCGGACGCGCATCCGGCGAGCAGCCCTGCAATCAGGAGCAAAAGAAGTGCTTTTCGCGATCTCGCTAGCTGCAGCATGGTCTTCGGGCTGGGTTCGATACATCATCCTGCCCGCGGCGTAATGCGGGCTGGCAGGCCGTCCCGGCCCCCGGTCAGAGCGCACAGCAAGGCCCCCGCCAGGATGTAGAGCTGGGAACCGATGGCCAACAGGTGACCGAGCTGCTCCTGGAAAAGCCTGCCGGTGAACAGATGGTAGCTCTCCAGAATGTCGCCTGGCAGGGCGACCAGGAGCCCGACGCCGATCAGCAGGAACGGATTGCGCCCGGTGCGCAGTCCCAGCACCAGGATGACGACGGCCAGCGGCACCACCAGCAGGGCGTCCAGCAACGGCTTGAACAGAAGCAGCGAGTGCGCAAATACAGCGCCTTGCGCCGGGCGCGGCCTAAAGGCCAGCCAGGGCAGGAGGATCACGATGCAGACGGCGGCCAGCAGGACCACCGCCAGGAGCAGGTAAGCCGCACGACGGCGCGCCGGAAGGATCAGGATGCGCAGCGGCGCCGCCGCGTAGGCCACGGCGATCGCCAGGGGAAAGAAGGAGGAGGCTTCGAAAACCTCCGCCACCCAGACGTAGTCCACCGGCAGCAGCAGTTCCACCAACTCGCTCAGACTGAACAGGAGAATGCCGCAAAACAGGAACAGCCAGGAGCTGAGCAAGGCAGCGCTGTCCCGTCGCCGGAAGGCGGCAGCCAGGATCGCCCCCATCACCGCGACGGAAAGCAGTGTGTAGAAAAGGGCGGAATGGGTGAGAACCGACAGGACACCGAGCGGGAGCGCCGTTTCCAAGGCCAGGAGCACGCCGCAGAGCGCCAGCGGCAGGATCAGGAACAGCGTTACCATTTTCCCTTTTTCCCCATCGTCCCGAACACCCGGGCGAACAGCTGCTCGAGCAGCCGCACGATTCCGGCCCTGCCGTCCTGGATGAGCACCAGGCGGAAGCCCGTGATCTCCGCCCCCCCGTGGACGCGCTGCAAGGTCACGGTCGACTCCGCCTCCCCCAGCTTGAGGGTCGCCAGGGGTATTTCGGAGGACGGGCGTTCCGCCCGCGGGAAGCCGGCGACCGCGAGCCCGGCCTCGGAGAGGTTGCGGACCTCGGCGCTCACCCAGTCGGAGGACTCCCGATAGCGCAGCCAGGTCTCCAGTTCCTGCGGGGGCTGAAAGCGGGGCGATGCGCGCCTGGCGCGCAGGCCCCGGCGCCGCAGCCACAGTTCCAACAGCCTGCGGGTGTTCTCCTTTTCGTATGGCTTCAAGATCATCCCCGCGACCCCGGCGGCCAAGGCCTCGTGGGCGTCGTCGAGGCTGAAGCGGCTTCCCAGAAGCACGATCGTGATCGCCTTTTCGCCCGCCTGCAGGCCGGCGGCGAGGGCGCGCCAGGCCCGCTCCAGGCCGTCCGCGTCGATCACGATCATGTCCGGGGAAATCTTGTTCAGCTGGGAAACCAGCTCCGCGGGATCGGAAAACTCCCTGACCCGAAACCCCAAGGGGCTCAGGCATTGGCTCAAGGACTGCCGCACCAGGTGCGTCCCGGCCAGCACCGCCACCGCCGCCGACACCAGAGCATGATAGCAGAATCGAGGGCGCCAGTCGAGGTTTCCGCTCAGGGCTTGGCGCGGTACTCCGGGCCGTAGATATAGCGCATCCTGTCCCGGAACGGCACCTGCAGCGCCACCTCCGTCTTGGGGGCGATGCGCAGGAGGTAGTTCCCGATGGAGTGCTCGTGAAACTCTTCGAGCAGCCGGCCGTGCAGCAGGTTGTTCCAGAGCACGGCACCCAGCTTTTCGTTCACGTAGTCCCCCTGGAAATACGCGTAGTACGGCCCGTCCAAAAGCACCAGGGCATCCCCGAAGTGACAGTAGGAGCGGGCGGCCAGGTCCCGGACGGAGGGCAGCAGGGGGACCGGGTCGTTCTCGTTCACGATGCGCAGCACCGGGAAGCCGCCGAAACGCAGGGCCCCGGCCGTGTCCGTGACCCTGGGCTGGCCGCTGCTATAGACGCGGCGCACGGGGTAGCCCTGGCTATCCAGCAGCAGGCCCAGGATCAGGGCCTCTGCCGCTCCCAGGGAATGCCCGAACAGCACCAGTTCCCCTCCCGGCCGCAGCCGGGGGACCATGTCCCGCAGCAGGACCGCGGCCATTTCCTCGAATCCTTTGTGCAGCTCGATGCCCAGCTCGGCGTTCCAGTGCCGGCGAATGCGCACGTCGAAGACGGCGTTGGTCCAGTTCGCGGTGCCGCGAATGACGACCTCCTGCCGGCCCTGCGCCAGGAAGCCCAGCAGGTATCGGTTGCGCGTGGCCGGGATCTCGACCACCTCCAGGCCCTCGTAGTAGCCGTCCCAATCGGCGTGGATCTTCTCGGCGGAGTCGAAGCGGACCGACCGATACACCTCGGAGAGATGGAGGATCTCCGCGAAATCGATTTCCGGAGCCCGGCTTTCGATCACCGTGGGTAGGCTGCGGCAGGCGCCCAGCGCTCCGAGCAGGGCGATGGCGGGCGCCAGTCGAGCAGGCACCCGGAATCCTGCGAACAGCCGGCGGCAAGCCTCCGCCCGGCGGTGCCGTATTACCGCAGAGCCTCCTCCAGGCGCGCCACCGCTTCAGGCAGGTTGGCGCGGCCGAAGCCAATCCGGAAGTGGTTGTCCTTGTCCCCGAACACGCTGCCGGGCAGCAGGAGCACGCCGGAGCGCTCCCGCAGCCGATCGCAGAAGCTCTCCACCTCCGCACCGATCAGGCGCGGGAAGGCCACGGGGCCGGCCCGGGGGCGAAGCCAGACGAAGCGCTCCGGGTGGCGCGCGAAGAACTCATCCAGCACCTGCAGGTTGCCGGCGATGAGGTCCAGGTTGCGGCGGAGGATCGCTTGCCGGTACCGCAGGGCCAACTCGGCCAGGAACTCGCTGGGCGCCGGGCAGCAGATGGTGGTGTAATCCTTGAGCGCGGCCACCGCGTCCAGAAGGCGGGCGTTGCGCGTGGCCAGCCAGCCGATGCGCAGCCCGGCCAGCCCGTAGCTCTTGGACATCACGCCGAGGGACACGCAGGCCTCACTCAGATCGCAGGCCGCGGGCAGCCGGTCCTCCTCCTGGTATTCCGCTTCCCGGTACACCTCGTCGGAGAACAGCAGTATGCCCCGCTCTTCCGCCATCCGGATCACTTCGCGGAACATGGCCAGGGGCATCTGGTAGCCGGTGGGATTGTGGGGGCTGTTGACCACCACCGCCCGGGTCCGGCGGCGGATCAGGCGCCGCAGCTCGGCCAGGTCCGGGGCCCAGCCCTCTTCCTCGCGCAGGGGCCAGGGGTCCACCGTGCAGCCGATGCTGCGCGCCACCTCGAACAGCGACTGGTAGCAGGGGGATTGCACCACCAAGTGATCGCCGGGTTGGAGCGCGGCGTGCATGAACAGGAAGATGGCCTCCTCGGCGCCGCTGTGCACCAGGATCTGCTCCGGCCGCGTGGAGGCGTACAGGGCGGCGATGGCCTGCCGCAGGGCCGGACTCCCGGCGCTTTCCGTGTAGCCCAGCCGCTGCTCGAAGAACCGCTCCGCTGCCCCGGGCTCCAGCTGCAGCAGCTCGCCGATGCTCACGGACTGGCAATCCGAGGCGCAGAGCAGGAACTGCACGTTGAACTCGTGGCTGGCGAAGTAGCGCTCCAGGAGGAACGGCGGAATCTTCATGAAGCCTCCGTACTATACCGGCAGCCTCCCGCCTTGACAATCCAACGCGGCAGCGATATTTTTTACCGCATAGTTTAACTATTTGGTTTGACCATCCGGTACGAATTGGAGACAGGCGGCCTATGAATGCGCAGACGGATCCCAGCAAAGAGGAACTCATCCTCCACGCAGCCGGCGACGTCTTTCTGGAAAAGGGCCTGAGCGGGGCCAGGATGCAGGAAATCGCCGATCGCGCCGGCATCAACAAGACGCTGCTGCACTACTATTTCCGGACCAAGAAAAACATCTACGCCCGCATCCTGGGCAAGGTCTTCTCCACCTTCTTCGCCCAGATAGAAGAGGCCTTCAGCGACGGCGGTTCGTTCGCCACGGTCCTGCGCCGGTTCATCGACCGGCTGCTGGACCTGCTCGCCGCCAACCCCCGCGTGCCGCTGTTCCTCATGCAGGAGCTGGCCCAGGGAGGAACCACCGCCCGCGACATCCTGGCTAAAACCCTGTCCCGCCAGCGCATGACTCTGCCCAAGCGGCTGGTCGCTATGATCAAACAGGAACAGCGGGCCGGGCGCCTGGGACCGGTCGACCCGCTCCAATTCATGATCACCGTCCTAGGCTCCTGCATCTACTTCTTCGCCGCCGAGCCGATCGTCCGCGAGGTGCTAATCAGCATCCAGCCGGAAAAACCCTTCGACCGGGCCGCCTTCCTCGCCCAGCGACGGCAGTCGATTTTCGACGTGCTGTATTACGGCATCAAAAAGCGGGGGCAGAAACCATGAGCCGCGGGGGCGGGACCAGGCAGTCCGGCCGGCGTCGATTGTTTTCGCTTCTCGCAGGCCTGCTGGTGGGCGCAACCATGGCCCGGGGGCAGTCGCTGCGGGAGACTGTCGAGCTGGCGCTGGCGCACGACGCGGCGATCGCCTCGGCCCAGGCCGGGCTGGAGGCGGCCCGGCTGGAGGCGGACTCGGCCGCCCGAGGGCAGCTTCCCTCCTTAAACCTGGGCGCAGGCTACCAGTACACATCGGCCAACGCCGAGTTGAGTCTGCCCAGTCTCGCGGTTCCGCCGGTATCCCTGGTCCGGCAGCACAGCCTCGACCTGTTTTCCGGATTGCGCTGGCCTGCCTTCACCGGATTCGCCCAGAAGGCGAACGTCGAGCTCAAGCGCCTTGGCGGGGAGCTGGCCCGCAGCGCCCTGGACTCCGCCCGCGACCAGGTGGCGCTCCAGACGGTGACCGCCTTCCGGCAGGCGCAGGCGGCCCAGCTGCAGATCCAGAGCATCGAATCCGGGAGGCAGCGGGCCCAGCTCCAGATCGACCAGGCCTCGGCCCTGGAGCGGCAGGGCATGGCCCAGAAGGTCGACCTGCTGGCTCTCCAGATCGCCGGCCTGGACTACGACCAGAAGCTCATCGTGGCCAAAGCCTCGCTGGAGGACTCTCTCGAGCGCCTGCAGACTCTCACCGGCAGGCCGATAAGCGTGCCGCCGGCACCCGACCCGGCGCAGCAGCCCGCCGTGCCGGCGCTCAACTTGGAGAGCCTGGAGCAGGTGAAGGCCCTGGCAATCCAACGGGCCATGCTGCAGGCCAACACGCGGCTGGCCGCCTCCCGGCATTACCCCGCCCTGACCCTGAGCGGGGGCCTGCACTACGGCATCCCCGGGGTGAACCCGGTGGAGAACCAGTGGATGCTCTACGCCACGGCCGGGGCCACCCTCTCCTGGTCCTACAACTGGGGCGCCGACAGCCTGGCCGTGCAGGCGGCCGAGCGCAGGCTGCTCCGTCAGGCCAGCGAGGAACGCTCCGTGCGCGAGCAGCTCGAGCTGCAATACGGCAGCGCGCTGCGCGACTGGGCGGCCACTCGGGAGGAGCTGGGGGTGCTGGCGGCCTCGCTGGAGCTGGCCCGCGCCCGGATGGCCATCGTCAGCTTGCAGCACGCCCAGGGCATGGCCTCGAGCACCGACTTCAACGACGCCAACCTGCGCCTGACGCAGGCCGAGCTGCAGTACCGCAGCCAGATTCTGTCCCTGCGGTTGAAAGCCAACCTCTTGGACGCCATGAGCGGCCAACCCATCGAGCAATGGAGCATCAGCCAATGAAAAACCTCATGTTCTGGGCCGCGGCGCTTTTACTTCTGTCCTGCGCCGATAACGGACGGCAGTTCGCCTACACCGGGCGCACGGACGTCGACGCCATCCTCCTGTCCTCCCAGGCGGCGGGACTCATCGACAGCCTGCCGGCTCGCGAAGGGCAGGCGGTGCGCAAGGGGGAGGTCCTGGCCCGGATCAACACGGAGCGGCTGCGCGCCCAGGCGCAGGCCCAGTCGGCCCAGCTCGCCCAGCTGGAGCTGCGGCGCGACACGGCCGAGGCGCAGCTCGAGCAGGCCCAGGCCCAGGTACGGCAGGCCCAGGCCAGGCTGGAGCTGGCCCAGGAGACTCTGGCCCGAACCGAGAGTCTCCTGACCGAAGGGGGCGCCACCCGGCAGCGGCGCGACGAGCTGGCCACTCAGCTCACCGTGGAGCAGGCCAACCTGGCCGCGCTGCGCTCCAACCAGAAGGCCCTGGAATCCGGTTACAAGCTGATCGGAGCCCAGGAACAGGAGCTGCGCGCCGGCATGCAGCTCACCGGGATCAGTATCCGGGACGCCGAGCTTCACTCGCCCATCGACGGGGTGGTGCTCAACACCTTCCGTCACGAGGGGGAGCTGGCGGCCGTGGGCACGCCCCTGCTGGAGGTGGCCGACCTTTCGACCCTCAGGGTCGAAGTCTACGTGCCGCTGGCGAAGCTGGGCGCGCTCGAGATCGGCGGGGAGGCGCAGGTGAGCGCCGAAGGCGTGCCGGGCATCCTGAAGGGCACGGTGAGCTGGATCGCCAGCGAGGCCGAATTCACCCCCAAGACCATCCTGACCCAGGAAACCAGGACCACCCTGGTGTACCGGGTCAGGATCCTGGTGGCCAATCCCGACGGCATCCTGAAAGTCGGGATGCCCGTGGACGTGCGGTTCTAGCCCATGCCGGCTTCCAGCGCTCCGCCCATCGCCGTGACAGGGCTGCGCAAGTCCTACGGCGGGGTGGAGGCGGTCCGGGGCGTGTCCTTCCGTGTGGAGCGCGGCTCGATCTTCGGGCTGATCGGGCCCGACGGGGCAGGAAAAACCACCATCCTGCGCACCGTGGTCTCGCTGCTGTCTTTCGACTCGGGCCAGGTCCAATTCTGCGGCCAGGCGGTGGATAGGAACCCCGTCTACGTGCGCTCGCGCATCGGCTACATGCCGCAGCGCTTCAGCCTGTACCAGGACCTGAGCGTGGCCGAGAACCTGCGCTTCTTCGGCGACCTGTTCGGTGTTCCGCGCCGCGAGCTCGGCCAGCGCCTGGCCCGGCTTTACGAGTTCTCCGGGCTGGCCCCCTTCAAGTCCCGCCGGGCCGGGGCGCTGTCCGGCGGCATGAAGCAGAAGCTGGCTCTTTCCTGCATGCTGGTCCACTCCCCGGAGGTGCTGGTGCTGGACGAGCCCACCTTCGGGGTGGACCCGGTATCGCGCGGCGAGCTCTGGGACATCCTCCGGGCCCTGCGCGACCAGGGTTCCGCCGTGCTGGTGAGCACTGCCTACATGGACGAAGCCCTGTTGTGCGACCGGGTGGCCCTGGTCTTCGAGGGGCGAATACTGGCCGAGGAGTCACCAAGGCAGCTTGCCGCGCGATACGATGAGCCGCTGTACCTGGTGGAGACTCCCGCGGCGCATCGCGCCTACGTGGAGTTGGAGCGCTCCCTGCTCTGCGAACAGTGCAATCTATTCGGCGACGGGGTGCATATCACCTTGAGACCGGGAGTCACCACGACCCAGGTGGCGGAGCGCCTGGCCGGCGGCGAGGTGGAGTTCCGGCCTCCGCGGCCGATCGTCCCTGGACTGGAGGACCTCTTTCTGAAGCTGATGAAGCGAGGGTCGGGCCATGGATAGCCTCGCTGCGGAGCCGGCGGTGGAGGTGCGCGATCTCACGCGCCATTTCGGGAACTTCGTAGCCGTCCAGCAGGTGAGCTTCCGCGTCCCGCGCGGGGAGATCTTCGGCTTTCTCGGCGCCAACGGCGCGGGCAAGACGACCATCATGCGCATGCTCTGCGGGCTGCTCCTGCCCAGCTCCGGCAGCGGAAAGGTGGCCGGTTTCGACATCGTGCGGGAGAACGAGCGCATCAAGACGCGCATCGGCTACATGAGCCAGCGCTTCAGCCTCTACGAGGAGCTCACGGTACGCGAGAACCTGCAATTCTACGGCGGGGTTTACGGCCTGCGCGGCCGTGAGATCGCCGCCCGCAGGGATCAGCTCCTGGACTCCCTGGGCCTGAGCCGGCAGGCGGACGCCCTGGCCGGTTCGCTCCCCCTGGGCTGGAAGCAGCGCCTGGCCCTGAGCACCGCCCTTCTTCACGACCCGCAGATCATCTTCCTCGACGAGCCGACCAGCGGGGTGGACCCGTCTTCGCGGCGCAGCTTCTGGCTGCTCATCTACCAGCTCGCCGATCGGGGCAAGACGGTGTTCGTCACCACGCACTACATGGACGAAGCCGAGTACTGCCACCGGGTAGGCATCATGAAGCTGGGCCGCCTGGTGGAGGCGGAGAACCCTCAGGCCTTGAAGCAGCGCCACGGAGCCGCCTCCATGCAGGAGGTGTTTCTAAATATCGTGCGCCAGGCAGGCACATGAACCGCGTGCTGCTGTCGATCTTCCGCAAGGAGATGACCCACATCCTCCGCGACCTGCAAAGCCTGTTCATGGTGCTCACCATGCCGCTGTTGATGCTCTTCCTGTACGGCTACGCCATCACCCTGGACATGAAGCGCATTGACACGGCCATTGTCGATGAATCGCGCAGCCCGGAGAGCCGCGAGCTCATCCAGCGGCTTTCCTCCACCTCTTTCTTCCGGCTCAGCAACGCCTCGGTGCAGCGGGTGGACGAGCTGTTCCAGGCCCGGGAGGCGCGCTGCGTGCTGATCATCCCCAGGGACTATGCCTCGCGCCTGGCCTCCGGCAGGGAGGCCCAGGTGCAGCTGCTCATCGACGCCAGCGATCCGAATGCCGCCAACTTCATCAATGCTTACGTAAGCCGGATCGCGGCCTCCGAAAACGGCCCCGGGCTGTTCTCGGTCAACCCGCGGATCCTCTACAACCCCGACCTGCGCTCGGCCAACTTCTTCGTCCCCGGGATCATCGCCCTCATCCTGATCCTCATCAGCACCCTGCTCACCAGCATCGCCATCGCCCGCGAAAAGGAGACCGGCACCATGGAGCAGATCCTGGTCAGCCCCATCCGGCCGGCCCAGATGATCCTCGGCAAAGTGCTGCCCTACATTCTCATCGGCTTCATCGACGGCCTGCTCATCCTGGTGGTCGGCAGCCTCTGGTTCCGCGTGCCTATCCGCGGCTCGCTGGCCCTGGTGATGGCCATGATGCTGATCTACGTGATCACGGGGATCAGCCTGGGCATCCTGGTCTCCACCATCGCCGATACCCAGGCGGTGGCCATGCTGGCCACGGTCACCCTGACCGTCCTGCCCTCCATGCTGATGAGCGGCTTCATCTTTCCGGTAGCCAGCATGCCGCGGGTGTTCCAGTGGGTGAGCGCGGCGGTTCCGGCGACCTACTTCCTGCAAATCATCCGCGGCATCATCCTCAAAGGCAACACCCTGGCCAATCTATACCCCCAGGCCGCCGTCCTGCTGGGCATGGATGTGCTGCTGATCCTGGCGAGCATGCGTTCGTTCCGCCGCAGGCTGGAGTGAAGGTATGCGGCGCCTGTTCTACCTGATCCAGAAGGAGTTCCGGCAGATTCGCCGCCGGCGGGCCAACCTCATCCTCGTGTTCGTGGCTCCTTTCCTGCAGCTGCTCATCATCGGCTCCTCCGTCACCACCGAGGTGAAGCATGTCCCCATGGGCGTGGTGGACTACGATCGTTCCCCGGCCAGCAGGCATCTCATCCAAGCCTTCGCGGCCAGCGGTTCCTTCAACTTCCTCGGCCAGTCGGCCTCCGAGCGCGAGGCCGTGCAGCTGCTGGATAACGGCAGGGTAAAACTGATGGTAGTCATCCCGCCGGGCCTGGAGCGGGACATGAAAAACGGCCGCGCGCCCCAGGTCCAGGTCCTGCTGGACGGCGTGGACGGCAACTCAGCGGGCATTGCCCTGGGCTACGTCACCGCCCTACTCGCCCAGCTCCAGCGAGGCTGGGCGGCCGGGGCCTACGCGGCGGCCGGGCCTTCCGCAGCCGCCGGCCCCTCCGCCGCCAGCGGGCCCAGGAGGGTCACCGTGTCCGCCCGCATGTGGTACAACCCCAACCTGGACAGCAAGCTCAATTTCGTGCCGGGGCTCATCGGCATCCTGCTGATCATCGTTACGACCTTCCTGACGTCGGTGAACATCGTGCGGGAAAAGGAGATCGGCACGCTGGAACAGCTCATGGTCACCCCCCTGAGCCGCGCGCAGATCATCATCGGGAAAATCATCCCCTTCAGCGTTCTGGGCCTCCTTCAGCTCACCATGAGCATCCTGGCGGCGGGGTTGGTTTTCGGCATCTGGATGAAAGGCAGCCTGCCGCTGCTATACGCCATGGCCGGGCTGTTCCTCCTGTCCACCCTGGGCCTTGGCATTTTTGTCTCCACCCTGGTGCGCACCCAGCAGCAAGCCATGTTCGTGAGCTGGTTCGCGACGATTTATACCATGCTGTTGTCCGGCTTCTTCATCCCCATCGACAACATGCCGGTGTGGGTCCAATACATCACCTACCTGAACCCCTTGCGCTATTTCATCACCGTCTTGCGCGAGATCTACCTGAAGGGCACCGGGTTGCGCTTTCTCTGGCGTGAGGCGCTGGCCATGGGGGCCATCGGCACCCTGGGCCTGGTGTCGGCCTCGCTGCGGTTTCACAAGCGACTGAAGTAGCCTCCCCCTGGCACCCATAGCACAGCCGTTGCCTCATGTCAAAATCTACCCGAATCATATCTCCTGCTGCCGAGCTGGGCACGGCAACCCACGGCCCTTCGAGAGCCTGCCTGGGGCGGTTGAGGCCGGATCCGCTGGCCTGTTCCTGGAAAGCACGCGCGTAGAGGGGCCGCCAACGCATCTTCCGGAGCTCGGTCATATCTGGACACCCCCTTTTTCACCCGAACAGCTGCCGGCCCATCCGCTCGTTGGCCTGAGGGTAGGCTGGACCCGGATACTGGATCTTCAGGTTTTTGCTGCGGACCAGCGCCAGCAGTTGGGTCTGCAGGCGCCCGATACGGTTCTTCAGCACAAAGGGGTCCAGCTTGTGCAACTGCTCGCGCAAAGAACGCTGGATGTTGGCGGGAATGGCCGCGCACTCCAGCAGGCGACGGGCGGGGGTCCTGGGCGGGTCGTAGTGCTTGCGGATACGGCCCTCCACCCGCTTTTTCTCCAACAGCTTCATCGAGGGGTAGAAGAAGTTGATCAGCAGCCGCAGGTTGTCGTAGAGCTTGGCGATCAAGGCCACCTCCTCTTCGGTCTCGTAGCGGGCGTAGCCCAGGGCCTGGCGCACGATGTTGAAGTTCTTCTGCTCCACATAGCAGGTATCGTTGCTGTGGTAGGGGCGAGCCCGGCGTGTAGGGGATGCCCTGAGAGGCGCACCAGGACTGCAGGGGCTCGTTGAGGAAGGCGCTGTCGTTGTCCGAGTGCAGCCCCCGCAAGGGGATCGGAGAGGCGATTTGGATGCTTTTCACCGCTTCTTTGGACCACCGCTGGGCCTTATTCAGCAGGATGCGTGGTTCCACCCAGCCGGAGAACAGCTCCACGGCGTTCAGGCTGAAGGCGAAGTGACCGTTGGGGTTGCCCCCGTCATGGCCGACCAGATCGATCTGGTAGGTGCCAGGTTGGTCCACGGGCAGCTCGCTGGAGATCACGATGGGGATGGAGCTCTTCAGCAGGCTGCTGGGCCGGGTGTGAGCGATGCCCTTGAGCCTGCGCTTGGCTCTCTCGGCTTCCAGCAGCCGGTCGATGGTGGCGGCGCTGATGCGCAGCAGCTTCTGGTAGGCGGCAGCGGTTTTCTTCAGCCCCTGGCGCTTGGCCACATCGCCTTGCCTCGTTGCGCGGCGTGCCGTTTTTCGCTACCATCAGCCACCGGGCCGACTGGAATGAAGAAGCTGCTTTCCGTTCTCCTGAAGTTCCTGCTGGGCATCCTCGCGGCGGTGGGGGTGGCCGTGCTGGTCCTGGTCGCGATCTGGCTGGTCCAGCACGAGGACCCGACCGCGTTCCTTCCCGACCGGTACGTGGCCTACCTCCAGGTCCCTTCCATCCGCGGCATCTACGACCGGTGGCTCAACCTGGAAGCGGCCGACGTCGTGCTGGCGCGCCCGGAGCTGGCGTCGTATCGCGGCGTGCTCGGCGAGGCGCGCGGACTGGCTCTGACCAGCTCTCCGGTCCTGAGAGTATTGCTGGACGTGCCCGCGGACGTCCTCTGGCTGCACGGACGCGAAGCTCCTGGCCGTGCTGGACCTGGGCTGGCGGGGCATCGCCACGCCGCTGGCCCGTCTGGTCGGCCCCCTGCTGCGAATCCCGGGATTCAGCTTCCTCAACGACTCGGGCGTGCCGCTCTTCAGGTACACGACCGGGGAAACGACCATCCATGCGTCGTTCCGCGGAAACGTGGCCGTCGTTTCGCTGGAGGCGGAGGTGGTGAAAGAGGCGCTGGACCGGCAGGCCAACCACACGGGCCTGGCCGCCAAGGCCAGCCGCGAGCTGCTGGAGCGCATTCGCCTGCGCAGCGCCGACGCCGTGCGGATCCTGGTGGACACGAAGAGCCTCTCCGCGGGCCTCGCCTCCGGCAGCCCGCTGGGCGCCAAGGTCCTCGCCGCCGTGGAGATCCCCGACCAGTCCATGCTGGACGTGGAGCTGAGCAATGACCGCCTGCGCATCGGCGCGGGGCTGCCGGTTTCGATCAGCATGCCGGAGCTGGAGAAGACCCTCGACCGGGCTCCGGCGACCCTGGGCGTCCTGCGCTACGTGCCGGCTTCCGCCTACCTGCTCACCATTTCCAACATCGCGCCCCTGGGCGAGCTGTACCGGCTGGTGGCCGCTTTCCAGGGCAAGGACGTGCAGGGCATCTACGACCGGGCCGACTCCGGAGCCCGCAGCGTGACGGGCCTGGGGATCGACGAGCTGCTGTTCTCCTGGGTGGGCGCGGAGCTGGGCGCGTTCCTGCTGCCGGAATCCGCGGCGCCGGTGTTTTTCGCGCGCATCACCGACGAGCGCTCCTACCGGCGCGCGCTGGCCGCGCTCACCGGCTCGGTCGTGGCAAACCAGGACAGCTCCCTGGTGCTGGACGAGGTGCGCATCGACCGCCTCTCCATCCCCTGGTTCGTGGGGCTGATCCTGGACCTGCTCGGCGTCGACGTGCCGGAGCCGTACTTCCTCTCCCGGGGCGACTACTTCTTCCTCTCCCTGGACGCGGCCAACCTGTCGGCCGTGGTCAGGTCCGCGGACACGGGCAGCAACCTGGCGCAGGGCGGTCTTTACGCCGCCCTCATGCAGGGCATCCCCGCGGACCCCACGCTCCTGGCCTGGTATGACATCGCGCGCGCCGAGCCGTTCTTCCTGCGCGGCTCCGGCCTGCTGTCCGACGTCCTGCGCCTGTACTCCAGGGGCCTGGCGATCGTGCGCGCCACGCCCGACGAGGTGCAGGTCACGCCTGGCCGCGGCCCGCGTTCCCGGCGCCGGCGCCCAGCTTCTCCCCGGCTTCCCCCTCTCCCCGGAAGGCGGGATCACGGGCGAGGTCCTGGCGTTCCGCTTCGCCGATTCGAACGCGCCGGTCCTGGCCTGGCTGCGGGACCGCTCCAGCGCTCGTGCTGGCGGACACCGCAGGCTCCCGGATCGCCGAGGCGCAGCTGGAGGCGGATGCGGCCCTCGCTCCCGGAAACCGACCCGGCGGGCCGGGTCACCGCGCTGTGGGCCGTGTCCTCCGGCGGCACGGTCTGGCGGCTCGGGCCCGGGCTCCAGAGCCTGGCGCCCTTCCCCATCGCCACGGGGATCACCGGCGGCATGCCGCCGGCCCTGGTCGGCGGACAGCCTGGCGCTGTTCTCGAAGGCCGACTCGACCCTCGTGTTCGTCGAGCCCCGAGGGCGCCCGCAGCCCGCTTGAGCCAGCGGCTGGAAGCGCCGCTGTTCCTGCCGCCGGACGTCTTCGGCGGACGCCTGGTCTTCTATCCGAAGAGCTTCGACGCGCGGATCCACCTGACCGACCTGCAGGGCACCGAGGCCCCCGGCTGGCCCGTGCAGGCCTCCGGCATCTCCTTCTGCGCGCCGCGCTTCCTGCAGTCCGGGCAGTCCACCCTGGTCACCTTCCTCACCCAGGCGGGCCTGCTGCACGCCTGGGACCTGTCGGGCAACCAGGTGCAGTGGTTTCCCGTCACGCTGCCGGGCGTCTTCTACGCCACCCCGGAGCCGATGATCGTGGACGGCCGGCCCTGCCTGATCGCGCTGGCCGCAGGACGGGAGCCTGAGCATGATCTCCATGGACGGGAAGGTCAGTGCGGCAGGCCAGCGTTCCCGACCTCGACGGGAAGAACGCCCGCATCTTCCTGGGCGACCTCGACCAGGACGGGCGGCAGGAGATCCTGCTCTACGGGTCCGGGGCCTTCATCGCCGGCTACGACGCCTCTTTCCGGCCCCTGCCCGGCTTTCCGCTCAAGGGCGTGACGCGGCCCCAGCTCGTGGACCTGGACCGCGACGGCCGGACCGATTTCGCTCACGGCGGGTCTGGACGGCAAGATCTACGCCTACACGCATGGGCAGGAGCCGTCCGTGAAGTCGCGACTGGCCTGGCTGGCCCGGCCGTGCTGGCCGTGATAGCGTTTTCCTGGCGGGCGCCGCGGCCGCCTGCCGGACCCTGCCCTCGGACCGGGTCGCCCAGAGCGCCGGGTGAGGAGGAGACGGCGGCCCTGGAGGCCTTCGCCCTGCGGCTGCTGGACCTGAGGCTGGCCCCCGATGCCGCCCGGCTTTCCGCGCTGCGGGCCGAGCTGGATGCAGTCGGCGGCCCGGCCCGGCTCAAGCCGCTTTGGCCCAGGCCCGGGTCGAAGCCCTGCGGGCCGAGGCGGCGCTCCTGGCCGGGGACCGTCCGGCGGCGAAGAACCTGGCGGAGACCACGGCCAGGCTCTCGGATGCGGTGGAGGGGCTGTGGCTCGTGCGGGCGGGGCTGGAGCCGGATTCCGCCAAGCGCCTGGCCATCCTCGAGGCGGGCCTGCTCAGGGCGGAACAGAAAGCCCGCCTGCTCTGCGAACGCGGCCGGGAGCTGCTGAAGGCGGGCAGGTACGCCGAAGCCGCGCAGGACCTGGACGAGGGGCTGCGCGGGCTGGACCCCGCATATCGCGCGCTTTACGGCGCGGACCGCGACAACGCCTTCTCCCTGGCCCAGGCGGCCCGCGAGGGCGGAACCCCCGTGACAGTCGCCCGACCCGAGGCGCTGGCCGGGCCGCTCACCGTCCGCGACCTGGTCGAGCGGGCCTTCAGCGAAACGCGCCTGCTGCGCCTCGCTGTACTCGACCCCGAATCCCGCGTACGCGGCGGCCCTCCCGGCGCTGCGGTCCGCGGGGCTGCTCCTCGATCCCGCCGCCGCCCCCGATTCACCGGCTCCCCGCAAGGCGGTGGCCTTCTTCCTGTGGGGCCTCATCGCCCGAACCGAGCACGACCCGAAGCTGCTCACGCGGTATCGCCAGAAGTACTCCTTCAGCCCCGTTCCGGACGTCGGGGTGGAGGAACCCTGGTTCGATGCGGTCCTGGGAGTCGTGGAACGGGAGCTCATGGACCTGCCCGACGGGGTGAACTTCCAGCCGGACGAGGCGGTCACCGGGATGGAGTACCTGTCCATCCTGCAGCGGCTGCAGAGGTTGTATCGTTAGGGGAGTGAGCGCAGCTCGATGATCTCTTCGCAATATCCGGCGTGGGGCCGGAGCTTCGCATAGTTTCTGCGGAAGGTAAGCCGCGAGTCGACCTGCCGGATCAACTCCTTCGTGGCTCTGTCCTTGTACAGCCGGCAAACCCTCCGGGTGTCCAGGTTCAGGATCTTGCAGGCCTCCAGGGTGGGACAGAAGTTTCGCGAATGAAAGACCAGGCGATCCGGCCCTCTTTCGACAATTGGCGCTTCGGCTTCGCCGATGCCCAGCCTTAGCAGCAGCAGCCGGTAGGCCTGCTCCAGCGGCCCTTCGCCGGGCACAGGCCGATCGACGAACCGCTCCCGGTACCACTTCAGGCGCCTGGCCGCGGAGGCCCTATCATACTCCTGCAGCTGCTGGTCGGAGGCGCCGGCGAGCCTTTCCAGCTCGATGGCCACCCGGGGATCGGCATCCATTTCAGTTCATTGAAGGCTTGAAACCGGTCTGCAGGATGATCTGGTAGAGCGGACCTTTCTTGGCGAGTGCCTCCGCCCAGGTGGCCTGCGGATCCGGGTCGAAGACGACCTGCTCGGTGGCTTTCAAGACCACCCAGGACTCCCTCTTGAGCTCGCTCTCCAGCTGCCCGGGGCCCCAGCCGGAATACCCGGCATAAATTCTCACGGCCGGACGGTCGGCTTCGGGCAGGGCTGCCCATTCGCCGGTAAGGTACTCGAGCAGTGACTTCGTCGCCGGCTCGAAGCATAGGCCTTCCAGGGGTTCCTTGACTCCGGCCGCCGCGCCGGCCCGGCTGCCACTCGTGTGCAGCACGAACAGGGCGTTCTGCTGCACCGGCCCGCCGACGTAGACCGGGATCGAGGCCGCCGGGGTGTCCTCCACCCCTTCGATCACCTCCCCGAGCGTCACCTGGGAGGGCCGGTTGACCACCAGGCCGAACGCACCCTCGTCGTCGTGGGCGATCATCAGGATGACGGAGCGGTAGAAGTTCGGGTCCATCAGGTCGAACTCGGAGATCAGGAAGTACCCCCCCAGGTAGCGCGGATCGTCCTCGCCCATGATGATTTGAAATCTACAATGCCGCTTCCGATCTGGCAATGCTTCCGGAAGGGGTTCTATTTCCTGTTGGGATTATGCCTGGTGGGCTTTCCTTCGATTCTCTCGATCGGATCGTTGACATAGACCTTCCCCAGGCCGATCGCGGAGGTGAAGGTTCCACCTTTCCTGTCCTCGCTGATCCCGTCCGAATAGCCCAGATCGACCGGCACCTTGCCCCTGCCGCCCTGCGCGTCGATTACGTAGGTCGGGCGAAGGAAACCGGAGGTGGCTCCGCAGAGGTCCCTGCAGATTTCCTTTCCCTTGTACACCTCGGTCCTGAAATGACCCGTGCCCTCCACCAGATCGGCGTAGTACAGATAGTAGGGCCGCACTCCCATGCGGCCGAGGCCGTGCACCAGGTCCCGCATCACATCCGTGTCGTCGTTGACACCCTTCAGCAAGACGGTCTGGTTCCCCAATGGAATGCCCAGGTCCCGGAGGATCTTGACCGCCTGGATAGCTTTGCTCGGTGATTTCGTTGGGATGATTGAAGTGCGTGTTGATGTAGAACTGCGGATCCTGGAGCGACTTCGGCGTGTATTTCCTCAAGACCTCGACCAGCTCCGGGTCCTCGATGATCTTCTGCGGCCAGACGCAGGGGACCCTGGTGCCGATTCTCACCAGATCGAGGTGCCGAATCTTGGTGAGTTTTTCCAGGATTTCATCGAGCCTCTTGGTCGGGATCAGCAGCGGATCCCCGCCGGAGATCAGCACGTCTCGGATATCCTCGTGCGCCGCGATGTATTCGATTCCTTTTTCGATTTCCTGCATGGACGGGTTCTTGCGGTCGTCGCCGACCTTGCGTTTTCGGGTGCAGAACCGGCAGTACATGGCGCACTCGATCGAGACGAACAGCAAAACCCGGTCGGGATACCTGTGGATGATGGTCCTCGGACCGCCCAGCGGAATGTCCCCTTCCTCATCCAGCGGGTCCGCGGTCAGGTCCATGTAATGCTCGAGTTCCTCCACATCAGGAATGGACTGTTTCCAGATGCCGTCGTTCATCTTCTCGATGAGACCGAGGTAATAGGTGTTGACCCTCATGGGATACCTGGCGATGACATCCCGGAGCCTGGGATCGACCCTGGCCTTCTGTCCGGTGAGCCATTTCTCCAGATCTTCAAAGGTGGTAATCGCGTTTCTCAAGATGTCCTTATAAGCCATGGACGCCTCCCGGACCAGGATAGTCCCTGGTCCGGGCCCCTGCAAGGGCGGTCAGCCAAACCCCGGTTCAGGCCCGGCCCGCAGGCCGGGCTCCCGGCGGTGCGCCGCCCGCGTTTCCGGCGCTCAGACCTGCCAGTCCAGGACGTACTTGCCCTCCATGTCGGTGAAGGAGCCGGTGGCGATCATGATGATGTCGATGAGCGTCCAGATGCCCAGGCCGCCGAGCGTGAAGATCATGGCGATCCCCGTGCCCACCTTCCCGACGTAGAAGCGGTGGATGCCCAGGCTGCCGATGAAAACGGCCAGCAGGATCGTGACCAGCCGGCTCTTCGGGCTGACCTCCTTGCCGTCCTCGTAGCCGGGACGGACCCTCTTGAGCGGATGGCCGCAGTCCGGGCAGCTGACGGCCTGATCGGAGACCTTCTTCCCACAGTTGGAGCAATACATGGATTCCCCTTTCTTCTCTCGATTCTGATAGTACAACACCGCCCGGCCCCAAAATTGCCCGCTCCCTTGACCGCGGCGACCCCGCGCCGTACGATGGAGCCAGCCCCGGAGGCCGGCCTTCTTGAGACTCCGCAGCATACGCTCGAAACTGCTCTTCTCCTTCGTCTCCGTGATCCTGCTTCCCCTCCTCACCCTCGGCGTTCTCGGCCCCTACCTCTCGGCGCGCACCCTGGAAAACGAGGCCACCAGCCACACCTGGCAGCTGATCCGGCAGGTCACCCGCAACATCGAGTTCGCCGTGCGCAAGACCGAAAGCATCATCTCCGTCGTCGACGCCAATCCCGACGTGCAGGCCTTCCTGGCCTTCGACGGTTCGGCGCAGCCCTTTTCCGCGCAGGCCCGGGCAGCGAGCGCGGCAGCTGCTGCGCTCCATCTCCGATGCGCACCCCGAGATCGCCGGAATCCTCGTGGTGAGCGCCGACAACCGTGCCCTCAGCAACGAGATCCAGCCCATCACCCGCGACCCGCTGACGGAGGAGAGCTGGTACCGGGAGGCGGTGGACAACCCGGGCACCGTGCAGCTGCTGTCCCGGCCCATCGGCAGGAACCTGCGCAGCAGCCAGGAATACAGCGCCGACGAGGTCGTGTCCATCGTGAAGGCGGTCGTCGATCCCCGCTCGGCTCAGGTCAGGGGCGTCGTGCTCATCGACATGCGGCTGGAGGTCATGGAGGCGATCTTCGCCGACCTGACCGTCGGCCAGGGCGGGTTCCTCTTCATCCAGGCGCCGGGGGGCGCCATCGTGTACACGCCGGTGAACCCGATCGTGTACCGCGTGCGCGACGAATGGCTGGACACCCCGCGCGCGATCAGCGTGCGGCGCATCCGGGGCGCGGACTACCAGATCGTCTCCCAGTGGTCCGAGTACACCCAGTGGAAGACGGTCGGGGTGTTTCCCCTCAACGAGATCATGGCTCAGGTGAGCACCATCCGCTACTACTCCCTGATCATCGCGGGGGTCACGGTGCTCGTGGCCCTCATGGTCTCGGTCTTCTTCACCAGCGGGATCGCCCGGCCGGTGATCGAGCTGCGCGCGCTGATGAAGGAGGCGGAGGAGGGCAACCTGGCCGTCCGCTTCGAGGGCCGGCAGGAGGACGAGATCGGCTACCTGGGCAAGAGCTTCAACACGATGATCGAGGAGGTCCAGAAGCTCCTCGACCTGGTCTACCGCGAGCAGCAGAGCAAGCGCGAGGCGGAGCTGAAGATCCTGCAGGAGCAGATCAAGCCCCATTTCCTGTACAACACCCTGGACACCATCCAGTGGATGGCCCAGGAGCACGGCGCGCAGGACATCGTGCAAGGTCGTGGGCGCCCTCACGCAGCCTGTTCCGGATCGGCCTTTCCCGCGGCAAGGAGATGATCCACCTGAGCCGACGAGCTGGAGCACGTGCGCAGCTACCTCATCATCCAGAAGGCCCGCTACGAGGACAAGTTCGACTTCTCGCTCGCCACCGACGAGGACGTGCTGTCCTGCCATGGTGCTGAAGCTCACCCTGCAGCCCCTGGTGGAGAACGCGATCTACCACGGCATCAAGGAAAGGCGCGGCCACGGCTCGATCCGGGTCGAGGCGCAGCGCCGGGACGGGATGCTGGTCATGCGGGTGAGCGACGACGGGGTGGGCATGAGCCCGGCCAAGCTCGAGGAGGTGCAGGCGCTGCTCTCGGTCTCCCACCCGCACGGCGACGGGCTGGCCGGTTACGGAATTCACAACGTGCACGAGCGGATCCAGCTCTCCTTCGGCACCCAGTACGGCCTGCGCTTCGAAAGCGCGCCGGACCGGGGCACGACCGTGGAGATCCTCCATCCGCTGCTCAGCCCGAGGGGTGAAGCGATGTGGAAGGTGTTGATCGCGGACGACGAGCCGAAGATCCGCCGGGGACTGCGGAAGGCCATCGAGCGCATCCGGGCCGACATGAAGGTGGTGGCCGAGGCGGAGGACGGGGAAGCGGCCTTCGCCCTGGTGCAGAAGGAAAAGCCGGACATCCTCATGATCGACGTGCGCATGCCCTTCCTGAACGGGCTGGAGCTCATCGAGAAGATCAACGCGGAAAATTGCGACTGCATCATCATCGTAGTGTCGGGCCACGACGAGTTCGAGTACGCCCAGCGCGCGCTGCAGCTGAAGGTGTTCGAGTACGTCCTGAAGCCGGTGCCCCAGGAAGTGCTGGAGGGCGTGCTGGAGCGCGCGGCGGAGGCGCTAGCCGCCGGCCGCAGCCAGCGCCAGTACCTGGCCTGGGCCCACGACCAGCTGGAGCGCAACCTGCCCCTCCTGCGCGAGCAGTTCCTCCGCGACTGGGTGCGGGGACGGCTCTCCCCGCTGGAGATGGCCGAACAGGCGCAGTTCCTCGATGTGCAGACCTCGGGCCCTGCCGCCCTGGCCGTGATCCACGTGGTGGACCGCGCGATCGCCACCGCCCCTTCCGAGGAACGGGAACGGCGTCTGGCCCTGTACGCAGTGCGCTCCGTAGTGGAGGAGACCTTCGCCGGGTTCACCCCGCTGTGGGTTTTCAACGACGAGCGGGACGACATCGTGGTGCTCTGCGCCTGCGCCGGCGGGCAAGGCTTGGGTGGAGGCGGCCGCGCGGATCGAGCAGCGCGTCGTGCCCTCTCTCTGCCAGGCGCTGATCGTGGTCCAGGCCGCCGTGCCGGAGGCCGCGCAGGGGGTGCCGGAGGCCTACGAGGCCCTGAGCGCGGAAGTGGCCGAGCGGGGCAGCCACCGGGCCCTGGTGGTGCCTGGCCCAGCGCTACATCGACGCGCACTTCGGCGAGCCCACCCTGTCGCTGGAGGAGGTCGCCTCCTCGGCCCGGATCAGCCCCGGCTACCTGAGCCGCCTCCTGAAGCTGGAAACCGGCTTCTCCTTCGTCGACTACCTGACGCGGGTGCGCATCAACAAGGCGGTGCAGATGATGAGCGACCCGGCGGTGAAGGTCTACGAGGTGGCCGAGGCCGTCGGCTACCAGAGCCAGCACTACTTCAGCCGGGCGTTCAAGCGGGTGTTCGGCAGGCCGCCGGTGGAATACCGCAAGGGCGGCGCATGAGCCTCCGCCTCCTGACGCCTGCCGTTCCTGCTGCTCGCCCTCGCTGCCTGCCGGCCCGCGCCCGGGCCCGCAGGCCTTCGACTACGTGATCGGCGTGTCCCTGGCCAACCTCACCGAGCCGTGGCGCATCAACATGCGCGACGAGATCATGGCCGAGGCGGGGCACCACCGGAACCTGCGCATCGTGTTCACCGACGCCGCCGACTCCAACAGCCGCCAGATCCAGGACGTGCACACCCTGCTGGACTCCGGCATCGACCTGCTGATCATCTCGCCCAACCAGTCCGAGGCGCTCTCCCCGGTGATCACGGAGGCCTATCAGCGCATCCCCGTCATCCTGCTGGACCGCTCCGTGATCGGGTTCGACTACACCCTGTTCATCGGCCCGGACAACCGGCTGATCGGCAAGCAGGCCGGGCAGTACGTGGCGTCGATCCTCGGGGCCAAGGGCGGGAAGATCGTCGAGATCCTGGGCAGGTCCGGCTCCCCGCCGGTGCTGGACCGGAGCGTCGGCTTCCAGGAGGCGATCGCCCAGCGCAGCGACATCTCCATCGTGGACACCCTCGTGGCCGACTGGCTGCGGGACAAGGCCGAGGACGAGCTCACCGCCTGGCTGAGAAAGAACGGCCCGGTGGACGTCATCATGGCCCAGAACGACGCCATGGCCGACGGGGCGCGCCGGGCCGCCCTGAAGCTGGGCATCGGGGGGATCCGGGTGGTCGGCATCGACGGGCTGCCCGGCCCGGGCGGCGGCATCGAAATGGTGAAAAGCGGCGCCCTGTCCGCCACCTTCACCTGCCCCACCGGCGGCAAGGAAGCCGTCATCTACGCGCTGGACATCCTGCACCACGAGGAAGGCATCCCCAAGAAGATGATCCTCAGGACCTCCCTGGTGACCCGGCAGACGATCGAGAGCGGCGCCCTGGCCGCCTCCGCCGCGGCCGCGCCTGCCCGGCCCCGAGCACCGCATCGTGCTGGGCTTCGCCCAGGTCGGCAAGGAGAGCGACTGGCGCCTGGCCAACACGGAGTCCATCAAGACCGCGGCCCGCCAGGCCGGGATCGACCTGGTCTTCGTGGACTCGGAGCAGCAGCCGGAGAAGCAGCTGGAGGCGGTCCGCTCCTTCATCACGCGCAAGGTGGACATCATCTCCTTCTCGCCGATCGTCGAATCGGGCTGGGAGCCGGTGCTGCGCGAGGTGAAGGCCGCCGGCATTCCCGTGTTCCTCACCGACCGCGCCGTGGACGTCAAGGACGAGTCGCTCTGGGTCACCCTGATGGGCTCGGATTTCGTGGAGGAAGGCAGGCGCGCCGCGCGCTGGCTGATCGAGTACCTGAATACCGACAAGCCGGTCAACATCGTGGAGCTGCAGGGCACGATCGGCTCGGCGCCGGCCATCGACCGCAAGATCGGCTTCGAAGAGGTGCTGAAAGACCATCCCAACTACCGGATCATCGTGTCCCAAAGCGGGGATTTCTTCCGCAGCGTGGGCAAGGAAGTCATGCAGCAGATCCTCAAGGACCTGGCCGCCGAGCAACCGCAGAATGGACGTCCTGTTCGCGCACAACGACGACATGGCCATCGGCGCGATCGCGGCCATGGAGGCCGTGGGGCTGAAGCCCGGCAAGGACGTGGTCATCGTGTCCGTGGACGGGATCCGCGACGCCTTCAAGGCGATGATCGCCGGCAAGCTGAACTGCTCGGTGGAGTGCAGCCCGCTCCTGGGTCCGCAGCTGATGAAGGCGGTCAAGGACTTCATGTCGGGCAAGGACCTGCCCGTGCGCATCGTCACCTCGGAGGTGGTGTTCCCCGCCGAAGTGGCCCGCACCGTGCTGCCGACCCGCAAATACTGACTTCCGCGCGCCCCCGGGACCCCGGCAGTCCCGCCAGGCGCGAAAAGTGCACAAAATAGCTGAATCGTCTAAATACAGCTGCCCGCCCGGTGTGCTACAAGCGAAAGCAGAAGGAGAAAACCATGCGGAAAATACTTCGAGGCGTACTGGTATCGGCTCTCTTCTCGCTGCTGGCGGCGGCAGGAGCCGGCGCCCAGGCCGCGAAACCCAACACCCTGACGCTGCGTGGGCCTGTACTCCGAAACCGACGCCGGCTCCGTCAGCTTCCGGGTCGGCAAGGGCGAGTGGGTCGTCATCAAGGTGGGCGACAAGATCCCCGCCAACGCCGAAATCAGGGTCAACGTGGACAGGGACTGGATCGAAGTCATGCCCACCGGCAACCCGAACGCGGTGTACGAAATCGCGGGCAGCGAAGCGGGGGACGTGATCAAGAAGGTGCCCGACATCCTGAAGGAAAAGCCGAGAGCGGTCAGCTTCCCGAAGGCCAGCGGCGGCAAACCCGATCCGAAGTTCAAGGACAAGCTGGTCGTCACGCAATACCTGGGCAGGCAGATCTACCTGACCAGCGACGGGGATTCCAAGGACATCAAGTACGGCGACGTCCTGGACATCACGGGGAAGGTCACGATCATCGCCATCAACAACACCATCACCCTGATGAACTCCAGCGGGGCGGTGACCACCGTGATCGGACCGCTGAAGTTCGAAGTGGAAAAGGTGCTCAAGAACGAGAAGCTGTACAAGTTTCTGAATGTCCCGAGGTAGATGGACGGAAGGAGGCAATGGAGAAAGAGCGGAGAGGAAATTCGCTTTCCGAAAAGCGTCTCTTAGGCTTTTTCCTCGCCGGGGGTCCGGCAGGAAAAAGGAGAATCGTCAGAAAGCCATAGGTTCAAGGAGGAGTATTCATGAAGAAGTGGGGAAAAATCCTCGCACTGGTCGCGGTGGCGATGCTGGTATTTTCGGTCGCCGCCTTCGCGGCGCCCAAGACCTGGGTCGTCGGTTTCTCGCAGATCGGCTCGGAAAGCGAGTGGCGGACCGCCGACACCATCTCCGTTCAGAACGCGTTCCTCGAAGATCCGAGCTTCATCCTGATCTATTCCGACGCGCAGCAGAGGCAGGAGAACCAGATCAAGGCTGTCCGGTCCTTCATTGCGCGCAAGGTCGACTGCATCCTGTTCACGGCGCTGGTGGAAACCGGCTACGGCCCCGTCCTCCAGGAAGCCAAGAGGGCCGGGATCCCCGTGGTCATGATCGACCGGGACGTGGCCAAGGAAGACCGCGGCCTCCGGCTGACCATCATGGGTTCCGACTTCGTCAAGGAAGGCGAGAAAGCCGGCACCTGGCTGGCCGACTACCTGAAGAAGCAAGGGCCTCGATGACGGCAGCAAGACGATCAACATCGTCGAGCTGCAGGGAACCACCGGTTCGGCTCCCGCCATCGAGAGGAAGACCGGCTTCGCGACCATCATGGCCAAGCATCCCAACTGGAAGCTCACCCGCTCCCAGACCGGCAACTTCACCAGCTCGGAAGGCAAGCAGGTCATGGAGGCCTTCCTGAAGGCCGACAAGAACATCGACGTGCTGTACGCCCACAACGATCAGATGGCCCTGGGCGCCATCCAGGCCATCAAGGAAGCGGGCCTCAAGCCCGGCAAGGACATCATCATCGTCGGCGTGGACGCGGTGAAGGGCGCCTTCGAGGCCATGGTGGCCGGCGAGATGAACGCCTCCATCGAGTGCAGCCCCCTGCTGGGTCCCCAGGCCGTGCAGGCCGTCCGGGACCTGCAGGGACGGCAAGAAGCTTCCCGCCAGGATCTACACGATCGAAGGCATTTTCGACGAGACCAACGCCGCCGAGGCGCTGCCGACCCGTCAGTATTGATTTTCAACTGATGAGAAGACCACCCCGGCATTCCGGGGTGGTCTTGATTCCAGTCCCGGGTGAGCCTATCATGGCAGCCGACGAGGAGGCGTGGGCATGTCCGAGAGCACCCCCATTCTCGAGATGAGGAAGATCACCAAGCATTTCCCGGGCGTGAAAGCCTTGTCCGACGTGGATTTCCGGCTCTTCCAGGGCGAAGTGCACGCCATCATGGGCCAGAACGGAGCCGGGAAATCCACCCTGGTCAAGGTTCTCACGGGCGTGCACCGGCACGACTCCGGGGAAATGCTGCTGGAAGGCAGGCCGATCCGGCCGGATTCGCCCCTGGCCGCCCAGAAGCTGGGAATCAGCACGGTATACCAGGAGATCAACCTCTGCCCGAACCTGTCGGTGGCCGAGAACATTTTCGTCGGCCGGCAGCCGATGCGCTTCGGGCGGATCGACTTGGAGGGAGCTCAATCGCAGGGCAGAGGAGGCGCTCAAGAGGCTGAACGTCTCCATCGACGTGACCCAGATGCTCTCCTCCTATTCCATCGCCATCCAGCAGATGGTGGCCATCGTCCGCGTGCTGGACGTTTCCTCGAAAATCCTGATCCTGGACGAACCCACCTCCAGCCTGGACGAAACCGAGGTGGAGCAGCTGTTCAAGGTCATCCGCAAGCTGCGGGACGACGGCCTGGCGATCCTGTTCATCACCCACTTCCTGGATCAGACCTACCAGATTTCGGACCGCATCACGATCCTGAAAAACGGCGAGTTCGTCGGGGAATACAAGACCGAAAGCCTGCCGAAGCTGGAGCTGATCGCCAAGATGCTCGGCAAGGAACTGTCCGAGTTCAGCTTCGCCATGGGAGGCGAAGAGCGGAAAAAGGAAAACGTGAAAGCCGGCAGGGACGCGAAGAGCCTGCTGGCGGTGAAGGACTTGGGCCTGCGGGGCTCGATCGCCCCCTTCAGCCTGAACCTGAACGAAGGGGACGTGCTGGGACTGGCGGGACTCCTGGGTTCCGGGAGAACGGAGATGGCGCGCCTGATCTTCGGCATCGACGGGGCCAACCAGGGCGAAATCCAGGTGAAGGGCAAGAAGGCGAACATCAAGGCCCCGCGCAGCGCGATGCTGGCCGGAATGGGTTTTTGTTCGGAGGACCGGAAGAACGAGGGGGTATTCTCCGAGCTGACGGTGCGGGAGAACATCATCCTGGCCCTGCAGGGGCGAAAGGGGACTTTCCGCTACATTCCGAAAAAAAAGCAGCTGGAGATCGCCGACGAGCTGATCAAGTCCCTGGCCATCAAGACTCCCAGCGCCAACAACGAAGCCGGCCAGCTCTCCGGCGGCAACCAGCAGAAGCTGATGCTGGCCCGCTGGCTGGCCACCAACCCGATCATCCTGATCCTGGACGAGCCCACGCGCGGCATCGACGTGGGGGCCAAGCTGGAGATCATGGAGCTGATCCTTTCCTTGAGCCGTCAGGGCATGGGCGTGATCTTCATCTCCTCGGAGTTCGAAGAGCTCATCCGCTGCAGCACCCGGATCGCCGTACTGAAGGACAAGGCCAAGATCGCCGAGCTCGGCGGCGAGCAGATGAGCGAGAGCAACATCATGCGCACCATCGCGGGGGGGAGGTAGTCATGGGCATCTGGAGGCGCTTCAGCCGCAGCAAGATCATCTGGCCTCTGGTCACCCTGGGAATCCTGCTGCTGTTCAACCTCTTCTTCACTCCCCACTTCTTTCGCATCGAGATGCTGGAAGGGCACCTGTTCGGCAACCTGATCGACATCCTCAAGAACGGCGCCCCGATCATGCTGCTGGCCATCGGCCTGACCCTGGTCATCGCCACGCACGGGATCGACATCTCCGTCGGGTCGGTCGTGGCCATTTCCGCCGGAGTCGTGGCGATGCTGATCGGCGGCGACCTGGCGGGCCATCCCAAGTACCCCCTGGCCTTCGCCATGGCCGCCGCACTGCTGGTATGCACCGCGGCGGGGATGTGGAACGGGATGCTGGTCTCCCGGATCGGCATGCAGCCCATCATCGCCACCCTGATCCTTTTCGTCGCGGGCCGCGGGATCGCCATGGTGACGACCAACGCCATGGTGATCTGGCTCTACGTGAAACCCTTCGCCCTCCTGGGCCAGGGCTACCTGTTCGGCCTGCCCTTCTCCCTGTACATCGTGGCCTTCCTGCTGCTGGCCACCTACCTGGTGACCCGCAAGACCGCGCTGGGCATGTTCATCGAGGCCGTGGGCATCAACCCGACGGCCACCCGTTTCGCCGGCATCAACGCCAGGAACATCCTGTTCTGGTGCTACGCCTTCAGCGGGTTTTGCGCGGGGGTGTCCGGGTTGGTCGTCTGCTCCACGGTGATGAGCGCGGACGGAAACAATGCGGGCAACCTCGCCGAGCTGGACGCGATCCTGGCCGTGGTGCTGGGCGGCACCTCCCTGAACGGCGGCAGGTTCTTCCTGCTGGGCAGCATGGTCGGGGCCCTGATCATCCAGACGCTCACCACCACCATCTACGCCTTCAACGTGGCGCCGGAGATCGCCCAGGTGGTCAAGGCGCTGGTCGTGTACGCAGTCAGCCTTCTGCAGTCAGAAGTCTTCCGGGCGAAAGTGGTGGGAATGTTCGGACGGCGGGAGGTGGCGGCATGAAGGCCAGAAACCTCCCCATTCTGATCACCCTGGCTTTATTCCTGATCATGTTCGGGGCGGGCTCGATCGCCTTCATCGGATTTTTTTCCGTGCAGAACTTCCTGAACCTGTTCATCGACAATGCCTACCTGCTGATCCTGGCCGTCGGGATGACCTTCGTCATCATCTCCGGAGGCATCGACCTTTCGGTGGGCTCCATGCTCGCCCTGTCCACAATGGTGTCCTCCAGCCTCCTGGAAAAGTCGCACCTGGCCCCGATCCTGGTGATTCCGATCGTGCTGGCCATGGGCACGGCGCTGGGACTGTTCATGGGCTATCTCATTCAGGCCTTCAACCTTCCGCCCTTTATCATCACCCTGGCCGGCCTGTACCTGGCGCGGGGGCTGTGCTACGTGGTGAGCATCGACACCATTGGCATCACCAACGAGTTCTGGAAGGGCGTGGCGCACTCCGCGATCAATGTCATCGGCAACAACTTCGTCTCGCCCAGCGCGATCATCGCAGTGGTCGTCGTGCTGGTCGGGCTGTTCGTGGCGCGTTACACGCGCTTCGGGCGCACAGTGTATGCCATCGGCGGGAACGAGCAGTCCGCCCTGCTGATGGGGCTTCCAGTAGGCAGCACGAAAATCGCCATCTACGCCTTGAGCGGGTTCTGCTCGGCCCTGGCCGGGATCGTGTTCACCTTCTACACGCTCTCCGGATATGCCTTGAACGGAAAGGGCATGGAACTGGACGCCATCGCCACGGTGGTGATCGGCGGCACCCTGCTCACCGGCGGAGTGGGGAACCTCCTGGGCACCGTTCTAGGCGTGCTGGTCTACGGGATCATCCAGGTGCTCATCATGTTCCAGGGCACCCTGAACTCCTGGTGGACGCGGATCGTGATCGGTTTCCTGGTTTTCGTGTTCTGCCTGCTGCAGCGCCTGTTTGAATCAGGGAAGAGTGCCGCCCTGGCCAAGGCAAGCGGCAAGCCCGCCGCAAAGGCTCAGGCTGCGCCATGAACACTGCGACCGGCGGCAGCTGATGCCGGCGATCACCGGACGCGCTGCCTCGCGGCGGCTGCACGATCCCGCCGAGAGCTGGGAGCTGGAGTACACCGAAAACGAAGGCAACTCGTACTACCGGGGGATCTATGACGTCTTCCCGCGCACGCCCCGCCGCGCGGAGGAGGTTCCGCAGGGGGCGCTGGAAGCCCTCAGTGCCAGCTGCTCCCTGGCTGGGCTCCGCCAGGTGTTCCTGATTCCCATGGCGGTGCGCTCCACCGGGCACGGGGAGCAGAAGGTGATTTCCCCCGCCAGCGTCCTGGGCCTCGGCCGTCGGGCAGTCGGGCTGTGGACCGAGACACCGCAAGCGGGGGTTAAGGTCCTGATCCCTCTGGACAGGCTCTCAGCGATCGAGGACGTCACGATTCTGCTCTATGGCCGGCTCAGCTTCTTTTCGCACACCGAGAGGCTGACCATCCGCTACAACACCCTGGCGCGCTCCAGCCTCAGGCCGGTTCTGCTCGAGCTGAGGCAGCATCTGGCCGGCCCGCCCCTGCCCCTCCCGCTGGAAGAACCGGCGGCGGCGGACCTGCCGGTCAAATGGAGGCGCCTCCTGCGCAGCTCCCAGCTTCGTTTCCGGGAAGGCGCTCCCGTGGCCTACCGGTTCGCCGTGACCCCGAGGAGCTCCCGCGACGACATCGACCGGGGCCAGCTTCTGGTGGTCAACCCGCACGAGCTGCTCTACCTGTGCGACCCGCCGGAGGCGTCGCACAACTACGGGGAGGATTCCTTCATCGTTCCCCGCGCGCGAATCACCCGGGTGAGGGTCCGGGAACGATACCTGGAAGTGGCTTCCAACGGCGCCCGCCTTTCCCTGACCATGGCCCCCGAGCTCCGGCAGGCCGCAGCTCGCTGGCTTGCCTAGCGCGACAGTTCACCCCTGAGGCTTTTGGCCGTCGGGCGAGGACTCCGACCCGCCCGCGCCTGCCGGCCTTCCCTCGCGGCCGGCTCCCGCCTATGATGGGCTGGTGGTGATCCGCGCACTCCTCCTGGCCGTTTCGGCGCTCCTGGCCTGCGGCTGCGCTACTCCCGTGGGCTACCTGGCAAAACAGGGCAGGCACCTCCTGCGCGACAGCCTGGGGGCCAGATCCGCCGAGTCGCTTCTCGCTACCCGGGAAACCGATGCCCAAACGCGGGCCTTCCTGGTCCGGGCGGGGGAAATCCGCCGCTTCGCCACCGAAAGGATCGGGCTCAAGAAAAACCGGAGCTTCACCCGCTACAAGGAAATCGACCGGGATTACCTGGTGAGCGTGGTGTCCGCCTGCGCGGCGGACTCCTTCCAGCCCTACACCTGGCGCTACCCGTTCCTGGGCCGGCTCCCGTACCGGGGCTTCTACGAGCGCCCCGATGCCGACCGCGAGGCGACGCGCCTGAAGGCCGAGGGCTGGGACGTGGTGGTCCGCCCGGTGGACTCCTTCTCCACCCTGGGCTTCACCCGCGACCCGCTGTACTCCTTCATGAAGAGCTACTCCGCCTACGAGCTGGCCTCCCTGATCATCCACGAGCAGACCCACGCCACGCTCTTCGTGAAGGGGCAGACGCAGTTCAACGAGGAGCTGGCTTCGTTCGTGGGGCAGCAGGGTGCGCTGGACTGGCTTGCGGAATCACGGGGCCTCGACGCGCCCGAGTACCGGGAGGCCCTCGACCAGATCGCCGACGAACGGGCCTTCGACTCGCTGGTGCGCGGGCTGCACGCAGAGCTGGACGCGGTGTACCGCTCCTCCCTCAGCCGGGAGCAGAAGCTCGAGCGCAAGGGCGAGCTCATCGCCGCATTCCAGGCCGACTTCGATCGCGAAAAGCAGACCCGGTTTCGCACGCCGGCCTTCCGCGCGATGGGCGCCCCGCGGGTGAACAACGCCTACCTCTCGCTGTTCAGCCTGTACTCGGACGACATCCCCCTGATCCGCTCCTACTACGAGAAGCTCTGCGGCAGCAACCTGCGCCGCCTCCTGGCCGAAGCCAAGGCTATGGCCCGCCGGGGGGAGGTCAAGGATTCAGATACGCCGCGCGCTGGAGGCCGATGGAGTGGTCCCCGGCGTCCCCGTGTGGTAGGTTAGAAATATGGCGGGTACGCCACTCTCCGCGATGCTGGTTCCCCCTCCCGTAGCCCCCGGAGCGGCGCGTGTGGTGCAACCGGACCCTGAACCTGCGTTCCATCCGCGCCGTGGGCTACGACATGGACTACACCCTGGTGCACTACCGCACGGAGGAGTGGGAGCGGGCCGCCTTCCAGCACGCCCTGGAGCCGCTGGCCCAGCGCGGCTGGCCCGTCCAGGAGCTGGCCTTCGACCCGGCCAGCGTGATCCAGGGCCTGGCCTTCGACCTGGAGCTGGGCAACCTGGTCAAGGCCACCCGCTTCGGCTACGTGATCCGCGCCCACCACGGCACGCGCGCCCTCGTCCTTCGAGGAGCAGCGGGCCGCCTACTCCAGCACCTTCGTGGACCTTTCCGAGCCGCGCTGGGAGTTCATGAACACCCTCTTCTCCCTGTCCGAGGCCAGCCTCTTCGCCCAGCTGGTGGACCTGCTGGACTCCGGCTCGCTGCCGCAGACCCTGGGGTATCGCGAGCTGCACCGCATCCTGCGCTCCGCGCTGGACGAAGCCCACAACCTGGGGGAGCTGAAGACCCTGATCGCGGCCGACCCCGACCGCTTCGTGGAGCTGGACCCGGAGGTCCCGCTCACCCTGCTGGATCAGAAGAACGCGGGCAAGCGCCTGCTGCTGGTGACCAACTCCGATTGGGGCTACACCCGCTCGATGCTGGCTTACGCCTTCGACCGCTTCCTGCCGCGCGGCCTGACCTGGCGAAGCCTGTTCGACCTGCTGATCGTGGAGGCCCGCAAGCCGGCCTTCTTCTCCGGCCGGCAGGCGGTGTACCGGCTGGCCGACGAGGAGCGGGGCTTGCTGGAACCCCACCGCGGCCCCCTGGCGCCGGGGGGGGCCTACGTGGGCGGCGATGCCTCCCTGGTGGAGGCCAGCCTCGAGCTTTCCGGCGCGCAGATCCTGTACCTGGGGGACCACCTGTTCGGAGACGTGCACGTCAGCAAGCAGACGCTGCGCTGGCGTACCGGGTTGATCCTGCGCGAGCTGGAGCCGGAGATCCGGGCCCTGGAGGGGGCCGAGGCGGCGGACGCAGAGCTGCGCCGGCTCATGGCCCGCAAGGAGGAGCTGGACAACCGCATGGCCCACCTGCGCCTGGCCCGCCAGAGGGCGCAGAACGGCTACGGCCCGCCGCCGCCCGGCAAGCCGGAGGAATTGGAGGGCGCCATCAAGAGCGTCGGCGAGGAAATCCAGGCCCTGGACTCCACCATCGGGCCGCTGGCCAAGGCCTCTGGGGAGACGGGCAACCCGACCTGGGGCCCGCTGATGCGCGCCGGCTACGACAAGAGCCTGTTCGCCCGCCAGGTGGAGCGCTACGCGGACGTCTACACCTCCCGGGTTTCCAATTTCCTGGCCGCCACCCCTTTCGCCTACCTGCGCGCCGCGCGCACCTCCCTGCCCCACGACCCGGCCTGAGCCGCGGCAGCGCAGTTACGCGGCCGATCCCGCAGGACCAGGACAATGGCAGCGTGGGCTTTACCGCAACTGTTATAACATACAACATATAATAAATAGCTTGACAGCAGTCTGGGGCCTGCGTTAAGCTGAGGGCTATCTTTTCTAAGGGGGAAATCATGAAAAGAAAGACGGTAGTGCTGCTGGCAGTACTTTGCCTGGTGGTCCTCCCGCTGTTTGCCGGAGGCAACCCGGAGGCCCCGAAGGCGGCGCAGGGCAAGTACAAGATCTTCTTCAGCATGAGCATCGTGGGAAACGAGTGGATGACGATCTGCAAAAACATGGCGGAGGCCATGGCCAAGAGCGACCGCTTCAAGGATCGAGTGGAGTTCGAGGTGCAGGTTTCCGGCGAGGACGCGCAGAAGCAGATCCAGCAGATCAAGGCCATGGTGATGTCGGGGGCGGATGCCATCATCGTATATCCGGTTGACCCCACAGCAATTGAACAGGCCTTGAAGGCGGCCTCGGAGGCAGGCGTGGTACTGTACATGCTGGATGATGACCGCGAGGAGAAGTACGCCTACTCCATTGCTGCGCCCTTTGTTGAACTCGGTACAAAAAGGATGGAATGGCTGGCCAAGGAGATGGGTTACAAGGGCAACCTGGTGAAGATCACCGGGATCCCGGGGACGTTGTTCAACACGGAAGTGGAGGACGGCGCCGATCTGGTGCTCAAGAAATATCCCAACATCAAAGTGATCGCCGCGGCCAACGGGGAATGGACCAACGCGGGGGCGCGGGCCAGGATGAAAGAGATACTGGTGACGCACCCCTGGGACGACATCGATGGGATCATCACTCAGTACGGTGCGGACGCCATCACCCAGATGCAGCTGGAGGACAGCCGGCCAGCGAACAAGCTGATTCCGATTGCCGGCGAAACCCCGAACCTGCAGCGGCTGATGATGCTGCCCCCCGGCACCTGCAAGGAAGCGCTTGGCCTGCGCAGCATTTCCATCGGAACTGCCGCCTTCCAGGGGGCGTTGGCCTTTAAGCTGGCTGTCGACATCCTGGATGGGAAGACCGTCCCCAAGTCGACCCTGGTTCCGGTCGGGTACTTAACTGCCAGCTCCGACAACATCAAGCTCTGCGACGGCTCCATCGAGGCGATCAAAAAGGGAGGCAACTGCTTCCCGTCGGACATCTATCCGGACAGCTGGAATACGGACATCTACCACCCAGACGTCGGCCTGGGGTTGGATGCCGCTTTGGGGAAATA
Source organism: uncultured Spirochaetota bacterium (assembly GCA_963736785.1). GTDB lineage: Bacteria > Spirochaetota > Spirochaetia > SZUA-6 > DRHE01 > MIBK01. Next base: position 24,763 of record CAVTQG010000056.1, on the reverse strand, counting down.
GGCATTAGACACTGAGCGGGGAGCTATTTCTGGAAATAGCTCCCCGTGGGAGGGATACAGCATGGGAAAGAACCCGATCGATGGGTTTCACGTTGAGAAGAAGGACATCAGTTTCGTCGGGGAAAACCTGAAAACCCCCGAATGTGTTCTTTGCGAAAAAGACGGCACCCTGTGGATTTCGGATGGACGCGGCGGCGTGACCAAGCTGCTTCCGAACGGCAGCCAGTCCTTCATCCGCCAGACAAGAGCAACCCTCTATGGAACAAGAGGGCCTGACCTGGAGAAGAGCGTCCCGAACGGAATGGCCTTCGCTGAGAACGGAGATATCCTCGTCGCCAATTACGGAACCTCGCAGTTTGAGATCACGAGGCGAAACGGGGAAACAAGGGTAGTCTACGATTCCATCGACGGCCATCGGCTCGGGGAAGTGAATTTTATCTATCGTGATTCGCGCAAACGTTTGTGGTTCACCATTGCGACGATGAAGCTCAACTGGATCGATGGGATGTACCCGGAAGGAGCGGACGGCTACGTCGGCCTGATCGATGAGAAGGGCATACGAATGGTGGCCGACGGTTTCTGCTATACAAACGAGGTGAGGCTCGATAAGAAAGAGGAGTACTTGTACGTAGTTGAAACCGGCCGAAAATGCATAAGCCGTCTTCGCGTACAATCGGACGGTTCGCTCAAAAATCGCGAAATCTTCGGGCCTTCAGATCTCGGTCCAGCCGGCTTTCCGGACGGGATCGCCTTTGATGAATACGGCAACCTCTGGGGAACCTGCGTCTGGGCGGAGAAGATTTTCGCCATCACCCCCGAAGGCGACCTGCGCACAATCTATGCGGACGGCAATCCAAAAGCGATCGCCGAAATAGAAAAGAGCTACAAGGAACACACCCTGAGCGACGAAAAAATGAAGAAGTGCGAGAGCACCCTTACCCCCTGGATGACAAGCGTGGCTTTCGGCGCTCCGGACTTGAAAACCGTCTACGTCGGCAGCTACACGGGAACCAGGGTAGCCTGTTTCCGCTCGCCCGTGGCAGGTCAGCCGATGATTCACTGGAACGAAAAGTATTCCAGCTGAGCATGGAGCTCTCCTGCCTCCCGGTCTCACTTTTTCCCATATTCTTGAGCGGAGAGTTTTCCATTGCGCAATGGGCCCGCCTTGGCGCGGAGCTGGGACTGGAGGCGATTGACATAAGCATTCTATTTCTCAAGTCGCGGGAGAAATCGCACCTGCAGGATATAGCCGCAAGTATCAGGAACAGCAGGGTGCGGCTGGCCCTTGTGAATACTTACCCGGACTTGACTCATCCGGACCCAGGGCAGCGGGCAACACAGGAAGAGAAGCTTCTGGCGGACATCGACGCCGCAGCGCAACTCGGCGCCGCCATGGTGCGGATCACGGCCGGCCAGGCGCACCCGGGCCTGGCCAGAAACCAGGCCGTGAAGTGGGTCCTGGACAGCTTCCGCAGGGTGGCCGGCCGGGCCGAGAAACTTGGAGTGAAGCTTGTTTACGAAAACCATTCCAAGCCCGGAGTATGGCAATACCCGGACTTTTCCCACCCGGCGGATATTTTCCTGGAGATCGTCGAAGGCATTTCCGACACCGCTATCGGAATCCTCTACGACACCGCAAACGCGATCGCTCGAGGGGATGATCCGCTATGGCTCCTGGAACAGGTCCGTAATCGAGTAACGTGCATCCACGCAGCCGATACGGGCACTAGCGGCGAATTGAAGCCGGTTCTTGCCGGCACCGGGGTCGTACCCTTTCGCGAAATTTTCCGATCCTTGCGTGAGGCCGGATTCGACGGCCTGATCTCGATCGAAGAAGCCAGCCAGCAAGGGAAAGCCGGATTGCAGCGGGCAATCCAGTTTGTCAGGAAGACCTGGTTTGAGAGTTAGAAGGGAGGAAGGACATGAAAGAAGGTGTCAAAGCTGGGGGGTTGCGGATACTCTCCGAGGCGGATGTAGCGGCCATTCACGAAGCCGGTCTTTCTTTGCTGGATAACCCGGGAATATTCTGCGATTCGAAATTGATTCTGGAGCTCTTCAAGAAAAGCTCGGCCTTAGTGGACAAAAGCAAAGGAATCGTTCGAATCGACCGCAATACCGTCGAAGCAGCTCTCAAGACTGCCCCAAAGTCTTTTGTGATGCACGGCGCTGATCCGGAAATGGATCTTCTGATAAAAACGGGGCTCGTATACTACGGAATGGGGGGCACTTCCGAGCCTTTCTTCTATGATTACGGCCTGGGCCGTTCCCGTAAACCTACGAGGAAGGATATGGAGACCGCCACCAGGATCGGGCAAAATCTGACGAATATCGACTTCATCATGACCTTGTGTACCTCGGGGGATGTTCCCGTCGGTCAGGCTTTCTATCACGATTTGGCGACGATATTGAGAAATACCTCAAAACCGGTGGTCTTCACGATGCTCGATCGTCGGTTTGCGAAGAATGTCATCGAAATGGCCTCTGCGGCACGAGGCGGCGAAGAGGAATTCAAGAAGAAGCCCAACCTCCTGGCGTTGCTGACACCCGTGTCCCCGCTGGTCTTTCCCAGCATTGGGGATGGCATTATCGATGCCGTTGAATACGGGCTTCCGGTTCTCTATTCGCCTGGACCCATGCTCAACGGAACCGGGCCGGCGACGTTGGCGGGGCTGCTCGCGCAGACCATAGCCGAAATTCTTTTCGGGCTGGTGCTGATTCAGCTGATTCGTCCCGGAGCCCCCATTATTTTCAAGATGGATTCCGACGTCATGGATCCTGCTACAGGGCAATGCACATACAGCAGCCCGGAACAGGTCCTGGGAAGATCAGCTCTTGCCCAATTTGGCTATTTTTACAATATCCCTACGTTTACTATGGGAGGGGGAGTCGAGTCAAAGCTTCCCGATGCGGAAGCAGCAGCGGAAGCAATGATGGGCATGCTGATGAACGGACTTTCCGGGATCACCATGTCCCAATCTCAGGGTACGCTCGCCAGCGGTCTTTACGGGTCGGTGGAGCAGCTGGTCATCTGCGATGAATTGATACATATGATCAAGCGAGTCTTGAAAGGATTCGCCGTGAATGAAGATACGCTGGCCTTGGACGTAATTCGGAGCGTTGGGCATGGCGGCACCTTCATAATGGAAGACCACACCCTGGCACATTTCCGGCAGGAATCCTTCTTTCCGTTCTTGTTTCGACGACAATCCATTGACGAGTGGCTCACTCGCGGAGCCCAGCCGATTATCGACCTGGCTCACGAGCGGGTAGAACAGTTCAAGGCTCAGGAAAAACCGGCGCTCTTATCTGCTCAAAAGGAAAAAGCTCTCGAACAGGCCTTGGCCAGGGCGGTTTCCAGCACGATCTGAGGCCGGGTATCCGCGGTCTACCCGCGAAGCTCGCGCAAGATGGGGATAATTATCGCCGCGGCCGTCTCCAGGTCCGCGTGTAAGGCATCGACAATTTTCTTTTTCTGCCGGGATTCGATTGCCTCATACATTGCGGTATGAAAAGCGATGGTCCTCGCCAGATCCTCCGACTTCGAGACATATAGGAAGAAATACGGCACGATTCTCGCCCAAAGCCCGTTCAATATTCCTAACAAGAGAGGTGAGTTTGCGCTGGAATAGATGGCAAAATGAAACCTGCTGTTCAACTCTACATATCGCCTGGGCTTCCTGATCGAGCCGTTCAGCGCTTTCAACAAAGACTTGATCTGCGGGAGAGACTCTTCTGAGCGCAATTCGCAGGCCGCTTCAGCCGCTTGGGTTTCAAGCAGGAGTCGTATGTTGAGTGCCTCCTGCATTTCTTCTGCATCCAGGGAGTTTACGCGAATGCTCTTGTTGCTTTCCACAACGAGTATTTTCTCCGACTCGAGCTGCCATACCGCATCTCTAACCGGACTGATGCTGACACCCAGTTGCTCGGCAATATTCCTTAGACTGATCGACTGGCCGGGAAGCAGTTTGCCTGAGATAATCCTTTCTCTTAGCTGCAAGTAGACTGCATGACGAAGTGTTTTTGAGCTGATCTTCTCGAATGCCGGCTCCCCGCTCATCTATGGTCCCCGTATGATGCCAATCTCAGCCAACCCTCTTGGATGAATTGGGTGAGTGTTCGCTGGGTGGCCCCGTAGGAAATGAATTCCTCCGACTTTCAAACCATCGATCTCATAGGCCTTTCGGAATTCCTCGATCGTCAGCAAGCGATCGAGAATCGCCGGTTTCACGGGCTCATGAATCCTGTCTGGAACTCTCGGGATCCTGTCGGACAGAAGAGAAGCCTGGTATTTCGGATGTATCGACATGACGATATTCCCGCCCGTGAAATGCTCTACATGGTATGAACCACGCAAGGCGGCGACAAGCAGCAATGCCTCGAATCCCTGCTCCAGGAAAAGGGAATAGGCGCGCTTGACCGTGGCGATACCCGCCTGTTTTAGCACCTCAGCCTCTATGCCGGCTCCCCTCGATAGGTCCATAAGGTAATCGTCCAGGCGGCCGATCATGAGCACCGCAAAACAATGGCCGGGTTTCTTGCCGTTTCGCCGCGCGCGGCGAATGCCTCGCCTGTGCCTCTCGCCCACCGCCAGCACCTGGCCTACTGTGAAGCTCACCGTGCCGACCGTGGTGATTCCCTCAGCGCTGCACTCTTCCAGAACATCCAGCCCTTCCTTCGTTACCGGCAGTTTCACGGCGATATTCGGCGCCCAGGCGTGGAAAGCTCTGGCCATTTGGTGCATCCTCTCGGCATCATCCGCCAGCCGGGGATCGACCTGCGCACACACATAGCCGTGCTTGCCTTCGGTCTGTTTATGAACCGGCAGAAGGGTTGCAGCAATGTCCTGGACAATGGGCTTGAGGAACAACTCAGCGTTTCCTGCGGCGCCGCGGATTGACTCGCCGATGCTCGGATCAGCCTGCAAAGCCTGGTAGGCCAATACGGGGTTTGTGGTGACGCCGCAGGCGCTGTGGGACAATGCCTGCCTGACCTCGCGCCTGTCCGCGGAGTCATGCCACCACTTCATCCCGCCGTCGCCTGCCAACCAGCACAAGGTAGCTGTCTGGCGATGCACGTTCATCGTTCCATGGCCTTTATGGCTCGTTGAAGAGCCTCCGTCAAGGCCATGTTCCCTGTCAGCAGGAATCTGTAGCTGTGAATGTTGCTGCAGCATTTGTCGTCACCCTCTCATGCGCAATCTCACTCATCGGTCTCGCCCCATTCTTCAGCCAATCGTCCACGGACTGCCGGCGGAAGAGGTTGGGAAAGAACATCTCCTGCCGAAAGAACTTGAGGGTGTGGTCCTCGGTTAGAAAATTTCCTCCGTGCCCAACCTTGCGGATCACATCCAGAGCCAGCGTTTCGTCGTTGACGCAGAACCTGGCGAGCAGGTGCTTGATCATGTGAATCATCTCGTCGCAGACCACCAGTTGCTCCAGCGAACCATATAGGCCGCTGGCCAGTGTACCCTGGGCCTGCGACATGGTAATGCCCGCCAGGGCGTTCATCAACATCCCCATCATTGCCTGGGAGGCCGCCTCGGAATCGGGGAGCTTCGCCTCGACGCCTCCTCCCATCGTGAAAGTAGGCACCTCGTATTGCAGGCCCAACTGGGCAAGAACAGACCGTCCCAGGATTTGATCCGGACTGCCGTAAGTGCATTGGCCGGTCGTCGGGTCCATTACGTCCGCATCCATCTTGAGCACGATCGCCGCGCCGGGTCGAATGAGCTGCACCAGCACGATGCCGAACAGCACTTCGGCCACGGTCTGCGCCAGCAGGCCCGCCAGGGTCGCGGGGGCCGTGCCTCCCATCATGGGTCCCGGAGAATACAATACAGGAAGGCCGAACTCTACGGCATCGATGATACCTTCCGCGATTCCGGGAAAAATCAAGGGTGAAACGGGCGTCACGAAGGCCATTATGAACGGCCGTTGCCTGAATGCGGCTTCGCCGCCGGCGGCAGCGCTCCCCATCTCGATGATGCTCTGCGCGTACTTTCGGTCAAGCATCGTAAAGACCACCGGCTTGGTGGTATTCCTCAATATTGTGGCAAGGTCATAATAGAACGCCTGTCCGACAGGGACATCGCCCGAAGTGCACAAGGTCATGATGAAATCGATATTCTTTAGGTTCTGGCCCACCCGGGTGCACGACTCCATGTCGGATCTGGTGGGCCTCCTGGCATGGCCGAGCTCGAAATCGTAATAGAAAGGCTCGGAACTCCCTCCCATGCCGAAGTAGACGAGGCCGGGTTTGACGAGCAGATCCATTTCCGGATCGATCCCGTTCAGCACAAAGGATTTCGGAGTCTTGCGCAGCGCCTCCTCGATCAGTCCGCGACCCAGCCTGACTGCTCTTGGAACTTCGGTCCACCTTGGCTCCGCCCTTTTTGCAGATGGCGAGGATCGCTTCCGATTCGCAGAGTATCCCATGGCCCTCAAGCAACTCCAGCCCGGCTTCATGTATCCGCCGCAGGTCTTGTTCGCTGGCCAACCCGAGCGCGGCGCAGAGCCGCTCCTGTTTTCATCCGTTGGCTCCCGCTTGAGCCAGGAGGAGCGACTCCCTGCCTGGAGGGCTGAGGACCCATAGCACCTTCAGCGTCGCGCTGCCCTTGTTGATCATTTGGTGCCTCAAATGGGGACAGACCCAGACCGCCGTGCCGGCAAAGATCGGCTTGGTTTCCTCTCCGACGCGCATCGCCCCTTCGCCGCTGAGTACATAGAACATTTCCCTCTCGGCGTGGCTTATGAAGTCCGACTTGCTGCCAGGGGGGATGATGGTCAAGCCAACGGCGATCGAATCGACGGCCTTGTCCAGGGCTGGCGATAGCAGAACCTTCAAGGTCCTCTTGAACTCGCCTTCGGTTACCACCGCTGGGATGTCGTCTTCGTGCACGAGGATCATGCCGGAACCCCAGACTCTTTGCTGATTTCCGAAAGGGATTCCCCCAGGATGTTCGCCAGGAAGTCAGTCTCTTCGGCAGTGGAAATAAGCGGTGGGCAGATCAACACGCCGTCGCCTCGCAGCCCGTCGGCGCATCCCGAGACCGGATAAACGAGCAGACCTTTCTGTTGCGCCTTGCGGACTACTCTTATACTCAGATTATCCTTGGGATCGAAAGTGAGCTTGGTCGCTCGATCCCGCACGAACTCCATACCCCACATGAGCCCCCGCCCGCGCACATTCCCGACAATCGGGAGGGCGCCCATCATTTCCTTCAATCTTTTCTCAAGCAGTGCGCCTTTCTTCTTTACTTCCGGCAGGATCTTATGCTTTTCGAGATACTGCAGCACCGCCAGACCTACGGCGGAGGTGACTGGGTGGCAATTGTAGGTGTGCCCTCCGATATACGGCGACCTGGTATCCTGAAAAGCCCGAAAGACCCTTTCGTGCACCAGGATCGCCGCCAGCGGCGCGTACCCGCTGGAAAGCCCCTTCGCCATCACGACGAGATCGGGTGTAACCCCCCATTGCTCGATGGCCAGGAAGCTCCCGGTGCGGCCCACTCCGGTCATTACTTCGTCCGCGATGAAGAGGGTGTCGTAGCGATCGCAAATTTCTCGTATGCGTCTATAATACTCCGGCACGGGCGTAACCGCGCCTGCCGCTGCCCCGACAATCGGCTCGGCCACAAAAGCGCACATGTGCTCGGGCCCTTCTTGAAGAAGCACCCTTTCCAGGTCGTTCGCGCACAGCAATCCGCATTGCGGATAGACGGCGTTATACGCACACCGGTAACAGTCAGCCTGGACGATGTGGCAGGTGGGCATGAGCATCGGGGTCTGAATCGTCCTTCGAGAGGTCTTGCCGGAAATCGCGTCCGCTCCCAGCGTGTTCCCATGAAATCCTTGCCAGCGCGAGACCACCCTGTATTTGGACGGCTTGCCGCTGTAGACGAAAAACTGCCTCGCTATCTTCAGCGCATTTTCTATTGCTTCCGACCCGCCTGAGCACAACATGACACGGCTGTATCCCTTTGGCGCCATGCTCAGAAGCTTTTCTGCGAAATCTATTGAGGGTTGGTTGAGGAAATGCTGCGGAGGAACGTACGCGATCTTCCTGGCTTGCGCGGCCATGGCATCGGCAATCTCCGCGATTCCGTGGCCGATCCCGCTTACATTCGCTCCCGAGCAGCCGTCGAAATACTTTTTCCCCTCGCTGTCCCAGACCCAGGAACCTATTCCTTTGAGGATGATCGGGTAGTCGCATTCCAGATCTCTGGCGAACAAGCTATGATTCTCGAGCTTCATGAGGAACCCCCCATCAATATCTCCTTTCGCGGATGAGCAACACGGCGGCTAAGATCACAAAGCCCAGGATGACGTCCCGCAGCGAAATCGGCACGGTCGTGCCGGACACCATCGTGCTCAAAGCGGTGAAAAGTACGACCCCGCCGAAGATTCCCAGGTAATGCCCTCGCCCGCCAGTCGCCAGGGTGCCACCGATCAGGACTACCGCGATCGCAGGAAGCAGGTAGGGATTGCCGAGGTTTAGCGTCGATTGCTGGGTGAAGGCGACCAATAGAATGCCCGCCAGCGCGGAGCACAGGCCGCTCAGCATATAGACAAGGACCAATACCCTCGTCACCTTTACTCCGGACAACTGCGCTACGAGCTGACTGTTGCCGACCGCGAACAGGCGCCTGGCGAAAGCGGTCTTGGATAAGAACAGCGTCGCCGCAACCACCCAAACGATGGTGAACAGAACCACGGGCGAAAAGCCGAGAGACCTCCCGACTATGAAATTGATCAGAGCGGGAGGTACGGCTCCGACCATCTGGCCTCCTCGAGTGTAGATCAGAATAATCCCGTAAACGATGCTGTTCATCGCCAGCGTCATGATGACCGGGGGGATGGCCACTGCCGTGACACCGAATCCATTGACGGCGCCGAGAATTGCGCCCGTGGCAAGGATGACAGGGATGGCCCACCACAAGGCCTGGTTGTTGCCGTTCGACAATCCTGTCAGCAGCACGCCGCAAAGGGTTATGACCCTTGGAACCGACAGATCGAAACCACCGGAGATCATTACCGACCCCTGGCCCAAGCCCGCGACCGCCAGGAACACGGTCAGGACCAGGACACTGTGAAGATACTTGTAGGAAAAGATAACATGACCGTAGAGCAACAGCGTTATGAACAGTATAAGCGCCAACAGCAGGTATACCGGTACAATGATCTTTATCGTCTCGTGATTCCGAATGCGCCATTTCTTAAACCAGGAGCCGGTCAGTTCCTCATTAACCCTTGCTGCAGGAGTCTGGTTCAAATGCGATGGCGCAAGCGCATCGCGACCGGCAATGGATGCTCCGAGCCGTCGGGCGAAGAATCGCTTCGCCGAGAAGCGAAAACGATTTGCCAAAAAGGATTTGTCGGTGATCGAACTTATGGCGATGGCGATTATCAGAATAAGCCCTTCGGTAATCGGAGTGAAAGAAAGAGGAATTCTCAACACCAGGAGAAAATTGGATAACAATATCAGGATTCCCGAACCGAAAACAGAACCCAGGCAATCTCCCCTGCCACCGCCTAAGATACTTCCCCCCAGAACGACCGCTGCGAAAACGAGCAACATCATTCGGTTGCCTTCGAGGGGCTGTCCATTGCCCATTTGACCGGACAGGAAAAGCCCTGCACCCCCATAGAAGAAACCGGCAACCACATAAACGAGGAGCTTTACGCGCTCCACCGGGATGCCATTGGCGAGCGCTGCCGTTTCATCGCTTCCAACCGCATAGATGTTCGTCCCGAAACGAGTTCTCCTTATGAGCGCCCATATCCCGATCACTGCGAGGAGCAGAATAAGAGCCGAAGGTATCGCACCCGGTATCAGATCTCCGTTGAAGAGGTTCATGAACGCCTCGGGGATGTGGCCCCCAGGGCTCGGAGCGTACAGGGTCGTGGCACCCTGAACGATGAACATGGTCGCCAGCGTGACGACAACAGGTTGGAGTCTCAGGTAGGAAACGAAAAAGCCATTGAATGCTCCGATGGCACCGCCGATCAGAAGTCCAATGACGGCCCAAAGCAGCTGGGAGCCGGGATTATTTCTGATATTGAAGGCGACCATGACGTTGACGAAGGAAATGACTGACCCGACGGAAAGATCAAATCCTCTGCTGATAATGACAATCGTCGCTCCCATCGCAGCCAGGCTAAGCGTTCCCATTGAGGACATGAGGAAGCGCACGTCCCTGTAGCCCATAGGCCTGGGCAGGAGCAGGTTCAGGGTGACAAATATGGCTACGAGGATCGCGGCAGCAATGACCGCGCCCCTTGAACGCCTGATGCCGCGAAGGATAGCCGTAGCTCTATTCATTTGCGGTACTACCTTGCCTCACGCCCAGCATGGCGCTCATGAGATTTTCCTCTGTCATTGCGGCATCACGGAACTCAGCGACCAGAAAACCCTGGTACATGACCAGCACCCGATCACAGAGGCCGATGAGCTCCGGGATTTCCGAGGAGTAGATAAAGATTGCTCTTCTTTCTTCCTGTACGAAATCTCTGATCAGTCTGTACACCTCGTACTTGGTGCCGACGTCTATGCCTCTGGTCGGATCGAGCATGAGAAGTATCCTGCTGCCCGTCGACAGCCATTTCGCAATGATCAGTTTCTGCTGGTTGCCACCGCTCAAGGAGAACGAGCTCTTATAGCTGGCGCTGGGGTGAATATTCATTGTCGAAAGCATTTGCTCAACAAAGAGGTTTTCATAGCGAGCTCTCACAAAGCCCAAAGAGGTAAACTGTCTTAGCGCTGGCAAGGTGAGGTTCTGTTTTCCAGAGCGCTGCAGGAAGAGACCTTCATTTTTTCGATCATGAGGGATGAGGCCGATTCCCGCCTGAATGGCATCGGCTGGCGAAGACACGTCAATCCTGTTCCCATCACGTTCGATGTATCCCCCAGCCAGTCTGGCATTTCCGAAAAGAACGTGAAAAAGCTCCTTCTGACCCATTCCTTGAAGAGCCGCCAGGCCTAGCACCTCCCCCGGCCAAAGCTGAAAAGACAGACTCTTCAACTTGCCGGCAGTTCGAAGGTCCTTGCCTGTCAGGACCGGGACTTCCTTCTTGCCGCGCGCTGACGGCTCCTTGCGAGGGAATACAGTATTCAGGGAACGCCCGATGACCAGGCGGATGACTTCCTCGTCCGTGATTTCGTTTTCTCGAAAGCAGCCGACGTTTTTCCCGTTTCTCAGGATCGTCAGCGAGTCGCAGAACAGATGCACTTCTCTGAATATATGGGTGATGTATATGATCGTGATGTTCTTGGCGCGGAGGCGTTGGATCTGGTCTGCCAGCCAATTCACGTCCTTCTGGGACAGCGCCGACGAGGGTTCGTCAAGCAAGAGAATGCTGGGTTGGCGAGAAAGGGCCTTGGCAATTTCAAGTTTTTGTTGATCCGAGATATCGAGGGACTGCACCTCGGCATGAATGTCGATGTTTGCTATGCCCAGCGCTTCCAGCTGCTCCCGGACAATCCGCTCTTCTTTGCGCTTCTTGATGAGACCGAGAGTATTTGTGGGCTCATAGGGCAGCAGCATATTCTGCGCCACCGTCAAATAGGGTATCAGCGAGATTTCCTGATACACGGTCTGAATGCCGCTGCGATGCGACTCTTGGGCATTACGAAACCTGGCAGCGGTTCCTCTGATGCTGATGGAACCTGCATCCGGTTGGGTCAGCCCGCTCAGGATTTTTACTACGGTTGTTTTCCCAGCCCCGTTCTCACCAACCAAGGCGTGCACTTCGCCTTGCGAAATCTTCAGCGATGCTTTGTCGAGCGCAATCGTATTCTCATATGCCTTGCTTACCGAATTCAGCTCGATTGCGATCATAACCCTTTACCAGAATCCTTTCCGAAAAAGCGGGGGAGTCTTCTTCGCGGAAGACTCCCCCTTCTGCTCGCTGCGGCTTATTTTCCCAAAGCGGCATCCAACCCCAGGCCGACGTCGGGGTGGTAGATGTCCGTATTCCAGCTGTCCGGATAGATGTCCGACGGGAAGCAGTTGCCTCCCTTCTTGATCGACTCGATGGAGCCGTCGCTCAGCTTGATGTTGTCCGTGGTGGCCGTGCAGTAGTCCACCGGGACCAGGGTCAGCTTGGGAACGGTTTTCCCATCCAGAATGTCGACGGCCAGCTTCAGGGCCAAGGCCCCCTGGAAGGTGGCAAAGCCCACCGAAATGCTGCGCAGGCCGACCGCTTCCTTGCAGGTACCCGGGGGCAGCATCATCAGCCGCTGCAGGTTCGGGGACTCACCGGCAATCGGTATCAACTGGTTCGCCTGCCGCCCGTCCTCCAACTGCATCTGGGTGACGGCGTCCGCACCGTACTGGGTGATGATCCCGTCGATCTCGTCCCAGGGATGGGTCACCAGAATCTCTTTCATCCGGGCCCGGGCCCCCGCATTGGTCCATTCCCCGTTGGCCGTGGCGATCACTTTGATTTTGGGATTGTTCTTGAGCACCTGGTCCACACCGTCCTCCACTTCCGTGTTGAACAACGTGCCCGGGATCCCGGTGATCCTCACCAGATTGCCCTTGTGGCCCATCACCTTGGCCAGGTACTCCATCCGTTTCCTTCCGCCTTCCACAAAGGGCGCGGCGATGGAGTAGGCGTATTTCTCCTCCTTGTCATCATCCAGCATGTACAATACCACGCCTGCCTCCGAGGCCGCCTTCAAGGCCTGCTCCAGCGCCGTGGCGTCAACCGGATATACGATGATGGCATCCGCCCCCGACATCACCATGGCTTTGATCTGCTGAATCTGCTTCTGCGCATCCTCGCCGGAAACCTGCACCTCGAAATCCACTCGATCCTTGAAGCGGTCGCTCTTGGCCAGGGCCGCCATCAGGTTCATGCAGATCGTCTGCCACTCGTTGCCCACGATGCTCATGCTGTAGAAAATCTTGTACTTGCCCTTCGGGGCCTCCTGCTTGCCTCCGGCAAACAGCGGGAGGACCACCAGGCAGAGTACCGCCAGCAGCAATACCGTCTTTCTTTTCATGATTTCCCCCTTAGAAAAGATGGCCCTCAGCATAACGCAGGCCCCAGACTGCTGTCAAGCTATTTATTATATGTTGTATGTTATAACAGTTGCGGCCTCAGGACCTGGCCGGCCTGGTGATGGCGGGCTGAGCGGCAGGCGGTCGCGCTCGACGCGGTCTGCGGACTGTCGGGCGTCCGTGCGGACTCAGGACCTGGTCGGGACCCTGGCCTCGCGCTGAGGCGCATCAGGCGCTTCTACCTGACCGTGCGCTGCGCCGCTCCCGGGATCCTCCCCTCCTGCAGCTCCCGGGCCAGGGCGGCATAGTCCAGCAAGCGGGCCCGGGCGGCCAGCCCGGCAAACAGGGCGCGGCCTTCCTCGCTGAAGAAGGTGCGCGGCGGGTCCTCCGGACCGGAGGCCAGGATGACCAGCCGGCGGGCCCGGGCGGCCAGGCGCAGGTTCTCCAGGTTTCCGGGCCCGATCGGAAAGCTGGCCAGCACGGTGAGGTCGGCCTCTTCTACCAGGGGCGCGGCCTGCTCTACGTCCCCCGGGCTGATGCGCTGGAAGGCCCCCACCACCCGGCAGGGCAGGCGCAGATTGCGCCACAGGGTGTGGTCGGCGTCAAACTCGTGGGCGATGCCCCCGGACACCCGGCAGCCCAGGCGGGTGAGCTCGCGGGTCAGGTTCACCGCGCCGCCGGCCCCGCCGATCAGGTGCACGCGCGGCCCCTCCCCCGGCCAGCAGCGAGGCACCACGCTCACGCTCAGGCTGCCGGTGGCCGCGTTGGGCGTGACCATGGTGGAGGTTTCGAAAACCGGGTCCAGGATCTGCGGCTTCAACACCGCGGCGGGAGCGCCGTCCGCCGCCACCCGGCCGCGGTCCAGCAGAACCAGGCGCGAGCAGTAGCGGGAGGCCACGTCCAGGTCGTGCACGCAGGCCACCACCGCCTTGCCCTCCCGGGTCAGCTCCAGGGCCATGGAGAAGAACAGGTCCTGGTGCCGGATGTCCAGGTTGCTGGTGGGCTCGTCCAGCAGCAGCAGCTCGGCCTCCTGGGCCAACACCCGGGCGAAAAGCACCAGCTGGCGCTCCCCCCCCGAAAGCTCGTGGAAATAGCGATCCTCGAAGCCGGACAATCCGACATAAGAGAGCGCCCGGCGCGCCTTGTCCAGGTCACTCTCCCGCTCGCGCTCCAGGCGCCCGCGATGGGGGTAACGCCCCATCAGCACCAGGTCCAGCACAGGGAAGGCGAAGGGGCTCACCTCCTCCTGGCTCAGGTAGGCGATGGCCCGCGCCCTGTCTCGCACCCCGATCCCGGACAGCGCCCGCCCCGCGAGGCGCACTTCCCCCGCGGTGGGCTTCAGCACGCCCAGCAGCAGGCGCAGCAGGGTGGTCTTGCCGGCCCCGTTCGGGCCGATCAGGCCCAGGAACTCCCCCGCGCGCACCTCCAGGCTCACGCCGCGCAGGATCTCGCGGTCGTCGACCCGGAAACCCAAGGCCTGCGCGCGCAGCAGTGCCGGGGCGTCAGCCAAGCTGCAGCCTCCGGCGCTGGGCCCGCAGGATCAGGAACAGGAAATAAGGGCTGCCCAGCACCGCGGTGATGATCCCCACGCGGATCTCGAAAGGCGGAGCCAGGACGCGGCCGGCCAGGTCGCAGAGGATCAGGAACAGGGCCCCGCCCAGGATCGAGGCGGGCAGCAGCACCCGGTGGTCCGGGCCCAGCAGCAGGCGGAACAGGTGCGGAATGAGCAGCCCCACGAAGCCCACCGGCCCGCTGATGGAGATGGCCACTCCGGCCACCACGGCGGTGGCGGCCAGCAGCACGCGCTTGGCCGCCTCCACCCCCAGGCCCAGGGACTGCGCCCCCTCCTCCCCCAGGGCCAGCAGGTTCAGCTCCCGGGCGTAGAAGGCCATGACCGCCAGGCCGGGGACCAGCACCGGCAGGGCCATCAGCACCTGCCGCCAGGTGCGGCCGTCCAGCCCGCCCATGGTCCAGAAGATGAACTGGCTCACCTCGTACTGCCGCGCGAACAGCAGGACGGCGGACACCAGGCCGTTGAAAAACGAGGAGATGGCCAGCCCGGCCAGCACCACGAACAGCAGCGAGGTCTTTCCCCGGTAGCTGGAGATGGCGTAGATCAGGAACGCGGCGGCCAGCGCACCGGCCACGGCCAGGGCCGGAAGGAACAACGGGCTGGCTCCGGCCAGGCCGGTGGCGATGGCCGTGACCGCCCCCAGGCTGCCCCCGGTGGAGACCCCGAGGATGTCCGGAGAGGCCATGGGGTTGCGGAACAGGCCCTGCATCACCACCCCGCCGGCGGCCAGTCCCGCGCCTACCAGCAATGCGGCCAGCACCCGCGGCAGGCGGATCAGAAGGAGGATCGTGGTCTCCTGCTGGGACGGCAGGCCCACGCCCCGGAAGCCCAGGTGGTAGGCGGCCAGGCGCAGCAGGGAGGAAGGCGGTACGCGCACCGCCCCGACCCCCACGGCCAGCAGCACGGCGGCGGCCAGTCCGGCGGCCAGCAGCGCCAGCACCAGCGCGCGGCTTGCACCGTGCGGGCTGCTGCGGTGTGCTCGCCTGCGGCCCGCCACGCGGCGTCCGGTCACTTCCGCCCCCACAGCTCGGGATACGCGGCCCGGGCCAGGAACTCGATGGCTTCCACGATGTGCTGCGAAGTGGTGGCCCGCAGGTTCTCGGGCATTCGCACCAGGCGCCGGTTGCGCAGCGCCTTCAAGTTGCGCAGCGCCGGGTCGCCGGCCACCCGGGCGTAGAAGGCCTCCGCCCCTCCCTCCTGGCCATACACCCAGCCGGGGAGGACCAGCAGGTCCGGGTCCAGCTCGATGAGCTTCTCCTTGGACAGGGGCACCTGGCCCCAGCCGTCCACGGGAAGCTCCCCGACCGCGTTGCGCAGGCCCGCCCTCCGCACGATCTCGTCCCAGGAGCTGCCCCGTCCCATGGCCGCGCCCCAGGCCGAGTAGTCCAGGACCGTCAGGCGCCGGCCCTCGGGCACAGCCGCCAGACGTTGCTCCAGCTCCGCCAGCCGTCGGTCCAGGCGGGCGATCAGCTCCTCCCCTGCCCGGGCTTCCCCGACCAAACGGGCCAGGGCCCGGATCTTCCCCCGGATCTGCTCGATGGTGGTCGCGCTGGCCGAAAGGTACACGGGCAGGCCGGCGGCCCGCAGCTGGTCGACCGCCTGCGCCTCGCTCCAGTTGGCCACGACCACCAGGTCCGGCCGGAGGGAGAGGATCAGCTCCGCCTGGAACTCCAGCCGGTGGGGGATCGCGGCGATGCGATCGGAGATGTTGGAGACCGCGGGGTCCGCCGCGAAGGAGGTGACCGCAACCAGGCGGACGGGGCCCACCAGCTCCAGCAGCACCTCGTCGCTGAACATGGTGAGCGAGACGATGCGCTGCGGGCGGCGGGGAAGGACCAGGCGGTTGCCCGCGTCGTCGCTCACCGCCAGCGGGTAGCCTTCCTCCGCGGCCAGCCCGTATGAGCCTGCCAGCAGCAGGAGCAGCGGCGGAAGAACGAGACGGGCGAGCATACCCAAGATTCCCTCCTGCAATCGATCTCGCGTGCAGGCATAGCCCTGCTATCTTTGGCCGGTTCCCCAACGTCTCCTGGCTTCCGGTTCCTCCTCCCGCTCCGCCTTCCCGGTTTCCCAGTGGCCTTGCTCGAGCGTTCGTCGCCGGTTACAGTGGCGCGTCCGCGGCGGCTTCGCACCGCCTTCCGTTGTGGGACCCGTTCAGCCTACCCGAGGGCTCCCGAAACTGTCAACCGGAGCACGAAACCCGGCGCGCTTTCCTTTCCTGACTAACCAGATTATATTTAGCTGCCGCGGGAGCAAAACCCGGAACCGGAAAGGAGTGCAGCCTTGGCAGAGGTTTCCATTCGCAGATACGACGGCACGGAAGTGAGCCTGGGGCCAGGGGAGCTCGACTCGCTCCGGAAGGAAATCCGGGGAGAGCTGTTGCTGCCTTCCCCCAACGGCCGCTACGAGCAGGCCCGCCGGGTCTGGAACGGGCTCATCGACAAGCGGCCGGCCTTGATCCTGGCCTGCACCGAAAGCCAGGACGTGGCCGCCGGAGTGCGTTTCGCCGCCCGGCACAGGCTGCTGCTCTCCGTGCGCGGCGGCGGGCACAACGTCGCCGGCAGCGCGCTTTGCGACGGCGGGCTGGTCGTCGATCTTTCCCGCATGCGGCGGGTGGAGGTGGACGTTCAGAAGGCCACGGTGCGCGTAGAGGGAGGAGCCCTGCTCGGGGACCTGGATCGGGCCACCCAGGCTCACGGGCTGGCGGTTCCGGTTGGGCTGGTCTCTGCCACCGGGATCGGCGGCCTGGCCCTGCATGGGGGCCTGGGCTGGCTGGCGCGCAGGTACGGAATGACCAGTGACAATCTGCTGAGCGCCCAGGTCGTGACCGCCGATGGAGAGCTGCGCACGGCTGCGGCTGGAGCGGAGGAAGAGCTTCTTTGGGCTCTGAAAGGAGGGGGCGGCGGCTTCGGAGTGGTGAGCTCCTTCGAGTTCCAGGCCTACCCTGTTGGACCCCGGGTCTGGCTGTCCATGCCCATGTATCCCGCCGAGAAGGCCCCGGAGGCTCTTCGCTTCTTTAAAGAGTTCATGTCCGGCGCCCCGGACGAATTGACGGGACTGGCGATTTTCTGGAGAGCCCCGAGCCAGGCTCCGATCCCTGAAAGGGCCTGGGGAGCCGAGGTGATCATCCTGGCCGCCTGCTACAGCGGACCGCCGGCCCAGGGGGAGCAGGCCATCCGGCCGCTGCGGGAGTTCGACCGGCCGCTGGCCGACTTGAGCGCTGAGCTGCCCTTCGTCGAGTTGCAGCAGTTTCTCGACGCCGATTACCCGGACGGCCACCTTTACTACTGGAAGTCTTTGTATCTCGAGCAGTTGAGCGATCAGGCCATCCGCGTGCTGGCTCGCCAGGCAGCCAGGCGGCCCTCCCCGAACTCTTCAATCGATGTCTGGGGCCTGGGAGGCGCGGTCAGCCGGGTGCCGGCCTCGGCTACGCCTTTCTCCCGTCGGGATACACCCTACCTGGTCGGCATCGAGGCCAATTGGGCCGAGCCTGGGGAATCAGAGGCCAATATCGCCTGGGCGCGGGAAACCTTCCGCGAGCTCGCAGCCGCTCGCCAAAGGCTCCTACTTGAACTTCGCCGGCTTCGCCGAGGAAGGCGAACAGCTGCTGCGCGGGGTCTTCGGCGGGAACCTCGAGCGCCTGCGGGCGGTCAAAAAACGATTCGATCCGCAAAACCTCTTCCGCGGCGGCATTGGTCTGGCCCCGCTGTAGCCCTGGAGCAAGCCCGGCGAAAAAGGTATGATCGCCCATCGTGAAAGCGGCCCTGTCCCCTCCCTCGGCTCTCCCGCCTCGGCAGCCCGGCCGTGGTGTATCCGGGCGCCTTCCTGGTGGCCTTCGCCGAGGGCATGCTCAACCTGGGTTTTGTGTTCTTCCTGCGGGAGCGGCAGGGGGCCAGCCCCAGCCTGATCGGCTGGTTCACGGGCTACAGCGTCCTGGTGTACATGCTGGGCTGTCTGCTGCTGCGGCCCGTATTCGACCGGCTTCGCCCCCAGTCGGCGATGTTGATCGCCCTGTTCGGCATGCCGGTCTTCCTGCTTCTGCTCGTGTTGCTGCCCGCGCTGCCCCTGACCTTCCTGTTCAGCGGCCTGTATCGCCTGGCCCTCGCCTTCTTCTGGCCTCCGGCCATGGGCTGGCTGTCGCAGGGAGTGGAGGGCGAGTTGCTGAGCCGCCGCCAGTCGCGCTTCAACCTGTCCTGGAGCAGCGGCCTGGTCACCAGTTACGTGCTGGCCGGCGTGGCCAGCCAGCGGGACACCGGGCTGCCGCTGGTCCTCTCCATCGCGGTCTTCGCCGGCTACGCCGCGCTGCTGGCCGCCGGGCTGGCCGTCTTCCCCTCTCTGCGCGCCGCCCTCCCGCCGGCGTCGTCGGGAACGCCATCCAGCGGCGCGGCCTCCGGTGACGGCACCCCCCTGCGCTACCCGGCCTGGGTAGGCATGTTCGCCAGCTACGTGGTCTCCGGCATGGTGGCCACCGTGTTCCCTCTGTTCGTCCTGGACGTGCTGGGCGGCTCGCGCAGCGTGGTGGGCACGCTGGTCTCCTCGCGGACGCTGCTGCAGAGCGCGGGTTTCCTGGTTCTCGGGGCCGTGAGCTTCTGGCAGTACCGCGGCCGCTGGCTGCTGCTGTCCCAGGTTTACCTGGCCTCGCTGCTGTTCGCCATGCTCTTCGCCCGCAGCGTGGCCTTCTACGCGGTGCTGTTCCCGCTGCTGGGCCTGAGCACCGCCCTGAGCTACGCCGGGGGCCTGTTCCACGGCATCGCCGGGGCCAGGCGCCGGGCGGCGCGCATGGCCGTCCACGAGTCCGTCCTGAACGGCGGCTATATCGTCGGGGCCACCGCGAGCGGCCTGCTGTACCAGGAGTTCTCCATGCGGGCCGCCGTTGCCTTCTGCCTGGGCTCCAGCCTGGCGGCCATCCTGACCCAGGGCCTGCTGCTTTCCCGAATGCGCGGCAAGGGGGCGAAGGTGAGCGGACCCCGCGTCAGTTTGCGCGTGCTCCTGGCCCGCTGGTCCTCGGCACTGCAGGGCTGCAACGTGCCGGAGGTGCACACCGCCGACTTCCTCAGCCGCTGGCTGGTGATCTCCCGGGCCTGCGTGCTGTCCATGACCGGAAGCTCGGCCCTGATCGGCGTGCTGCTGGCCGCGGAGAAGGCGGGAGTATCCGGCGTGAGCTGGCTGGCGGCCGCCCTCTGCACGGCCGGCCTGCTGGCCGCGCACCTGTCCAACAACCTGCTCAACGACTGGACCGACACCCGCCGCGGCGTGGACACCGAGGACTACCCCCGCGCCAAGTACAGCACGCACCCGATCCTGGGAGGCCTCACCACCCCGCGCCGCCTGCTGACCGCCTCCCTGGTCCTGCTGGGCTTCGCCGCCGCGGTGATGGCGGCGCTGATCCTGCTGCGGGGCTGGCCGGTGGCCGTGTTCGCCGCGGGCCGGGCTGGGCTTGAGCCTGGCCTACACCGGGATTCCTCAAGCGCCACGGCCTGGGCGAGCTGGCCGCCCTGGTGGCCTGGGGCCCGCTGATGATCGGCGGCACGGCCTACGTCTGCTCCGGGCGCCTCGACCCCGCCTTCTTCGCCGCCTCCCTGCCCTACGGCCTGGCCGTGGCCTCGGTGCTGGTCGGCAAACACATCGACAAGCTCGAGGCCGACCGCAAGGCGGGGGTGCGCTCCGTGCCGGTGCTCCTGGGCGAGCAGCGCTCCCGGGCCCTGAACCTGGGCCTGTTCGTGGCCTTCTACGTCCTGACCGCGGCCCTGGTGGCCCTGCGGCTCACCGGCCCGCTGGTCCTGCTGGTCTTCGCCTCCCTGCCGCGCCTGGTGCGGGTGTGGAAGATCTACCGCCGGCCGCGGCCGGCCGCGCCGCCGAAGGACTGGACGGTGTGGCCGCTGTGGTACGTGGGCTGGGCCATGTTCCTCAACCGCCTGGCCGGCCTGCTGCTGGTGCTGGGCCTGCTGGGCAATGTGCTTCTGCGCTCCATCCTTTCGCTGGTCCGTTACTTAACCTTACCAATTTACTTATTTATATCGCAATGGCCGTTACCTCCCCGAATCCTCTGGGTTTCGTGCACCGCTTCCTACCGGCCGAGGCCCCGGGGCTTCCAACCCTGCTCCTGCTGCACGGCACCGGGGGCGACGAGAACGACCTGCTGGACCTCGGCCGTTCCCTGGTGCCGGGGGCCGCGCTGTTGTCCCCGCGCGGCAAGGTGCTGGAAAACGGCCTGGCCCGCTTCTTCCGGCGGCTGGCCGAGGGGGTCTTCGACCTGGAAGACCTCGAGTACCGGACCGGGGAGCTGGCGGATTTCGCGGCAGCCGCCTGCCAGGCCTACGGGCTGGACGCCGCCCGCCTGACCGCGGCGGGGTATTCCAACGGCGCCAACATCGCCGCCGCCCTGCTCCTGCTGCGGCCCGGAACGCTGCGGGAGGCCGTCCTGTTCCACGCCATGGTCCCCCTGGTCCCGGAGAAGCTGCCGGAGCTGAGGGGCAGGCGCGTGTTCCTTTCCGCCGGCAAGGCGGATCGCCTGATCCCGCCCCGCGAATCCGAGCGGCTGGCCGCGCTCCTGGAAGAGGCTGGTGCGGCGGTCCGCCTGTCCTGGCAGCCGGGCGGGCACGGCCTGGAACGGGCGGAGATCGAGGCGGCCGGGGAATGGCTGTCGGCGGGTTCGTAGGGGAGTCACGGGGGAGTCATATGGAAGAAATGCTGTTGAAAGGTCTGCATCATCTCACGGCGGTGACCGGGGAGCCCTCGGTCAACGTCGCTTTCTATACGCAGGTGCTGGGCCTGCGCCTGGTGAAGAAGACCGTGAACCAGGACGACACCAGCGCCTACCACCTGTTCTACGGCGACGCCCTGGGCTCGCCCGGCACGGAGGTGACCTTCTTCGACTGGCCTCACGCCGGCGCGACCTACCGCGGCGCGGGCAGCATCACGGCCACCGCCCTGCGCGTTCCGGGGCAGGCCGCCCTGGAGGCCTGGGCGCGGCGGCTTGCGGATTTCGGCGTGCCCCACGAAGGCATCCGGGAGCTGGGCGGCAGGGCCGCGCTGGCTTTCGCCGATCCGGAAGGGCAGCGCCTGGAGCTGGTGGACGGCGGGTCCGCACCGGGGGGCCGGCCCTGGCCGGCCAGTCCCGTGGCCGAGGACATGGCCATCCGCGGGCTGCACGCCGTGCGCCTCACCGTGCGGCGCGCCGGCCCCACGGCGCGGCTGCTCACGGAGCTGCTCGGCTTCCGGGAGGGCGAGGGATACGAAGATTCCGACGGAGCCGCGCGCCGGTTCGAGGCCGGACCCGGCGGACCGGGAACCGAGGTGCATCTGAAGGAGCGCCCCGATCTGGGCCCGGGGCGGGTGGGCGTCGGCGGGGTGCACCACGTGGCCTTCCGCACCCCGGACGAAGGCCAGCAGGAAGCCTGGCGCCGACGCCTGGCCGAGGCGGGCGTGGGGGTGACCCCGGTGATCGACCGCTTCTACTTCCGCTCGATCTACTTCCGGGAGCCCGGCGGGGTGCTTTTCGAGATCGCCACGGACGGGCCCGGCTTCGCCACTGACGAGGATGCGGACCACCTGGGGGAGAGCCTGGCCCTGCCGCCGTTCCTGGAGCCCCAGCGCGCCGGCATCGAGGCCGGCCTGCGGCCCATCCGGCCGGTGCGGATCGAACTACTCAGCAGCGAACGGTAGGTCCCAGGAAAGCCGGGTCTTCCCCGCGCGCGACCACGGATACCATAAGAGGGTTTCCGCCCGGCGGGGCCAGCCACAGCTCGCCCTCGGCCGGACGGCCCAGGTCGCGCAGCTCCACGTGCAGGCGGGTGAGCGGCCCCCCGGTCGGCCCGGCAGGCAGCGGCTCGGACTCCAGCCCCGTCACCTCCAGACCCTGGGTGATGTGCAGCGTACTGCCCGCCAGGCACGGGCCGGGCCGGTCGGCCGGGCACAGCCGCAGCAGGCGCGAAGCGTGCGGAGCCAGCTTTCCCAGGTCCAGCACCGGGCCGGTGTGCCGGAAGCAGGCGCGGCCCCAGAAGTCGAACACGTGCAGCGGCCGGTCGGCGGGCAGGCCCAGGCGCGCCAGACTCCAGGCCCTTTTGGCGCGGGCGGTCCTGCCAGTTGGCCACCAGCACCACCTGCCAGCTGCCCCACGGGGCGGACAGGGGCAGCTGGTAGAGCTCCGGCATCTCCCGCTCCAGCAGATCCAGCGCCCTTCCCCCGGGGCTCAAGCAGGGCGCCAGCAGGGCGAGCCAGCGGAGGCGCTCCGGGGACAGGCGCGAGGGCTCGTCGCTGGACACCACGAGGCCTCCGCTCAGCCCCGCCAGGCTCAAGGCGCTCTGCACCTCCTCCGCGCTCAGGCGCGTATCGGTATCGCGGGCCAGCAGGCAGTCCGGATCGTTCCACCACCAGCGGCGGTGCAGGGAGGAGTGGGCCAGCACGTGGCGCAGGGCGTTGCGCAAGGAAGGCAGGGAGCGCTCGGCGCGCAGGAGCGGCCGGGTCCAGGGCAGGCTCCAGAGCTCCGGCCGCCAGCCCGGGGCCGTGTCCGGGCCGATGCGCATGGCGTCCACGATCCCCAGGGCCGGGCCGTACGGGCAGCCGCAGCCCAGCAGGAAGGTCTCTTCCCCCAGACCCCGACGCAGCGCCTCGAGGCCGCGGCGCAGGGCCTGGGCCCGGGTCAGGCTCGGGTCATGGCGCCGGGCGGGCAGGGCGCCGGCGTAGCAGAAGTCCGCCTTGATGAAGCCGAAGCCCCAGCCCCGCAGGGTCCGCCCCAGGCGCTCCAGGTGCTCCGGCACGGCCGGATGCGTTGCATCCAGGGCGTTGCCGAAAAAGGAGTAGAAATACCCGCTGTTCACGGGGCGGTCCGGGCGGCCCCCCCGCAGGAGCCAGTCCGGGTGGGCCTGCGCCAGGCGGGAGTGCGGCTCGACCACGAAGGGGGCCAGCCACAGTCCGGGGACCAGGCCGCGGCCGCGCACCTCGGCGGCCAGCGCGCCCAGGCCGCCCGGGAACTTCGGGTTGCACTCCAGCCAGTCGCCCAGGCGCGCTGGTAGCCGTCGTCGAGCTGGGCGGTGCCGAAACCGATCCGCCCGCGCTGTTCGCCCAGGGCCCGCAGGCTGGCCAGAAACCTCTCCTCGCTGATGTCCTGGAAGTACTGGTACCAATGCGTCCAGGCCGGCGGCGGCGCGACGGCCGGGACGCGCGGCTTCATCTCCCGGGCCACGGCCTGCGCGTACTCGCCCAACGGCTCGGGGTGGGGCAGGTCCAGCAGCTCCAGGTAGCCCCACTCGGAGGCGCGCGACTGCCCGGGCTCCAGCGGCACCCCGTCGGCTTCGGCGGCCAGTTCCAGGGCCGGCGGCCGGCAGCGGGCCTGAAGGCGGCCGAACTGCTCGGCCAGGGTCACGAGGCCGGCCACCACCGCCTGCTTCCGCCCGGCCAGCACGCCCCAGCCCGAGCCATAGAACTGCCCGCGCCGCCGGCCGATGGGAAGCTGGGGATCGAAGTGCATCTTCCCGGACCAGGGCGCGAGCAGGGAGCGCACGTCGCGCCGCCGCGCGCCGCGGAACCCGGCGAACACCCAGTCGTGCCACCCGGCCTTGAAGAAGCCCGCCGCGCCCGCCTCCTCCCCCAGGTTCACCGTCCCGCGCACCAGCACGAAGCGCTCCAGGAAGACGCTCTCGCGGCCCTGGTTGGAGACCCGCAGGCGCAGGAGCAGGAAGGGGCGC
Organism: uncultured Spirochaetota bacterium; assembly: GCA_963736785.1. Classification (GTDB taxonomy): domain Bacteria; phylum Spirochaetota; class Spirochaetia; order SZUA-6; family DRHE01; genus MIBK01. The sequence goes on along the minus strand of CAVTQG010000056.1, from coordinate 504 downwards.
CGGTCGTACAGGCGCAGCTCCAGGCCCAGGCTCAAACCGCGCACCGCCTGCCGCGTGCGGGCGGTGACCAGCAGCCCGGCGCCGTGCTCGTCGGCCAGCGGGCGCTCCTCCACCTCCAGCCCGCCGGCCCCCAGGGCCAGCTCGAAGAGCGGCCCCTGCGGCGGGCGCAGGCACAGCAGGGCCCGGGCTTCCTGAACGATGGGTGTGGACGGCCCGGCGCGGCGCAGCGAAAACTCGCCGGAGCGCGAATCGATGGCCAGGCGCAGGGCGCCGCGCTGCAGGTCCATAGTGGAAGGCCGCGGCTGGAGGCTCAGCCGGCGGCTTTCTTCTTCGTGGGTAGGCCCCTTCCCCGTTGAAGAACGAGCCGAACCACAGGTCCAGGGGCACGGTGGCCTCCCCGTAATTGCAGGACACGAAGCGGTGGTGCAGGTAATGGAAATACGAGCCGGTCGCGAGCTTGCCGTCGAACACCGGGCCCTCGAAGCCCACGTGCCCGAAGGCCGG
>CAVTQG010000055.1:0-151074 GCA_963736785.1 uncultured Spirochaetota bacterium | reverse complement strand
TGAAGGTGGTGACCGGCGACAACGCCCTCGTGGCCCGGAAGGTGTCCCTCGACCTCGGCATGGAGGTGGCGGGGAGCCTGGACGGCCCCGCCATCGCATCCATGAGCGACACCGAACTGGCGGCCGCCTCCGGCACCACCGATCTTCGCCCGGGTAAGCCCGAGCACAAGTCCCGCATCGTCCGGGCGCAGCGGCCACGGGCGGACCGATGTGGCCTTCCTGGGCGACGGGGTCAACGACGCCGTCGCCCTGCACGAGGCCGACGTCGGCATCTCCGTCGACTCCGCCGCCGACGTGGCCAAGGACGCCGCCGACGTCGTCCTGCTCGAGAAGGACCTGCGGGTGCTCGCCGACGGGGTCGTGGAGGGGCGCCGCATCTTCGCCAACACCATCAAGTACGTGCTCATGGGCACGTCGCAGCAACTTCGGCAACATGTTCAGCGCCGCCGGGCGCGTCGCTGTTCCTGCCGTTCCTGCCCATGCTGCCCACGCAGATCCTGCTCAACAACCTGCTCTACGACGCCAGCGCAGATGACCATCCCCACCGACGAGGTCGACGAGGAACTGCTGCAGCGCCCGTCGCGCTGGGACATCGCGTTCATCCGGCGCTTCATGCTCGTTCTTCGGGCCGATCAGCTCGCTCTACGACTTCGTGACCTTCGGGGTGCATGCTGTGGGTGTTCCACGCCGGCGAGTCGCTCTTCCAGACCGGCTGGTTCGTGGAGTCGCTGGCCACCCAGACGCTGGTGATCTTCGTGATCCGCACCCGGCGCGTCCCTTCTTCCGCAGCCGCCCCAGCGAGCCCCTGCTCGTGGCCACCCTGGCGTGTGCCGGGTTGGGCGCCGCGCTGCCCTTCATCCCCCCGGTGGCTCGCCTCCTCGGCTTCACCCCGCTGCCGGCGGCGTTCCTGGGGATCCTGGCGGCCATGGTCCGTCACCTACCTGTTCCTCGTCGAGGTGGGCAAACGCCGCTTCTTCCGCACGGAGATGAGAGGGGCGGCCGCTCGCCGCGGCCTCTCCCGGCCCGGCACCGGCGAATCCGCCGGGTCGCGACCCGCTGGAGCCATCACGGCCACGTCGCGTCGGTGCCGGCTCGGGAAGGGAGCCCCGGGGCGCCGTGAGGCCGGGCTCGGGCGGGAGGCCCGGCCCTCAGGACAGCACGGCCGCCGGGGCGGGGTGCATGGTGCCGTTGGCGATGTCGAGGTGGCGCTGCGTCCAGCGGCGCAGGCGGGCCAGGCGCCGCTCCGACAGGCGGTCGCACACCCACTCCCAGTGCATGGCCACGGTGTCCCCGGGCCGCAGCGGCTCGGCGAGGCCCACCCCGTCGCGGCCCCAGGTGACCGTCTCCTCGCGGGGCGGCCCGTAGCCCAGGGCCCGGCCGTCCCAGACCAGGGGCCGGCTCTGCACCACGGCCTGGTCGCCCTCCACCCGGCGCACCACTCCCCAGCGGATGCGGCACTGGTCGAGCACCCGCAGCGGCTGGTCCACCTGGCCTTCGCGGATCAGGCCCACCCAGGGGTACACCCCGAAGACGTGGAAGGAGTGGTGGGGCGCGGCCCCGGCGGGCACCGCCTCGGCCAGCAGGCTCCAGGTGCGCGAGGCCACCCGGGGGCGGAACCGCTCGTCGAGCGCCGCCCCCATGGCCGTCATCTCCACCTTGTCCAGCAGCGGGCTGCCCACCCAGTAGGCCTCGACCACCCGGGCGTCGAGGGGGTCGGCGATCCCGTTGGAGGCGGCGATCAACTGCAGGTAGGGGTAGGCCCCCTCGAAGGCCCGGGCCATGGCGGCCAGTTCCGCGGCCGGGGCGGCCGCGGTGGCCATCTCGAACAGGCCCTGGTGGTCCGAGGGGCCGCAGTAACCCAGCCGGTTCGGGGGGAAGGCGAACCGGGCGAAGAGCAGGGGGCCCCGGTTCATCAGGCCTTCTGCCGGGCCGCCCGGGCGGCGGCGAGGACCGCCAGGGCGGCGCCCGCGGTGACCATCACCAGGCCGGCGGCCGAGGGCAGCGCCACGCCGCGGATCCCGGTCTCGAGGGCGGCGGTGATGACCGCGCCGAACACCAGCACCGCGGTGACGTCGACGGCCTGGGCCCGGGCCAGTGCCCCGTACCAGGTGGCGACGTAGGCGGTGAGGACCAGCGCCGGTGACCGGCCACCCAACCCCACTGCGTGACGGTGAGCGCGCCGAGGGAGGCGAACCCGCCGGTGACGGCGGTCCAGCCGACCAGGACCACGGCGCCGAATGCCCATGCGGGCCACGGCCACGGTGGAGGCGGGGACGTCGGCCAGGAGGCGCTTGGCCACGATGACCTCGACGGCCCACAGCAGGGTGGCGGCCAGGATCATGGCCTCGCCGGCCCCGAAGCCGCAGGCCGCTCGACCCCGGTGAGGTAGGCCTGCCCGGCCACCAGCAGGGCCATGGCCCCCAGGTGGACGGCGGTGATGCGCTCGGCGAGGAAGGGCACCGCCAGCAGGGCCACCCAGACCAGCAGGGTCTTGTGGATGAAGGCCGCCTGCCCGGAGGAGGCCCGGGCCAGGCCCTCGAAGAAGAGCAGGAAGGGCACGCCGCCGCCGATGACGCCGATGAGGCCCAGGCGGCGCCACTGCGAGGCGGTCCTGGGGCGCAGGGACCCGGCGGGGCGCGGCGGGCCACGCCGTAGGCGATGGCGCCGAGGAAGCAGGGCGGCCACGAGGTTCTTGAAGGTGGTGTAGGTGGCGGAGGAGGCACCCGGCACCGGTCCAGGAGCGGACCCCGTACCCGTTGATGAACACCGAGAAGCCGCTCACCACGGCCGTGATCGCCGCCAGGGCGATCCCCCACAGCCGGGTCTTCGGGATACGGACGTGCTGGCGCATCACCACCTCGCTGGTCGTTGTCCCGTTCATAGTGTGGCCCTAGCCTAGGCGCGCGGGCGGGGCCGTTCGTCCCGGCCGTCGCTGCCATTGTCCCTATTGCCCGGGGAGGGCCGGGCCCCAAGGATGACTGGCCGGAGGAGATCATGACCCCTGCACAAGTGCTCGATCGGGCGGGCCTCGACCGCCTGATCGGGGCCCTGTCGGCTCGTGGGTACCGGGTCCTGGGGCCCACCGTTCGCGACGGCGCCATCGTCTACGGCGACCTGGCCGCCACCTGCCGACCTCCCGGTCGGCTGGACGGACCGGCAGGAGGCGGCCAAGTACCGCCTGGCCCGCCGTGACGACGACGCCCTGTTCGGTTACGTGGTCGGGCCCGCAGTCGCCCAAGACCCACCTGCACCCGGCCGACGTGGTGGTCTGGGCCGGCGAGCGCACCGCGCAGGGCTTCGCCATGGCGCCGCCGCCGGAGCCTCCTCGCCTTGCCTTCCTCGGGGTGCGGCCCTGCGAATTGGCCGCCATCGCCGTCCAGGACCGGGTCTTCCTGGGGGCGGAGCGCGATGCGGTGTACGGCAGTCGCCGCGACGGGGCCTTCCTCGTGGCGGTGAACTGCACCGAGCCGGGCGGCACCTGCTTCTGCGCCTCCATGGGCACCGGCCCCGGGGCCGAGGCCGGCTTCGACATCGTGCTGACCGAGGTGCTCGACAAGAAGGACCACTACTTCGCGGCCGAGGCCGGCTCCGAGCGGGGCGCCGAGGTGCTCGCCGAGGCGGGCGCCGTCGAGGCGAAGAAGGCCCAGGTGAAGGCCGCCGCCGATCTGGTTGAGGCCGCCGCCGGGCACATGGGACGCACCATGGAGACCGCCGGCCTGGCCGACCTGCTGCGCCAGAGCCTGGAGCACCCGCACTGGCAGGAGGTGGCCAAGCGCTGCCTGACCTGCGCCAACTGCACCCTGGTGTGCCCCACCTGCTTCTGCGCCAACGTGGAGGACACCACCGACCTCACCGGCCGCCACGCCGAGCGGGTCCGGCGCTGGGATTCCTGCTTCAACTACGAGTTCTCCCTCATCCACGGCGGCGCCGCATCGGGCCAGCGCCGCCGCCCGCTACCGCCAGTGGATGACCCACAAGCTCGCCTGGTGGTTCGACCAGTTCGGCACGTCCGGGCTGTGTGGGATGCGGCCGGTGCATCACCTGGTGCCCGGTCGGCATCGACATCACCGCCGAAGCCGCCGCCATCAGGGGCAAGCAGGAGGTGGTGTGATGGCCGGGCCCGATGCGCACGCTGAGCCCGGTGGAGTTGCTGGCCGCTCATCCCTTCGTGGTGGGGATGGAAGAGGCGCAGGTGCCGCGGCGTGGCGGAGTGCGTGACCGGCGTGGCCCAGTTCGCCACCGACCAGGTGATCTTCCACTCCGGGGGGGTGGCCCGGGTCCTCTACCTGATCCGCAGCGGCGACGTCGCCCTCGAGGTGCCGGCCCCGGGGGCCGGCACCCGCATCGTGGCCACCCTCCACGGCGGCGACGCCCTCGGGTGGTCGTGGATGTTCCCGCCCTACCGCTGGGCGTTCGACGCCCGGGCGCTGGCGCCGACGGAGGCGATCGTCATCGACGGGGAGAAGTTGCGCCAGTGCGCCGCCGCCGACCACGAACTGGGATACCACGTGGTGTGGCGGGTGGCGCGCGAGATGGCCGACCGCCTTCAGGCGACCCGGCTCCAGATGCTCGATGTCTACGGAGAGCGGCGGTGACCCGGCGCCTCGGCGCTCGGGTGCAGGCCATGCCGCAGGAGGAATGGAGTAGAGGTGCAGCCCAGGCAGAAGATCCTGGTCATCGACGACGAAGAGGTGGTCCTCGACTCCTGCCTTGCCATCCTGGCGGGTGGGGGACTACGAAACCACTACCGCCACGAACGGCGAGGAGGGCCTGCGACTGGCCGCGGAGCTCTCTCCGGACCTGGTCTTCGTGGACGTGAAGATGCCGGGCCTCCCCGGCATGGAGGTGCTCGATCGCCTGCGGTCCGCGGACCCCACCACCGTGGCCATCGTCATCACCGGCTACGCCACGGTGAGCCTGGCGGTGGAGGCCATGAAGCGGGGGGCCTTCGACTTCCTGCCCAAGCCGTTCACTCCCGACGAGTTCCGGGAGATGGTGCGGCGCGGGCTGGAGCGGAGGGTCGAGGTCGTGGCTCAGGCGCGAGAAAGGGCAGTGGCCGAGGCCGCCGGTCCCCTGCCGGGAGCGGGTGCCGGCCCCATGGCGCCGGTGCCCTGCCGGGTGCTGGGACGCTGGGAGGAGACCCACGACACCGTGAGCCTGGCGCTCGACCCGCCGCCGGGCTGGCGCGGCTTCCGCCCGGGCCAGTTCAACATGCTCTACTCGTTCGGCGTCGGGGAGTCGGCCATCTCCATCAGCGGCGACCCGGCCGACGGAGGCCGCCTGCTGCACACCATCCGCAAGGTGGGCAAGGTCACCGAGTCGCTGGCTCGCCTGGCAGCGGGGCGACGTGGTGGGAGTGCGCGGGCCCTTCGGCACCCCGTGGCCCCTGGGCTACTCCGCCGGCCGCGACGTGGTGGTGGTGGCCGGCGGCATCGGCCTGGCGCCGCTGCGGCCCGCCATCCACGAGTTGCTCGCCAACCGCGATCGCTACGGCCGGGTGCTCATCCTCATCGGGGCCCGCACTGCGGCCGACCTCCTCTACCCCGAGGAGATCCAGGACTGGCGGGGCCGCTTCGACGTCGACCTGCAGGTGACTCTCGACTCGGCCAGCGGCGGGTGGCGGGGCCGGGTGGGGGTGGTGACCACCCTGATCCCTCGGGCCGAGTTCGACGCCGAGCAGGCCGTGGCCATGGTGGTGGGGCCGGAGATCATGATGCGCTTTTCCGCCGCCGAACTGCTCAACCGCGGCATGTCGCCCAGCCGGGTGTTCCTCTCCATGGAGCGCAACATGAAGTGCGGCATCGGCCTCTGCGGCCACTGCCAGGTGGGGGCCAAGTTCGTCTGCCGCGACGGCGCCGTCTTCGGCTACGACGAGGCCGAGGCGCTGTTCCAGGTCCGGGAGGTGTGATGGGCAAGCCCAAGCTCGGCGTGTTCAAGTTCGCATCCTGCGACGGCTGCCAGCTGAGCCTGCTCGATTGCGAGGACGAGCTGCTGACGGTGGCCGGCGCGGTGCAGATCGCCTTCTTCCCCGAGGCGTCCCGGGAGTACCTGGAGGGCCCCTACGACCTGACCCTGGTCGAGGGCTCGATCACCACCCCGCACGACCTCGAGGCCATCAAGAAGATCCGGGCCGACTCGAAGTTCCTGATCACCATCGGGGCCTGCGCCACCGCCGGAGGCATCCAGGCGCTGCGCAACTGGAAGGACGTCACCGAGTTCACTCGCTACGTCTACGCCCACCCGGAGTACATCTCCACTCTGGAGACCTCCACCGCCATCGCCGACCACGTGCCGGTGGACTTCGAACTGCGGGGCTGCCCCATCAACAAGTGGCAGCTGATCGAGGTGGTCAACGCCTTCCTGCACGCCCGCAAGCCGAACATCCCCACCTACAGCGTCTGCGTCGAGTGCAAGCGCCGGGGCACGCCCTGCGTCATGGTGGCCCAGGGCATCCCGTGCCTGGGGCCGGTGACCCAGGCCGGCTGCGGCGCCCTGTGCCCGGCCTACGACCGGGGCTGCTACGGGTGCTTCGGCCCCATGGAGTCGCCCAACGTGGCCGCCCTGGCCGAGTGGTGGCGCTCCATGGGGGTGGACGACCGTACCCTGGTGAACGCCCTGCGCAGCTTCAACGCCAACGCCCAGCCCTTCCGGGAGGCCAGTGATGTCTACGCCCAGCAAGCCTGAGACGCGGACCATCAGCGTCGACTACCTCGCCCGGGTGGAGGGCGAGGGGAACCTGAAGGTCCGGGTCCGGGACGGGCAGGTGGAGATCACCGAGTTCGGCATCTTCGAGCCACCCCGGTTCTACGAGGCCTTCCTGCGCGGCCGGCACTTCGGCGACGCCCCCGACATCACCGCCCGCATCTGCGGCATCTGCCCCATCGCCTACCAGATGTCGTCGGTGCACGCCATGGAGGACATCTTCGGGGTGAAGATGGAAGGGGCGCTGCGCGAGTTGCGCCGCCTCATCTACTGCGGCGAGTGGATCGAGAGCCACGTGCTCCACGCCTTCATGCTCCACCTCCCCGACTTCCTGGGCTACCAGAGCGCCATCCACATGGCCGCCGACCACCGCGACGCGGTGGAGAAGGCGCTGAAGCTGAAGAAGATCGGCAACGACATCGTCGCCCTGGTGGGGGGCCGGGAGATCCATCCCATCAACGTCAAGGTGGGCGGCTGGTACAAGGTGCCCACCAAGCAGCAGTTGCAGGAGCTGGTCCCCAACCTGGAGTGGGCCCTCGACGCCGCCACCTGGGCGGTGGAGTTCACGGCCGGCCTGCCCTTCCCCGAGATCGAGCAGGACTACGAGTACGTGTCGGTGTCCCATCCCGACGAGTACCCCTTCAGCGAGGGGCGGCTGGTGTCCAACAAGGGCATCGACGTGCCCGCTGTCCGAGTGGAACCAGGTGTTCGAAGAGGTCCACGTTGCCCGCTCGAACGCCCTGCAGTCGAAGGTGCGGGCCCGGGGCTCCTACCACGTGGGGCCGCTGGCCCGCTATAGCCTGAACTTCGAGAAGCTGAGCCCGCGGGTGCAGCGTCTGGCCTCCGCTGCCGGCCTGGGGCCGACCTGCTTCAACCCCTTCAAGAGCATCGTGGTGCGCTGCCTGGAGACGGTGCACGCCGTCGAAGAGGCGCTGCGGATCATCGAGGCCTACCAGATGCCGGCCCGTCCCGACGTGCCGCTGGTGGTGAAGGCCGGGGAGGGCCACGGGGCCACCGAGGCGCCGCGGGGCATGCTCTACCACCGCTATCGCCTGGACGACGAGGGCTACATCCTCGACGCCCAGATCGCCCCACCCACGGCACAGAGCCAGATGAGCATCGAGGACGACCTGCGCCGGGTGCTCGAAACGTCCCTGGACCTGCCCGACGACCAGCTGCAGTGGCGGCTGGAGCAGACGGTGCGCAACTACGACCCCTGCATCTCCTGTGCGACCCACTTCCTCAAGGTCGAAATCGATCGTGGGTGAGGACGCCGTAGTCATCGGCGTCGGCAATCCAGATCGCGGGGACGACGGGGTAGGAGCCGAGGTGCTGGCCCGGCTGGAGGGCGCCCGACCCGCCGGGGTGCACCTGGTTCGTCTCAGCGGTGCCGACCCCGCCCAGATCATGGAGGTTTGGGCCGGGGTCGCCCGGGTGTTCGTGGTGGACGCCATGGTTTCGGGTGCCCCGGCGGGCACGGTGCGGCGCTTCGACGCCGTCGCCGCCCCCCTGCCGGCAGAGGTGCATCTCGCTTCCACTCACGTCCTGGGGGCAGGCGCCGCCGTCGAGATGGCGCGCGTCCTGGGGCGCTTGCCCGCCGCCCTGACCGTGTATGGGGTGGAGGGCGCTACCTTCACCGTCGGTACCGGGCTCAGCCCTGAAGTGGCCGCCGGAGCGGCGGAGGCGGCAGCCCGGATCCTCGAGGAGGTGCAGGGTGCGTAATACCGGACTGTTCCAGGGCCGGATCCGACGGGTGCGAGGATCCGCCGCGGTCGCGAGGTGTTGCTGACATGTGCCTCGCTCTGCCCGGGAAGGTGACCGCCGTCGAAGGCGAGGGCCTGGAACGCGCCGCAGTGGTGGAGGTGGGCGAGCAGACCCGCCGGGTGAGTCTGGCCCTGTTGCCCGAGGTGGAAGTCGGGCAGTGGATCCTCTTCCAGACCGGCTATGCCCTGCAGGTGGTCCCCGAGGACGAGGTCGCCCTCCTGCTCGACCTGATCGGCGAGGTCGAAGGCTTCATGTGATCCGCCCTTCCCCGGCTGCGTCGGGGGAGATACCCGCAGGGCAGAGGGGCGGAGCAGGGCAGCCCATGCCCCTTCTCCGTACCTCCTGTTGCGACGGGAGGGTGGGCGACCGCCAGCGGGGTGTCGCCGCGGGGTTCTCTTCGCCACCCCCCCCGGGCCTTCCGCCATCGCTATGCGGGAGAAGGCCCGGGGAGAGCACCAGCATCGCCTCACCTGGTCGACCGCGCCCGGCGGTAGGGTGCGACGATGCGGCTGTGGCCGGTTGCCAAGGGGATCCTCCTCGGCCTGCTTCTGATCGGGGCCTGTGGGGCCATGTGCCTGGGGGCGGTGTTCGTGGTGATCGGGGTCCTCTGGGAGAAGGCGGTGGGCCTGGCCCTGGTCGCCGGGGGATTCCGCGCCGGCATCCTGTTCCTCGACGTCGTCTGGCAGCGCCCCCCGGCTCTGAGCAAACGGCCCTGGGAGCGCCCCTGGGAAGACGACGAGACCCTGGAGTGAGCCGGCTCGCTCTGGTCTCGAGAGGCAGCGACGGAAGCCTCTGCCGAGCGGGAGCCCCGGCGTGGCAGACTGAGCACCTCATGGGGAGTCATCGCCTTCAGGCGAGGGCCCTGGCGGCGCCCGGCGGCGCCGGCCGGAGGGCCGCGATTGCGGGGCCGAGCGGGCCGGGGTCGCCATGAGCCGCTTCGTGAAGCTGATGCTGGCCTTCCTCGCGATCATCCTCCTGCTCAGCGCGACCTTCAGCGGGGTGGCGACGTTTTTCATCGGCAGCCGGGTGCTCGCCGAGGCGAACAACCGGGTCGAGTCCGATCTGAACTCCGCGCAGGAGATGTACGACGCCTACTCGGCCCGCCTCTACGACCTGCTCCGACTGTCGGCCGACCGCTTCTATCTTCGGGATGCGCTGCTGTCCGGCCAGGTGCAGGTGGCCGCCGGCGAACTGCTGGGTACGATGCTGGCCGAAGACCTGGACTTCCTCAGCGTGACCGATGCCCGGGGGAAGGTGCTGCTGCGGGCCGGCAATCCCCTGGTCGTGGGCGACTCCCAGGCCGGCGATGGCGTGGTGGCGGCGGCTCTCGAATCGGGGCGGCCGACGATCGGCAACGCCGTCTACTCGGTCGAGCGACTGGCGGCGGAGGCCCCGGACCTGGCAGAAGCGGCCCGGATCGACCTCGTGGACACCCGAGGCGCCCGGCAGGCGGATGAGGCCGTCCTCGGCGACGGCCTGGTGCTGGTGGCGGCCGCCCCCATCCTCGATTACGCCGGGGAGGTGATCGGCTCCCTGTACGGCGGGTTGCTGCTGAACCACCGTGTCGAGATCGTCGACCGGATCAAGGACACCGTGTTCGAGGGGGACACCTACGAGGGCTTCGACATCGGCACGGCGACGCTGTTCCTCGACGACGTGCGCATTGCGACCAATGTGCTCGACGAGAGCGGCGCCCGGGCCATCGGGACCCGGGTATCTGCCGAGGTGTACCAGCGGGTGGTGGTGGAGGGGGAGCGCTGGCTGGGCCGCGCCTACGTGGTCCGGGATTGGTACCTCACCGGCTACACCCCCCTGCGCAGCGTCGAGGGCGACGTGCTGGGGATGCTCTACGTGGGCCTTCTGGAAAGGCCTTACAGCGACCTCAAGACGCGTTCCATCCTGCTCTTCGTGGGCATCACCCTGGGCGGGGTGGCTCTGGCAACCGCCATCTCCTTCTTCGTCTCTCGCCGGCTGTCCACTCCGGTGCGCGCGCTGGTGAAAGCCTCGCGGCGGGTGGCCGACGGCGACCTGGACGCCCGGGTCTCAGTGACCACACATGATGAGATCGCGGCCCTGGCAGGAGCCTTCAACACGATGGCGGCGGCCCTCAAGGCCCGGGACGAGCAGTTGAAGGAGTTCACCCGCAAGCGGATCATGGAGTCGGAGCGCCTGGCCGTGGTAGGGCAACTGGCTGCCGACGTGGCCCACGAGCTGAACAACCCACTGCAGGGGATCGTGACCTACTCCCATCTGCTCCTCGAGCGCATGGCGGCAGACGACCCGAAGCGGACCTCGGTGGACAAGATCGCCAACCAGGCGGCGCGCTGCGCCACCATCATCCGGGGGCTGCTCGACTTCTCTCGCCCGAAGAAGCCGCACAAGAGGCCGGCCAACCTCTGCGCCATCATCGAGGAGTGCTTCTCCCTGGTGGAGGACCGGGCCTTGTTCCACAACATCGAGGTGGCTCGGGACTACGCCGACTGCCTCCCCGACGTCGTGGTCGATCCGGCGCAGATGCAACAGGTGTTCATGAACCTGATCATCAACGCGGCCGAGGCCATGGGCGGGACCGGCCGGCTGTCGGTCACCACCGGTCTCGACCTCGAGCGAAAGGTCATCCAGATCGTGTTCCGCGATACCGGCCACGGCATAGGCGAAGCGGACCTGGGCCGCATCTTCGATCCCTTCTTCACCACCAAGGAGGTCGGGCACGGGACCGGCCTGGGCCTGGCCATCAGCTTCGGGATCGTCAAGGAGCACGGCGGCACCATCGCCGTGGAAAGCGAACTCGGGGCGGGCACCGCGTTCACCATCGAACTGCCGCTGGGCGAGGCGGAGGAGGTGTCATCGTGACCGGGACCGGCCGCCGCCTCCTGCTCATCGACGACGAGGAGGTGGTGCTCGACTCCTGCCGGGCCATCCTCGAGGGGAGCGACCACGAGGTGGTTGCCGCCGGCGGGGGGGTCGAGGGCCTGGAGCAGGTGCGGGCCTTCGGTCCCGATCTGGTCTTCGTGGACCTGAAGATGCCGGGCATGTCGGGCATGGAGGTGCTCGAGGCGATCCGGGCCCTGGACCCGACCATCGTCTGCATCGTCTTCACCGGTTTCGCCACGATCACTTCGGCGGTGGAGGCGATGCAGCGCGGGGCCCGCGACTTCCTGCCCAAGCCCTTCACCCCCGACGAGTTCCGCGCCATGATCCGGCGAGGCCTGGAGTGGCGCGACCTGGTGGTCGAGGCGGCGGCGCTGCGGCGGGAACGGGAGGCGCTGCGGGAGAACTTCGCCGCCATCGTGTCCCACGAGTTGCGCTCCCCCCTCGGGGCCATCCAGCAGAACCTGTTCGTGCTCCTCAAGGAACTGGCGGGGGTCGTGTCGGAGGACCAGCAGCGCCGGCTGGAGCGGATGAGCAGCCGCCTCGCCGACCTGCTGGCCCTGGTGAACCGCTGGCTGCGCGGCTTCTCGGTGGACTTCGCCGGTCTCAAGGAGAGCTTCCGTGCGGTGTCCATCGCGGTGCCGGTAGCCAAGGCGGTGGAGAGCGCCCAGGCAGAGGCGGTGCGCAAGGCCGTGACCATCGAGGCGGAGGCCGACCCGGAGGCGATGGTGCTCGGCGACGAGGGGACACTGACCGAGGCGCTGCTCAACGTGATCGGTAACGCGGTTAAGTATTCGCGCGAGGGCGGTAGAGTCCAGGTATCGGCCGTGCGTCGGGACGAGAAGGTAGTGGTCTCGGTGACTGACACGGGAGTCGGCATTCCGGAGGCGGACTTGTCGCGTCTGTTCGACGCCTTCTACCGCGGCCAGGCGGCAACGAGCGGCGTGGGCGGGGCCGGCATCGGCCTGGCGGTCACCCGCCGCATCGTGGAGAGCCATGGGGGGACCATCACCGCGGCCAGCGACCCGGGCCGGGGTAGTACCTTTGTGATTGCACTGCCGGCTCTGGGTACGCCCGCAGCGGGATCGGAGGCGGCACCTCCGGACCAGGTCTCGAAAGGAGAGGCGGGATGAGCGAGCGCAAGAAAGTGCTCATCGTCGACGACGACCCCGATTTCGTGGAGGGGATCAAGGCCATCCTCGACACCGAGTACGACACCGAGGTGACGTACAACCCCAAGGACGGCTGGGAGGCCCTCAAGCGCGGTAGCCACGATCTGCTGTGCCTGGACATCATGATGGGCCGGGGCGCCGAAGGCGTGATGATGGCCCGCAAGATCCGCAAGGACCCGGTCCTGCGCGAGATGCCGGTGCTCATCATCACCAGCCTGCGCGAGCAGATCGCCTTCCTCTTCCCCGGCCAGGCGGTGCACCCCGGGTTCGTGCCGGTGGACGAGTTGGTGGAGAAGCCCGTGGATCCCGACCTGCTGCTGCAGAAGGCCGCGGCCATGATCGCCGCTGCCGAGGCGCGGCGCGCCGCCAAGTGAGCCGGGAGGAAATGGTGGTGACATCGACTTGCGGAAGGTCTCCTTCCGGGAAGAGGTGGAGAACCTGCTCCACGCCGAGGAGGGGGCCTCCCTGGTCCGCTGCATCCAGTGCGCCACGTGCTCGGCGGTCTGCCCGGTGGTGGAGTTCATGGACCACACCCCGCGGATGCTGATCGGGCTGATCAACGCCGGCATGAAGGACGAGGTCATGGCCTCGAACACCTTCTGGACCTGCGCCTCGTGCTACGCCTGCACCGAGAAGTGCCCGGAGGGGATCCGCCCCGCCGACGTCATGTACGCCCTCACCCGCTACTCGCTGTGGAAGGACACCTTCAACCGGGACTGGGTGGCACCGGAGTTCTCCCGGCGCTTCACCCGGACCATCCTGCGGACCGGCAAGTCCTACGAGCCCGGCTACGCCCCGGCCTTCATCTTCGAGGGCGGGTTCCCGGGGATGGTGCGCGAGATGCAGATGGGGCTGAAGCTGCTGTCCAAGGGCCGGTTGCCGCTGCTCCCCGCCCGGATCAAGCGGATCCACAACCTGCGGAGCATGGTGGCCCGAGTCCTCCCCCTGGACGGTATCGAATGACCCGCTACGCCTACTACCCCGGCTGCTCGCTGGAGACCATGGCGGCCACCTACCACGTGTCCTCCATGGAGGTGGCCCACAAGCTGGGCATCGAACTCGAAGAGCTCGAGGACTGGAACTGCTGCGGGGCCACCGCCTACTCGCACGTCGACGAGTTGCTGGCCACGGTGCTCTGCGCCCGCAACCTGGCCATCGCCGAGAAGCAGGGCCTCAACATCGTGGCCCCGTGCAACGCCTGCTACAAGAACCTGTGGACCACCAACGCCGCCCTCAAGCGCGACGCCGACCTGGCGGAGCACATGAACTACGCCCTCGAGGCCGACGACCTGCACTACGACGGTGGCATCGAGGTGAGCCACATCATGGACGCCTTCGTCACCGACGAGGCGCTGGAGAACCATCCGCAACAAGGCCAACGAGCGTCTCAAGGGCTTGCGGGTGGCCCCTTACTACGGGTGCCAGATCGTGCGGCCGCGGCGGCCCGGGGCTGGAGCTGAGCCAGGTCGACAACCCGCAGTACTTCGAGGAGCTGCTGCGGGCCGCCGGGGCCGATCCCGGTGCCCTACCCCTACAAGGTGCGCTGCTGCGGCGCGGCCTTGATGGTCACCAACCGCCCGGCGGCCCTGCGGATGGTGCGCGACCTGCTGCAGAGCGCGGTCGACTCGCGGCGCCGAGGTCATCGCCACGGCCTGCCCGCTGTGCCAGACCAACCTGGAGTGCTACCAGGCGGCGGTCAACCACGAGCTCGGCACCGACGTACGCCCTGCCCATCCTCTACTTCACCCAACTCATCGGCCTGGCCCTGGGAGTCGGGGTCAAGCGGCTGGGGATCGGCAAGGAGCTGGTTTCGGCCGAGGCCATCGTCAAGCGCCCCACGGCGGCTACGGCAGCCAAGAGCTAGCCGGCGCCGCGGACGGGTCTCTACGCGCGCCGGCCGGGGAGACCCGCCGCAAGGCGCAGGGGGAAGCCACACCGGCCCGCCCCTCAATCCCCTCCCGCCCGCGGGAGGGGACGCCGGCTTTCCCCTGCCTGCCCCGGTCGGCTGCGCCCGCCCGTAGCGCCGCAGGCGCAGCGAGTTGGTGACCACCGAGACGCTCGACAGCGCCATTGCCGCCGCGGCGATCATGGGGTCGAGCAAGCCCGGCCGCCGCCAGGGGGATGGCGGCGGTGTTGTAGGCGAAGGCCCAGAACAGGTTCTGGCGGATGGTGCGGAAGGTGGCCGCGGCCAGGCCCAGGGCGGTGCGGGCCAGGGCCGGGTCGCCCGACATCAGCACCACGTCGCCGGCCTCGATGGCCACGTCGGTGCCGGTGCCGACCGCCATGCCCAGGTCGGCCCGGATCAGGGCCGGGGCGTCGTTGATGCCGTCGCCCACGAAGGCCACGGTGCGCCCCTCGGCCTGGAGGCGGGCCACCTCGTCCGCCTTGTCGCCCGGGCAGCACCTCGGCGGCCACCCGGGTGATGCCCAGCGCGCCGGCGATGGCATCGGCGGTGCGCCGGTTGTCGCCGGTGAGCATGGCCACCTCGACTCCGGACGGCCTGCAGGGCGGCCACGGTGGGGGCGGCCGAAGGACGCAGGCCGATCGGCCACCGAGAGGGCCGCCCGGGCCGGCGCCGTCCCAGCCGGCGAGGAAGGCGGTGTGCCCCTCGTCCTCCATGGCGGCCAGGGCGGCGGCCAGGTCCGCCGGGCACCTCCCACCCGGCCTCTTCCAGCAGGCGGGGGCGGCCCACCACACCTCGACCCCGTCCACCGTGCCCCGCACCCCCAGCCCGGGCACGGCGGCGAACCCGCTCACCGCGCCGAGGTCGATCCCTTCCTCCTCGGCGCCGAGGGCCACGGCCTTGCCCACGGGGTGCTCCGAGGCGGCCTCCACGCTGCCCACCAGGTACAGGGTGCGCCGGCGGTCCTCGGCCGTCTCCAGGGAGCGCAGGGTCATCGCCCCCCGGGTGAGGGTGCCGGTCTTGTCGAACACCACGGTGTCCACCAGGCGGGAGCGCTCGAAGACGTCGGCCCCCTTGAAGAGCACTCCCAGTTCGGCGCCGCGGCCGCTGCCCACCATGATGGCCGTGGGGGTGGCCAGGCCCAGGGCGCAGGGGCAGGCGATGACCAGCACCGCCACCGCCGCCTGCATGGCGGCCCCGGCCTCGCCGCCGATCGCCGAGCCACAGGCCGAAGGTGACGGCGGCGATGGCCAGCACCACCGGGACGAAGACCCCGGCGATGCGGTCGGCGAGGTGCTGGATGGGGGCCTTGGTGGCCTGGGCCTCCTCCACCAGGCGCACGATCTGGGCCAGGGCGGTCTCGGCCCCCACTCGGGTGGCCTGCACCACCAGGTGGCCGTGCTGGTTGACCGTGGCCCCGAACACCGCGTCCCCGGGGCCCCGCTCCACCGGCACCGACTCCCCGGTGAGCATGCTCTCGTCCACCGCCGAGGTTCCCTCCACCACCCGGCCGTCGGTGGGGATGCGCTCCCCGGGTCGGACCACCATCAGGTCGCCGGGGCGCACCGCGGCGATGGGGACGCTCACCTCGACCCCGTCGCGACGCAGGCGGGCCTCCTTGGCGCCGAGTTCCAGCAGGCGGGCCACCGCCCGGGAGGCCCGGCCCTTGGCCCGGGCCTCGAAGAAGCGGCCCAGCAGGATGAAGGTGATGATGACCGCCGCCGTCTCGAAGTAGAGGTGCTCGTGGGCGAAGAAGGCCCACACCGAGTACCCGTAGGCGGCCAGGGTGCCCAGCGACACCAGGGTGTCCATGCCCGCCCCGAAGGAGCGGAGGCGCTTGGCGGCGTTGCGGTGGAACTGCCACCCGAAGACGAACTCCACCGGGGTGGCCAGGCCCCACACCACGGCCCGCCAGCACCGTGGAGTGCATGTCGCCGAACATCGAGATGAAGAACACCGGCAGGGTCAGCAGGGCGGCGCCGCGACGAGGTTGCGCCCCTGGTAGCGGGCTTCGGCGCCGTAGCGCTCCACCACGCTCGCCGCTCCGTTCCTCCGGCCGGCGAGCGGGTGGCCCGGTAGCCGAGGCGGGCCACCGCCGCTTCCAGGACCGCCACGTCGGCGCCGGGGAGCGCCTCGACCCGGGCTTCCTGCCCGGCGAAGCTCACCACCGCCGCCGAAACCCCGTCCTGGCGAGAGAGGACGCGCTCGATGCGCAGGGCGCACGAGGCGCAGGTCATCCCCTCGACGTCGAAGACGATGGTCTCGGTGCCGGCGGCCACGGCGGGCTCAGCCCTGGGCCGGGACCGAGTAGCCCTGGGCCTCGATGGCGGCGACGATCTGGTCCAGGGTGGCCGGGTCTTCATAGCCGAGGTCCACCGTGGCGGAGGGCACGTCGACCAGGACGCGCCCCACTCCCGGTAGCAGGCTCACCGCCCCTTCGATGGCCATCTTGCAGTGGTCGCAGTGGATCTCGGGCACCGACAGGGTGATCTCGGTCATGGGGCATCCTTTCGGGCTGGTGCGAGAGGCTCGGCCGAGCGTAGAGGGCAGGGGCACCTAAGCAAGGGGGTCGGGCGTGGGGGGTAGTGTTCGCCCCCGGGGGGCGGTGTTGGAGTAGTCGCCCAGGGGTGTGGGCCGCGACGGCCCGCCGGAGGTGAGAGATGGATAGGACACGCAGGCTTGCGTTCAGGTCCCACCGGGTGCGCCTGGTGGTTGCCTGCCTGGGGGTGCTGCTGCTCGGGCTGGCGGCCTTCCCGGCGGGCGGTGCCTCCGCCGCCGGGACCACCCCCCGCCCGACGGCGGGCTTCTCCTCCAGCTTCAACCTCAACCACAGCGGGTGGACGGCGCTCACCGGCACCTGGGAGCACTTCAACGGCACCGTCTTCGGCACGGAGGGGGTGCCCGGGGAGCTGGCTTCCATAGCCCGCATCGGCAAGTTCGCCGACTTCACGTTGGAGGCCCGGATGAAGCGGGTGGGCTGCACAACGTGCGCCAACCGGCTGGTGGTGCGGAGCCGGGTCAACCTGCCCAGCGGCTTCGATTTCGCCCCTGCCTTCTTCTTCCAGTACACCAACGAGGAGCCCTGGAGATGAGGGCATGTTCTCGGTCTTCAAGGTCAAGGCCGACGGGTCCTCCGTCGCGGTGCAGGGCTGGACCGACACCCCTGCGGTGAGCAAGGAAGGGTGGAACGTCCTGAAGGTGGAAGCGGCGGGCAACCACTTCCGCTTCTACATCAACGGGACCCTGGTCTGGGAAGGCAGCAGGTCGGGCCTCTCGACCGGCCGGGTGGGGATCAGCATGTACACCGACCCGGCCAGCACCGGCGAGGACTTCCGGGTGGACTGGGCCCGGCCTGACGCTCTCCAGCACCCTGGCTCCAGGGTCGGTGCTGCCGGCGCCGGCAGGTGCGGCGGTGCCCGGCGGCGACGTGGATCGCTCTCCCGGAGCCTGAGGCGGGCGCGCGGCCCCCGCTCGGGCTGCGGGGGCCGCTGAGAAGTGAGGGGTCAGGTGGTGCGCAGCGCCTCGGTGGGCGACAGGCGGGCGGCCCGCAGGGCCGGGTAGAGGCCGGCGATGGTGCCGATGAGCAGGGCCGCCGCCAGGCCGCCCCACAGGGCGAGGCCGGGGATGAGCAGCCCCCAGCCCCGGATGCGGGCGTAGGCGGCGGTGACTCCCGTCGCCCAGGAGCACGCCGCCGATGCCGCCGACGGCGGCCAGGATCAGCGCCTCGAGCAGGAACTGCACGGCCACGTGCCGCCGGGTGGCGCCGAGGGCCCGGCGCAGGCCGATCTCCGAGCGCCGCTCGAGGACGGAGATCACCATGACGTTGGCGATCCCCACCCCGCCGACGAGGAGGGCCACCGCCCCCAGCCCGAGGAACAGGTTGGTGAAGGCGCTCTCCGCGGCGGCCTTGGCCTCGATGGCGTCGGTGGGCCGGCTCACCTCGACCTGGTCGGGGTTCTCCGGGTTGACCGTGGGGGGCAGGACGTCCATGACCCCGTCGACCCACTCCGGGGCGGTGCGCACGTAGAGGGTGCTCGCCACCCCGTCGATAGCCCAGGTACTCCTCGGCGACGGCCGCGGTGACGATGGCGGCCCGGTCGAGGTCGGGGCTGAGGTCGACGGGGTTCAGGATGCCGACCACCGGGAACCACTGGCCGCCGAGCCACACCATGGGCCGGTCGTCCAGGCCGGTCGATGCCCAGGCGCTCGGCGGCCACGCTGCCCGAGCACGACGGCCGGGTACTCGCGGCGGTCGCCTCGTCGAGGAAGCGGCCCGACGCCACGCTGCCCCCGAGGGTCTCGAGCAGGTCGGTCTCCACCGCCTTGACGCTGATGCCGCCCGACTGGCTCGACGGGACCAGGTCGGTGCGGTAGACGTTGGCGTCGACGGCCGCCGACCGCCGACACCTCCTCGACCGGGCCGATGCGGCTCACCATGGCCGAGCGCGGTGTCGGGCAGGCTCGGCGTTGCCCAGGCCGATGCCCTGGCCCGCCTGGACCACCAGCAGGTTGGTGCCCAGACGGTCGAGTTGGGTGAGCAGGTCGGACTTGCTCGACTCGGAGAGGCCGAGCACCGCCACCAGCGAGGCGATGCCGATCATGATGCCGAGCGCCGGAGAGGGCGGCGCGCAGCTGGCGGGTGCGCAGGCCCACCCCGGCGGTGCGCAGCACGTCGGCGAGGTGCATGCGGCTGGGGCTGAGGCGCGTTGGCTGCGCTCATGCCGTCACCTCCGCCGGCGCGCTGTCGGCCTCGACCATGCCCGTCGCGCAGCGCCACCTGCCGGGGGAAGCGGGCGGCGATCTCCGGGTTGTGGGTGATCACCACCAGGGTGATCCCCTCGGCGTTGAGTTCCTCGAGCAGTCCACGATGGACTCGCTCGACTGTCGAGTCGAGGTTGCCGGTGGGCTCGTCGGCGAGCACCAGCGCCGGCCGGCCGACGACGGCCCGGGCCACCGCCACCCGCTGGCGCTCGCCGCCCGAGAGCTTGCTGGCGTGCTGGTGCATGCGGTGGCCCAGGCCCGACCCGCTCCAGGGTGTCGGCGGCCATCGCGCGCCGCTCGGCGGCCGGCCGGCCCGTGTAGAGCAGGCCGTCGGCCACGTTGTCCAGGGCGGTCTCGGCGTCGAGCAGGTGGAACTGCTGGAAGACGAAGCCGATGCGCTGCGCGCGCAGCGCCGACAGCTGGCGGTCGGACATCCGGCCCACGTCGAAGCCGCCCACCTCGACCCGGCCCGCGGTGGGCCGGTCGAGGGTGCCCATGATGTGGAGCAGGGTCGACTTGCCCGACCCCGAGGGCCCGACCACGCTCACCAGTTCTCCGGAATCGACCCGGAGGTCGATGCCGCGCAGGGCGGGGACCGGGGGGGTGCCCGGGTAGACCCGGGTCACCCCGCTCATCTCCAGGACCGCGCTCACGGCACCACCACCAGGTCGCCGGCCTGCAGGCCGGCGGAGGCGACCTCGACCAGGTTGTCGGCGTAGAGGCCGGGGTCGACGGCGACCAGGCGGGTGGTGCCGTCGCCGTCGTCGACCTCGACGGCGTAGCCGCCTTCGGACAGGGCGAGCAGGGCGGTGACCGGGACGGCCATGCACCCCGGTGCGGCGACTCGGTGACCACCTCGACGTCCACCGGGGCCTGGTCGAGGCCGGCGGCCACGGTGACGTCGTCCAGGGCCACGATGACCTCGAAGGTGACCTCCATGGACTGGGAGTTGCGGGTGGCCACGGAGGCCACGAAGGTGACGGTGCCCCCGGCTTCGGTGTCGTCGGGCAGGACGACGGTCGACCCGGTCGTCCACGGCCAGCAAGTCCTGCTGCGTCGGCGGGGAGGGCGACGGTCACCTGCACCTCGTCCGACGAGGTGCCGAGAACGCCGGCACCGCCCGCAACTGTGTCGCCGACGGAGAGGAGGTTCTCGGAGATCCGCACGGGCTCGGGCCGGAAGACGATCTCGCCGAGGTCCACGACGCCGTCGGTGTCGGCGCCCATCGACTCCTGCCAGGCGAGGACGGCCGCCTGGGTCTCGGTGGTGAAGACGCCGTCGACGGCGCCGGGGTCGAAGCCCAGCCGGGCTCAGGGCCGCTTCGAGCTGCTCCACGTCGGCGCCCTCGCTGCCTCCGGAATCGCCGCGGGCGGTGGCGATCCGGGCGCCTCCCTGGACGGTGTCGCCGACCGAGGCGCTCAGCGCGCCCACGGTGACCGGGCCGGACAAGATGACCACGTCTTCGGGGTCTACCCGGCCGTCGTCGTCGAGGCCGACCGCTTCCTGCCAATCGAGGACGATCTGCCGGGTGTCCCAGTCGAACTCCTCGTCCACGGTGATCGTGCCGTCGGGGTCGTAGCCCAGGGCCACCAGGGCGGCTTCCAGCTGGGCGACGTCGGCGCCCTCGGAGCCGTACTGCAGCGTCCGGTAGGCGGGCAGGTCGCCGTAGAGCAGGATCACCGGCACCTCGTTGACCTTGGCGACCGGATCTCCCTGTTCCAGGGTCGTGCCCGCCTCGGGGAGCCAGGTGATGGTGCCGAAGGCCTTGATCGCCAGGGTCACTTCTTCGAGCCCCATCGACTGCCAGGCGGGGAGGTCACCCTGGAGGAGCACGACCGGCTTGCCCTCGACCCGATAGAGCACGTCCCCCTCGGAGACCACGGTCCCCGCCGGGGTCACCCAGGTGAGGGTGCCGGCCATCCCCGAGCCGATGGGATCCCCCTCTTCGAAGCCGAGGGTGCCGTCGAGTGTCTCGCACACTCCTCCATGTCGGTGACGACCACCTCGGCCAGGGATGCGGGCGTGTCGGCGGCTGGTGTGCCGCCTTCGTCGGAGCGCAGCAGCCACCAGGCGAGGCCGGCCCCGGCGAGAACGGCGACGATGACGCCGGCGGTCACCCAACCCTTGATGCTCTTGGTCCTGTGCTCGAGGCCGCCGGCGGTCGGCCGGCCGCCTCCCGGCCTGCTGGCCCTGTCGTCATCGTCGCTCCCTCGCTGGGTCTGCTGGTCTGTGTCTGGTGGTCGCGGGCTCACTCGCCGGAGTCGGGTGGCGTGCCCCCCTCCGGCGGGGTGCCACCGCCGGGCGGAGCACCGCCGCCGGGCCGCCGCCGGAACCCACCCATCATGCCGGGCATGCCGTCGGCCCCGAAGACCTCCTGGCAGGCCTCGTTGGCCGCCTGGAAGATGGGGTCGTTGGGGTCGTAGTCGCCCGGGTCGAAGCCCAGGCGGGCGCCGGGGCCCTGGCCGCCCGCTTCGCCGGTGTCGAGAAGTCGGGGTCGGGCATGTCGACCCCGTTCTCCCGCATGCAGGCGGCGTACTCGAGCATCAGGTCCTGCATCTCGGTCATGTCGGGGCGGTCGAACTGCTGGGCGATGCCCTCGAGGTACTGGGAGCAGGCCTCGCGGGCCGCCTGCATGGCCTCCCGGTCCTCCGGGTCGAACTCCCCGCCTTCGCCCCCGCCGGAGGGCCGCATCATCTGGAAGTTCCCGTTCTCGTCTGTCGTGGGGTCTTCCATGTCGACGCCGTGCTCCCGCATGCACTGGGCGAAGTCGAGCATCGCCTGCTCCGGGTCCACCGCCGTCGTGCCGGTGGCCGCGGTGGTGGTGGTGGCGTCGTCGGAGCCGCCTCTCGAGCGAGGCGATGCCGGCTGCCGTCTCCGAGCCGCCGCACCCGGCGGCCAGCATCAGGACGGCGGCGGCGAGGGCGGCGGGCCATCGTCGAGCGCATGGGTTCACCTTCTTCGTCGTCGGTGCTGCTCAGCATGGCTCCCTGCCGTCAGGCCGCCGTTAGCGCCACCTAAGAACGGGATGAGATGTCTCACCACCGCCCGGCTAGTCGTCGGTTCCGGGGGCGGGCTCTGATGCCACCGCCGGGCAGGGCAGGGAGCCCCGGAACCCGGGCCTCCGGGGCCGACCATGATCGTGCCGCCCTGGCCGCCGAAGATCTCGTTGCAGGCCTCCTGGGCCTCCTGGAAGGTCGTGTCGCTGGGGTCGATGCCCGATGGCTCGCCCTCGTCCCGGGGCCGAAGATGGTGACGGCGCCGTCCTCGGAGAACTCGGGATCGGGCATGTCCACCCCGTGCTCCCGCATGCACTGGGAGAAGGCGAGCATCTGGTCCTGCATCTCGGACATGTCGGGCCGCTCGAACTCCTGGACCACGCCCTCGAGGAAGTGGTTGCAGGCCTCGCCGGCCTCCTGCATCTGCTGCATCTCGGTGTTGTCGGGGGCACCGGCTTCGGCTGACCCCTCGACGGTGATGCCGAAGGCGAAGCCGCCGCCGGCAGAACTGATCTCCGGGTCGGGCATGTCCACTCCGTGCTCCCGCATGCAGGCGGCGAAGTCGAGGAACGCCTGCTCCGGGTCGACCGCTGCGGTGGTGGTGGTCGAGGCGCCGTCGCCCGCGGTCGTCTCCTCCTGCAGCGAGGCGATGCCGCTGTCGCTTGCTCGCGCCCCCGCCGCAGGCGGCGGCGAGCAGGGCTATCGCGGGCAGCCAGACGATCCAGCCATCGCCGGGTCACTTGACTGGTCCTTTCCTCGGGGCGATACCGGAGCCGATGCCACCCCCGGGTGAGGGCAGGGTGAACCGGCTCATGAGAGGGGCCTGAGAATCGGCCCTCACCAGTCTCTCATCTCGCTCTCACCGTCGTTTCATGAGGGTGCGGTACGGTGGTGGTCATGAGCCGCCGCGTCCTCGTCGCCGAAGACGACGAGCAGGTGCGCCGCTCGGTGGAGCGGGCCCTGCGCCTCGAGGGGTACACCGTGGCCACCGCCGGCGACGGCGAGGAGGCGCGGCGGGCCATCGAGGCGGAGCGGCCCGACGTGGTGGTGCTCGACATCATGATGCCCCGCCTCGACGGCATCACCGTCTGCCGCCTGATGCGGGCCCAGGGCGACCGCACCCCGGTGCTGATGCTCACCGCCCGCCACGAACTGGCCGACCGGGTGGCCGGCCTCGACGCCGGGGCCGACGACTACCTGGTGAAGCCCTTCGCCCTCGAGGAGCTGCTCGCCCGGCTGCGGGCCCTGCTGCGCCGCACCGGCTTCTCCTCGGGCGAGGAGGTGCTCCGGGTGGCCGACCTGGAGCTGCGCCCGGCAGCCCGCCGGGTGCGCCGCGGCGAGCGCGAGGTCGAGCTGACCCGCACCGAGTTCGACCTGCTCGAACTGCTCATGGTGAACGCCGGCATCGTCATGCCGCGCCACATCATCTACGAGCGCATCTGGGACTACGACTTCGAGACCACCAGCAACTCCCTCGACGTGTACGTCGGCTACCTGCGCCGCAAGACCGAGGCCGGCGGCGAGGCCCGCCTCATCCACACGGTGCGGGGCATCGGCTACGTGGTGCGGCCGTGAGCCTGCGCCTGCGGGTCACCCTGTTCCTCGCCCTGGCGGTGGCGGCAGCGGTGGTCGCCGTGTCCTGGGCGGCCTACGCCTCGGCGCGGCACGAGGCCCGCAGCGAGATCGACGAGGCCTTGCTGGGCCGTGTCTCCCCGGCCGGGGGCACGGTGGTCGGCTCCAGCGTCCTGATGGGGGCGGGGACCATCCAGCAGGTCGGCCCGCAGCCCTTCCCCGACGCCGGCGTGGGCGTGCGTCCCGACGTGATCATGCAATTCGTCGATGCTTCGGGCACGGTCTTGGCTCCCTTCTCCGGCGGGGTCACCCTGCCGGTCGAGGAGGAGGACCTGGCCATCGCCGCCGCCGGCGGTGGCCCACTCCTGCGCGACGTGCGGGTGGACGGCGTCCACTACCGCATGGTCACCACCGCGGCCGGGATCGTGGTTCCGGCCACGCCGGGCCAGCCCGGTGAGATCACTCCGATGGCCCTGCAGATGGCCCGCGACCTCACCGAGACCGATGCCTTCCTGGGCGGGCTGCGCACCCGGCTGATCCTGATCGGCGGCAGCGCCGTGCTGCTGGCCGGGTTCCTCGCCTGGTTCGTCTCCCGCCGCGCCGTGCGCCCGGTAGCGGTCCTGACCCGGGCGGCCGAGCACGTGGCTGCCACCCGTGACCTGGAAGTCCCCATCGAGGTGACCCGGCGGGACGAGATCGGACGGCTGGCCACCTCTTTCAACACCATGCTTGCCGCCCTGTCCTCCTCGCGCGCCCAGCAGCGCCGCCTGGTGGCCGACGCCGGGCACGAGTTGCGCACCCCGCTGACGTCCTTGCGCACCAACATCGAGGTGCTGGCCCGGGCCGGGGACCTGCCGGCGGCCGACCGCGCCGAACTGCTTGCCGACGCCCGGCTGGAGCTGGAGGAGCTCTCCGAGCTGGTGGCCGAACTGGTGGACCTGGCTGCCGATGCCCCGCCCGAGGAGTCGGTGACGGTGCGCCTCGACGAACTGGTGGGCGAGGCGGTGGAGCGCTTCCGCCGCCGCACCGGCCGGGAGGTGGCCTGTGCGGCGGAGGAGACCGTGGTGGAGGGCAAACCGGGCCGCCTGGCCCGGGCCATCACCAACCTGCTGGACAACGCCGGCAAGTGGGGGCCGCCGGAGGAGCCGGTGGAGGTGACCCTGCGGGGCGGGCGGCTGGAGGTGCGCGACCACGGCCCGGGCATCGCCGAGGCCGACCTGCCGCGGGTGTTCGATCGCTTCTACCGGTCGGCCGCGGCCCGGACCACCCCCGGGTCGGGCTTGGGACTGGCCATCGTGGAGCAGGTCGCCGAGGAGCACGGCGGGCGGGCTTTCGCCGGCAATGCCGAGCACGGCGGGGCGGTGGTGGGCTTCGAGGTGCCGGTCGCCGAGGCGGGGAACGGCGCCGGCCACTGAACTGCCGTCGTCCGGAACGCAGTTGGCCCCCTTGCGCTCGAGGCTCGCCGGCGATCCCGCGTCTCACCGGCTTCTCATGTCGCCCTGACGGCCTCCTGACACCGGGGAGGGAGGCTGCGCTCATGGTGAATCCGAGGAGGCACTTCATGAACCGCCCCGCCGACCCAACGCCGCTCGCCCGTCGCCCCGTGCCACGGCGGGTGGCCGCCCTCGGCCTCGGCTCTGACGATCGTGCTGGCCGGGTGCGGCGGCAGCTCCGTGTTCGACGCGGCGGCCGCCACCACTTCGACCACCCTGCTGTCAGGCGACGAGCACCGCGGCGGTGACCCCGATCACCGGGGTGGTGCTCTACGACGTCTCCGACCTGGTGGCGCAGGTGCGTCCCGGTGTGGTCTCCGTCACCGAGACCGGGATGCACGATGGACATGTTCATGCGACAGGTGCAGACCGAGGGCGAAGGCACCGGCATCGTCATCGACGACGAGGGCCACATCCTCACCAACTACCACGTGATCTCCGGAGCCGAGACGGTGAGCGTCTACGCCGAGGACGGCCGGGAGCGCTCCGCCCGGGTGATCTTCGGCGACCCCGCCACCGACATCGCCCTGCTCGAGGTCGAGGACGCCGCGGGCCTGGTCCCCCTGGTGCTGGGCGACAGCGGCGCTCATGGAGGTCGGCGACCCGGTGATCGCCATGGGCAACGCCCTCGGCCTCGACGCGACCTCACCCACGGTGTCGGTGGGCATCGTTTCGGCCATCGGCCGCACCATCGAGACCGACCAGGCGGTTCTCGAGGACCTCATCCAGACCGACGCCGCCATCAACGCGGGCAACTCGGGCGGGCCTCTGCTGAACGCCGCCGGCGAGGTGATCGGCATCAACACGGCCATCGCCAGCGGGGCGGAGAACATCGGCTTCTCCATCTCCATCAACTCGGTCCAGGAGGAGATCGCCCAGGCGCTGTCCGGGGTCGGGGTGCCCTTCATCGGGGTGACCACCATGGCCAACTCCGCCGAGCTCGCCTCCGCGCTACCGGCTGGCGACCGCCGAGGGCTGATCGTCACCTCGGTGCTGCCCACCGGGCCCGGCGAGCGACGCCGGGCTCGCTGCCGGCGACATCATCCTCGCCATCGACGGCGTCGCGAGCCGATGCCGAAGAGGATCTGGCCGCGGCCGTCGAGACGGCCGCAGGCTCGGAGGCACCATCACCCTCACGCATCCAGCGGGGACGGCAGACCGGCGACCTCGAGGTGGTGGTGGCAGAGCGCTGAGCGCCGCCCGCCTCCGCCGGGCAGAATGGCGCCATGGGCGGCGACCATCCCGGCGGCGATCCCCTCGACCGGCTCGACCCGGGAGCAGGTGCGCGACCTGGTGGCCAAGGGCTGGCTCACCCACGACGGCATGTGGTTCGACGAGGCGGCCCGCTCGCTGGGGATCGATGCCGCCAACGACCTGAATCGGGCCGCGATCCGCGCCATGGCGCCGTTCGAGGTGAGCCGCCTCGGCTGAGGCCCTGCGGGGTGGATCCCGGCGGCCCTGCGGGACGCCGCCGCCGTGGCCCGCTTCGTGGCGGCCGGCATCCGCCTGGTCACCCCGGAGTCGGTGTCCGCCCACCTGCGGGTGACGGCCGGGCGACGGCTCGCTCCACTGGGAGTGGGACCCGGGGGAGTGCTTCGCCTACAAGGGGATGCAGCGCTTCGGATGGCTCGACGGCTACCGCTGCGGGGTGATCTACCGGATCGAGTGCTGGCTCGAGGCGCTGGGGGTGCGGCCCGCGGCGAGCCCGTCGTGGAGGGGTGCGTGATGCACGCCACCGGCCGCTGTGCCGGCGACCTGGCGCTGTCGCTGCCGTCCTGAGCCCGGCGGCCGCCGCTACGCCTCGGCCCGCTTGCGGCCGAACACGAAGTAGGCGATCGGCCCGACGAAGTTGACGAACGAGGCGGCGGTCCAGGCCTTCTTGCTGCCCTTGATCCCGGCGGCGGGGCGGTGGGAGATGTCCCACAGGGCGGCGGCGAGCAGGGTGACCTGGACGACGGACGCCAGCGATCGTGGCCGCCTTGCTGCCCGCGGCTCATGTCGGACCAGCGCTTCTTGCTGCTGCTTGCCCATGGCTCTCTCTCCTCGAGCAGGAGTACCGCGCCCGGGCGCGGGCGAGGGGAGCCGGCCGGGTCAGGATCGCGCAGTCGGCGGCCGATAGCGTGATGGACTGCCGATCTCGGAGGCCCGGGCGATGGCCCGGCCGGCGCTGCTGGACGGCGGGATGGCCACTCGGCCGGGGCAGCTCGCCGGAGGCCGAGCGTGCGCCGACACCGAGGCGCTGGGACGCCGGCCGACGGCCGACCGCGAGTCCATGTGAGGGCGACCCGGCTAGCGCACCGGCAGCCGCGGGCGTGCGACCGGAGCAGCGGTCGGCCGGTGGCCGACGGGGCGGGCCGCCCGGGAAGGACCAGGCGGAACACGGTCATGCCCGCCCTCGCGGCGGTAGGTGAGGTCCCCGCCCATGAGCCGGGCCAGCTGGCGGGAGATGGTCAGCCCCAGGCCCACCGAGTTGTGGCCCCGGGCCTCCGCGGTTGCCGTGCTGGAAGGGCTCGAAGACCCGCTCCTCGTCCCCCGGGG
This sequence comes from uncultured Spirochaetota bacterium, assembly GCA_963736785.1. Taxonomy (GTDB): domain Bacteria; phylum Spirochaetota; class Spirochaetia; order SZUA-6; family DRHE01; genus MIBK01. The sequence goes on along the minus strand of CAVTQG010000055.1, from coordinate 123,302 downwards.
CCAGGCCGGGGCCGTCGTCGGCCACGATGAGCCGGGCCTGCCCGGCGCAGCGGGTGGTGGTCACCCGGATGTGCTCGCCGCCGTGGACGATGGCGTTGGTCACCAGGTTGCGCACGATCTGGCGCACCCGCATGGCGTCGCCCACGGCCGGGCGTGGGGGCGGTCTCGACCTCGAGGGTGCCGGCGTGGCGGCCGCCGAGCCCGGCCAGGGCCCGGCGGACCTCCTCGGCCAGGTCGAGCGGGGCGGTGACCACCCGCAGGGTCCCGGCGTCGGCCTGGGCGGCGGTCAGCAGGTCCTCCACGATGTTGGCCACATCCTCGGCCTGCTGCTTGCACCACGGCGGCCATCTCGGCGTGCTCGGGGGAGCCGCGGTCGCGCGCCTCGCTCAGCAGGTGGGCGTAGCCGACGATCGAGGTGAGCGGGTTGCGCAGCTCGTGGCTGACCGTGCCGATCAGCTCGATCTTGGAGCGCAGGGCGGCCTCGAGCTCCTCGCGGTGCCGCTTCTCGTCGGTGACGTCCTCGAGCTGGCCTTCGTAGCAGCGCACCCGGCCGCGCCGGTCGCGGACCGGCACCACTCGGTCCCTGACCCAGATGGTGCGTCCCGTCCCGGCGGCGCATGCTCAGCTCCGCCTCGACGGGCCCCTGCGCCCGGTTGACCTGGGCGATCCAGCGGTCGCGGTCGGCCGGGTCGGCGTAGACCGAGCGGGCCGGGGCGGCGAGCAGTCTCCGCCGGGGTCTCGAACCCGAAGATGTGCGCCAGGGCCGGGTTGACGTCGACGATGCGGCCGTCGGGGGCAGTGCGGTACAGGCCGACGGGAACCCGGTCGAGCAGGCTGCGGTAGCGGCGGTCGTGGCGGCGATAGGCCGCCGGCCGAAGTGACGGCGAGGCGCCGAGGAGACGGCGGTGGCGACCACCCAGGGCCAGGTGTCGTGGTGCAGAGCCAGTTCGGTGACGGAGGCGCCGGCGACGACCAGCACGCAGCACCGACCAGGGCGGTCGAGCGCACTGCGCCCGCGAGCGTCGGAGAGCCGGCGGGGGTGAGCCCCGGGAGCGGCCATGGCGCCTTATCGGACGGCGGGCGCCGATGTTGAGGGCAGACGCGATGCTCGGCCGATCGAGGCGCCGGAGGGGTGCTCGCTCCGGCGGAGCCGCGCCGGCCGGATGCGGCCGGGCCGGCGGCCGCCCGCCCGGCGGCCTCAGAAGGCCAGGTCGCAGGGCCTCGCAGAGGAAGCGCATGAACGGGCGCGCCGGCCCGCATCGTCGGCCGACGTAGTCGTCGAGGAAGCCCGGGGCGGTCACCCGGGCCTGGGTGAGCCGGGTGGAGGCGGTGAAGTCGCGGCGCTTGAGGTCGTCGAGCAGGGGATGGTCGGGGGCGAACCCCTGGGGCGGCCGGACTGAGGGGGTTGCCCTCGCCCAGGGCGTAGACCGTGCGAGAAGGGCGGCCGGCGGGTGGCCCGGACCCAGGCCTCGGACCGGCCGGCGATGGCGGCGCGGATGGCCTGGGCGTGCGCGGTGGCCGGCTGCCACAGGCCCAGGGCGGCGAAGCAGTTCCCCGGCTCGAGGTGCAGGTAGAAGCCGGGGGCGTGCACGTCGTCGCGGGTGGCCACGTGGCGGAAGTGGAGGCCGGTGTGGGTCTTGTACGGGCGTCTTGTCCTTGGCGAAGCGCGTGTCGCGCTGGATGCGGAAGAGCGACCCGCCCACGGGGCGGGGGTCGGCGGTGAAGTGGCGGCTGATGGCGAGGAGGGGCTCGGCCAGGTCCTCGACGAAGGCGAGGGCCGGGCGGCGCACCATGTCCTCGTAGCGCTCCTGGTTGGCCTTGAACCAGGTGCGGTCGTTGTGTCTCGGCCAGGTCGCGGAGGAAGGCGAAGAGGCCCGGGGTGAAGTAGCGAGTGGGCATGAGGACAAGGTACCCGCAGCGCGCCGACGGAAACCATGGGGCGCCCGGGTGGCGGCGGGGCCGCACGCCTCCGAGCCGTGGGCCCGCAGCCGCCCGAGCGCCGGGCCGCCCGATGGGCGGCCCCGGGGCAGCGGAAGGTCGACGGCCTACGGGTGGTTGGCGTCGAGTTCGGTGATGTAGAGGGTGCCGTTGCGACGGCTCGCCCTGGGTGTAGGAGCCGATCCAGATGTCGTAGATGCCGTCGGGGGCCGTGCCGGTGAAGTCGACCGTGGGGTTGCGGGTGCTGTAGGAGTCGTCGCCGCAGACCCAGTTGCCTGTGGGGTCGCTGACGATCAGGGTGGTGTCGTCGGCGGCGGTCGTCGGCGATGAAGTAGAAGCGCAGCGACGAGTGCCGCGGCGGTGTAGGTCGACCTGGAAGTCGGGGGCCTGGCTGGCCCAGCCGAGTGCAGCCGCTCCGCCCAGGTAGGACAGCGTCGACGGGCCCACCCGACTGCGCCGCGCTGCTCCCAGGGGTCGGGCAGGAAGCCGCTGGCCAGGTCGAACTCCTCGTAGTTGGCGGCGAGCGGTGGGGTCCAGCTCCAGCGCAGCCGAGGTGGTGGTGGTCGTCGTCGACGAGGTCGTCGACGAGGTCGTGGAACTGCTGGTCGTGCTCGACGAGGTGCTGCGTGCGTGCTCGACGAGGTGGTGGTGCGCGGCGGTGGTGGAGGTCCCGGCCGTGGTGGAGGATCCGCCGCCGGTGGTGGTGGTCGGCCGAGGTGGTGGTGGACGAGCCGGCGGTCGGCTCGTCGTCGTCCCCGCCGAGCACCAGGAAGACGATGGGGACGGCGATGGCGGCGGCGATCAGGATGCCGATCAGGAAGAGGGCGGTCGGGCTGCGCCACCAGGAGGTGCCGCCGGTGGCGCCGGGGGAGGCGGTGGCGGCGGGGGTGGCGGGTTGTAGGTCAACTGATCCTCCATGGGTGAGTGTGGCGAGTGTACGCCGGGTCCGGTCCCAAGCTGAGGCGCCGGCGCAGGCCCCGGGCGGGGTCAGGCCCCGGGGCGGCCCCGCGCCTCCCGCTTGAGGCGGCGCATGAGGCCGAGGTCGAAGCCCAGGGGCAGCTCCAGGCGGTGGGCGGCCATCAGGGCGCCGTCGGCCAGGATCTCCTCGATGGGCCCGTCGGCGGCGATGCGGCCGGCGCTCATGCACCACGGCCCGGTCGCACAACTGGAAGGCGTAGGGGAGGTCGTGGGTGACCATGAGCATGGTGAGGCCCAGGCGGCGCAGCACCCCGGCCAGCTCGCGCCGGCCCGCCGGGTCCAGGTTGGCCGAGGGCTCGTCGAGCACCAGGATCTCCGGCTCCATGGCCAGCACGGTGGCGATGGCCACCAGGCGGCGCTCGCCGAACGACAGGTGGTGGGGGGCCCGGTGGCGGCGCTCCTGCATCCCCACCGCGGTGAGGGCGGCCTCGACCCGGGCGTCCAGTTCGGCGCCCCGCAGGCCGAGGTTGGCCGGCCCGAAGGCCACGTCCTCGTGCACCGTGGGCATGAACACCTGGTCGTCGGGGTCCTGGAAGACGATGCCCACCCGGCGGCGCACCTCCACGAAGTGCTCCCGGGTCACCGGGATGCCGGCCACCTCCACCGTGCCCTGCTGCGGCAGCAGGATGCCGTTGAGGTGCAGGACCAGGGTGGTCTTGCCGGCGCCGTTGGGCCCCAGCAGGGCCACCCGCTCCCCGGGATGGATGTGCAGGTCGACGCCGTCCAGGGCCCGCCGCCCGTCGGGGTAGGCGAAGGTCACGCCCTCGCAGGGAGATGGTGGGGACGCTCATCGCAGCACCCAGCCCAGGGCCGCCACCGCGGCGGCCAGGCGGCCACCACGGCCAGGGCCGCCAGCCACTGCCCGGCCGGGGCGGCGGCCGCCTCCAGCTCCGGCATCACGCCCTGATAGCCCCGGGCCTGCATGGCCAGGTAGACCCGCTCGCCGCGCTCGTAGGAGCGCACGAACAGGGTGCCGGCCACGCGCCGCCAGGGCCCGGGCCTCGCCGATCCAGCGCGGCCGGTAGGCCCGCGACTGCAGGGCGATGCGCATGCGCCCCAGCTCGCCGACCACCACGTCGAGGTAGCGGACCATGAAGCCCATCATCGCGGTGAGGACCCGGGGGAAGCGCAGGCGGGCGAAGCCCTTGAGCAGGTCGGGGACCCGGGTGGTGGCGGCCAGGATCACCGAGGCCGCCGCCCCCAGCGTGGCCTTGGCGAAGATGTTCCAGGCGGCCCACAGCCCGGCGCGGGACAGCGACAGCCCGATCACCTCGAGGCGCTCCCCGCTGCCGACGAAGGGCAGGAACACGGCGAAGAGCAGGAAGGGAGCCTCGATCAGGAGGCGGCGGAGCAGGAAGCCGGGGGGCAGGCGCCCGGCGGCGGCGGCGGCCACCACCAGGGCGGCGTGGGCCCCGAAGGCCCAGAAGGCCTCCCGGGGGGTGGCCACCACCGCGACCACGAACAGCAGCGTGGCCGCCAGCTTCACCTCGGGGCGCAGGCGGTGCAGCGGCCCCTCGGCGTGGCGGTAGAGGGCGTGGACGTGGCTCTCGTTCAGGCGGCTTCCTTGCCCCGGCGGGCCTTGCCGTAGAGGCGGATGCCGTAGAACAGCGCCCCGGAGAGCGGCCAGGGTGATGGCCACGCCGATGATCCCGGCCAGGCCGGTGCTCAGCCGCCCGTCCTCCACGCCCTCGACGGCGTAGTCGGCCAGGGGCGAGTCGGCCAGGGCGTGGTCCTGGGCCGTCTCGTCGAAGCCCTGGTCGATGGAGACCCGCTCCAGGCCGTCGGGGTCGCCCGAGGCGAAGCCGCTGAGCACCCCGGCCACCAGCAGGGCCACCAGCAGGCCGATTCCCAGGAACCACCAGAGTCGCTTATCCACGGGCCATGCACCTCCACCTTGGGAGCCGACGCCACCAGGTCGGGCCGGGTGCCGAGGACGGCCCCGACGACCAGGGCGGTGATCAACCCTTCGCCGATGCCGATGAGGGCGTGCACCCCGCCCATGGCGGCCGCCACCGTGCCCACCGCCGGCCCGCCCTCGCCGCCGATGGCGTACTCGAGGACGAAGGCGAAGGCGGCGAGCACCACCGAGAGGCCGGCGGCCACCCCGGCGGCGGCCGACGGTGGCCGGCCGGGTCTTGGGCAGGAGGGCGATGAGGCCCCGGTACATCAGGTAGCCGCCCAGGGTCCCCACGATGGCCATGTTGAAGACGTTCAGGCCCAGGGCGCTGAGGCCGCCGTCGGCGAAGAAGACCCCCTGGACGACCAGGACCACGGTCAGCACCAGGGCCCCCAGCCAGGGGCCGACCAGGACCGCGGCCAGCACCCCGCCGAGCAGGTGGCCGCTGGTGCCCGAGACCACCGGGAAGTTGACCATCTGGGCGGCGAACACGAAGGCGGCGACCAGGCCGGCGAGGGGCACGCGCCGGTCGTCGAGGAAGCGGGCGGCCCGCCGGATGCGAGTACCAGACGCCGCCGGCGGCGGCCGCCCCGAACCCGGCGGAGGTGGGGAGGTTGATGAACCCGTCGGGGATGTGCACGGCCCTCCTTCCTGCGAACCGCTTCGCAATAACTGTAGCGAGATGCGGCGGCCGGAGCACGCCCGGGCCCGGCTCGTAGACTCGGCCCGTGGACAGCGGCCTGGCGGGCAAGGCGGCCCTGGTCACCGGCGGCTCGGGCGGCATCGGCGCCGTCATCTGCCGCGCCCTCGCCGCCGAGGGGTGCCGGGTGGCGGTGCACTACCACACCTCACGGGCCGCCGCCGAGGAACTGGCCGCCGCGCTGGGCGGGGTGGCCGTCCGGGCCGACCTGCGGCGCGAGGACGAGGCCGATCGCCTGGTGCCGGAGGTGGTGGCCGCCCTGGGCCGCCTCGACGTCTGCGTCGCCTGCGGCCGGGATCTGGCCCTCGGCCGACGTGCCCGCTGTGGGAGATGTCCGCTGGAGCGCTGGGAGGAGACCCTGGCGGCCAACCTGCGGGTCACCTTCCTGACGGCGCGCGCCTTCCTGCGCCACGCCGCCGTCACCCGCTCCGGCGCCCTGGTCCTGGTGGGGTCGACCGCCGGGATCTTCGGCGAGGCCGGGCACGCCGACTACGCCGCCGCCAAGGGGGCCATCCTCAGCGGCCTGCTGCTCAGCCTGAAGAACGAGGCGGCCCGCATCGGGGTGCGGGTCAACGCGGTGGCGCCGGGGTGGACCTTCACCCCGATGATCGGCGCGAAGGGCCTCGACGAGGCCAAGCTCGCCCGGATCACGGCCACCATGGCCCTCAAGAAGATCGCCCGGCCCGAGGACATCGCCCCCCAGGTGGTCGCCCTGGCCAGCGACACCCTCTCGGGCCACGTCACCGGCCAGGTGGTGGTGGTGGCCGGCGGCATGGAGGGCCGGATCGTCGACGTGAGCCGCGGGCGATCCCCTCGCGGCCGCCCGGCCGTGGGGACGGGGCGAGGCGCGCCTCCCCGTCGCGCCGGGGGAGGCGGCGGGCGCGGCCTACTTCTTCTCCCGGCGCGCCGACGCCGCCGTGCCCACCAGGGGGGCCACGGCCAGCCAGAGGGCGATGGTCACCTTCATGGCGTCCACGTAGCCGAAGGCGCTGATGCCCGACCTCGTCGTAGACCACGCCGGCGAACATCATCACGATCCAGGCGCAGAAGAAGAAGATGGGGCCGGCGGCGGCGATGGCGCCGAATCCTGCAGGGCTCACGGGTGCCTCCTTCGGGCGATGGCCGCAGGATGGCACGGCGCGCCGGGGCCGCCGCCGTTGGGCTATGGTGCCGGGCCGCGCCGGCCGGTGGGCCGGCACGGCGGCCCCTTCCGGGAGCGCGGCCGGCGAGAGGTGACCAGCAGGCATGACCGAGCGGACGGTGCCGCGCCAGGCCCGGGGAGGGCGGGCGATGAACCCGCACTCCCCGCCCGGGGTCCTGGTGGCCGAGCTGCTCGGCGGTGACGGCCCCTACCTCGCCGCCGCCGAGGCCTTCCTCGCCTGCCGCTGCGCCTGCTGCGGGCGGGGCGTGGAGCGCACCGCGGTGCAGCACGACGACGCCTACTACTGCCCCACCTGCTGGGCGGCGGGCACCGCCGGGCTCGCCGCCGGGGCGCGCTGAGGCGCCGGCTCCCGTCAGTCCTTCCAGGCCGCCGCACCCTGCGGAGGCGCGACTTCCCGTCCGCGCGACGAAGGTGGCGACGACTCGCCATGCGGCGCAGCTCGCCGGCGCCGGCCGCCACCGGGTCGCCGTCGAGCACGGTGAGGGTGGCCGGGCGCCCCGGGGCCAGGCGGGCCTCCTCCCCGATGGCCCGGGCGGCGCCGGTGGTGAACAGGGCCAGGGCCTCGGCGGCGGTCGAGCGCCTCCTCGGGCCGGAAGCCGGCCCGGTCCCGGGCCGCAGGCCATGCCCCACAGGGGGTGGGGCGGCTCCACCGGGCAGTCCGATCCGCCGGCCAGCGGCACCCCGGCGTCGGCCAGCGTGCGGAAGTTGTAGGCGTGGGGCAGGCGCTCGGCGCCCGAGGCGGGCCTCCAGCCAGGGGGAGTCGGCGGGCAGGAACGAGGGCTGGATGCAGGCGGTGACCCCGAGGGCGGCCAGGCGCCCCAGGTCTGCCGGGGGGACCACCGAGGCGTGCTCCACGCGCAGGCGGGACGGGTCGATGCCGGCGGCGATGCGCCTCCTCGAAGACGTCGAGCACCCGGCCCAGGGCGGCGTCGCCGATGGCGTGGATGGCGGTCATGCCCCCCGAGGCCGGCCGCGGCGCGGATCATCTCCGCCGCCCAGGCGGGGTCGAGGCGCAGCGTGCCCGTGGTGCTCGGGGCGGTCGGCGTAGGGGCGGCGCAGGGCGGCGGTGTGCCCGCCGAGGCTGCCGTCGGCGAAGGCCTTGAGGCCCGAGGAAGGTGACCATGGGGCCCGGCCGCCGCCAGGCGGCGGGCGGCGGCCTCGCAGTTCGGCCGGGTCGGCGGCGATCACCAGCACCCGCAGGGGCAGCGGCAGATCGGGCGCCGCCTCGAGGAGCAGGTCCAGTTCGGAGCCGCCGCCGCCCCAGAGGCCCTGGTCGATGGAGACGATGGCCCCCAGGCCGGTCAGCCCGACTCCGGCGAGGGAGGCCACGGCGGCCGCCAGGTCGCCCGGGCTCGAGCGGGGGGAGGAGGGGCTGCAGGGCGGCGGCCACCGGGGCCACCGCCGTCTCGCGCAGGACCCCGGTGGGCCGGCCCCGGTCGTCGCGGTCCAGCGAGCCGCCCTGCGGGGTCGGGGGTGTCCGGGGCCGATCCCGGCCGCCTCGAGGGCGGCGGTGCTGGCCACGGCGATGTGGCCGCAGTGGCGCACCACCAGGACGGGGCGCCCGGGGGCGGCCCGGTCCAGCAGGCCGCGGTCGGGGAGGCGGCCCTCGGCCAGGGCCTCGTCGTCGAGGCGCAGGGCGACCACCGCGGTGCCCGGGGGCTGCGCCGCGGCGGCCGCCGCCACCAGGTCCGGCCACCTCGGCCAGGTCGGCGGCGCCCGCCAGCGAGAGGCGGTGGAGGGCGGCGGCGTGGCCCACCGGGTGGAAGTGGGCGTCGCGCAGGCCGGGCACGACGACGCCGGCGAGGTGCCGCTCGGCGAGGCCGGGCCGGCGCAGCCGGGCGGCCTCGCCCACGGCGGCGATCGACCCCGTCCTCGATCAGCAGGGCATCGCCCCGGACGGCGCGCGGCATCGCGAACGGCGTCGGCGGTGAGGAGGAAGCGCCGGCATGGCGCGCTCAGGGTAGGGCCCGGCCGGGCCGGGCGGGAGCTCAGGGGGCGCAGGTGGGCCGGGCGGTGGGCGGCCACCAGGGCCACGCAGGCCGTCGTGGATGAGGCCGTTGCTGGCCACGATGTCGGCGGGCCGGGGCGGCCCGCCGTGGGAGTCGGTGACCCGGCCCCCGGCCTCGGTCGACCAGGAGGATCCCGGCGGCCACGTCCCACGGCTGCAGGTCGAACTCCCAGTGCCCGTCGTAGCGGCCGCACGCCACCCAGGCCAGGTCGAGGCAGGCCGACCCGGAGCGGCGCACCCCCTGGGCGGCGTGCGAGGACGGCGGCCACGGCGGCGGTGTAGGCCCGGGGCGTGCCGGTGGCGGTCGTAGGGGAAGCCGGTGGAGAACAGGGCCCGGCGCAGGTCGGCCTGGGACGACACCGCGATGGGGCGGCCGTCGCAACGGGCCCCGCCGCCGCGGTGCGGCGGTGAACTCCTCGCCCCGGAGGACGTCGATCACCACCGCGGCCGCCGGGCCGGCCTCGTCCTCGAGGGCGACCGACACCGCGCAGTGGGGCACGCCGTGGAGGAAGTTCACCGTCCCGTCGAGGGGGTCCACCACCCAGCGGCGCCCTGCCCCGGCGCCCGGCCGCCGCCCCGGCCTCCTCGCTGAGGATGGCGTCCTCGGGCCGGTGGCGCCGGATCACGGCGAGCACGGCCGTCTCGGCCTCCCGATCGGCGGCGGTGACCGGGTCTACGAGCGCCTTTGAAGTCGGGTTCCAGGGAGCGCCCGAACCAGCGGCGCACCACCTCGGCCCCGGCCCGGGCGGCGTCGAGCGGCGATCTCGAGGTCGTTCACGGCACGCACTGTAGGAGTCCGGCGGCAGGCCGCGGTGCGGCCGGGCGCGCCGGATCAGGCGCCGAGCACGCCGGGGCCGTTGGCGGACGTCGGCGCACTAGCCTCCCCGGAATGCAGTTGGCCGCCGCCGCCCTCGTCTCGGCCGCCCTCATGTGGCTCGCCTTCCCCCCGGTCGAGCTGGGGTTCCTGGTCTTCGTGGCCCCGGTCCCTCTGCTGTGGGCGCTGCGCCGGGCCACCACGCGCCGGGAGGCCGCCTGGGTCGGGCTCATCTACGGGGTCGCCTTCTTCGGCGGCATGCTCTGGTGGATCTTCACCCTGGGCGCCGTGGCCTGGTTCCCGCTGGTGGGGCTCATGGCCGCCTACACCCTCGGCTACGCCCTGCTCATGTACGTGGTGCGGCTGTGGTCCTCCTTCCTCTGGTGGGCGGTGGCCGTGGGCGGCTGGGCCCTCTTCGAGTTCGCCCGGTCGCGCTTCCCCCTGGGCGGCTTCCCCTGGGGAGCGGCCGGGCTTCCCGATCGGGACCATCCCCGGGGCCCGCGGGGCGGCGCAGTGGATCGGCCCCACCGGGTGGGGGGTGCTGGTGGTCGGCTTCGCCGCCTCGCTGGTGCTGCTGGCCGAGGAGGAGCCCGACCGCCGCCCCCTGGAGGCCATGGTGGCGATCATCCTCATCCTCTCCGCCCTGGGCCTGGTGCTCTCCCCCGAGGCGGGGGGCCAGGCGGTGCGGGTCGCCATCGTCCAGGGCAACTCGCCCTGCCCGCGGGAGCACTGCGCCGACGAGAAGCAGCTCATCTACGACTCCCACCTCGGCCTGACCCGGACCATCGCCCCGGGCAGCGTGGACCTGGTGGTGTGGCCCGAGGACTCGTTCGGGGGCTCGGTCAACCCCACCTTCAACCCCGAAGTGGCGGCCCAGATGGCCGGGCTGAGGCGGTGCGCATCGGCGCCTACCTGCTGGCCGGGGGCAGCCGCTCGGCGGGGCCCACGGAGTGGGACAACTACAACATCCTGTTCGGGCCCGAATGGGGCCATCCTGGGCGAGTACCTCAAGCGGCACCCGGTGCCGTTCGGGGAGTTCGTGCCGCTGCGCGACCTGCTCAAGTTCATCCCCCAACTGGACCAGGTGCCCCGCGACCTGCGCCGCGGCGAGGGCCCGGTGGTCTTCTCCCTGACGGTGGGGGACTACTCGTTCCGGCTGGGCTCGGTGATCTCCTTCGAGGGGGCCTTCCCCCGCTACCTGCGCAGCGAGGCTCGGGCCGGCGCCCAGGCTGATGGTGGTGGCCACCAACGAGGGGTCCTTCGGGCGGGGCCCGGCCTCGGACCAGCTCATCGAGATGGTTCGTCTCAACGCCGCCGCCGTCGGGGTGGACGTGGTCCACGCCGCGGTCACCGGGCACTCGACCTTCGTGTCGCCGACGGCTCGCGTGCGGGCAGCGAGACCGGCCTGTTCACCGCCGAGGTGCTCTACGGTGCCGTCCGGGTGCAGGAGAGCCGCCGCACCCTGTATGTCATGACCGGCGACTGGCTGGAACTGGCGGCCATCGCCGGGGCCGGCGCGGCCCTGGTGGTGGGCTGGCGCAACCCCCGCGAGTTCCGCATCCGGCCGCGAGCGCGCCGGTGACCCGGGGCCATCTGCCCGCGGCCGAGCCGGATCGTGATTCCGGGGCGAGCCTATTGGCGGATGCCCTCAGCGGCACGCCGGGCGGCGAACGCGCCCGCGGGGAAGCCGGCAGAGAGGGCGGTCTGCCTCGACGCGGTTGAAGGGGGCCCAACGCGGACGACGGCGGAGCAGGCGGGGCCGCAGTGCCTCGGGGGCCGTCGACCGGCGAAGGCGGGGTTAACGCCATCTAACATACACCGGACATCCCGGTGGCCGATCAGGAGGCACACGCGTGACCGACAAGCAGCAGGCGATCTCCGCCCTTTCCTGGGAGGAGCGCTCGTTCCCGCCTTCGGCGGATTTCGTAGCCCAGGCGAATGCCGGCCCCTCGATCTACGACGAGGCTGAGGCCGACTGGCGCGGGTTCTGGATGAAGCAGGCCCTCGAGCGGGTCGCCTGGTCCAAGAAGCCCACTCAGATCGTCGACGAGTCGAACCACCCCTTCTACAAGTGGTTCGCCGACGGTGAGCTGAACATCTCCTACAACTGCCTCGACCGGCACCTGGAAAAGGGCGGCGACAAGGTCGCCTACTACTGCGAAGGCGAGCCCGTCGGCGACGAGCGGGTCATCACTTTCAAGCAGTTGCACGAAGAGGTCTGTCGCTTCGCCAACGCCCTCGCCGGCCTCGGGGTGGGCAAGGGCGACCGGGTGGCCATCTACCTGGGCATGGTGCCCGAACTGCCGGTGGCCATGCTGGCCTGCGCTCGCCTGGGCGCCATCCACTCCGTGGTGTTCGGCGGGTTCTCTGCCGAAGCCCTGGCGCAGCGCATCCAGGATCAGGAAGCCAAGGTGCTGATCACCGGGGACGGCGCCTACCGGCGCGGCACGGTCTTCCCTCTGAAGGCCAACGCCGACACCGCCCTGGAGAGCTGCCCCTCAATCGAGCACATGGTGGTGGTGAAGCGGTGCAACAACGAGATCGCCTGGACCGAGGGCCGGGACCTCTGGTTCCACGAGATGGTCGCCGCGGCCTCGCCGGTGAACGAAGCGGTGGCCCTCAACGCCGAAGAGATGCTCTTCATCCTCTACACCTCGGGCACCACTGCCCGCCCCAAGGGCGTCGTGCACACCCAGGGCGGCTACCTGACCCAGCGGTCACCACGCACAGCCTGGTCTTCGACATCAAGCCCGACGACGTCTACTGGTGCGCCGCCGACATCGGCTGGGTGACGGGCCACACCTACATCGTGTACGGGCCGCTGGCCAACCACACCACCGGGGTGCTCTACGAGGGCACGCCCGACTTCCCGGACAAGGACCGCATCTGGCAGATCATCGAGAAGTACAAGGTCACCAAGTTCTACACGGCGCCCACGGCGATTCGCTCCTTCATGAAGTGGGGCGATCACTATGCCCTGGATCATGACCTCTCCTCGCTGAAGCTGCTGGGGTCGGTGGGCGAGCCCATCAACCCCGAGGCCTGGATGTGGTACCACAAGGTGATCGGCGGCGAGCGCTGCCCCATCGTCGACACCTGGTGGCAGACCGAGACCGGCTGCATCATGATCACCCCCTTGCCGGGGGCTCTGGCCACCAAGCCCGGCTCGGCGACCCGGCCCTTCCCCGGGGTCGGGGCCGACCTGGTCGACGACCAGGGCAACTCGGTGCCCCTGGGCGGCGGCGGCTACCTGGTGCTGACCCGGCCGTGGCCGGCCATGCTGCGCACCCTGTACAAGGACGAGGAGCGCTTCGTCTCCACCTACTGGTCGCAGGTGCCGGGCAAGTACTTCGCCGGCGACGGCTGCAAGCGCGACATGGACGGCTACTACTGGCTGCTGGGCCGGGTGGACGACGTCATGAACGTCGCCGGGCACCGCATCTCCACCACCGAGGTGGAGTCGGCCCTGGTGGCCCACCCGAAGGTCGCCGAGGCGGCCGTGGTCGGGCGCAGCGACGAGATGACCGGCCAGGCGATCGCCGCCTTCGTGACGCTGCGTGCCGGGATCACCGGCGACGAGGCGCTCATCAAGGAGCTGCGCAACTGGGTCGGCGAGAAGATCAGCCCCATCGCCCGTCCCAAGAGCATCGTCTTCACCGACGACCTGCCCAAGACCCGCTCGGGCAAGATCATGCGGCGCTTGCTGCGTGACATCTCCGAGCAGCGCCACCTGGGCGACGTGACCACTCTGGCCAACGCCGATGTGGTCCAGGAGATCGCCTGCCTGGCGCAGGCGGCGACCAAGGAAGACTGAGCCCAGCCGGTCCAGGAGTAGAGGAGGGGAGGCCCCGGGCCTCCCCTCCTCTACGTTTCCCGGGCCCGCGAGGGAATTTCCACCATATCCGTATTGCTAAATGCGTCTGGGCGTGGTATAAGTGGGGCAACAGCAAGCATTCCACGGAGGTTCCCAAGTGCAGGCAACGATGCGAGCCACCGGCATCGGGCGGGCGCGGCGGCGGCCGCGCAACTACGGCGAGAACCGGGTATGCGCCACGGGAGGCTGCGAAGTGCGCCTCTCCCGCTACAACAAGGCCGACCACTGCTTCCAGCACGCCCCGGCCAGCTTCCCCCGCCTGCGCGGCGAGTTCAGCGAGGGCTGGGCCTCCCGCCAGGCCTGACCCCCCGGCTTTCGAGCCCTTCCTCCCGGCTTGCGCCCCACTCCCCCGGTGGGGCGCAGCCGCGTCTGAAGGCTCAGGCCATGACGATCCAGGTCTGGCGGGCGTAGCCGTGGAGGACGCCGCCGGGGCCGAAGAAGGCGGTGCCCGAGTACAGCTTGCGCCCTTCGCGGCCCAGCGGCCAGCCGACCGCCACCCCGGACGTGCCCATCGGGATGGGCTGCAGCACCCGGGCCGCCATGCGCCCCAGGACCACGGGCTCTTCCTCCATGTGCCGCTCCATGGCCCAGGCCCCCGGGCAGTCGAGCAGCGACCAGGCGATCTCGAGGGCCAGGCAGCCGTCGGCGGTGGGAAGGGAGGCGTCGGCCTGCACCGGGGCGGCCACCAGGTCGCGTCCCGGCAGCCATCCCGGGAACAGCCGCAGGCCGTCGCCGGCGGCGCGCTCCGGGCCGCAGACGAAGCAGTCGGGGAAGAAGTGGCGCGCGAGCCCGGCGTAGCCCCGGGCGGCCTCCGCAGCCTCTTCCGGGGTGGGCGGCGCGGGCACTTCGATCTCGAGGCGGGCCGGCACCCCTTCGGCCACCAGATCGGGGCCGTCGTGGACCAGCACCCGCTCGCCGTCGCGGGTGACCGCCAGGGGCCGGTCCAGGGGAGGCGGGAGGCGCAGCGTGACCTCGGCGTCCCCGCCTACGAAGCCGGCCACCAGGCCGCAGGTGTACCCGCCGTTGCCCGAGGTTTCCGGGCCGCGGAAGCGCCGGGCGATGGTGAACGACTCGTTCAAAGCACCTGGCTCAGGAACGACCGGGTCCGCTCGTGGCGGGGGTTGGCGAACACGTCGCGCGGGAGGCCCTCCTCCAGGATCGTGCCCTGGTCCATGAAGACGAGCCGGGTCCCCACCTCCCGGGCGAAGCCCATCTCGTGGGTGACGACGACCATGGTCATTCCTTCGGCGGCGAGGCCCTGCATGACGCACAGCACCTCATTGACCAGTTCGGGGTCGAGGGCCGAGGTGACTTCGTCGAACAGCATCAGCACCGGCTGCATCGCCAGGGCCCGGGCGATGGCCACCCGCTGCTGCTGTCCCCCGGACAGCTGGGACGGCCAGGCGCCGGCCTTGTCGGCGAGGCCCACGTGGCCCAGTTGCCCCAGGGCGCGCTCCCGGGCGGCCGCGCCGCTCATGCTTAGCACCTTCTCCAGGGCCAGGGTGATGTTCCCGGTCACGGTGCGGTGGGGGAACAGGTTGAACTGCTGGAACACCATGCCCATGCGGGTGCGGGCCGCATTCAGGTCGGTGTGGATGTCGGTGAGCTCCTTGCCCTTCGAAAAAGACCCGCCCTTGGGTGGGCTCTTCGAGCAGGTTGATGGTGCGCAGCAGGGTGGACTTCCCCGACCCGGACGGGCCGATGAGCACCACGACCTCGCGGGGGATAGATCTCCAGGTTGATGTCGCGCAGCACGTGCAGCTTGCCGAACCACTTGTTGATGCCTTCGAGTCGGACGACGGGCTCGTTCATCGGTGTCTCCTCCATCATCCGACCACGCTCGTCAGGCCGCTGCGCATCCGGCGCTCCAGATAGGTGACCAGGCGGATCATCGGCAGGGTGATGATCAGGTAACCGGCCGCCGACCCGAGCCAGGCGGTGGCATTGAACGAGGAGTTGTAGATGTCCCGGCCCACCCCGAGCAGTTCCTTCTGGAAGAAGGCCAGGCCCAGCACGATCACCAGCGAAGTGTCCTTGATCAGGATGACGAACTCGTTGGTGAGGGGCGGGATCACCCGGCGGATGGCCTGGGGAACGATCACGAAACGCATCGCCTGGAAGTAGGAGAGGCCCAGGCTGCGGGCCGCCTCGATCTGGCCTCGCTCCAGCGACTGGATTCCGGCCCGGTACACCTCGGCCGAGTAGGCGGCCAGGTTCAGGCCGAGCACGGCGATGGCCACCCGGTAGGGGCCGCCGGTGCCCGAGAAGAAGTCGAGGCGGAGGGCGGTGACCACGCCCAGGCCGGCGAAGGACAACTGCCAGATGAGCGGGGTGCCGCGGAAGAAGTTGATGTAGAGGCGGGCCGGGGCCCGCACCACCGCTCGCTTGGACATGGTGAACAGGGCCAGTGATCAGGCCGAGGAACATCCCCAGGCTGCCGCCGAGCAACGAGAGGATGAGGGTGTTCTTGGCCCCGTTGACGAACCGGGGGAAGAACTCGCCCAGCAGGCGGAAGTTGAGGAAGTTGCGGGCGAAGACTTCGACGTTGCTGCCCCGGAACCACAGCAGCACCCCGGCGAGCACCGCCGCCTGGATGCCGATCACCGCCCCGGCGATCGCCGCCTCCCGGGCCTGCTTGTTCGGCACCCGCCGGGCCCGGGTGAGAGTCAGGGCGAGGGCCAGGGCGCCGATGCCGATCACCGCGTAGATCAGGGTGCCCAGTTCGGAACTGGTGAGGCCCTCCACCAGGGGAGCGGTAGGGGTGCAGACCGCCGCCTCCACTCCCTCGGGGCACTCCTGGGTCCAGCCGTGGGCGGTCAGGATGGCGCCGGTGCCGATGAACAGGGCGAGCAGCGCCAGCACTCCGACGCCCAGGGCGAGCCACGACCAGGTGGTCTGCTGGGCGGCGAAGTAGCGCATGCCGCGGTCCGGCGGCGCCTGGGGCGCGGCAGTGGTGGTCAAGGCCGCCTCCTCTCTCCAAGCCGACGCGAAGTGCGAGGCGGGCCCGGCCCGGGCCAGCGCCTCCCGGCCAATGCCGCAATCCTAAGCGGTGGAGGGTTGCCCCGGGGAGTCGGGTCGATCGGCACCGGCAGCGGGGGCGGCCGGGGCATAAGACTCGGGGCCATGGAACCCCATACCATTGTCGTCGGCTACAGCCCCTCGTCCAGCGGCCGGCTCGCCCTGGAGCGGGCCGTCCAGGAAGCGAAACTGCGCGGGTCCCGTCTTCTGGTGGTGCTCTCCATGTGGGGAGGGCGCCGCACCGGGTTCGACGAGGTGGAGGAGTCGCGCCAGGCCATGGAAGAGGCCGAGGCGCGCCTGAAGGCAGCAGGCGTCGCCTACGAACTGCGCGAACTGGTGCGGGGCAAGACCCCGGCGCAGGACCTCGCCGACCTCGCCGCCGAAGAGAAGGCCGACCTGCTGGTGATCGGCTACCGCCACCGCAGCAAGTCGGGCAAGTACTTCCTGGGAAGCGACGCCCAGGACATCCTGCTGGCCGCCCCCTGCCCGGTGCTGGCGGTGCGTCCTCCGGAGGGCGAAGAGGACTGACCTGCGGGGCTGCGGAGAGGGCAGGAGTCCGACTCCGCCTGTTCCGGTATCCGACCTAACCGCCGATAGCCTCTCCCGCGGACGCGGGAGAGGCGCGAGGCGGCAACCGTCGGCAGAGGCTGAAGCCCCGCGACCACGCGGCCGCCGAGCGGTGAGGGCCAAGCACAACTCACCTGCGTCGCGCTCTTGCCCTCACCCCAGTCGCTGCGGCCTCTCCCGCGGAAACGGGAGAGGCCGTCCGGGCTCAGGGCACGTAGTAGGTGACGATCAGTTCGCGGCCGGTCGGCCTGCGGCGGCGTTCCCGCGTGTAGAAGGACAGGTAGTCGGCGCCCAGGTCGTCGTTGTCGTCGGTGGCGAACCGCAGCCGGAACTGGGTGTGCCCGGTCAGGTTGACCAGCGGGTAGGACGGCAGCCCGCAGCGGCGCCCGGTACCAGCCCACGGCCGGGGTCTTGATGAACCGGCCCACGTTGCCCCGGCTCCCGACGGCGTGGAAGTCGAGCTTCTCCAGCGCCGGGTTGTCGTGGTAGGAGCCGGTCTTCATGTCCACGGTCAGGTAGCCCGTGGGTGTCGAACGGGTTGGTGCCGACGATGCTCTGCTTCTTGATCCTGCATGGTGACGCCGATGATCACCGCGTCGTCGGGCAGGCCGGAGGTGTCGAAGTGCAGGATGCTGCGGTACTGGCGGTCCAGGATGCTGTCCCCCAGCGGCCGCGGTCGACGCGGTGTCGAACGTGCCGCCCTTGCCCGACGTCTCATCCTGCTCCAACACCCAGCCGTCGTAGGCGCCAGCCGAGCGGAACGTCATCTCCTGCAGCGGTCCGCGACGTTCAGGTCGAGTTGAAGGTCCACCGGCGAGTAGCTGGCGACCTCGATGTAGTAGGTCGGCCCGGCAGGTGAGGCGCACACCTCGACTGCACGCTCACCAGGTCGTCGTGCGGCCTCGGTGCCAGGCCACCGTGAGGCTCCCGCGACTCCCCGTCAGCACCGGTGTCGTAGTCGCTGCCGACGGTGTCGATGGTCGCAGGGCTCGGTGTCCGGCGGTGTCGTAGCGGTACCAGACCGAGCGGTTCCTCTGGTCGGACCGCCGTAACGACAGGGTCGGGGGTCGTCGAGCGGCCGCTCGCGGTTGGCCACGTTCGCCGGGTGACGGTCTGCCGCGTCGAAGTCGTCGTTGGCCCGGGTGCCGGGCCGCGGGTAGGCGTAGTAGGCGCGCAGCCACTCGTCCCACTGCGTGGCGGCGGTGAACTGCAGGAACCCCGAGCTGCCGTCGTAGCGGGCGTCGTACTCCCCGAGGTCTTGGGGAAGTAGATGCTGATGCCGTGGGCGCCGGGCCAGGTCGCCCCGTGGTGCTCGTGGATCGTCGCCGGGCCCACGGCGGCCATCACCGCCGCGGCGGCGTTGTCGATGGCGGTGTTGGTCACGTTGGCGCGACCCGGCGGCGAAGTCGTAGAGGTCGATGTAGTCGTCGTACGTCGAAGTCCTGGACGGCGTTGCGGGCCGCCTGGATCCCGGCGATGTTGGCGGCGCCGTTGGCGAGCAGCGCCGCGGCGAAGCCGTCCACCGCCGTCGTTGAGGGTGGCGTAGTCGGCGCCGAGGTCCACCGCCGACTGGGTCTGGTCGTTGCCGTAGGAGGCGTAGTACTGGTCCACGTACACGGTGCCCAGCGCCTCGGCGGTCATGGTGGGGTTGGCCACCAGCGCGGCCAGGATGGTGTCCTGGGGGGCCAGCCGTCGTTGGGCTCGGTCTCCTGGGAGGTCACCCGCACGTCGGCGTAGGGGCGCAACTGGTTGTCCACCTCGATCATCGCCATCAGGCAGGCGTCCATGCCGATGCAGGTCGAAGGGGTTGGCCCCGCCGCCGGTCAGGGTGTTGAGGGCGCTGCGCAGTTCGACCATGCTCAGGCCGTCGCCGCCGCTGGTGTCGTCGTAGGCGATGCCCTGCGTCAGCGGGGTCGTCGAGGGCCCGGCTCCGCCAGCCGTTCCCGTGGTCCCACAGGATCAGGGCGTAGTGGTCGGCCGGGTAGGTGGCCATGAGCCCACTGGACGAAGGCCACCAGGGTGGTCGGGGTCACCCATGTTGGCCTCGCCGATGCTGGTGCCGTTGGCCGCGCCGGGGTCATGCCCGGGGTGACGTAGAAGCGGCGGGTGTCGGTCCAGTTGTCGTAGGTGGTGTCGTAGCCGGCGATCCGGTCCATCTGGGCGACCACGGCCACCTGGGGGTGGAGCCGACGCTGGACATCTCCAGGAAGTCGTCGACCGCGGCCGGCCTCGAGGTTGTTGTCGCCGTCGAGGTAGACCATGTAGGTCCACTCCCGGTGACCGCGCCGGAGTAGGCGTACAGGGTGATGTCGTCCACGAAGGGGCCGTCGTCGGAGTCGTTGGTGGAGTCGCTGTGGAACACGAAGGCGATCCAGACCGACGAGTCACCCAGGTAGCCGGTCAGGTCGAGGCTCACGTGCTGCCAGCCCAGGAGTCCCCCGACGCCGGGTGCCGTTGAACTGCCCGTCTCGCGGACACCGCCCCAGAAGAACCAGTCGTAGTTCCGACTCGCTCTGGTTCCAGTACCAGAAGTCGAGGTTGGCCTGGCTGTCCGCTGAGGTCGAAGGGCCCGTAGACCATCCACGAGTCCATGTTGTTCGCGTAGTCGGAGGCGTTCGGGTCCAGCCAGTTGGCCACCGCCTGGCCGGCCAGGCGCTCCTGGTTCCGAGGTGTCGGCTGATAGTCGTCGTCGTCCCAGAAGTACTCGCCGTTGGTGGCGCCGTCGTTGTCGAAGGCCGTCCACAGCCCGCCGGCCGGCGGACAGACGCCCTCGAACCCCTCGGCGCATCAGCACGCTCCATCCGTCTCGCTTGCCGACGGGGTCGACGGTCCGGGGCTGGAGCGGCGGGGCGCGTCCAGGGTCAGCGTGGCGGCGCGGCGGGTCTCGAGGCCGCACGCGGCGGGCTCGGGGGCCGATCGCCGCCTTGGCCGCGCCGGCACCGGGGCGGCGCTCGCCGGGGCCACGGCGGCCACCTGCCCGACGAGGCAGAGCAGGACCAGCGAGCCGCGAGCAGGGCCGCTGGTGTCCGACGGGCGTGACTCATGGCATTCCTCCCGCGCCCTGCCGTGCGTCCTTCGTAGACGGCGCACGAGTAGCGAGCCGAGAAGGATTGCGGTCGTCTCCGGCCGCCCGCCCTCTGGGGGGCGCGGAGAAGAGATCGATCCCGGCGACGCACCCGGCGTGCCGATCGGCGACGCCGGCCACCTGGCTCCTCCACGGCAGATCCCAACCCTAGTCATCGGCGTCGGGGCCTCTGGACGCCGGCGTCCCCGTCGAGCGCGGTGATGCCGGTGAGCCGGCGGAGTCGGGGACCTGCTCCCGGCGGTGGCAGGCGGCAGAGAAGCGGCGCGCCTCGGCCGCCCAGACCAGCAGCACCACCACCAGCGCTGCCCCGCCCACCACGACGGCCACGGCGACCCGGCGCCAGACGGCGGTGCGGCCCGGCAGCGGCATGTGGTCCCAGACGGCGGCGATCAGGATGCCGGCGATCAGGCCGCCGACGTGGGCCTGCCAGGCGATGTTGCCCAGGAACAGGGGCAGGGCCAGGTTGATGGCCAGCAGCATCCCCAGTTGGCCGAACGACGGCGGCGCCGGCCCGGGTGTGGCGCTGGCGGTAGCTGGCGGCGAGCAGGGCCCCGAGCAGCCCGAAGATGGCGCCCGAGGCGCCCACGGCCGGGCGCGTCGCTCCCGAGCAACTGGTAGAGCATGCCTCCGGACGAGGCCGCCGGCGACGTACAGGGCGGCGTAGGAGAGGCTGCCGAAGCGGCGCTCCAGCACCGGGCCGAACAGCCACAGGGCGTACATGTTGAAGAGCAGGTGGAGGACCCCGCCGTGGAGGAACATGGCGGTGAGGAGCCGCCACCACTCCCCCTGCTCGACCAGCGGCGGGTACTGGGCGAAGCGGGCGACGATGTCGCAGGACGGGGAAGCAGCTCCTGGAGGCCGAAGACCACCACGTTGATGGCGATGAGCGCCCAGGTGACCGGGGTGACGCGGCGGTCCGGCGTGGGTGATGCTGCGGGCCGGGATCACCCGGGTGCGGTGCTCCGGGGTGGTGCACTCCGGGCACTTCTGGCCGACGACGGCGTCGCGGGAGCACTCCACGCAGATGGGCCGGCCGCACTTGCTGCAGGCGAGCCGGGTGGGGCGGTCGGGGTGGCGGTAGCAGGCCGGCGGCGGCGGCCGAAGGTAGCTGGGATCCACGGTCGCTCACCTTACCGCCCGGCCGGAGGTAGCCAGGACGGGCCGCGCGCGCCGGCCTCAGGCGCCGACCCGGTACCAGTAGCGGTAGGCCTCCGGAAGCCGAGGCGGGCGTACAGGGCCCGGGCCGGGGCGTTGGCCTCCATGACCTGCAGGTAGGCCGCCCGGGCTCCTTGCCCCGCTCCCCAGGCCAGCAGGCGTCTCCACCACCGCGGTGGCCAGGCCGCGGCGCCGGCGGTCGGGGCAGGGTGCCGATCTCGAACAGGCCCACCCAGGCGCCGTCGGCGACCGCCATGCCGATGGCCGCGACCTCTCCCTCCGTGCTCCACGGTGGCGAAGGCCGAGCGGGCGGGCGGATGCGGCCGAGGAGGTCGAGGAAGGCCTCCGGGGCCGCCCCGTAGTGGCAGGGCACGGCGGCGTTGGCCGCCAGCCACTCCGGCGATGGGGTGCCCGGGCAGGCGGGGGTCGGCCCGTCGGCGGGCTCCAGCGACCGGGTGAGGATCGACACCGGGGCGTCGACCCGGTAGCCGCGCCCGGCCAGGAAGGCGTCGAGGCCGTCGGGCCGGGCGGCGACGGTCAGCTTGAAGGTGGGGGCCAGGCCGCGGGCCGCGGTAGAAGGCCTCGGCGGCGACGCACCTTGTCCTCGAGCGGCAGCGAGGCCGGCGTCGAGGGGCGCCACCGAGTTCACCCGCCGGCCGATGCCGGGCCCGGTGGCGCGCAGTTCCCAGCCGTCGTGGGCCTGCACCTCGGCCGGGGGCCAGGCCCGGTCGCGCGGTGGCTTCGAGGTGTCGGATCGAGCTCGAGGTCGGCGGGCATGGAGGAGGATTGCTGGCCTCGCTGGGAGCCGCCGGAGCGCTCCGCGGCCCGGGATGGCGCTGACTGCTCTTCCCTCTCGTCGGATGGCCGGCCCGCAGGGCCGGGAGGGGCCGACCGATCCTTCCGCTGCGGCGAGGGCGGGCCGCACCGGCAGGGTGCGCTCTCCCCCTGCCCCCTCCCTCGGCGAATCCGCCGATGGCGGCGGGGTCTCCCGTAGACTCGGCGGCGCCGGCGACGAGGAGGCAGGCTCGTGGACTTCGGGTACACCCCGCGCATGGAGGAGTGGCGAGGGCGCGCTGCTCGCCTTCATGGACGAGCAGCATCTACCCGGCCGAACCGGTGTACGAGGAGCAGATGCGGGCGGCGGGCGACCCGTACTTCCACCCGCCGATCGTCGAGGAGCTGAAGGCCGAGGCGCGCCGCCGCGGCCTGTGGAACCTGTTCCTGCCCGGGGAGCAGTGGGGGGCGGGCCTGTCGCTCCTGGAGTACGCCCCGCTGGCCGAGATCACCGGGCGCAGCCCGTGGCTGGCGCCGGAGGTGCTGAACTGCTCGGCCCCCGACACCGGGAACATGGAGATCCTGGCGCACTTCGGCACGCCCGAGCAGCAGCAGCGCTGGCTGGTGCCCCTGCTCGACGGGGAGATCCGCTCCTGCTTCTCGATGACCGAACCCGACGTCGCCTCCTCCGACGCCACCAACATCCGCTGCCGCATCGAGACGGACGGCGGCGACTACGTGGTCACCGGGCGCAAGTGGTGGTCGACCGGGGCGCTTGTCGCCCCGCTGCCGATCGCCGTGGTCATGGGGGTCACCAACCCCGACGCCGACCCCTATCGCCGCCAGAGCATGGTGCTGGTCCCCCTCGACACCCCCGGGGTGAACGTTGGTGGGCGGCAGCAGCGTCTTCGGCTTCCACGAGCGCGGCGGCCACGGGATCATCGACTACGACCACGTGCCCGGGTGCCCCGCATCCAACCTGCTCGGCGAGGAGGGCAGCGGCTTCGCCATCGCCCAGGCCCGCCTGGGCCCGGGGCGCATCCACCACTGCATGCGCCTCATCGGCATGGCGGAGCGGGCCTTCGACGTCATGTGCCGCCGGGCCGTGGAGCGGGTGGCCTTCGGCAGGGCCCTGGCCGAGCAGGGGGTCATCCAGGACTGGGTGGCCGAGGCCCGCATCCGCATCGAGGAGGCCCGCCTCATGGTGCTGAAGACCGCCTGGCTGGTGGACACCCAGGGAGCCAAGGGGGCCCGCATCGAGGTGGGGGCCATCAAGGTGGCCGTGCCCCGCATGGCGGTGTGGGTCATCGACCGCGCCATCCAGACCCTGGGAGGCGCCGGGGTGGCCGGAGGCTTCCCGGTGGCCGCGCTCTACGCCCACGCCCGGTCGTTGCAGATCGCCGACGGCCCCGACGAGGTGCACAAGCGCTCCATCGCCCGGCGCGAGTTGCGCCGGTACCTGCCGGCAGGGCTGAGGGCTACCGGCGGGCCGGGGCCACGGCGGGAGACGAAGCGGACGATCTCGCCGAGCACCTCGGCGCGGTTGGTCTCGTTGACCAGTTCGTGGCGCGCCCCGGGGAAGACCCGGACGACCAGGTCGGCGGTGGGGAAGCGGCAGGCCGCCTCCAGCGAGGTGCGGTACCACACGAACGGGTCGGCGTGCCCGTGCAGGAACAGCACCGGCATGCTCGAGACGGCCGATCTCGGCGTTGAAGCGGTCGAGGGCCACCACCTCGGCTTCCAGCAGGGGGCGCTTGTAGCGGTCCCGGTAGACCAGGGGGTCGGTGCTGTACTGCCGCACCGTCTCGGGGTCGCGGCTCATCCCCGACCAGTCGGTGGGCGGGTCGGGCATCGCCGGCTTCTCCAGGACCTCGCGGGCCCAGCGCCAGTCGCCGATGACGGCCCCCATGAGGATCAGGCCGGCCACCTTCTCGGGGTGGCGCTGGGCGTAGCGCGAGGCGAGCAGGCCCCCCATGGAGTGCCCGGCGAAGATCACCGGCAGGCCGGGGTGCTCGGCGGCGGCGATGCCGGCCAGCGTGGCCAGGTCGTCCACGATGTGCTCGAAGTCGGCGATCAGGGCCCGCTCGCCGTCGCTGTGCCCGTGGCCCAGGTGGTCCTCGGCGTACACCGCCGATCCCGCCGCCGCCAGGATCTCGGCCACGTGGGTGTAGCGGGCGGAGTGCTCGGCGTACCCGTGGACGATGACCACGATGCGGTGCGGCGGGGTGGCCGGCTCCCACGCCCGGTAGAAGACCCGGCCCTCACTGCCGGCGAAGGTGGCTTCCCTGCTGTTCATGTGGCCTCCTGCGGGTAGAAGGCTCGCGCGATCTCTCCCTCTCCCGCCCGCCTCGGGCGGGAGAGGCCAGGTCTCCCTCGTCCCGGCTTTGCCGGGAGAGGGCCGGGGTGAGGGCGAATCCCGCGCCTGAGCTCCAATGCCGCCGTCGCGCCGGCGTGGACCGTGCGGTGCCACAGCCAATCGACCATGTCGATGGCGGTCCTGGTAGATCTCGGGGTTGGTGAACGCGGATCACCCGATAGCCCATGGCCCGCAGGTGCCGGTCGCGGGCCTCGTCGGCGGCATCGTCCTGGTGGGAGTCGCCGTCGACCTCGACCACGAGGCGCCGGGCCTTGCAGACGAAGTCCACGATGTACGGGCCTATGGGTTCCTGGCGGCGGAAGCGGAAGCCGAGTTGCGCCGCCGCGTAGCTCATCCCAGAGGATCTCCTCGACGCGGGTGGCCTCGGCAGGCGCGTCGACGCCGGGCGCGGCGCAGGAATGCGCGGATGCGCGTCTGGGCATGCTCCACAGATTACGCCGAGCAGGGCTTGAGGTACGTAGGGGTGGCAGTGTGTCTTGCCCTCACCGCGGCGGCCGCCTGGCGGCGTCGGACCGTGCCTCTCCCGCCTGCGGCAGGAGAGGCTGTGCTCTCCCCTCGCCCGGCTTCCGGCGGGAGAGGGTTCGGGGTCGAGGGCGAAACCGCGCCTGAGCCCCCCGAGAGGCCTTACACCTCCGCCGCCTCCAGCCTCTCGAACACCACCTGCGCCCGGGCGAGGTGCGCCGCCGGGTCGAAGCAGGGTCGAGGGCTGCTGCGTCCAGGCCCAGCCGCCGGGTCGGCTGCCAGCACGGCCCGCAGGTGCTCTCCCGTCTCGGCCGCCCGGCGGGCCGCCGCCTGCACCAGGCGGTAGGCCTCGTCGCGCGGCCGCCCCGCCCGCACCAGGGCCAGCAGCACCGCCTGGCTGTAGGGCTGCCCCCGGCCCGCCTCCAGGTTGGCGGCCATGCGGTCGGCGTGGACCACCAGGCCGTCCACCAGCCGGGTCATGCGCTCGAGGGCGAAGTCGGCCACCAGGCAGGCGTCGGGCAGGGCCACCCGCTCCACCGAGGAGTGGCTGATGTCCCGCTCCCCCCACAGGGCCACGTCCTCCAGGCCCGGCGGCGGCGTAGCCCCGCAGCAGCCGGGCCAGGCCGGTGATGTTCTCCGCGGCGATGGGGTTGCGCTTGTGGGGCATGGCCGACGACCCCTTCTGCCCGGCGCCGAAGGCCTCGCTCACCTCGCCCGATCTCGGAGCGCTGCAGGTGGCGGAGGTTGACGGCGAAGCGCTCCAGCATGGCGCCGACCAGGGCCAGGGCCGACAGGAAGTCGGCGTGGCGGTCGCGGGCCACCACCTGGGTGGAGGCCGGCTCCACGCCCAGGCCGAGGCGCTCGCAGACGAAGGCTTCCACGGCAGGCGGCACGTGGGCGTAGGTGCCCACCGCCCCGCTGACCTTGCCCACCGCCACCGCGGCGGTGGCCCGGCGCAGGCGCTCCGGGTTGCGCTGCACCTCGAAGGCCCACCCCGCCAGTTCGAGGCCGAAGGTGGTGGGCTCGGCCCACATGCCGTGGGTGCGCCCCACCATCAGCGTGTCCCGGTGCTCCAGGGCCCGCCGCTTCAGGGCCTCGAACAGCGCCGCCAGCCGGCCGACCAGCAGCTCGCCGGCGTCGCCGAGCAGCACCCCCAGGGCGGTGTCGAGCACGTCGGACGAGGTGAGCCCGTAGTGCACCCACTCCCCGCCGGGGCCTGCCGACGCCGCCAGCACGTCCACGAAGGCGGCCAGGTCGTGGCCGGTCTCGGCCTCGCGGGCCTTCCAGGCTTCGCGGTCCACCTCGGGGGCGGCGCGCACCGCGGCGGCGGCCGCGGCCGGGGCGACGCCCTCGGCCACCCAGGCCTCCACCACCAGGGCTTCGATCTCCTGCCAGACGGCCAGGCGGTGCTCTTCGCTCCACACCGCCGCCATCTCGGGCAGGGAGTAGCGCTCGATCATCCCGTCGCCTCCCGGTCGGCCGCTCACTGCTTGAGGAAGGTGGCGCTCCGGTCGGGGCCCACCGACACGATGGTGACCGGCGCCCCGGCGAGCTGCTCCACCCGCTCGATGTAGGCCCGGGCCGCCCGGGGCAGATCCTCCAGGCGGCGCACCCCGGTGATGTCGGACTTCCACCCGGGCACGTCCTCGTAGATGGGGGCGCAGTTGTAGAGCACCCGCTGCTGGCGGGGGAACTCGTCGTAGCGCTCCCCCAGCGAGGAGTAGGCCACCCCCAGGCGCAGCGCGGGGAAGGCCGACAGCACGTCGAGCTTCATCAGCGCCAGTTCGGTGATGCCGTTGACCCGCACCGCGTAGCGCAGCGCCACGGTGTCGAGCCAGCCGCAGCGGCGCCGCCGCCCGGTCACCGTGCCGAACTCCCCGCCGATCTGCACCATCTGCTCGCCCACCTCGTCGAACAACTCGGTGGGGAAGGGGCCGCTGCCCACCCGGGAGACGTAGGCCTTGGTGATGCCCAGCACCCGGTCGATCTCCTTGGGCCCCACCCCGGTGCCGGTGAGGGCGCCCCCGGCGATGGGGTTGGACGAGGTGACGAAGGGGTAGGTGCCGTGGTCGATGTCCAGCAGCGTGCCCTGGGCCCCTTCGAACACCACGTTCTTCCCGGCGTGGATGGCCTCCCACACCAGCAGAGAGGTGTCGGTCACGTGGGGCAGCAGCCGGGCCCCGTAGGCCAGGTACTCGTCGACGATCTCCCCGGGGTCCATGGCCAGCTGGTTGAAGACCTTGGTGAGGATGCGGTTCTTCTCTTTGAGGACCACCTCGACCTTGTCCCGGAAGATCTTGGGGTCGTACAGGTCCTGCACCCGGATGCCCAGGCGGGAGTACTTGTCCTGGTAGGCGGGGCCGATGCCCCGCTTGGTGGTGCCGATGCGCTGGCGGCCCAGGAAGCGCTCCCGCACCGCGTCGAGCTTGCGGTGGTAGGGCATGATCAGGTGGGCGTTGCCCGACAGGCGCAGGTTGCCCGGGTCGATGCCCCGCTTGCGCAGGGTGTCCATCTCGGCCAGCAGCACCGCCGGGTCCACCACGCAGCCGTTGCCGATGACCGGGATCACGTTGGGGTAGATGACGCCGCTGGGGATGAGGCTGAGGGCGAAGCGCTCGGCGCCGATGACGATGGTGTGGCCGGCGTTGTTGCCCCCCTGGTAGCGGACCACCACGTCCGCCTCCTGGGCGAGGAGGTTGGCGATCTTGCCTTTCCCTTCGTCGCCCCATTGAGCCCCGACGACGATGGTGGCCGGCACGCTGCTCTCCTTCGCTGTCCCGGGGCATGATACCGGCAGACGAGCAGGCTTTCGAAAGAACCGGTCCCGGGGTGTCGAGGAGCCAATCGACCGTCGAAGGGAGTGGGCCCCGGCCGGGGCCACCGTGGCGACGACGGGATCCTCTTTCCCAGGGGTTGGGGAGGCTGGGGCCGCCTGCCGGCCCTACCTGAAGGCGAGCACCAGGCGATCCTGAGCGGCCCTGGGATCGCGGCCGTCGGTCTGCCCGGCGTTCACGAAGAAGCCCGACCGCGGCCCCTCCGGGCACGACCAGGACGAGGCCGCGGTCGGGAGGAGACGCCCTGTGGCCGCTCGTTCCCGGTGGCGGGGAGAGGGGCGGAAGGTACTGCCAGGGGCAGCCGGAGTGCATCAACAGACGGCCTCCGGTCCTCCGGGCGGGACGCCCATCACCGCCGCCGGGGTCGTCAGGGGGTTTCGCAGCTCACGTGGCGCTTGCCGAGGGTGCAGGTGTCCTGCCCCGCCCCGCCGCGCAGAACGGCGCCGTCGCCGATCAGCCGGTCGTTCCCCATTCCCCCGCAGATCAGGTCGTGGCCTCCGCCGCCGTCGATCACGTCGGCGCCCCCGAGGCCGTGGATCACGTCGTCTCCGGGCGTACCTTGAATGTGCTCCGCGGCGTTGGAGCCGATGATCGTCGGCGCCCGGCCGGCGCAGGTCTGGTAATCATGGATCAGGGGCCGTTGCCGGCCCGAGCGGAAGTCGACACCGATGTTGTAGGACTCGACCATCACCGCGGCGGCCGACACGCCGCGGAAGCGGCCGCCCGACGCGGTGACCTGGTGGCGACCCGGCGGCACCGATAGCGCCCAGCCACCGGCCTGGTTCGTGACGGTGGAGTGGCCCCCGGCGGTGACGTTGACGCCGCTCAACCCCTCGCCGAGGTCCATGCGAAGGTTCCGATTGGCGTCGCGATGGCCACCCCGGTGAGGAAGACCCGCGTCGAGCCGTCGTTGGCGGTCATAATGCTCCAGAGGCGCTCGTCGAAGTGCGTCCCCACGCCGATCTCGCGGTGGCTGCCGTACCAGTCCTGCCCCAGCAAGTGGCTGCAGTGGCCGGGCGAGCCCAGGAGGCTCAGCAGGGCCCCGCTCACCGTCGGCTGGCCGGAGTGGATCGACTCGATGTTGTTGGCATCGTTGGGCCAGTACTGGGGCAGCGGGTAGCCGAACGCCCGGGCTACCTGGTTGGGCCAGAGGCCCGTGATCGGGGCTCTGGTGATCGAAGTAGTCGAATTCCGCCATCTCGTCGGCCCGTGATTCGGCGGCGGCGCCGAGAGCCGGGTTGGCGGCAAGCGGGGGAGCGGGTTTCGCCGTCTCGGCGCTGAAGCCGGCAAGGGTCGGATCCCAGCGCACCCGGTTGAGCTCGTAGAGGAACTGCTGCTCTTCGGCCGACCACCCGGCACCCGAGGCGGCGGGGGCCGCCGTAGTCGAACCCACCACCAGGGTCACCAGGGCGGCGGCGAGGATCCGGCGGGCAGTGCGACGGACCGGGAGGGGGCGGGTCGAGAGGAAGGTGGCTTGGCTCATGTCAATCGCATGAGTGGTATCGACCCCTTGTGCGTCCTGCCTTGAGTAGGCGACTCCGCTACTTGCGCCAGCAGGAGCCTGGTCTGCCTACCCCGCCATGCTACGTGAGGAGCGGGAATCGGCGAATTGGGCCGTCGCGTCGGCAGTCCGGGCCGGGCCGCCGCGGGCCGGTTAGCCGTCGGCAGGGCCGGGAGCCTGCCTGGTTGCGTCCCACGGTGTGGTGTAAGTAGGGGCGGGGGTCCGTGACGCGGTAGGGCCCTCGGGAGAGTCACGGCAACTCGCAGCCGGTGGACTGCTCTCCCTCCGAGCAGCGGTCGCCGGCTCCCGGGCCGCCGAGATGACGTCCCGCGCCGGGGCCCCCGGAGATGACGTCTCGTCCGGGGCCGCCGCAGAGGGTGTCGTTGCCGCCGCCGCCGGTAATGATGTCGTTGCCGCCGCCGCCCACGATGACGTCGTCGCCACCGGTGCCGATCAGGATGTCGTCGCCGCCGGTGCCCAGGATGGTGGGGAGCAGGCCGGCGCACATCTGGTACGAGAAGACCTGCGGCCGGATCGCCTCAGAGGCGCGGTGCCGCGGCGGACGAGCGAGACGAAGTCGACCTCGACGTTGTACTCGCCGCACTCGAACGGCGATCGCGGCGGTCCCGCCGAAGGGGCCTCCGGACGCCGTCACCAGGTAGCGGCCGGGTGCACACCGGCAGAGCCCACCCACCGCCAACGTTGGTGGTGGTGAGGCTGGTCCCGGCGGTGATGGTGACGCCGGCTCAGGCCCTCGCCCAGGTCCATCCGCCCGTTGCCGTCGGCGTCGGCGTAGGCCACCCCGGTCAGGAAGAGCTCGCCCGAGCCGGTCGTGGCGGTCAGGACGGTCCAGGTGCGGTCGTCGAGGCGGGCGCCGACGCCGATCTCGCGATGGGTGGCGTACCAGCCCTGGCCCATGAGATGGTTGCGGTGGCCCGTGGAGCCGATGAAGCTGGCCAGCACCCCGCCGATCCGGGGGTTCCCCCGGTGGATCGACTCGATGCTGTTGGCCTCGTCGGGCCAGAAGGAGGGCAGGTCGTAGCCGAACTGGCGGGCCACGGCGTTCGGCCAGGTTGCCGGTGACCGGGCTCTGATGGGCGAAGTAGTCGTAGTCGGCCATCTCGTCGGAGCGGTAGCCGCCGGCATCCGGCCAGGAGAGTCGTTGACCGCCAACGGGGGTGCGGGCAGAACGCTGCCGCTCGGCAGGCCCGCCGCGGCGAGGACGGCCGACGGGTCCCAACGGGCCCGGTTGAGCTCGTAGACGAACTGCTGCTCCTCGGGCGACCACTGGGCGTGTTCGCCGCTCGGTGGCGTTCGCCGTCGGCCAGGGAGACCTGGAGTCGACGAGGAAGATGCCGGCGCCGAGCGCGA
The DNA here is from genome assembly GCA_963736785.1 of uncultured Spirochaetota bacterium. GTDB lineage: Bacteria > Spirochaetota > Spirochaetia > SZUA-6 > DRHE01 > MIBK01. The sequence goes on along the minus strand of CAVTQG010000055.1, from coordinate 92,787 downwards.
CCAGAGCCCGGCGGGCGCCGTGCCGGTAGGGGGCGTGGAGCCGGTTGCTGCGGTTGGGGTGTGGTGTCATGGGTGGCTGAGCCTCGGGGCGGCTATCGGTCGAGCGTATTCGCCACCTTGAGTGGTTGTCTCTGCCACACTCCGTGTCGGATTCGGGGGAAACCGGGCCTACTGCCGTCGCCGGTTGACCACCATGCCGGTACCCTTTACGCTCACCGGTGTAGTGCGAACTATCGGAGAGGCACGGGCCCCAAGCACGGGCTAGGATGGAGGGAGTGGCGGAAGGCAACCGGAGGGGGGCGCCGCGCAGTGCGTGTCGCGGCGGGGGCGCCACGGGCTGTGGACAACGGTAAGAGCGCTGGGAGCTAGATTCCACTGGTAGCAGAAGCTCCAGTATGTCTGTATACTGAGAGTGGTCACACAGGGGTGCGTGACTACTGGGGGTAGCTGAAGCCCCCGAAGTTGGAGCCTCCGGGCGGCGGGAGCCGTCGGAGGAGGAGGAAGGGGAAATGGAATCATCAACGCGGTCGTCGCCGCCGCCTCGGCGGGAGCCTGCTCACTGTCTTCGGTCTCGTGGCGCTGATAATGGCGATGATGCCCGCCGCCCTGGCGCATCATCCGGAGGTCAGCTGCCCGGGCCTATTGCGACTCCCAGACGGGTGGCGTGGTGATCTCCGGCGAGTCGGTGTCGTGGCTGCGCGACCCCAGTAACGACGGGGCCAGTGGCAACCCCAACATCCAGATCCGCTTCCGGGTCAACAACACCGGGGCGTGGACGGTGGTGGCCAGCGGCGCCTTCACGGCGGCCAACGGCTACGGGTTCACCTGGGGCCCGATCCCGTGGCCCGGGGACACCGACGACTTCGTGGTCGTCCAGGCGTACGCCGCCGCCCCGTTCAACAACGGGAGCAGCCAGGGGTCGCACCGAGAGGTGACGGTCAACTACCCCGTCGATGCGTGCGAGAGCCGCATCATCGTCGACAAGGTCACCGACCCGCCTCAGGGAACGACCCGGACTTCGGCTTCGACGCGAGCTGGCTGACGTCCTCCTTCTATCAGGACGACAACGACACTCCGCGTGACTCGGGCCCGCTCGCCCCGGGCACCTACAGCGTGGCCGAGGTCGACATGCCGGCCGGGTGGGCCCTGGCCGACGCCACCTGCTCTGATGGCTCGCCTGTGTCGGCGATCAGCCTCCAGGCCGGCGAGGTGGTCACCTGCACCTTCTACAACACCACATCCACCATGGGCCGCATCATCGTCGACAAGGTGACCGACCCGCCGTCTGGGAACGACCCGGACTTCGGCTTCGACCCGAGCTGGCGGACGTCCTACTTCTATCAGGACGACAACGACACTCCGCGCGACTCCGGCGATCTGACCCCGGGCACCTACTCCGTGGCCGAGGTCGACCTGCCGGCCGGCTGGGCCCTGGCCGGCGCCACCTGCTCGGACGGCTCGCCTGTGGCGGCAATCAGCCTCGAGGCCGGCGAGACGGTGACCTGCACCTTCTACAACACCAAGCCGGGGTCACATCCTCGTGGACAAGGTGACCGACCCGGCGGGTCGGCGCCAGCAGTTCGAGTTCGACCCGTCGTGGGGAGACAACTTCCTCCTGGCGGATGCCGGGACGCCCCGGTGGACTCGGGGGCGCTGCTCCCGGGCATCTACTCGGTGGCCGAGGTGAACCTGCCGGCGGGCTGGTCGCTGACCGGGGCGACCTGCTCGGACGGGTCCGATCCGGCGGCGATCGACCTGGGGCCGGGGGAGACGGTGACCTGCACCTTCACCGACTACCTGGCGCGCGGTCACATCCTCGTGGACAAGGTGACCGACCCGGCGGGTGATCGCGACCCGTTCGAGTTCGACCCGTCGTGGGGAGACAACTTCTTCCTGGCGGATGCCGGGGCGCCCGGTGGACTCGGGGGCGCTGCTGCCCGGGCGTCTACTCGGTGGCCGAGGTGAACCTGCCGGCCGGCTGGTCGCTGACCGGGGCGACCTGCTCGGACGGGTCCGATCCGGCGGCGATCGACCTGGGGCCGGGCGAGACGGTGACCTGCACCTTCACCAACTACCTGGCGCGGGGTCAACATCCTGGTGGACAAGGTGACCGACCCGGCGGGTCGACCCGACGCAGTTCGAGTTCGACCCGTCGTGGGGAGACAACTTCTTCCTGGCGGATGCCGGGACGCCCCGGTGGACTCGGGGGCGCTGCTCCCGGGCGTCTACTCGGTGGCCGAGGTGAACCTGCCGGCCGGCTGGTCGCTGACCGGGGCGACCTGCTCGGACGGCTCCGATCCGGCGGCGATCGACCTGGGCGCCGGGCGAGGTGGTCACCTGCACCTTCTAGCAACCTCAACCCGCCGGAAGGGTCGATCACGATCATCAAGGATGCCACGCCGCTGGATGCCTCGGGTGAACGACACCCCGTTCGGCTTCAGCGGCGACCTGGGCATCTTCGAACTGAAGGATCCGTCGGATCCGTCCAAGACGGTCGCCGACCTGGTCCCCGGCACCTACACCGTCACCGAGGGCGCCCTGTCGGGTGACTGGAAGTTCGACGAGGTGGTCTGCGACGCCTTGTCGTGGTCGGCGGATGGCCAGTCGGTGACGGTCGAATCTGGCCCAGGGTGAGGCGGCGGTCTGCACCTTCTACAACTTCGAGGAGGAGGTGGAGCCGCCTGCCGGGTCGATCACGATCATCAAGGACGCCACGCCGCTGGATGCCTCGGGCGACGACACGCCGTTCGGCTTCAGCGGCGACCTGGGCGCCTTCGACCTGATGGATCCGTCGGATCCGTCGCTTACGACCGTCGCCGACCTGCTGGCGGGCCCGTACACCATCACCGAGGGTGCCCTCGCCGGGTAACTGGAAGTTCGACGAGGTCGTCTGCGACGCCTTGTCGTGGTCGGCGGACGGCCAGTCGGTGACGGTCGACCTGGCCGAGGGTGAGGCGGCGGTCTGCACCTTCTACAACTTCGAGGAGGAGGTGGAGGCGCCGACCGGGGTCGATCACGATCATCAAGGACGCCACCCCGGCCGACAACACCGCCTTCGCCTTCGATGCGGGCGCTCTGGGACCTTCACCCTGATGGATCCGGCCGATCCCGTCGAAGACGTTCGGCCGAGCTCGAAGCCGGCACCTACGTGGTGTCGGAGGGCACCCTGCCGGGTGACTGGGTGTTCAACAGATCGAGTGCACCGCGATCGACTACTCGGTCGAGCGGCCAGCACGGTGACGGTGAACCTGGCCGAGGGTGAAGCGGCGGTCTGCACCTTCTACAACGGGGCGAGCTGCCCTTCACCGGGCCCAGCCCGCTGGAGCTCCCGCTGTTCCTCGCCGGCCTGGCCGCCCTGACCATGGGGCTGGGGCTGCTCTTGATGTCTCGCCGGAGGGAGATGGCGTAAGCCGGTCGGGAACCCCGGACGTCCCGGGGCGCTCGACCCTGAGTGTGCAGTGGTAGCGGTGCTCGGCGCCGCTACCACTCGCGTCGGGGCTCGCCGTGAGCGCGCCGGGCCGCCCGGGGATTGGGCCGAGGGAGCGGCGCGGGCGTCGCCGATGTCACCCCGGGCCCGGAGCCTCGCCGCTGCGGCGCAGATGGCCGGATAGGCTGGGGCGCGTCCGCTCCGCAAGCGCTACGGAGGTCTCCCCCATGCCCCGCACCCTGTTCACCAACGCCCGGGTCTTCGACGGCACCGGCGCCCCCGTCGCCGACGGCCAGGTGGTCGTGGAGGACGGCCTCATCCGCGAGGTGGGCCTGGGCCTCGACGGCGACGAGGTGATCGACCTGGGCGGGCGGGGCCTGCTCCCCGGCCTCTTCGACACCCACGTCCACGTGGCCTTCACCGACATCGACCTGTGGCGCCAGGTGCAGAAGCCGTTCTCGCTGGAGTTCTACGAGACGGCGCGCAACCTGATGAGCGACGCTGCGCGGGCGGCATCACCACGGTCCGCGACGCCGGCGGCGCCGACCTGGGCACGAAGGTGGCGCTGGAGCAGGGCCTCATCGGCGGGCCCCGGATGCAGATCTCGCTCACCATGATCAGCCAGACCGGCGGCCACGGCGACGACTGGCTGGCCTCGGGCCAGACGGTGGGCCTGTTCAGCGCGCACCCGGGCCGCCCCTCGGGCATCGTGGACGGGCCCGAGGAGATGCGGCGCAAGGTGCGGGAGCTGATCCGCGACGGGGCCGACGTCATCAAGGTGGCCACCACGGGCGGGGTGCTCTCGCCGCGCGACGACCCCCGGCACGCCCACTTCGCCCCCGACGAACTGGAGGTGCTGGTGCGCGAGGCCGCGGCCGCCGGGCGCTGGGTGATGTCCCACGCCCAGGGCAGCGAGGGCATCAAGAACGCCATCCGGGCCGGCATCCGCTCCATCGAGCACGGCATCTACCTGGACGACCAGGCCATCGAGCTGATGCTGCAGCGGGGCACCTACCTGGTGCCGACGCTGGTGGCGCCGCGCGGGCGTGCTCAAGGCCGCCGACGCCGGCATGGCCATCCCCGAGGCCTCGCTGGCCAAGGCCCGGGAGGTCATCGACATCCACTTCGACTCCTTCCGCCGGGCGGTGGCCGCCGGGGTGAAGGTGGCCATGGGCACCGACAGCGGGGTCACCCCGCACGGGCGCAACCTGGAGGAGCTGGCCCTCATGGAGCAGGGCGGCATGACCCCGGCCCAGGTGCTGGTGGCCACCACCCGCACCGCCGCCGAGCTGATGGGCCTGGAGAAGGACTCGGGCACCATCGAGGCGGGCAAGCGGGCCGACCTGGTGGTGATCGACGGCGACCCGCTGGTGCTGGAGGGCCTGGCCGACCGGGTGGTGGCGGTGTACCAGGCGGGCGGCTCACCGCCGGGGGGATCTAGCCGGGCCGGGCCACGGAGCTGCGCCGGCCGCATGCCGCGCCTCGCTCGGGGAGGCCGATCATGACCGGCGGCTCAGCATCGGCGTGATCCTTCATTGCCTCCGCCGCCACTAAGGTGAACCCGTTTTCGACCCCTGGAGAGCCGACTCGTGGATGAACACCTCAGCACCCGGCGCGCCCTGCGCCGGCCGGAGGGAACGACGACCCTCCTCGCCGCCACCTCCGAGCCCCGCATCCGCACCGAGGTGCTCCACTTCCACACCACGGGCAGCCTGGAGTTCTGGGACCTCACCGACCTGGCGCGCGAGGTGGTGGCCCGCTCCGGCGTGCGCCACGGCCAGGTGACCGTGCACACCCTGCACACCACCACCTCGCTGGTGGTCAACGAGGCCGAGACCGGCTTCTTCAACGACTTCCGCCGCCTCGTGCAGGAGGTGGTCCCGGTGGAGCGCTACTACGAGCACGACGACCACGAGCTGCGCACCGAGAACATCCAGGAGGACGAGCTGCTCAACGGCCACGCCCACTGCGGGCAGATGCTGGTGGGCAGCTCCTCGGTGACCGTGCCGGTGGTGGACGGCGAGCTGCTGCTGGGCACCTGGCAGCGGGTGATGTTCCTGGAGCTCGACCAGGGCCGGGAGCGCCGCGTCGTCCTCCACGCCCAGGGGGCGTAAGGGCCCCGGGCAGGTCCCGTCCTTCCCGAGTCCGACGCGCCGGCACCATGGCCGCCGTGGAGATCCACAACGAGGCCCGGCCGCGACGTCCGCCGGGTGCTGGGGTTCCTCGAGGCGCCCGACCATCCGGGTCGGCTGGGTTCCTTCGCCGAGACCGCCTCAAATCGAGCCTCGCCGCCTCCGAGCGGGAAGGGGGCGCCCGGACTCTCACCGACTCCCTGGGCGGAGTGGGACGACGGGCACAGCCGGGCCTTCGCCGCGCCTCGCCGGTCCCACGCTCTTCGCCCTCGGGATGGCCCCGCCCGGAGGAACTGGCCCCTACGGCGCCGGGTAGGCGAAGGGCTCCCCCGGCTGCTGGCGGTTGCCGATGGCCACGGCTTCGGCGATCCCGGCGATCTCCGCGCAGGACACTTGCAGGTCGGCAGGCGACAGGTCGCGCGCCCAGCGCTGGTGCGAGTCCTCGATCTCGAACGGCTGCGGGGTCGGCCCGGGCGGCGGATGCTGTGCGCCTGGATGCCGCGTCAGTTCCCGCACCCGGGCCGCGGTGGCCTCCGGGATAGCCCAGGCCCAGGGCGGCGAAGAGGCGCCCCGCCTCGGCCGCCGCGTCGGTGTTCAGGTCGAGGTAGTTGACGTGCAGGAAGCGCTCGGCGGGCACCACCCCCGCGCGGATCAGGTCGTCCGCCTTGCGCACGTAGCGGTCGTAGATGAGGCACACGAATGGGGCGGCCCGCTCCACCGGCCACTCGAAGCTGGTCATGACCGAGGAGATGGTGTCGCGCAGGTCGCGGTGGATGAGCACGTAGCGGGCCTCGGGGAAGAGGCGGGGCAGCAGGTGGAGGATCTCGTCGTAGTGCGGGTACTTGTCGCCCCAGTAGCGGATGGCCGGCTTGCCGGCCCGCCTGGCCTGGCGCAGGTAGAAGGGCACCAGGATGCGGGCGGCGTTGTCGAGCAGGTACTCCGCGAACGCCCGGCCCGTGGGTCGATGGGGTAGGGGTTGCCGTGGACGGTGCAGCCCTCCCGGAGCTTGCCCGGCCTCCTGCACCAGCCAGGAGACGGCCCGCAGTTCGTCGGTGACGAAGACCTCGGGGTGGGCGTCGATCACCTGCTGCAGGAAGGTGGTGCCGGAGCGGGGGGTGCCGAGGACGAAGAGGGGGGTGGGGCGGACGCCGGGAGCGGGCGGCTCGGGGGTCATGGCAGGAGGAGTGTAGGAAGGGTGAGTCGCAGCCTCCCCGGCGGTCCGGGGGAGGGGCGCGTCGGCAACCGTCATTCAGCCCGAACCCTCGCGACCACGCGGCCGCCGAGCGGTGAGGGCAACCACAATGCGGCCCGGCCGCAGGCACCGTCGCTCCCCTGCGCCCCCGACCCCTCTCCCGCCCGAAGCGGCCGCGAGAGGGGTCGGGTGGTATTCCCGCCCGAAGCCGCCGGGAGAGGCACTGGCTCCCTCTCCCACGCTTGAGAGAGGCCCGGGGCTACCATCCCGGTCCTCCGGCCCGGCCCGGGGAAGGCTCCGCCGCATGCACGCCTGCACCGTCGTCGCCCGCAACTACCTGGCGCAGGCCCGGGTCCTGGCCCGCACGTTCCTGGAGCACCACCCGGGGAGCACCTTCCACACGCTGGTCCTGGATCCCGGCCCCGGTCTGCGGGAAGAGGAGGAGCCCTTCGAGGTGGTGATCGCCCGGCGACCTCTTCTCCCCGGAGGAGTGCGGGCCCGCTGTGGTTCGCCTACTCGGTCCTCGAACTGGCCTACGGCCGTGAAACCCCGGCTGCTGCGCCACCTGCTGGACCGGTTCGGGGAGGCCGCCACCTACTTCGACGCCGACATCCGCTTCTACCGGCCCATGGCGTCGCTGGAGGGCGTGTCGGCCGAGCACTCCGTGGTCCTCGCCCACACCGTGCACCCGGTGCCCCAGGACGGGAGGACCCCGGCCGAGCTCTCCATTCTCCGTTCGGGGGTCCACAACCTCGGCTTCGTCTCGGTGAGCCGGGCCGCCAGGCCTTCCTCGACTGGTGGTGGGCGCGGCTGGAACGACAGTGCCTGGTGGCACCGGCGAAGGCCCTCTTCGTGGACCAGCGCTGGATCGACTTCGCTGGCTTCCCTACCCGCCGCCCTCCCCGCCGAGCACTGGGCGGTGCACACCGACCGCCGGCAGAACCTGCTCATCCTCGAGGCCATGCAGAGCGGCGACCTGGCCGAGGCGCTCGAGGCGGCCCAATCCCTGGGCCACCGAGAGGACCCCTACGTCGCCGACATCCTCTCCGGGCTGCTCGGCCGCCGCCAGGAGCTTCCCATCCTTTTCCTGCTGCGGGCCGTATTCCCGCCGACGGAAAGCCCGCGGGCCCTGTCCCAGAGGCTGTCCCTCAACACCTCGGGGCTGGACGCTCTGGCGGCGGGGCTGGGAGGTTTCAGCCTGGCTTTGCGCCGCGAAGTCGTGCGCCTGCTGCGAAACTCCGGAAACCGCGCCTACGACGGGCCGGTGCTCGCCCAGGCGGGCTGGCTGGGCGAACGCCTGCGGGCGCAGGGCGGGCGAGCCGAGGCGGAGCTCGCCGAACTGGCCCTGGAGGTGCTGGAGTACGCCGGCTCCAGCGCCAACCCGGTATTTCTCGATTCGGTTCTCCGGCTGCAGGCAAGCTCGCGGGAAGCCGCTATCGCCCGCCTGGCCGCGGCCGTGGCGGCGAGGCTGGCTAAAACAGTTTCCGAGAGTCCAGCAGAATGGTGATCGGGCCCACGTTGCAGTACCTGACCTCCATAGAGGCGGCGAACTCCCCCTCCTCGACCACGAAACTCCGGGATCGCAGCAGCTGAATCAGCTGGCGGTACAGGCCGAGCGCCTTTTGCGGCTCCGCGGCGCAGGTGTAGGAAGGGCGGCGGCCGTTCCTGGCGTCGCCGTACAGCGTGAACTGGGAAACCACCAGGATCGACAGGCCCAGATCAGTCACCGAGAGGTTCATCTTGCCCTGGGCGTCCGGGAAAATACGCAAGTGAGCGATCTTCTCGGCGATGTAATTCAAGTCCTCCTCGTTGTCATCCTGCCCGACACCGAGATACACCAGCAGGCCCTTTTCGATCCTGCCGGTCACCCGCCCCTCCACGCTGACGGCGCAGTCCTGGACCCGCTGGACGACGGCTCTCATTGGGTAGCGTACAGTCGGTGCAGGGAAACGGCCTCCAGCGCCAGTTTCCCTGAGCCCAGGTCGACCTTGCCCAGCACTTCCACCGCATCACCGTCCGCCAGCTCCGCGGCGAAGGCAGCTGCGACCCTGACCACTCCATGAAGCTGCTGCTGGCTCTCGTAACCCACCAGCAGGTCGAAGGAAAGGGCATTGCTGGCGATCCCCAGATTGGCCACCTTGCCCCGCCAAACCACGAAACAGCCCGCGTGCAGGGGCGGATCTACGGACACCTCGCGAAAGCTGAAGGGGTCGCGGATGGTGGTGAAGTCCGGCACCCGGGTGAAAGTGGCCAGCAGGCGCGCCTTCTCCTTCACATAGGCCGAAGCATTGGAAAGCAGGATTCGGTTCACCTCGCGGGTGGCCAGATTGTCACGGTACTGCAGCAGGAAGCGCTTGGTTTTTTCGAAGGATTCCTGGATTTGCTTTTCGGTCAGGGGATAGCGCGCGGTTTCGGGGCTGGGATCCAGGGCCGGTTGCCCCGCCGTCAGGCGCACCTCCCGCACTTCCGAGCGCCCGGAGAAGCCCCGCTGCGGAAGATAACGCGGCAGGAGGAGAACCCCCGCGGCCAGCAGCGCGGCAGCGGCCAGGCTGGCCAGGGGAAGGATCAGGACGCGCGTATTGAAGGGCACCCCCGGTTGTAGTGCCTCGATCCTGCGCGGGTCGCGCAGCAGCTGCGGGTCTTCCCTGGCGGCCGCCCGGCGCAGCAGCTCCAGGCCGCGGGCAGCCTGGCGGTTGCCGTGGTCAAACTCCGTCACCTGCAGCCAGAGCTCCAGCGCCTGTTCGGTCTCAGCGCGCTTCAGGTGTATGGCCGCCAGTCCGAGCAGCGTGCCCGCGTCCTGCGGCCGCAGCTGGTTGGCGCGCCGTAAATAGGACTCGGCGCCCCCGAGGTCCCCCATTCGCAGGCAGGAACAGCCCAGCAAGTAGAAGAAGACCGGGTTTTCGCGGAAGCGGAAGATCTGGCTTTCCAGCAGGCGGATGACCTGGGCATACCGCCGCCTGCGGTACGATCGCGAGGCTTGCTGGAGCAGACTCTGGGGCATTCTAATCGAGGATACTACCGCCTAATCGCCGTAGCTTTCCAGCCTTTTTTTGAGGTCGGCGATGATCTGCTCCATGAGTTGCCGCTCTTCCCCCGAGAGCGGCGTATGGGAATCCAACTTGGCAGCCAGCTTCTGGAGCAGGTCGTCGAGTACGCGCAGGTCCCCCTCAATGCCCAGCTTGATCTTCGCAGGCGGCGAGGTCCCGGCACCGGCCTGGGCGCCCGGCGTCCCAGCCTCGGCCGCGGGCGCGGGCGCAGGCGGTGCGGGCGGAGCAGGCGGTGCTGCCGCTGGCGCAGGCACCGGAGCAGGCGGAGGCGAGGCGGCCGCTGCGGCGGCGCCTGCGGCTGCAGCCGGTGGTTCCGCGCCGCCGGAAAGAACCAGCAGATAGGTCCGGCTGGCCCCGGCGGGAAGCGGGGCCGGCCCGAAGTACAGGCAGGCGGCGGAGTCATTGATCGAATAGGGCAGCTCGCTGAAGCTTCTGGCCGGCGCGGTCTCATACAGCCAAGAGGACTCGCTGAGCCTCTTCCAGTTCGCCAGGACCAGGCGATCGGGGGTCGTCACCCCATCGCCGCGCAGGGGCATCAGCAGGCTGGGGTTCTCCGGTGCAGGGGTTGGGCGGGAGGAGCGTGACAGCCAGTAGGCTGGCATGTCCGAGGCGGCATAGGAGAGCTCGCCGTTGATCTCCCTGTCGCGATCGGTCCGGAAGTGCGGGAAAGCTGCCTCGCCCAGGTAGGTGTCCAGAAGGAAGCGCAAGCCCGCGGAGAGCTCGCGGTCCGTGTTGTTTCGGATCGCGATGGACACCGACACGGCCTCCGCGCCCTGGAAAGCGAAGGTCTCCGTAACGGTGAGCCGCTTGGAGGTCCAGGTGAAGCGGCCACCGCCGGGCAGGGCTTCCGAGCTCTCCTTGAACTCACCGCTGTCGCCGAGCTTGTACACCCGGTTGTCCAGCAGCAGCGCCATCCCGGAAGTGCGCGGATCCTGGTCCACGAACAGGGCCGTCCCGTCCAGATAAAGCGAAAAGCGGCCGATGCCCTTATGCAGGATCAGCTTCAGCCTGCCCTCGCTGACCTCCAGCGTCCAGGCCCGCAGCAGGATGGATCCCAGGAGCAGGACCGACAGGGCGATCCGGCGCAGCCGCATCAGTTCTGCCCCTCCGCCCGCTCGTAGCGCAGGAGCAGCGACTCCTTCAGCGCCAGGGCTTCTGCCTTGAGCGCCAGCGCTTTCTCCAGGTCGGCCAGCTGCCTGGCCTTCTCCTGCTTTTCCTGCGGCTTCGCCGGCGGCCTGGGTTTCCACCAGCTGCAGCCTGCCGCGCAGGGCCGTGTTCTCGGCCTTCAGTTCCTCCAGCGCCCTGGCCTCGGCCTGTCGCTGCTCCGCGCCGCCGGCTGCGCTGCTGGTAGGCGGCCAGAGCCTGTTCGTAGGCCTTCTCCCGGCGCTGGTACTCCTCCACGGTGCGCAGGAACTCCTCGTGGCTCCATTTCAAGAGGCGCAGCAGCTCCTCCTCGCGCTTCTTGAACTCCAGCAGCGAAAGCCGGTAGCTGGCCGCCTCCACCTTGTAGCTCTGCGGGTAGTCCCGCAGCACCCTGGCGAAAACCCGCTCGGCCTCCTCCAGTCGTCCCAGGGAGTACAGCGATTCGCCGATCCAGAAGTAGGCATTGGGCACGAAGGGGGAACCTGGATTGGCCGGATGAACTCGTAGGAGGCCTGCAGCGCGTTCTCGTAGTCGCGTTCCAGGAAGAGCAGCCGGGACTTCTGATACATGGGCTTCGGCGGCCAGGGGATGCCCCGGATAGCGGGTCAGGTAATGCTCCAGGGCTCCGTCGGCCTCGTCCAGCATCTCCATGCGCCATGTACGCCATGGCCGACCAGTAATCGGCCTCAGGCGCCTGGGCCGCCTCGTCGTCGATGATCCGGCGGAAGCTCTGCAACGCCTGCTGATACTGCTCCTGCTGGAAGGCCTGCAGCCCCGCCTGCAGCTCGGCCTCCGCGTTCCTGGCCTGCGGCCAGCCCGGCGGCGCGACGAGAAGAAGGAAGGCGAAAAAAGTCAGATGACTCCTGCTCATGTGAGGATTCGCCCCTTCCTTATTTTTCGACACTTATCGGGCCAAGATTGACTAAAGTTATCATCATGGTATAATAAAGTATATAAAGTCAGGAGGCAACGGTTTCCTCGAGCCCGGTTGAATCCTATAACGATGGAGCACCAACTCACCTTCAAAGAGAATGAAATCATGCAGATTCTCAACCGGGTGTACCTGCATTTCAAGGAAGGCGCCTTCCCTCCGGCCATCGAGCAACTGGAGCGGGCGCTGTCAATCGATTTCGAATACTCCGACGTGGTCAACGCCCTCAAGTGCGCGAACTTCTGGCTGGAAATCGAACAGCCGGGCCGTGGCGATCGAAGGCGACTATGCGCGCGGGGAATTCTACCAGAATCAATGGCGGGTATTCAGCGGTTTCGTTTCCCGCATGCAAAACGTTTCGGAGCGCTGCCTGTTCTCGCTGAAATACCACGTGTTCGGGAAGGCCCTCGAACACTACTCGGCGCTGGCCGGCGACCCGGACAACCCGGATCCGGAGATCCTGCTGCGCATCGGCCGCTGCCACAAGATCCGCGGCAACTTCGAGAGCGCGATCAACTACCTGGAGGAGGCCAGCCGCATTCGGCGGGAGGACGCGGTGATCCTGGCCGAGCTGGCCGACTGCTACTCCCTGGTCAACGAAACAAGGGCGGCCAAGGTGTTTTTCCGCGAAGCCTTCTTCCTGGACTGCCGGGGCGTGGAGCTGGCCTACCTGGAGTCCCCTCTGATCCAGAGGCTGGTGGCCAAGCTGCGGGAGCGTTTCAGCGAGCCGGAGATCCGCGACTGGATCCCCGTGTACGGCACGATTTACGGGCTGTTCAACGTCAAGCGCGAGCTGCGGCCACTGGAGCTGGGCAAGCTCAAGCAGGCCATCTACCAGCTGGAGAAGGACGTGGAGCAGGCCGCGGCGGGACGCTCCCCGGGCTCGCCGGCAGCCGGCCAGCAGGCCGGGCTTCGCGCCGCAGAGCAGCGGGGTGCAACCCGGCGCAGCCGGCCTTCGCCCCGTGTCGGGCTCCGCCGCGCCGGTGGCCAGGCTGATCAACCACTATTTCTGGCTGATCGACCATTATCTGGCCAGCGGCGAGGAGCGGCAGAAAATCGAAGAGGTGCTGGAACGCATCAAGGCCGTCGACCCGGTCGTTTTCAAGGAATACACCAACTGAAACCATTTCGCGAGGAGCAAGGCAATTGTCAGAAAACCTTTTGAAGAACGTGAACGAGCTGCTGAACGAGGAGAAGTGGACGCGGGCCACGCTGAACAGCTACACCATCAGTCATTTCCAGGAGCTGGACACGCGCATCCGCGAAACCATACAGGCGGAGGCGCAGGACAAGGTGCTGGAGATGTGCGAGGAGCACCTGAAGCACACCCGCAACAGCATCATCGCCCTGTACCTATCGGGCATCATTTCGCTGGGCAAGCAGCTGGTGGACGATTCCAACCTGGTGGTGCTGATCAACATCTTCGTGGACAACCACAAGTGGAACATCGTCGAGTTCCTCTGCAACCGCATACTGGAGTTCGGCGAAAACAAGTTCGCCCTGAAGACCCTCGCGGACTGCTACGAGAACAAGAACGACCAGGAGCAGAAGTTCCGCATCTGGGAACGCTACATCAAGGTCGACTACGAGGACGCGGACATCGTCAAGCTGCTGGCCGAGAAAAAGGAACAGGACGGGGACCTCGCCAATTCGATCGAGTACTATAAGAAGGCGCTGCACCGCTTCATCAACAAGAAGATGTTCAGCAACGTCAAGGAGATCTGGGAGAAGCTGATCGCCTTCATCCCGGACGACGTGGACTTCTTCTTCGCCATCGAGCGCAAGATCGTCAAGGTCCTGAGCGGCGAGCGCGCCGCGGCGCTGCTCAATTACCTGGTGCCGCACTTCCTGCAGAAGGAGGACTGGGACACGACCATCGAGCTGCTGAAGCGCATCCTGGCCTACGAACCCAAGAACAGCGCGGCCCGCAAGCAGATCGTCGAGGCCTTCCACAACAAGTACCTCAAGCACAGCCAGCTGGAGGAGTACCTGCGCATCTCCAACTTGAACCAGAGCTGGCGCAACGTGCACGAGGCCATCGCCGACTTCGAGAAGCACATCGCCTTCGACGTCGGCAACTACGTCTACCACTCCAGCTGGAAGATCGGCAAGATCGTCAGCATCAAGGACGACATGTTCATCATCGACTTCGCCGGCAAGTCGGGCGCACAAGATGTCGTTGAAGATGGCCGTGAACGCCCTGAAGATCCTGTCCCCGAGCACATCTGGGTGCTCTCCAGCACCATGCCCAAGGAGCAGCTCGAAGGCGAAGATCAAGGCGGATCCCGCTTGGGCCCTGAAGGTGATCATCCGCAGCTTCAACAACGCCGCGGATATGAAGCTCATCAAGGAGCAGCTCAATCCCGGAACTGCTGACCAACAGCGAGTGGTCCAAGTGGAGCTCCGAGGCCCGCCGCCTGCTGAAGACCGACTCGGCCTTCGGCAACATCCCCGACAAGCTGGACCGCTTCACGGTGCGCGACAAACCGATCCCCTTCGAGGAGAAAACCTACAACAAGTTCAAGGCCGAGAAGAACTTCTTCGACCGGGTGCAGACCATCCGCGAGTTCCTGGAGAACGTCGAGCCGGACTCCGACTATTTCGCCGAGATGCTGGGCTATTTCACCGGGTTCCTGAAGTCCTTTTCCACGGTCAGCGAGTACACCGTGGCCAGCTACCTGCTGGTGCAGAGGATCGTCTCCATCTTCCCCTACCTCAACCCCGGGCTGGATTTCACCTTCGCCGACTTAATGAAGGAAATCCAGAACTTCCAGGAGATGTTCGTCAAGCTGGACGACTCGGAGATCAAGAGGAGCTTCCTGCAGCACATCAAGCTGTTCCACCCCCAGTGGCCGCAGATCTACGCCGAGCTGTTCCACAACTACCAGAACAAGTTCATCATCGACGAGCTGGTCAAGTACGAGAGCTGGGAGGTCCTGCGGGGGCTGATCGGCCAGATCATGAGCCGCTACCGGGAGTACCGCGAGTCATTCGTCTGGGTGGCCCGCAACCTGCTGGTCGAGCCCTGGTTCGCCACCATGGACGTCAAGCTGGAGAAGGTGCTCATCGGCATGATCCACTTGCTGGACATCACTTTCCGGGAGATCAACAACAAGCGGGAGGTGAGCTACAACCGCAAGATCAACAAGCAGGCCCACGACTTCCTGTTCAACGAAGGCCGCCTGTTGAACTATATCCTGGAATCCGGCGAGGATTCGATCATGCGGCTGTATACCCTGGTGGAGGACATCAAGGAGCTGGACCCCAACCTCAGAATCAACCTCAAGCACCAGATCCGGGAGCGCTACCCCCGCTACCAGTTCCCCGGGGACCAGGAAAAGGAAAAGGTCAACATGGGCCTGCTGGTCACCCGCAGGGGCTATGAGAGCAAGCAGAAGGAGCTGCGCCACATCCTCGAGAACGAGATTCCGGAAAACTCCAAGGAAATCGGCTTCGCCTTGTCCAAGGGCGACCTTCGTGAGAACTCGGAATACAAGGCGGCGCTGGAAAAGCAGGAGCTGCTAAAAACGACAGCCTCCCGCCTGCAGGAGGAGCTGCAGAATGCCCAGATCTTCACTTCGGCCCAGATCAACAACGACACGGTTTCCTTCGGCACCCGGGTGATCCTGAAAAACCTGGAAACCGGAAGCGAGGAGCTGTACACTCTATTGGGTCCCTGGGAATCCGACCCGGTGAAGAATATCATCTCCTACCGCTCCCCGCTGGGGGTGGAGTTGATGAATCATAAGGTCGGTGAAGAGTTGAAATTCGCCATCGGCGACCGGAACTTCCGATACGCCGTGCAGGGAATCGAGAGGACGGAAGTGGAGTGATGCGGGGGTAGCATGAAAAAGTGGTGCCTGGCCCTATTGTTGCTGGCCCTGCTGGCCGCCGCCGCTGCGGGCATGGACGTAGTGACCATGGTCGACACTTCCGCCAGCATGTTTCCCTACTACGACGAGCTGCAGCAGTACCTGCTGCGGGACCTGCTCGAGCATTGGCTGCACAAGGGCGACGGCTTCCACCTGCTGAGCTTCGCCGACACCCCGGAAACCGAGATCGCCGAACGGGTAAGCGGGCCGCGGGAGCTGACCGAGATCATCGACCGGATCTATCTCCTGCGTCCCCTGGGGCGGTACACGGACCTGGTGGCCGCGCTGGACTACCTGTACTCCTACCTGGACGGATTGCCCGCGGACAGTCCCAAGCTGGTGCTGCTGCTTACCGACGGCCGGCATGATCCGCCCCCGGGCAGTCCGAACCGGGGCGACGCCGCCGAGGTGCTGGAGGCACTGCGCCGCAACGCGGACCGAATCCGCCAGCGGGGCTGGGACATCCACATCCTGCG
This sequence comes from uncultured Spirochaetota bacterium, assembly GCA_963736785.1. GTDB lineage: Bacteria > Spirochaetota > Spirochaetia > SZUA-6 > DRHE01 > MIBK01. The sequence goes on along the minus strand of CAVTQG010000055.1, from coordinate 76,567 downwards.
CATCCCCGGCGCCGCTGCCGGTGCGCCGGACGTCCCCGGCACCCAGGGGATCGGCGCGATCGAGGAAGGGGCCGCTGCTACCGGCGGGGCCGCTGCTACGGGCGGGGCCGCTGCTACCGGTGGGGCCGCTGCTACCGGTGGGGCCGCTGCTACCGGTGGGGCCGCTGCTACCGGTGGGGCCGCTGCTACCGGTGGGGCCGCTGCTACGGGCGGGGCCGCTGCTACGGGTGGGGCCGCTGCTACGGGCGGGGCCGCTGCTACGGGCGGGGCCGCTGCTACGGGCGGGGCCGCTGCTACGGGTGGGGCCGCTGCTAGCCGGAGGGGCCGCTGCTCGCGCGGAGGGGCCGCCGAGGGCCCGAATCTGCTGGAAGAGTTCGCCGAGCGCTCCGGCTCGACCATCCTGCCCTACTCCGAGTCCACGCCGCAAACCCTGACCGAGCAGCTCACCGGTTTCCCAACCCTGATCTTCCCCGGGCACCTGGGCAGCGTCGGCCGCCGCTTCACAGTGCCCTTCAGCATCCGCAACCCGGGCCGCACCGAAAGGCGCCTGACCTTGGTCCGCCTCGACAGCGGCCGGGCCCGCTTGCTCTTGCGCCCCGCGGTCTGCATCGTGCCCCCCGGCCAAACCGCGATGCTGGAGGCGGCGGTTCGGCTCCCTCGGGGTTTGCTTCCCGGGGAACTCGTCCTGCCGGCCACCCTGCAATTCGCCGAGGCGGAGGTGCGGGTTTCGCCCCTGGCCGGAGAGCTTGCTTTCAACTACGTGCCAGCCGGGGGGCTTCCTCGCCGTCCTGCTATACCTGCTCATCGCCGCCGGCGCGCTGCTGGTGCTGGTCGCCGCGGTGATCGCCCTGCTGGCCCTGGCCCGCAACCGCGCCCGCGACCGCGGCTATGAACGCATTTTCGCCCAGGGCCGCGCCGGACACCGTCCGCTGATCTTGAAGGTCATCGATCAGAATCCGTATATCGGCACCCGCAACATCCACGAGGTGCCTCGCGGCCGCTCCAGAAGCGTCGGCGGGGACGGTTCGACGTTCCTGATCTACTACCTGCCCATGCCGCAGCGTATCGCGGACATCCGCAACGACGGCAGGCAGTACGTCTTCATCCCCCGCAAGCCGCAGTACTTCGCTTCGCTGGACAAGCCCCTCCCCGATTGCCTGAATCGGGAGATCGTGGCCTTGACCAAGCGTGGGCAGCGCGTGCGGCTGGTCTTCCAGGAGTACGTGTCGCAGCTGGAGACCATCAACAACCTGATGCGCTCGGTGCGCCAGGCGAGGGCTCAGAGCGTTTCCAAGACAAGCTGAGCTTCCCGCCGTACGGCGGGGTGCGGGTCCCCTTCAGCCAGAGCGCGGACTTTCTCCCGCAGCGAGCCCAGGCGGTTCAGCCGGATGCCGCGCAGGCCGTACAAGCGGATCGCCACGTTCGAGTGAGCCAGAAAGCGCTCGAAGAGCTCTCCCAGCCCGGCCTGCTTCAGAGCGGCCAGCCGGCGAGCCGTGAACTCCAGGACGGCCGGGTCCTTGCGGCTCCATTCCTCCTCGACCACGGCACGAACGGTCCCCAGGCTGCCGTCCGGGTCGCGCTCGAGCAGCGCGGCCAGCGCCTCCTCCCGGTAAAGGTTGGCCAGCAGTCGGTCCTGGTAGGCTTCCCGCAGCCAGGCGATGGAGCGCGTGTTGCCGATCGCCCCCAAGGAATGGATGGCCTCGAGGCGCACCTGCCTCTCAGGGTCGTAGCGCGCCTTGTAGATCAGGATCTCCACCGATTTCTGCGCGTCCTTGCGGGCCAGGGCCTTGGCCGCGGCCTGCCGCACCCGCGCGTTGGCGTCGCGCAGCCCATCCTGCAGGGCCGCTTCCACCTCCGACAGCTCGAATCCGGCCAGAGCCGCTGCCGCATAGGCGCGCAGCAGACTGTCCTGCGCCGCGAAAAGCTCGCGCAGCGCCGGGATCGCCCGCGAGTCGCCGATTTCCCCCAATGCCGAGGCAGCGTACATGCGACGGACGCGTTCCTCATCCGGATTGGAGACCACTCCGATCAGGTCCTCCAAGGCCGGCTCGTACTTCAGGCTGCCCAGGGCCAGCAGAAGCTGCGACTTGAGCCCCGGCGAATACTCCGGATCGCGCAACCGGGCCAGCAGCGGCTCCCCGGAGGAATGCTGCCCCAGCGCGGCCAGCGCCTGGATGGCGGCGGAAGCCAGCTCGTCGCTGGAGTCCAGGAACCCGGCCAGGGGCGCGGCCGCGGCCGCGGAGCGGATTGCCGCCAGGTAGCGCATGCAGGGCACCAGCATCCGAGGGTCGCCGTCGGGGTCCGCCAGCCTCTCCAGGGCCGGCGCCTCGGCGTCGCGCACTTCGGCCTGAGCGAACAGGTCCAGGACGGCCGCGGCTACGGCCGGGTTGGAAGTGCCGCGGAAGGTCTGCAGCAGCTCCGGGTTCAGGCTGTCCTCCCCGGAGGACTTGATCCGACCGATGACCTGCAGCACTTCGCTCTCGATTCCGTACCGCAGGACTTCCCGCCAGCGTTCCTCGGGCGGGGGCCCCGCAGCGGGCTGCGCTGCCATGGGCAGCAGCGCTGTGAACAGCAGAGCGGCGGCCGCAGGCAGCACCCTGATTTTCACCTCTTCGCGCTCCTTCCGCGCAGCATCTCGCGCAGCATCTGGATTCGGGTCAGCCAGTACATACCCAGCAGCACCGCGACGCCCCCCAGGCCGCCGGCAGCCAGGATGCCCAGGCTGCGCAGGGAGCTGCCGCTCTCCCACACCCCCCGGGTGAGCAGGCCGAAGCCGATCAGGTAGGCGGTGAAGGGCACCAGGGAAACGGCCATGCGCCGGAAGGTGTCCAGCAGGAAACGGCCGTCCAGGCCCCCGAGCCGCCTGCGGGCGGCCGCCAGCAGGTGCAGCAAGCCGACCGTGAACGCCGCCGAGTTGGCCAGCGCCAGGCCGCGCACGCGCAGGGGCGTGGTGCGCAGCCACAGCGAAAGGCCGACGTCCACCACGCTCACCAGAAGGGCCGACAGCAGAGGGGTGCGGAAATCGTGCACGGAGTAGAAGAAGCGCTGCAGGAAGGTGAAGGCCCCCACGCTGAACAGGCCGTAGGAGTAAGCCCGCAGCACCGCGGCGGTCAGCAGGGTGTCCCGCGCCGTGAAGGCCCGCCGCTGCAGCGCTACGGCGATGATTTCCCGATCCCAGAACACGAACAGGAGGGCCGCCGGCACCATCAGCACCAGGATGAAACCCAGGCCGTAGCCCACCGTGGAGCGCAAACCCGTGCGGTCGCCCGCGGCGGCCAGCCGGCTCATCCTGGGAAACAGGACGGTGACGATGGAAATCGAGAAAATGCCGAAGGGCAGCTGGAAGAACACCAGGGCGTACTGCATGGCCGAGACGCTGCCATCCTCCAGCGCTGTGGCCAGCGTTACGGCCACCTGCTCCAGCGCTGCGGAGATGATCGCCGAGAAGAGCACCGGCAGCCAGGCCTTGAGGATTTTCTGGAACTGCGGGAAGCGGAAGTGGAAATCCGGCCGCAGGTCGTAGCCCCTGCCCAGGTAGGCGGGTAGCTGGCAGACGACCTGGGTGACCCCGCCGACCAGCACGCCCACCGCCATGGAAAAGATGCCCATGCGGCGGTACAGCAGGAGGGTAGCGGCGATGACGCAGACCGAAAACAGGATGGGCGCCAGCGATGGCAGCAGGAAGAGGTTGTGCGAGTTGAGCACGGCCATCAGCACGGCGGCGACGCTGATGAACAGAAGGTAGGCGAACACCCAGCGGAACAGCTGCGCGGTCAGGGCCGCCTTGGCCGGGTCTGGAAAGGGAAGCAGCAGCCGGGTCAGCGGCCCGGCCAGCACGGCAGCCAGCACCGTCAGGGGGACCAGGATGGCCAGCTGCAGGGCGAGGATCCTGCGGGTGAGCTGACGAGCCAGCGAAGGCTGCGGTCCTGCACGATCGAGGCTGAGAGCGTAGGGATGAAGGCGGAGGACAGGGCCCCCTCGGCCAGCAGCTTGCGCAGGTTGTTGGGGATGGGGAACACGGCGTTCCAGACGTCGGCCGGCCCGCTGGCCCCGAAAAGGGCACCGATCAGGACGACCTTCACGTAACCCAGGACGCGTGACACCGCCGTGGAGATCATGAGCAGGCTGGTAACCCGCGAGGACCTGCCGGCTTCCTGGGACCTGCCGTCGGCGCGGGTGACCTTGTCCGTCTTTGTTTCCACCTGCGTGCGTCCTACCCTACTGTTCGGCATGCGGCTTGCCGCCGTCCAGGTCCATTTCGTAGCCCTCCAGGAAAGAGCGCTTGAAAGCGGCGAAGCGCCCTTCCCGGATGGCCTGCCGGATGTCCGCATCAGAGTCTGCAGGAAGTGCAGGTTGTGCCGGGTGGCGAGCATGGCCGCCAGTATCTCGCGGCATTTGAACAGATGCCGGAGGTAGGAGCGGGAATGGCGCCGGCAGGTCGGGCAGGAGCATCCCGGATCGATCGGCCCGGGTCCAGGCGGTTGACCTCGTTGCGCAGGTTGAGGGTTCCCCAGCGGGTGAAGGCCTGTGCATTGCGCGCAGTCCGGGTGGGAAAAACGCAGTCCATCATGTCGATGCCGTTTTCGACCGCCTCCAGGATGTATTCCGGGGTGCCGACCCCCATGGATAGCGGGCCGCTTTCCGGAAGCAGCGCCGCGGTCAGGGCCAGCAGGTCGCGGAACACCTCGAAGCTCTCCCCTACCGACAGGCCGCCGATGGCGAAGCCCGGAAAGCCCAGCTCCACCGTACGCTCCGCGCTCTGGCGCCTCAGGGCCGGGAAGAAATTCCCCTGCACGATTCCTGAATAGCTCGCCCGGCCTGCCCGTCTGCCTGCCCAGACCTCCAGGCGCGCAGGCTGCGGCCGGCCCAGAGCAGGGTCCGCTCCACCGCCTGGCGGGCCTCTTCTTCTGCGATCCCGGGGGGCGTGCAGATGTCCAGGGGCATCAGCACGTCGCTGCCAAGCAGCTGCTGGAACTCCACCACCTCCTCCGGGCTCAGGCGCCGGGTGGAACCGTCCAGGTGCGAGCGGAACTCGACCCCTTCCTCCGTGATGTGCCTCAGGGAAGCCAGGGAGAAGATCTGGTAGCCTCCGGAATCGGTCAGGATGTTGCGTTCCCAGCCCATGAAGGCGTGCAGGCCGCCGGCGTTCCTGATCACTTCGGCTCCCGGGCGCAGGTACAGATGGTAGGCGTTCGACAGATGAGACTGACGCCCAGGGCTTCCAGCCCCTCCGGGCCGATGGCCTTGACCGTAGCGTTGGTGCCCACGGGCATGAACGCGGGTTTCCACCCTCCGTGGGGAAGCTCCAGAATGCCGCGCGGGCTCCGGTCGAATCGCTATGCTCCAGGCGTACAACACCGACGGTGGCCTTTCAGGTCCTGGCGGTGCGCAGGATCAGCAGGCCGCCGACCAGGAAAACCAGGAAGGAGAACCCGGCGCCGGCCAGCGGAGGGATCAGCCCGTTCTTGGCCAGGATCAGCGTGATCATCTGGCTCACGTAGTACCCCACGCTCAGCAGCAGGGCCGCCAGCAGGCTCAGCAGCAGGACGTTCTTGCGGAAGCGCCCACCCACGCCGGTGGCGATCAGGATGACGATCAGCGGGTTGAGGGCCACGAAGTATTTCCGGTAAAACTCGGTGAGGGCTTCCCGGTAGGGAAGCCCGGCGCGGCGCAGCTGGGTCACGAAGACCCGCGCCTGTTCCGCTCCCATCTCCTCCACCTGGCGGGTGGATTTGCGGAAGGTGGCGGGGGGTTCGGCCAGGCTCTTCTCGTCCAGCTGGCCGACCCTCACTTCGCGCAGCAGCTCCCCGTCCCAGCTGTAGCGGCGCGCGTTCTGCAGAACCCAGTTTTCGCCGTTCCAGCTCGCCCGCTCCGCATCCACCCGCTCCAGGAATCTTCCTTCCGCATCGCGGCGCAGGATCAGCACGCCGTTGAGGGACTGCTTCTTGTCGTCGTAGAAGTCGGCCTGGTAGATGATGCGGCCGTCGGCGCTGGTCACCGTGACATTGGTCCGGCTCAAGGGCAGCTCCACTTTGACGCTGGAGCGGTACAGCTGGTTCTTGAGCCGCAGGGAGTCGATGACTACTGCCTCCTCGAACCAGAAGCTGGCCAGGCTGAGGACCAGGCCCAGCAGCAGCAGGGGGGCCAGCAGCCGGTACAGGCTGATCCCGGAGCCCAGGATGGCGATCAGTTCGTTGTTCTTGTACAGCAGGCCCAGCGCGTAGGAGCAGGCGAACAGCAGCGCGGGAGCCAGGGCGTAGGACAGGCACTTGGGCAGGTAAAGCCAGGCAATATGCAGGATGGTCGGCACGCTCGTGTCCTGCGCCAGGTAACGCCATAGGTTGGCGAACAGGTCGAACATCTGCACCAGCAGGACGAAGAACAGCAGGGCGATGGCCAGCAGCATCAGGAAGCTGCGCAGCAGCATGAAATGGATGGTTTTCACCCGTGCTTCCTCCAGGTCAGCGAGCAGCGCGCCTCCGGCCAGGATGACCGCGTTGGGCAGCCACATGGCCAGCGGCGGGGGAAACTGCAGGCGGATGCCAAGGGTGTGGCCGACAAACAGCATGCCCCAGTACAGGGTCGAGACCAGCAGTCCCAGCCCGAAACCCACGGCCCGCCCGCTGCGCCGGGCCAGCATGCCCGCCGGGAAGGCGAACAGCACGAAGACCAGGCAGGAGAAGGGGATCGAGAACTTCTTGTGGAACTCCAGCTGATGCAGCTGCAGGTTGCGGTCCGTCACCCGCTTCCGGCTGATGGAACGGTAGCGTTCATAGGCCCGCCGCGTGTCCTCCAGCCCGGCCGCGCCGGGCTGCCGCCCCCGTCCCGCAGGTAGCGGCCGGCGGCCGCCAGTTCCATCAGCGCCTTGTCGACCTCCCGGGCGTGCTCGCGCCGGGTCACGGCGAAGGCCTCGCGCAGGCCCTGGATCTCGCGCCAGACGTCCACGGCGCGCATCTCGCGGGGGGTCGGGTTGATGAAACCCGCGCTGACGTCCCGCAGCAGGATGTTGTAGATCATCGTGTCGGCGGTGGAGTATTCGTAGCGCTCCGGGTCGGAAGCGGAGCGCACGTGGCTGAAGACCTCCTCAAGGCGTATGGAGATCACGCCCCTCGCTGGCCCTCCTCCTCCGCCAGCCGGCCCCGGGCCGCGGTGATGACCCTCTTCTGGTTCCTGGTCGTTCTTGTCGATGATCACCAGGTCGCGGATCTGCTGGCCCTTCCACCGCCCCGGTGATGAGCACCGCGTCCCGGTATGTCTTCACGGAGAAAGGCTCCAGCTCGATGCTGGGGTTGGTGTAGAGGATCCTGCGGTACATCCTGCCCAGGCGCAGGTTGCCCAGGGGCAGAAAGTAGTCGTTGACCGCGAAGGAAACCAGGGACAGCAGCAGGCCCAGGGCCAGCAGCGGGAACAGCACGCGGCGCAAAGGCAGGCCGCAGGCCCGCATGGCCAGCAGCTCGTTGTCCGAGGAGAAGCGCCCGACCGCCATCAGCGCTCCCAACAGGGCGCCGAAGGGGAAGGACAGGGCCAGGATCGAGGGCAGCGAGTACAGGACGAACAGCAAGACGTCCCAGAAGGGGACCTTCTTGGAGAAGATCTCCTCGGCCATGACCAGCAGCTGGTTGATGAAGAAGATGAAAAAGAAGAACAGAAAGGACACGAGAAACGAGAACAGGAACTCCGCCAGGACGTAGCGTGAGATGCGCGTCATGGTTGCCCCTCGCGCAGCACCGCGACCCCGGCGCCCAGGCTGCCCAGGTACAGGAAGGGCGGCGGCATAGGCCAGGGCCGGTATGTCCGAGTCAGGACTCCCTCGCGGAAGCCAAGACGCTCCCAGTCGCCGCCGGACTGGCGCGCGAGGCCGCCGCCCAGCGTGCCGAAGTACGTGCCGCCGGCCGCCCGCACCGCGCAGAGCACCCAGTCGTCCCCCAGCTGGCCTCCCGCGCGGCTGAAATGCGCCAGGCGCGCAGCCTGCCGATCCCAGTAAAACAGGCCCTTCCCGTAGCTCCCGATCCAGAAACCCCTGGGGGGATCGGCCAGCAGCACCGTGATGTTCCTGGCCTCCAGGCCCCCCTCCGGCTCTTCGAAGCTGCGCAGCGCCAGGCTTGCCAGGTTGAGGCGCACGACGCCCTGGGTCAGCGTTCCGATCAGCAGGTCCTCCCCGTCGGTCTCCAGACAGGTCACGAAATCCCCCGGCAGCAGCCCGGAGGAAACCCTGCTCCAGCCCTCCGCCTCCTGCCGCCAGAGTCCCTGGCCGAGGGTGCCGACGTACAGCCGTCCGGCGGCCAGCCGCAGCGCCTCGACCTTGCGGGGGTCGGCGCCTCCGAAGGATTCGATTTCCTGCCACGAGCCGCCGGCCTTGGAGTAGGCGAACAAGCCCTGGTAGGTCCCGATCCAGACGCGGGAGGCGGTGATCTCGATGCAGCGCACGGTGGACGGCACCAGGCTTTCCCTGCCTTCCCGGAAAATCCTGACCTGGCCGCTGGACAGGGAATAGCGGCAGACCCCCCCGTTCCAGGTGCCGATCCACAGGTCGTCCCCATCGACCCGCAGCGCGGAGATGTTGCCGTCCCCCAGACCGATGCTCTCCGCTCCGAGCTCCCGATAGGACAGCCGGCGCCGCAGCCGCTCCAGCACATCGGCTTCCGCGGCGGACAGCTCCCCCGGCTCGATGCGGCGCGAGTAAAAGTCGGCCCCCTCCGTGTCGCGGTTGTCGTACAGTGCGATCTGGGCCAGGCGCAGCCAGACCAGACCGGGGACCTTGGTTTCGGCGCCCGCGCTGTTCACCGCCGCCAGGTACTCGCCGTAGGACAGCTCCAGGTCCCTGGCCTGGTAGGCCAGCTCGGCCCTGCCCAGGTGGGCGGCATACCGATCGGTCAGGCGCCCCAGGGAGGGAGGCTCGGCGAGGGTGAGTCGTCCTTCCGCGGCCTGCGCGCCGGCCTGCGCTCCGGCCGCCAGGAGGGCCAGGCAGAAGAGGAAAAGAGCCTTTCAGGCTAGGTCCCAGTGGAGCCAAACCCGCCATCCCCTCGGGCACTATCGGCCAGCTGCGGCCGCGGTTCGAACTCGGCCCTCACCAAGGCGGCGAACACGATCTGGGCGACGCGGTCCCCGGGCTTCACCGTGAAGCGCTCCCGCCCCAGGTTGATGAGGATGACCTTGATCTCGCCGCGGTAATCGGCGTCGATCGTGCCGGGGGCATTCAGCACCGTGACCCCGTGCTCCAGGGCCAGGCCGGAGCGTGGCCGGACCTGGGCCTCGTAGCCGGCCGGGATCTGGAGGCGCAACCCCGTGGGCACCACGGCCCGCTGCCCCGGCTCCAGCACCAGCTCCCCGGCCAGCGCAGCGCGCAGGTCCGCCCCCGCGGAACCCTCGGAATGGTAGAGCGGCGGCGAACCCCCGGCGAAAGGCACCTGGATGTTGGCCATGGCTCCCTCAGAAGCGGAACGCCGGCAGGTGCAGCTTCCGCACTCCCCGGCTGCCGTAGGCCAGCAGGTTGAAAGCTTCCGCGCGGATCAGCTCGTCCACCAGGCGCAGCACCTCTTCGCGGCCCACCGCCGCCAGCATCGCCATGGACTCTTCGTGCTCCACGACCCGGTCGGTGAGGTAGTGCATGCGGAACAGGCGCTTCATTCGGGTTTCCATGTCCTCCTTGGCCAGGATCATGCCTCCGCGGATCTGGCTCTTGGCGTCCTCGACCTCCCTGTCCGTGGGCGGCTCGCGGCGCAGGCGTCCCAGCTCCGCCTCCAGGCCGTCCAGCAGCGGGGACAGGGTGGCGGGCGTGGTGCTGGCGTAAATGGTCCACAACGAGATGTCCGTGAAGTAGGAGCGGAAGGAATACACCGTGTAGCACAGGCCCTTGTCCTCGCGCAGATCCTGGAACAAGCGGGAGCTCATAGACTCGCCGAACAGGGTATTGAAAACCAGGTCCTGGTAGTAGTCCGCGGCACGCCGCGCGCTGGGATAGCTGATGCCGGTGTATACCTGCACTTGCTCGAACTTGTCCCGTTTCAGCTCCCAGGACCGCTGCCGCGCCGGCTGCCGTCGCTCGGGCACAGCCGGCGCACGCGGCGCGGCCGGGGGGAGCCGGGAAGCGCTTGTTGAGCTGCTCCAGAAGGGCCTCCGGTTCCAGGCGGCCGCTGGCCGTGACCACGGTGTGCTCGCCTGTGAAGCGTTCCTGGTAGAAACGCTCCAGCTCGCCGCGTCCGATCGCGGAAACCTCCGCGCTCTCTCCGGTGATCTTGCGCGACAGCTCGTGCCCGTTCCACAGGCCTTCCAGGTACAGCTGATGGGCCTTCTCCTCGGGGTTGTCCTCGGCCGTCTGGATCTCGTTGATCACCACGGCCTTTTCCTTTTCGATTTCCCGGGGGTCGAGGATGGAGTGGAAGTACATGTCGGCCAGCACGTCCATGGCCAGCTCCAGGTCTTCGGCCGGCAGCGTGCAGTAGCAGCAGATGACTTCCTTCTCGGTGAAGGCGTTCAGAAAGCCGCCCACCCGCTCCACCTCGCGGGCGATCTGGAAGGCGCTGCGCCGCTCGGTGCCCTTGAAGAGCATGTGCTCCAGGAAATGCGAGAAACCGGCTTCTCCCCTGGCCTCGTCGCGCGAACCGCGGACGTTCCAAAGCCCCACCGAAACCACGTCCGTGTGCCGCACGGGCTCCAGGATCACCTGGGCGCGGGAATCCAGGCGGGCGGTGCGGATCAAGGGCTATCTCCGGTGGGAGTCGGGCCTTCCCTCGCCCCGCGGTCTGCCTTCGCCCCTGGGCCCGCCCTCGCGCCTGCCGCCGCCCGGGCGGTCGTAACCGCCTTCCCGTCGCTCCCGGTCCCTCGGAGGCGGCCGGCGCTCGGCGGTGTAGCCTTCGGGCAGCTCGATCATGCTCAGGTTCAGGCGGCCCATGCGGTCGATCTCGAAGAGCTTGACCTTGACCTCCTGGCCTTCCTTCAGCACGTCGCTCACGGCGTTCACCCGCTCCTGGGCCATGCGGGAGATGTGCACCAGGCCTTCCTTGCCGGGCATGAACTCCACGAAAGCGCCGAAATCCATGATCCGCCGCACGGTGCCGGTGTACCAGCGGCCCACCTCGGGCTCCTGCACCAGGCCCTTGACCAGCTCATGGGCCGCGTCGGCCCCGGCCTTGTCGCGGCAGTAGATGGTGACGGTGCCGTCGTTCTCGATGTTGATCTCCGCGCCGGTGCGCTCCGTGATACTCTTGATGATCTTGCCGCCGGGCCCGATCACCGCCCCGATCTTCTCCTGGTCGATCTTCAGGGTGATGATCTTGGGGGCGTAGTCCGAAATGGAATCGCGCGGCTCCCGGATGGTCCGGCCCATGATTTCCAGGATCTTCAGCCGGCCCTCGCGGGCCTGCTCCAGCGCCCGGGACAGGATTTCCGAGCTCACCCCGGCGATCTTGATGTCCATCTGGAAGCCGGTGATGCCCGCCTCGGTGCCGGCGACCTTGAAATCCATGTCGCCGAGGTGGTCCTCCTCGCCCAGGATGTCGCTCAGGACTTCGTAGCGCTCCCCTTCCTTCACCAGGCCCATGGCGATGCCGGCGACCGACTTGCGGATCGGCACGCCCGCATCCAGCAGGCTCAGGGTGCTGCCGCAGACCGTGGCCATGGAGGAGGAGCCGTTGGACTCCAGGATCTCCGAGACGATGCGGATGGTGTAGGGAAAGGCCTCCTTGCCGGGCAGCACGGCCCGGATGGAGCGTTCGGCCAGGTTGCCGTGTCCGATCTCGCGGCGGCCCGCGCCCAGGCGGCCGGTTTCGCCGACCGAGAAGGGCGGGAAGTTGTAGTGCAGCATGAAGTTCTTGCGGTTGTCCCCCTCGATGTCGTCCATGATCTGCTCGTCGAACACGGTGCCCAGGGTGGTGACGGCCAGGGCCTGGGTCTCGCCGCGGGTGAAGAGGGCCGAGCCGTGGGTGCGCGGCAGCAGGTCGATCTCGCAGGTGATCGGCCGGATGTCCTTCGTGCCGCGGCCGTCGGTGCGCAGGCGCTTGGACAGAATTGAGGCGCGCACCACCGCGTACTCCACCTCCTCCAACGCGTCGCCCAGGACCAGCGCCTGCTCTTCGGCGAGCTGTCCTGAGAACTCCTGCGCCGCTTGTTCGTGCACCGCCTGGATGGCCTTGGCGCGCTCCATCTTGCCCTTCACGAAACAGGCCGCTTCCATTCGGGGCCTGGCCCAGCCGGCGATCTTGGCCTTCAGCTCCGCGTCCAGCGCATTTTGCTCCTCGGGCAGCGGCAGCTTGGCCAGGCCCACGGCCTTGGCCAGCTCCAGCTGGATGCGGCACAGCTCCCGGATCGTGCGGTGGGCTTCCTCGATGGCCTGGACCATCACCGCCTCGGAGATCTCCCTGGCCCCGCCTTCCACCATGGTGATCCCGTCGGCGGTCCCGGCCACCACGATGTCCAGCGTGCAGCGCTCCAGCTGGTCATAGGTCGGGTTGACGATCAGCTGGCCGTCCAGGTAGCCCAGGCGCACCGCGCCCACCGGCCCGGCGAAGGGGATGTCCGAAACGGTCACGGCCGCGGAAGCCGCGACGATGGCGATCACGTCCGGCGGGTTGATCTGGTCGGTGGAGACCACCGTGGGGATGATCTGGATCTCCCGCTTGAACTTCTTGGAGAACAGCGGGCGCATGGGGCGGTCGATCAGCCGGGAAACCAGGATTTCCCTGTCCTTGGGCCGGCCCTCGCGCTTGATGAAGCCGCCGGGGATCTTGCCCGCGGCGTAGTACTTCTCGTTGTACTCCACGGACAGCGGGATGAAGCTGAGACGGTTCGGCCCTCGGCTCCCCGGCGCAGGCGGTGGCGATGACCGCCGAGCCCGCGTAACGGGCGAAAACCGCGCCGTTGGCCTGCTTGGCGATCTCTACCGCTTTCCAGGACCAGGTCGTTGTCGCCGATCCTGAAGGTGACCTGATGTGCCATGCGCTACTTCCTCAAGGAAAGCTTGTTGATGATGTCCCGGTACTTGGCGATGTCGGTTTTCTTCATGTAGTTCAACATCCGCCGGCGCTGGCCCACCAGCTTCAGCAGCCCGCGCCGCGAGTTGTGGTCCTTGGGATTGGTCTTGAAGTGCCCCGTGAGCTCCTCGATGCGCCGCGTCAGCAGGGCGACCTGCACCTCGGCCGACCCGGTATCCTTCTCCGTCCTGCCGAACTCCTTGATGACTTCCAGTTTCTTTTCCTTGGTAAAGGACATGTACCCTTCCTCCTAATCGCAAAAGCATATTTCCGAGACCCGCCAGCCGGCGCTCGCGTCCCACTCCACCGCATCGGCGGTGAGGGTCACCCGCGCGGGGCCTCGCCAGCCCTGCGCCGCGCAACTCGCGCGCGGTAGCTGCCCGCGAGCCGGCAGGACCTGCTCCGATGCGCTCGCGGTCCACGGAGGCGACCGCCCCGCGCAGCACCGGCTCGACGCCTCCTCCAGGTCCAGGCAGTAATCCCCGCCCAGCATCTCCCGCGCCTCCTGGAACCTGCCGTGAACGATCGCTTCACGAATGCGGGAACTGCTCACGACCCGATTCCGATGGTAGGCAGCCGGGACCACGGTGAGCTGCGTACGCGCGGAACTCAACAGGGACTCCAGCTCGCGGATTCCCGTGGCCCTCCCGCGCCCCATGTGGAAATTGTACCCCACCACGAGGCGGCGAATGTCGAAAGCCCGCTGCAAAACCGCGAAGAAATCCGCCCCTGTCAGTGTACTTATTTCGATGGAAAAGTCAATCAGGACCAGGTAGCGCACTCCGAGGGACTCGAACTTGCGCTCCTTCTGGCGAAGGGACAGGATGCTGCCCGGCACGGGCCGGCTGCCCAGGACGCTGGCCGGGTTTCTGCCGGAAGCTGCAGACCACCGGGACCGTCCCCGGGGAGCCGCCCACGATCTCGCCGATGAGGCGCTGGTGGCCCAGGTGGATGCCGTCGAACACCCCGATGGTCAGCGCGCTGGGCGGGTCGCGCTGCGCGGCGAGGTTTTCCCAGGGGAGGACGGTCAACCGGCGGCCTCCGGAAACACGGCCTGGTACTCGTAGCGGCCCTCGCTGCGCCGGACCACCGCCAGCAGCCGGCCGGCCGCCTCGAACACCGCGTAGCAGCCGTCCGCCGGGCCGCGGGCAGAAACCACTCGTCGCGCAGGGGCCGGCCGTTCAGGACCTCGCCGCGGCGGTCCGGGGTCCAGGGCTCAGGCAGGCCCACCCCGCCCAAGCGCGGCAGGAACGGGCCGGCGGAAGCAGGTGCGCGCGGCCTCGAAGTCCTGCGGGGCGACCGCCTCCTCCAGGCGGAAGGCCCCGACGCGGGTGCGGGTGAGCCGGCTCACGTAGGCGCAGGAGCCGGCCTGCCTGCCCAGGTCGCGGGCCAGGGCGCGGATGTAGGTCCCCTTGGAGCAGTCGACGGTCAGCTCCAGCTCCGGGGGCTCGTAGCGCAGGACCGCGATGCGCTGAATCGTCACAGGGCGCGGGCGCCAGCTCGGGCTTGCCGCCCCGCGCGGGCCAGCTGGTACGCCCGCTTGCCGGCGACGTGCACCGCCGAGTACTCGGGGGGGATCTGCTCGATCCGCCCGCGGAAGCCCTCCAGGGCCCGCTCGACGCTCTCCATGCGACGGCACCGGGGCCTCCGCCACGACCTCCCCCTCCGGGTCCAGGGTGTCGGTGCTGCGCCCGAAGACGAACACCGCCCGATAGGCCTTGTCCGCGCCCTCGAACAGGAACGCCAGCCGGGTGCTCGAGCCGACCAGCACCGGCAGCAGGCCGCCGGCGAAACGGTCCAGAGTCCCCAGGTGCCCGACCTGGCGGGTGTCCAGGATTTTCTTCAGCGGAGCCAGGGCCTGAAAAGAAGTGATGCCGGCCGGCTTGTCCAGAAGCATCAGCCCGGAGGGTGGCTCCATTCCGAAATTTCCCTCAGCTTCTGGGCGATGCGGAAGCCCTGCTCGATGGAGGCGTCCTCCAGAAAGGTGAGCCTGGGCACGAAGCGCAGGCGCAGGCGGGCGCCCAGCTCCTTCTGCACGAAGCCCGCCGCGTGATTGAGGGCCTCCACGCACTGCCGCCGCAGCGCGGCATCGCCGTAGTAGGAAATGAACACCTTCGCGTACTTGAGGTCCTTGGAAGCGGCCACCTGGGTGACCACGGCCAGGGGCAGCACGCGCGGGTCCTTGATGGTCTGGCCGTGGATCAGCGCCGCGATGTGCTCCCGGATGAGGCTCTCAACCCTCTTTTGCCTTACTTCCGACATCGGACACCCGATCCTTGCAGCGTCTTGGCCTTCTTGATGACCTCGAAGGCCTCCAGGACGTCGCCGGCTTTCAGGTCGTTGTAGTTCTCCACGCCGATGCCGCACTCGTAGCCCGCCTCCACCTCCCGGGCGTCCTCCTTGAAGCGCTTCAGGGAGGAGATCTTGCCGGTGTAGATGACCACCCCGTCGCGCACCAGGCGCACGGAGGCGTTGCGCCGCATGACCCCGTCGGTCACGTGGCAGCCGGCGATGATCCCGATCTTGGGAATCTTGAACAGGTCGCGCACCTCCGCGGTGCCGATGGTCTGCTCCTCCAGGCTCGGGGCGAGCATGCCCTCCATGGCGGCCTTGATGTCGTCGATGACGTTGTAGATGATGTTGTACTTGCGAATCTCCACCTTCTCGCTGTCCGCCAGGTGCTGGGTGGCCGGCGTGGGGCGCACGTTGAAGCCCACGATGATCGCGTTGTAGGTGGAGGCCAGCAGCACGTCGCTGCGGTCGATGGCCCCTGCGCCGGCGTGCAGGACGTTCAGGCGGACTTCCGGGGTGCTGAGCTTCTCCAGGGAGTTCTGCAGCGCCTCCACCGAGCCGTGCACGTCGCCCTTGATGATGATCTTGAGCTCCTGGATTTCCCCGTCCTTGATCTTGTCGTACAGGGTGTCCAGGGTGACCTTCTTGATGTTCTTGGACTCCTCCTGCTTCTTCAGCTCCTGGCGCTTGGCGCCGATCTGCCGGGCCTCCCTCTCGCTTTCAGTGACCTGGAAGGGGTCGCCGGCATTGGGGATGCCGGTGAAGCCCAGGATCTCCACGGGGATGGAAGGGGTGGATTCCTCCAGCTTTTCCCCCTTGTCGCTGAACAGGGCCCGGACCTTCCCCGGGAAAACGCCGGCCACGAAGGAATCGCCCACCCGCAGCGTGCCCCGCTGGATCAGGGCGGTGGCCACGATGCCCCTGCCGAAATCGATCTTGGACTCCACGATCCGGCCCTCGGCGCGAGCCTCATAGCTGGCCTTCAGCTCCAGGATCTCGCTCTGCAGCAGTATCGCATCCAACAGCTCCTTGATGCCTTGGCGCTTGAGGGCGGAGATTTCGCAGAACTGGGTGTGCCCGCCCCAGGCCTCGGGAATCAGGCCGTGCTCGGCCAGCTGGGTTTTCACCCGCTCGACGTTGGCCTCCGGAAGGTCGATCTTGTTCACCGCCACGATGATCGGCACTTTCGCCGCCTTGGCGTGGCTGATGGCCTCGACGGTCTGGGGCATGACCCCGTCGTTGGCGGCCACCACCAGGATGACCAGGTCGGTGATCTGGGCACCGCGAGCGCGCATGAAGGTGAAGGCCTCGTGACCCGGCGTGTCCAGGAACACGATGCGGCCCTGGGGCACGTCCACGGTGTAGGCCCCGATGTGCTGGGTGATCCCGCCGAACTCGGAATCCACGACATTGGTGGTGCGGATGGCATCCAGCAGCTTGGTCTTGCCGTGGTCGACGTGGCCCATCACCGTGACGATCGGCGGGCGGGCCCGCAGGTCCTCGGCCTTATCCGTTTCCGTCGCAATGATGGTTTCGTCGTACAGGGAGACGATTTTGACCTTGCAGCTGTATTCCGCCGCCAGCAGCGTGGCCGTCTCGGCGTCGATCTGCTGGTTGATGGTCACCATCATGCCCATGCTCATGAGCTTGGAGATCAGCTCCGAAGCCTTGAGGTTCATCTTGCGGGCCAGCTCCGAGACCGTGATCACCTCCATGATGGCGATCTCGCGCGGTACCGGGTTGATCTTCTGGTTGAGCTTCTTTTTCTGACTATAGACCTTTTCCTTGTGCTCCTCGTAACGGGGCTTGGAATAGTCGGCTTTCTTTTTGGCCCTGAATACCTTTTTCCCCGCGCCTGACTTGTCGGTGGATGCCCCTGCCGCGGGTGCTGGCCGGGGCGGCGGCGGGCCGCCGGGGCGCCGGTCATAGGGCCTGGGGCCGCCAGGGCCCGGGCGCCGGTCGTAGGGCCTGGGGGGGCCACTCGGTCTGCGGTAATCTCCGCTGGGCGGGCCGCCGGGCCGGCGGTAATCCCCGCCGGGCGGGCCACTGGGCCTGCGGTAATCCCCGCCGGGAGGGCCGTCGGGACGCCCGTAGCGGGGCGGCGGTCGGCGGTCGCGCTCCTGCGGGAGCGGCGGACGCACGGGGGGCTGGCTGCGGCGCACCTGCTCCAGGTTCACCGACTCGGTTTCGCTGGGGGCGGCCGGAGGCGCTTCGCGCTGGGGGACCGCTGGAGGGACGTCCGTTCTCTCGGGCGGGGCCTCCTTGGTCAACGGAGCGGCCGTCTTCTTGACGACGACTACCTTCTTTTTGACGACGACGATTTTCTTCTTCTCAGTTCTTCCGCCGCGACCGGAGCCGGATCTACGGTGGGAAGCTTGCGGTGCTTAATGAGCGTCGCCTTGGGTTTCTTCGGTTCCTCAGCCATCTTGCCCTTCGTCTTCCTCGAAGCTTAATCCAACGCCACAGTTTGGACAAGCCGTCATGTCCGGACGGATGACCGCGCCGCACTCCGGGCATTCGTAAGTTTCCTCGCCCGGCGCGGCGGCGGCGGCGGAGCCCGCGATCTGCGGCGAGCCCGCTGTCTTCGGCGGCGGAGCGGCCTCCGCAGGCGGCGCAGCCTTGGTGGCCGCTGGCCCCTCCGGCGCAACGGCCGCTATCTGCGGCGCGGCCTCGGCGGCGGAGCCGCCCGCTATCCGCGGCGGCGGAGCGGCCTCCTCGGCGGCGCTTCCTCGGCCGCTGCGGCGGAGCCCGCTTCTTGCGGCGAGCCCTCTGCCTGCGGCGCCGTTCCCTCCGGCTCCGCCGGTTTGGCCTCTTCCTCTACCACCAAAACATTTTCAGCGATGGCCTTGGAGATCGTCTGGGCGTCGTCCGGCGAAACCCCGGTCAAGCCCGCGATGTCCTTCTCGCTCATGGAGATCAGGCTCTCGATGTACTCGATACCATTGGCCTTGAGGATGTCCACCAGCCGCTCGTTCAACCCGGGCAGCTCGCTGATGCGGCTGATCTCCTCGGTGGGTTCCAGGTCGCCGAACAGGGCGGACAGAGCGCGCTTGGTTTCCGCGGACAGATCCATCTCGGAAAACTGCTGCGCCGTCTTGACGTCGATGTTCCAGTCCACCAGGCGGTTGGCCAAGCGTACGTTGAGCCCCTGTTTGCCGATGGCCAGAGAGAAATTGTTTTCCTGCACCACCGCCAGGGCGCTCTTCTTGGCCTCGTCCAGCACGACCACCTGCTCCACCTCGGCGGGCAGCAGGGCGTTGCGGATGAAGGTGCGTGGATCCGGATCGTATTTCAGCACGTCGATCTTCTCGCCCTCCAGCTCGCGGACTACCGCCTGGATGCGCACACCCTTCAGGCCGACGCAGGCCCCCACCGGGTCCACGTCCTCGCGGTTGGAATAGACGGCCATTTTCGTGCGGTATCCGGGCTCCCGCACGATCTTGTAGATCTCGATGGTGTGGTCGTAGAGTTCCGGCACTTCCAGCTCGAAGACCTTGCGCACGAACTCCGCGTGGGTGCGCGACAGCACGATCTGCAGGCCGGTGGGGGACTTGGCGACCTCGTAGATCAGGGCCCGCACCCGGTCGCTGGGGTGGTAAACCTCCCGGGGCGACTGGTACTTCTTGGGCAGTATCCCCTCGGTCTTGCCCAGATCCACGTAGATGTTCCCGTTGCGCTCCCGCTGGTAGTACCCGATCACCATCTCCCCGACCTTCTCTTTGAACTCGGAGTAGAGGGTGTTCTTCTGGATCTCCCGCAGGGTCTGCTTGGTCTTCTGCTTGGCGCTCTGCACCGCGCCGCGGTCGAACTCCAGCGGGTTGATCTCGATCAGCAGCTCATCGCCTACCTCACACTCCTCGTTCAGCTCCAGGGCTTCAGGCAGGGGGATCTCGCGAAGCGGGTCCTCCAGGTCGTCCTCCTCGACGATCTTCTTCCTGGCAAAGATGGTCACCTCGCTTCCGTCCTCGCTGAAGCGCACCACGGCATTGTCCATGGAGCCGAACTTCTTCTTGAAGGCGGCCAGCAGGGATTCTTCGATAGTTTTGCGGACCAGCTCCTCCGAGATCCCGCGTTCCTGGATCAGCAGCTTGATCGCTTCCGACATCTTCGAGGCCATATCCTTAACTCCCTCACGAAGCATCTAGTTTCGCTTTCACAATCTCTTCCAGACGGATGCTCTGCCTGCGGCCCCCGCTGGAAAAATCAAGGGTCCCCTCGGCGATGCCTTCGTTGACCCCATCCAGCCAGTCCGCCGCGTCCCGCAGCCACAGCCTCATCCGGCGCCCCCGGAAGATTTCGTATTCCACAGGGTCCTTGAGGACCCGCTCCAGGCCCGGCGAGCTGACCTCCAGTCCGACTTCGCCCAGGCCCGCGGCCAGCTCCAGCCTGGGCTTGAGGTTGCGCGACAGGGCCGCGCAATCGTCCACCCCCACGCCCTGCTCGCGGTGGATGACCACGTGCACCCGGCTGCCGCTGCGGCTGCGGTGCAGGCCCAGCTCCACCAGCCGGAAGCCCATCCCCTCGATCACGGGCGTCACCAGCTCGCGCAATTCCTCTTCCGTTCGGCTTGCCACCGCTATCCGCCTCAAAAAAAAGGGTCGAACTCTCGACCCTTCAGCTCCACCTACGCTGTACAGAATAAGCATACCTACCATACTTCGAATCAAGCGAAAAGTCAAGGTACGTCGATGGCCAGGGTCAGCACGCGCACCCTGGCAGCCCCGGCGAGGCGCAGCAGGCGAGCGCACTCGCTTGCCGTGGCGCCCGTGGTGAAGACGTCGTCCAGCAGCAGCGGCTCTCCCGGTATCCGGGTCCGCAGGCGGATGGTGCCGCGCAGGTTCAGGAGGCGCTCCTCGTAGCCCAGCAGTTTCTGCGCCGGCCCGGCCCGGCGCTCCAAGCGCGCGGCAGGCCGCAAAGCCATGCGTTCTTTCCAGTACTCGACAGACGCGCTCCACCGGGTCCCAACCTCGCCGGCGCACTGCCTGCGGATTGGCCGGCGCCGGGACCAGCACAACCCCCGGGAAGCCGGCCCGCAGGGCCTGAGCGTAGAAACCCGCCAGCACTCCGGCCAGCCGCAGGCGATTGCGGAACTTGTACTGGTATAGCAGCTCGCGGAGGTCGCCCTGGTATTCGAACAGGGAGAGATTGCTTTCGAAGGCGTATTTCCTCTGCCGGCAGCGGGTGCAAAGGAGCTGCTCGGAGAGCAGCGGCAGGCTGCAGATCGCGCAGCGCCTCACCGCGGTCAGCGGCGAGAGCCCGTCCCGGCAGGCCAGGCACAACGGCTCCCCGCCCCTGGAATTGAAGGCCAGCTCCTCCCCGCACAGCAGACAGCGGCCCGGAAAAAGCAGCTCCACCCCTTCAGCCTACTCCGCCGCGCGGCGCAGCGCAAACTGCGGTACGAATTTTACGAATTTGACAGAACCGGGCGGAATGTCCTATGATCGCGCTATGCTGGTAAACCGAGGAGAGCCTTCATCTGACCCCATCGGCCCGGCGCGGCGCCGCGAGCTGGAAGAGCTGCATGGCGCCTCCTTGGTTCGCCGAGCCGCCGCCGGCCAGTCCCCGGCGGTCCCCGCGGAGGAGGGCCTGACCGAGCTGCGCCAGCGCGCGCTCGTGGCGCAGCGCTACGTGGCGCGGGCGCAGGCCGTCCTGGGAGGCCTGGAAGGATTCCGCGACTTTCTATTGGGCGAACCGCGGAGCGAGGCGGCAGCTCAGGAGGCCATCCTCCTCGCCCGCTACCAGGGAGAGCCCGTGCTGGAGGCCCACCGGGCCACGCTGCTGGGCATCGCCGCGCGAAGGGACCTTCCGCTGCTGGAGCGCTGGATCGGCACCGTGCGGGAAACCGTGGCCGGGGTGGCCGCGGAATTGGGCCGCCGCGAAGCCCGCGAGCCCGACTCAGGACGCTGCAGGAGCTGCAGGAAGGCATCCGTCGTTCCGGCTCCAGCCTGGAGAGGCTGCAGCGGGAGAACGTGCTGAAGCTGCTGAGCTGAACCCCGTTCTCAGTCCTTGGATTCTCCCCGCAGCTCCTGCCGCCAGCGGGCCAGCAGGGTCAGGGCGTCCAGCGGCGTGGTCCTATTCAGGTCCAAGCCTAGCAGTTCGCCGCGGATCCCATCCAGCGGTTCGAATAGCTCCGCCTGCCGCGCCGCCGGCGGCGCCGCAAATAGCGGGTTATGTCCCCCCGACGGGAACTCCGCCGGCCGGCTGCCCAGGGAATCCAGCAGTCCCCCCGCCCTGCGGATGACCTCCGGGGGCACGCCGGCCAGCTCGGCCGCGTGGATGCCGTAAGAGTTGTCCGTGGGTCCCGGCCGGACCTGCTTCAGGAAAACGATCCGCCCCTCCCGTTCCAGCACCGCCATGGAAAAATTGGCCAGGGCCGGATGGCGCAAGGCGGTGAGCTGATGGTAGTGGGTGGCGAACAGGGTAAAGGCGCGGACCTTATCCAGCATGTGCTCGGACACGGCCCAGGCGATGGCCAGCCCGTCATTGGTCCCCGTGCCCCGACCCACCTCATCCATGATCACCAGGCTGTCCTCGGTGGCGCTGCGCAGGATATGGGCGGTCTCGCTCATCTCGACCAGGAAGGTGGACTCCCCGCGGGCCAGATTGTCGGTGGCCCCGACCCGGCAGAAGATGTGGTCCACCGCCCCGATGCGCGCGGAGGCTGCGGGCACGAAGGAGCCCACCTGGGCCATGAGCACGATCAGGGCGCACTGCCTCAGGTAGGTGGATTTGCCGGCCATGTTCGGGCCGGTGAGCAGGATGAAGGAGGTGCCGTTGCGCTGCAGGTGCAGGCTGTTGGGCACGAAAGCCCCGCCGGCCAGGGAAGCCTCCACCACCGGGTGGCGGCCGTCCTCGATGGCGAGCTGCCTGTCCTCCGTGACCTCAGGCCGCACGTAGCCATGTACGGTGGCCGCGAAGGCGAAAGCCTGCAGCACGTCCAGGTCGGAAAACAGCTCGGCCAGATCCAGAAGCAGCCCCACCTCGCCCTGCACCGCGCGGCGCACTTCCAGGAATCGCTCGCGCTCCAGCTCGACGAGGAGCTCGGAGGCGTTGTTGATCTCGCTCTCCAGGTCCCCCAGCCTGGCGGTGGAGTAGCGCTCTCCGCCGACCAGAGTTTGGCGGCGGATGAAGTGCTCGGGGACCAGGCCCGCCTGGGAGCGGGTCACCTCCAGGAAGTAGCCGATGATACGATTGTACTTCAGCTTCAGGTTGGCGATGCCCGTGCGGGCGCGCTCCTCCTCCAGGTAGCCCTTCAGAACTTGCCGGGCGTTCTCCTTCATTTCCCGGTAGCGGTCAACTTCCGGGTCGAATCCCGGCTTGATGAGGTTGCCCTCGCCCAGAAGGATTGAAGGCTCCTCCTGGATCGCGCGCTGCAGCAGATCGGCCAAGCCCCGGATGTCCCCCTCCCGCTCGCGCAGGATGGCCAGCTGCGCCTCCAGCTCGGGGCGGCCGGCCAGCAGCCCGGCGGCTCCCAGCATGCCAAGGAGGGTGCACTTGACGGCCAGCAGGTCCTTGGCGTTCGCCTTTTCCAACGCGACCCGCGAAGCCAGGCGCTCCAGGTCCAGCACCTTGGCCAGCTCCGCGCGCAACCTGGCCAGCAGCGCCTGGTCACGATAGAACAGCTCGACCAGCACCTGACGCTGGCCGATGTCGCGCACGTCTTTCAGAGGCCTCAGCAGCCAGCGCTTGAGCTTGCGCGAGCCGGCTGCCGTGCGGGTCTGGTCCAGCAGCTCCAGCAAGGTGTAGCGCCGGCTGCGGTCATTGAGGTTCTGCACGATCTCCAGGTTGCGCAGGGTGGATTCGTCCAGCCCCAGGAAGCTGGATTCGGAGTACAGGCTCAAGGAGCGCACGTGCGACAGCAGGCCGCGGGCGGTGTCGGCCAGGTAGGAGAGCAGCACCCCTGCCGCGGGGATCTCCGGGGAGAGCTCCTGCAGGCCGAAGCCCTTGAGATTGGCGACTCGAAACTGCCGCTCCAGGACCTGGCGATTGGAATGCGGATCGAAGCTCCAGTCCGGGAGGCGATTGACGACCAGCTCCTCGCGCTCGGCCAGCAGCGACTTCAGCGCCTCGTCCTCCTCCAACAGGGATTCCTGCACGAGGATCTCCCTGGGCGCCAGGCTGAGGAACTCCCTGCGCAGCCGCTCCTCCCTCGCCGTCCTGGCGAAGTGGGTGGCCGCGAAGTAGCCGGTGGACAGGTCTATGCAGGCCATGGCTACCGCCTCCCCTACCCGGCAGACGCAGACCAGGTAATTGTTGGCGGTCTTTTCCAGGAGGTTCTCGTCAGTGACCGTCCCGGGAGTGACTACCTCGATCACCTCCCTGCGGGCGATTCCGGTCCGGGAAAGCTCCAGCTGCTCGCAGATAGCGATCTTGCGCCCTGCCTTGAGCAGGCGCCCGATGTACCCCTGGGCGGCGTGGAAAGGCACGCCGCACATGGGCACCCCTCCCCGCTGGGTCAGGGTCAGGTCCAGCAGCCGGGAAGCCTCGACGGCGTCCTGCTCGAACATCTCGTAGAAGTCCCCCAGCCGAAAAAAAAGGATGCTGTCCGGATACCGGCTCTTGATGCTGCGGTACTGGCGCATCATGGGGGTTGTTTCTGGCATACGGGTAGATTATATTATTATTCGAAGAGGGAACAATATGGACGTGGAACGCGTCGAAGCCTATCCGCCAGAACAGGCTCCGCCGCCGCCTGAGCGGCCGCCGGAGCCGTCGCCCGCCTCATCGCCGCCGGCTCCGCCAGAGCGGGCATCCGCCCCGGTTCCCGACGACTCAGCCCGCAACGTCGACCTTTTTGCCTGATCGCTGCGCAGGTAATCCTGCAGGATGATGGCCGCCGCCACGGGGTCGACCCGGCCGCTCGCGCCTTTTGACCCCCATTTGCCGCAGCGCCTCTTCCGCCTCCCGGCTGGAATAGCGTTCGTCCCAGAGCACCGCCGCCAGGCCGCCGGCCTGCAACCGGCGAGCAAGGCTGCGCGCCCGCTGGCAGCCGGGAGTCTCCGCTCCGTCCTCGGCGAGCGGCAGGCCGACGACCGCCCGCTCCACGTCCTGCTCGGCGGCCAGCCGCAACAGCTCCTGAGCAAGCGGACCCTCCCCGGCGAAGGGCAGGTAGCGCAGAGGCGATGCGATCATCCGCAGGGGATCGGTAATCGCCAGGCCCACCCGCCGGGTTCCCAGGTCGACGGCCAGGATGCGGCCCAACTTCAGCCCCCGGAGCTTTGCTGTCCGGACCGCCGCACCAGCTCCTGGATCACCTTCTCGGTGATATCCACTTCCTTGGTGTAGAAAAAGAAGAACTGCTCGAATTGGCCGCTCTTGTTCAGGATGACCGAGAAGCCCTCGGCCTCGGCCACGTTCTGGATGGCCGAAACCAACTCGTCCAGGAAGGCGTCGGACAGCGAGACCCGTTCCGACATCTTGCGCAGCTGGTCCATCTTGATCCGGCGGTAGTCGTCGCGGTACTGCTTCTTCTTGAAGATCTCGGTGTCCAGCCTCAGGGCCAGGTCGCCGTTGCGGTCGCTCTCCGCCTGCAGCTTCTGGCTTTCCAGCGCCAGCACCTCCTCGTCGATTCTGCCGATTTCCCGCAGGACCTCCGCCCTCTTCTCCTGCAGCTCCTTCACCGCCCTGGATTCGCGGAAGTACACCGAGTAGACCTTCTCGATGTCCAGCACCCCGACGCGGGTGATCTGCTCGCCAAAGGCCGTGCCGGCCAGGGCCAGGAAAACCATCGCCGCCAGCAGCGGCCTGCCTTTGCTGCCCATTACTCGCTCCTTAGAAGGTATCCCCGCCCAGGGAGATGACGAAGTCCACCGTGGCGCCGAAGAACGGCAGGTCGCCGTCCTGCCACTGCGCCTGGCCATCCACCGTCTTGAAGCGCTTGGCCAGGTACAGCCGAATCGGGAACTGCGGGATGGAGAAACGGATGCCCGCGCCGAAGCTGAACAGGAAGTCGTCCAGGCCCATGTTGCGTATGCCGCTGGCCTGGTCATATCCGGCCACCGCGTCGAAGAAAAACACTCCCCAGAGCAGCTGCTCGGAGATGGGCACGCGCAGCTCCAGGCGGTTGTCCCACAGGGCGAACAGGTCGCGCTCCAGCGGCCAGCCGCGGGCGATGTTCCAGCCGTCGATGTACAGGCGGTCATTGGTGATGGTCAGCGCCGTATCGTTCCACAGCTGCGGCAGGATGAAGTGCAGGGAGCTGTGCGCTGCCAGGATCAGGCGCAGCTTCCAGTTCTCGGTGGCCTGCCAGTTTACCAGGGTGAGGAAGCCTTCTGCCGTGGAGTCCGTGCGGATGTACTCGCGCCTGCCCAGCGGGAAACCGGCCGCGAAGGTCACCCCTTGGGCCAGGTAGAAGCCCTTGCTGGGGTTCAGAAAGTAATCCCGCTTGTCCCAGAACAGGGTCAAGCCCAGCTTGTTGACGTTTTGCCAGATTCCTTGCCCTGAACGGATCACCGGGTCGAAGGGGCGGTACAGAGCAGGATCGTACTCCACCCGCTCCAGGGCGGTGCTCAAGCCGCCGCGCACTCCCAGCCAGCCCAGGGGCGTGAAATAACGGTAACCGGACTCCAGCCCCGCTGAGAATTTCCAGGTGGTGTAGTCCATGGTGTACTGGTCGGGGATGGTGTAGCCGTTGTTGATGGCGTACTCGTAGTCCGTGATTGCGTTAGTGCCGCCGGAGGGCAACCCCGTGCCCGGGTCCACATAATGCCCGTCGAAGGGGTCCGGCACCGCGTTGTCCTCGTCCCCCTGGAACACCGGCCCCAGCACGTCCTGGTATATGTTGGGCACCAGGGCGTGCTCGAAGCTCAGGTTCACCCCGCCCGACCAGCGTTTGCCAAACAGCCAGGGCTCCGTGAAGCTCAGCGGCCGCCATTTGACGCAGGTTGGAGATCTCCAGGTTCACGCCCAGCGCCTGCCCGCGGCCCAGGAAGTTGTTCTCGGCCCACTTCAGCACTCCGGAGATGGGGTAGTCGCCGCCGGAAAAGGTCACGCCGAAGTTGATGTTGGCCGTGCTGCCCTCTTCCAGGTTGAGCACCAGGTCCATGAGCCCCTCGGCGCTGCCTTGCGGAGTCTCGGGCTGGATGGAGGTGAAGTATTGCAGATTGTAAAGGTTGCGCAAGCCCTGGAGCACCTTGGCTTTGCTGAAAATGTCGCCCTCCTCGAAGGGCAGTTCGCGCAGGATCACGTAGTCCTTGGTCTTGGTGTTCCCCTTCAGCTCGATGCTCTCGATGTGGGCCCGGTCCTTCTCCACGATGCGGATGGTGTAGGCGATTTCCTTCTTCTTGTCGTCGCGAGCCTCGTCCCTGCCGATCACGTTGAAGATGTAGCCGTTCTCGTAATACAGGTCCGCCACCCGCTGGGTGTCCGCTTCCAGGCGGGACTTGTCCAGGATCTTGCCCGGGGTCTGCCGCACCAGGGCCGCCAGCTGTTCGGTGGGGAAGATCTGGTTGCCCTCGAAGCTCATCCCGCCGTAGACCCACTGCTCGCCTTCGGACAGGTAGATCGTGATGGTCAGGAAGTTCTTGCCCTCCTTTTCATCGCGTTCCACGGCCCGGTCCACCTTGTCGACCCGGGCGTCGACGAAGCCGTGCTCGCCGTAGTACTCCAGAATGCCGGCCAGGTCCTCCTCCAGTTTGGCTTCCTGGAACAGCCCGCTGGAAAACAGGGATTGCGTCTTGGTCTTCATGATCCTGCGCAGCGTGCTCTCGGAGGCGAAGGAATTGCCCGAGAAGGCGATTGCCCGGATGGCCGTCTGCACGCCCTCCACGATGCGGAAGCGAACCTCGACGGTGTTGCCCTCCTTGCCCGCCTCGAGGCTGCCGGTAACGCTGGCCTCGGTGAAACCCTTTTCCAGATACAAGGCGGAGATGGCGTCGGCGTCGGCGTTGACCTGGGCCTGGGTGACCAGGTCCCCTTTCTTGACGAGCACCTTCTCCAGTATCTCCGTGCGGCGCAGCTGGCGGTTGCCCTCCAGGACGATGTCCGCAACGGCGGGCTTCTCCTTGACGATGAACTCCACGATCACGCCTGTCTCGCCGTCCGCCGGCAGGGCATTGGACTCGATGGATTCGAAGTAGTCCAGGGCGTAGAGCTTCTCCTGGATTTCCCAGAACAGCTCCAGGCTGAAGTCCTTGCCGATGTAGGGTTGGACCAGGGCGGTGAGCTCATTGTCGGACACGCTTTCCAGCCCCGTGAATCTGAAGTCCTGGATCGGCTTGCCGATATACCATTCTTCCTGGGCGGAGGCGGCGAGCGCACATAACAGGAGGATGCCGGCCAGAATCTTTCGCATAGGGTTCCTCAGTATGAAAACTTCCAGCTCAATCCGATGCTGTTGTCGGAAAGGAACAGATTCTCAGGGTGCCGCGGGGCGAAAGTCCACTCCAGCAGGAAGAAGGGCGTGGTCCACTCCAGGTTCAGCTCCCCTTCGGTCTGGATGTTGTTAGCGCTGCCCACGGCATCCGTGGCCTGGAAACGCACCAGCGCCTGCACGAACAAGTCCGTTCCCAGATACTTTCCTAAAGACAGGGTGGTGTTGTCAAGGGGATTGAAGCTGCCGAGGCCCGCCTGCTCCCCCATGATCTTGCCGACCAGGATGTTCTGCAGGAACTGGGTGCGGATGCTGAACAGGTCCAGGTTCAGCAGGCGGCGCACGGACCTTTCGAAGGGCGAGAGTATCCCGAACTGCCCGACGATGTCCGAGGTCAGCATCACGGCGGACAGCCCGAAGCTGGAGTCCTGGAAGCGGTCCACGATGTTGCCCCCGATCAGACCCAGCAGGTCCACGTCTGCCAGGACCGGATCGGAGTAGAAACGGGGCGAGAACTGGCTCAACTTGTTGTTGGCTTCCAGGTAGATCGTGATCTCCTGGTCGTTCTGGTCGCGTTCCCGGATCTCGGCCAGGGCGTTGATCCAGGGGTCCACCTGGCCCATGGCGTCGTCGAAGCGGATGCTGCCCCGCTTCAGATAGAAGTTGCGGTCGAAGTAGAAGATCTCCCCGCCGCGGATCTCCACGTCCCCGGAAAGGGACAAAGCTCCAGATTCCCCGTCCACGGCCACCGCGAGCTGCTCGCCCGGTTTGGCGTAGGTGTGCACCACGGGGAAGTTCTGCGTAGGCCAGAAGAACTCCACGCTCCGGCCCACGGCGATCTTCAGGTCGATGCCTAGCGCCGCCCCCCGGCGCGGGGACGGCGGCTCCGCCTCCTGGCGGACCAGGGCGATTCGGCAAAGGTTGGCCGTGATGCTCCCTTCCACCCGGGTGTCCACCGGGTCGCCGCGCACGCGCACCGCGCCGGTCGCGTAGCCGTCCAGAGTAACCGGCGGGAAGGTCGCCTTGATGTGGGCTCCCGGGTACTGCGCGACATAGAAGGCCAGCTCGAAGGCGCGAGGGATCCAGTGGTCCAGAGTGAAGGTGCCTTCCGCCTCCACGCGGGCCTTGCCGGCCAGGCTGGCCACCCGCGGCAGGCTGAAGGTCTTCTCGTTGAACACCAGCCGTCCGTTGATCGGCTTGACCAGCTCCGGGGAAAGCTGAAAGCGCATGGCGGCGTCCCGCACCTGGATGGTGCCGAACCAGTCCGGGTCGGTGAGCATCCCGGCGATGCGCAACGCCCCGGCGCCGGTGCCTTCGGTAAACTCGATGATGTCCGTGCTGGGCGCCAGGACGGTGTTCAAGACCCGCATGTCCAGCGCGGCGACGTCGAACCGCGCTTCGATCCGGTCACGCACCAGCTGGCCGCGGAGCTCTCCCTGCAACGGCAGCGGGGCCCCCAGCCCCAGGCTGAACTGGCCGTTTCCGGACAGCGTGGCGTGGATGGCCGCCTGCGGGCCGCCGTCCAGGCGCAGCTCCCCGCCCCGGGTCTGCAGATTGACCAGCCAGTCCGGGTAATCCCGGCGTTCGACCTGGATGCCGGTCAGGCGCAGCACCGCGTCCAGGTCGTGCTCCAGCAATCGGCCGAGTCCGGCCCCGGGCGCGGTGGTGCCCGCCAGCTCCAGGGTCAGCTGCGTGGGCTTGCCGAGCAGCTCGGCCGCGTAACGCGAGCTGAAGGCGAACTCTCCCAGGGCCTGGTCCCAGTGTCCCCGCCCCTCGCTAAGGCGGTGCCGGAGCAGGGTCACGGCCAGGTTATCCAGGTTCAAGCGGTTGCCCTGGTAGGAGGCAGAGAGCTCCATCGCCAGCGGATCGGCATTGAGCCGGCCGTCGGCCAGCTGGAACCGAACCCCCAGCACGGGGTCCCGCAGGCTGCCCTGGAAGCGCAGGCTGCCCGAAAGGTCTCCGCTTACGGCCAGCTCGCCGGCCCGCTCCAGGGGCGTGCGGTTGAAGTCCAGCGCCAGGGTGGGCCCGCCCTGACCCCGGCTGACGGTGAGGGAATAGCGCTCGGATCCTTCCCGGTCCTGGAGCCGGACCCAGCCCTCGGCCGAGGACCAGCCGGCCACGGTCAGGCTGCCCTGCCCGCTGATGGCGGAATAGCTGTCCTGGTACCGGATCGAATCCAGGGTGAGCAGGCCGTCGGCCAGGGAGAAGCCCATCTGCAGGGAGTTTTGTTTCACGGCCAGGAAGGGGAAATCCTCCACCCGGGTGAGCGGCGAGCGCAGGTAGAGGTTCCCGCCGCGGGTGAGCAGCCCCTCGATCTGGCTGGACAGAAGCACCGTTCCCTTTTTCAGCGGGACCGGCAGGCGCTGGGCCTGCAGGCTGAAGGCGGTTCCCCGCAGGCTTGTGGCCCCGGCCGGGATCAGATCCAGGCCGGCCTGCTCCCCGAAGGCCACCACCGCGGACAGCCCGTAGCTGCCCTCCAGGCGCAGCTCCCTGTCCGCCGAGTACGTGCCGCGCAGCCAATACGGGGTGTTCTCGAATTCCAGTTCGCTGGAGAACTCCATGCCGCCGGACGTCCGTCGGGCGACCGCCTTTCCCGAAAGCGCGTAGCCGTTCCACTGGGCGCGCAGCCCCCGCAGCTCCAGCTCCTCCTCCGTGGCCAGGATGGCGAAGCTGGCGAAGTTGGCCGGGGCCGCGCGCTGGTAGAGCCGGACGTCGCCGGAGGACAGGGAGAAGGTCCGGAAGTCCGTGGCCAGCGACAGGTCGAAGGTGCCGCTCAGGGAGGCCAGGCGGAGCGCCCAGGGGGCCCCCGCGGGCCGCGCCGGGGGCCGCCAGGTAATACAGGATGTCCAGCGGCAGGCCGGCCTTGAGTTTCCAGGCGCAGCGCCGGCTGCCGGCCGAGGCTCAGGGTCCCGGAAGCCTGGATCCCGCCCTGTCTCCGCGGGCAGGGCGGCGGCGAGCTGGAATGGGAATTCCCCGCGGGCCGGACTCAACGACCAGGCTGAAGTCGCTCAGGCTGACCTCCCCCAGCTCCAGCCTGCTGCCCCGCACGGTCACGCGCCCGGGCTCCCGCGCGATCTCCAGGGAGGCGCTCACCGCGGGCGTATAGGGCGTGCGCAGCTCGGTCAGGCGCAGGAGCCCCGAAGGCAGGAAGTCGGCGAACCGCACGTCGCCGGTGAACTCCAGGGTTCCCTGAGGGGTGTGCACGACCAGCGGCTCCAGATACAGGGTCTTCTCGGTGCCGTGGAGGTGGCTGACCAGATACAGGTCCACCGGCACCAGCTCCTCGGCCGGCAGCAGCTCGGCGTCCGCGCGGTAGCGCAGGGTCCCCGCCGCCAGGTTGTAGGAAAACGTGCCGGAAGCCGTGAGGGAGCTTCCCAGCCACTGGTTGTACCGTTGCAGCGGCCCGCTCAACTCCACCAGGTCCGCGGGGCGCAGCCTCTCCATCCTGAAGCTGGCGGCCAGCTCCCTGCCCTGCCGGTCGTAGACCAGCTGCAAGTCCAGTGGCGCCCTGTCCTGGATCTTGTTCACCTTCAGCTCCTGGCCGCTGTAGGTGACCTGGAAGGTCTGGCGCCGCAGGCTGACGGCGGGCGTGGAGAGGGTCAGGACCCGGACCGCCAGGTCCGACCAGGCCAGGCTGCGCTCTACCTTGCCGGTGATCCTCACCCTGGTGGAGAGAGTCGGCCGGCTGGTCTCCCCTTGGCGGTACTCCAGCGAGCCGCGGACCGACAGCCGGTAGTGATCCTCCACGCTCGCTATGGAAAAGAACAGGTCCCGCACCGAGGCCGACCAGCCTGCTTCCCGGTAGCGCAGGCTGATGTTGTTCCCGGTCAGGCGCAGGCGGGGCAGCTCGCTGCCGCCCTCCCCCGCCCGGAGCCGTTCCGCGAACTCCAGCAGCTCCTGGTCCCGCTCCCGGTCCACCTCGAAAGCGGAGTTGGCGATCTGGACCTCCGAGAGCGACTGCAGGGGGTCGCGGGTAGAGAGCAGGCGGAAGAGGCTGTAATAGATCTTCACCCGGCTGATCCGCAGCAGCGGGCGCTCGGCGTCGCTGGGCGCTGAACACCGTCAGGTCGCGCACCGCCAGGAAACCCAGCACCGAAGGCGCGATGCTGCGGTAGCGGATCTCGTGCCCCAGCCGGGCCTCCAGCGCCGCGATGGCGCGCACCTTCAGCTGCTCCATCTTCCGGGAAAGCAGATGGTTGAGCTGGTACACGCAGACGGCGCCCGCGGCGACGAAGCCTGCCAGCAGGAGGAGTCTCGAACAAAGCGACGAGGCCCGCGGGCGGGCGAAGATCTCACTCTTTCCTCTCCAGACGGAAACGGAACTGGATGCGGCCGGAATCCTCCCGAGAGGACTCCGCGAACAGGGCGTCGCGCAGCGCCTGTTCCACCTCGCGGTCCACCGAGGCGAAACCCGAGCTGCGGGTGATCTCGCACGCGGGTCACCTGGCCGCTCGGGGCCACGACGAAGGCGGCCTCCACGTCGACCTCCAGCCCTTTCTCCAGCAGGAGCTCCGGAAAACCAAGTCGCGGCGGCAGGAGCAGGGTCCGCCCCCCTGCCTTCCATTCTAGCGCAGTCGTCGGCGTATATCCAGCCGTCTCGAGGGCCGCCGCAGGGTCGGCTGCCGTTTCAGCGGCCGCGGCGGCGCCGTCCGCGCGCCCGCCGATGGCGGCTGCCGGCTCAGCCCGGTGTCCCCGCAAGCGCCTGCGCAGGATCTGATCCGGCTCGGCAACGCCGCGGCGCCGGTCGCCTCGGAAACCCGCGGGGATGCTCCCGGCAGGCGCGGGCATCTCCGGCAGCGCCGTGGCCCTACGGGCCGGCTCGGCGGGCGCGCCGGCGGCCGGGGGCGTGGCCAGGCGCCTTCCCTCGGGCACGCGCAGCCCGGGCATCGCCTTTCGCGGATGCGCCGGGAGGCCGGCTGCCGGCGGCGACCGGCTTGCGCGGCGCTCCGGCCGGCGGCGCGGGCGGCTGAACTCGATCAGCACCCGCCGCTCAGGGGTTCCGGCTCCGGCGGGAGGCGCCACAGCAGCAGCAGGGCCAGCAGCCCGGCGTGGGCCGCCAGGGAGAACACCAGGTAGGGCAATGGCCTTCCGGACCATCACGGCAGGCTCTTGGGCGCGGTCACCAGGGCCACCGTTTCGATGCCGGCCAGCCGCGCCAGGTCCATGACCTCCACCAGCCGGCGGTAAGGCAGGTTCTGATCGGCCTGCAGGATCATCCTGCGGCTGTCCAGGCGGGCCATCTCCTTTTTCAGCTCGGTGGACAGCCGCTCGCGGGCCACCGGGTTCTTGCCGACGTAGACCTCGCCCTCGCGGGGAAATGGTCACCACGATCTCCTCCTCCAGCACGGCCTGGGCGGTGTAGGCCTCCGGCAGGTCCACCTGGATGGCCGGGATTCAGGGAGAGGGTGGCGTTCAGCATGAAGAAGATCAGGGTCAGGAAAACCATGTCGATGAGCGGGGTGAGCACGAGCCCTCCCTCCTCGTCCAGGCGGCGCGGCAAACGCATCCGCGGCGCCTCAGAGCTTGATCCGCAGCTGCTTCTCCCGGGCGAACAGGGAGAGCAGCTCCGCGCTGGCGATCTCCATGCGCGACAGGGCGCGGTTCACCCGCTGGCGGAACACGTGGAAAGCGAGCAGGCAGGGGATGGCCACGCACAGGCCGCCCACCGTGGTGATCAACGCCTCCGAAATCCCGCCGGCCAGGCGCGCCGGGTCCGAGATGCCGGAGATGCGCAGGTTCAGGAAGGCGCGCAGCATGCCGGTCACGGTGCCCAGCAGGCCCAGCAGCGTGCTCAGGTTGGCGATGCTGGACAGGAAAGCCACGTTGCGCTCCAGCGTCGGCCGTGTGTTTCAGCGCCTGGGTCTGCATGCGCAGTCTCACCGCCTCGGTCGCTCTGCCCTTCGGCTCGCGCCGGTCAGCCCGGCCAGCAGCACCCTGCGCCTCGGGCGTGCGCGTCCGCTCCAGTTCGTCGAAGGCCGCCGGCGCGTTGCCGGTGCGCACCAGCTCCAGGACCCGCTGGTGCAGGTCGTCGCCCCGCTCCCGGATGCCTAGAAAGTACACGACGCGCTCGGCGATCAGGGCCAGGGCGATGACGGAGAGAACGCCGATGGGGATCATCACCACTCCGCCCTTGAGCAGGAACGCGATCAAGGCGACCTCCTCGCTTGCAGGGTGCAGTCCGCCAGGCCCCCGAGCCCCGCGACCTGGCGCAGCTCCAGGCCCGCCTCGAGGGTCAGCGGCGGTCCGCAGCGCCCAGCGCACCGTGAGCGAGCCTGCCAGTCGGCGGCCTGCCGCTCCGCGAGCAGGCTGACAGGAGCCCGTGACGGGAACCTCGCCCCAGCGCGCCTGCAGTATAAGCTCTGCGGGCCATCTTCGCAAAGCCGACCTCCAGGCCGGCCTCCCAGCGCCGCCGTACAGCGGCGGGCGAGAAGACCTGCGCGGAGAGCGGCAGCGGCAATCCCGGCGGAGCCCTCGAGCCGACAGCGCCAGGCGGGGACGACGCCGGTCACCGGCATTCACGGTCAGCGGGCCAGGGCTTCGCGGAAAGTAGCGGGCGAGTCCTCCAGACGCAGGTGCCCGTTGCGCAGCAGCGAGGCGCTGCCCGTCGAAGGCCTGGAGGCGATCCCGAAGCCTGCCGGTGCCCGGGGCATCGAGCAGCGCCGCGAAACACGCCGTGCAGGCCCGCCGCCGGCAGAAGCTCGGGGCGCTCGCCCCCCCGAAGAGTCTCCCGGACCAGGAAGGGCGCGGGCTGTTCCAGGTAGGCGGCCAAGCCGGCCTGCAGGCTCAGCGAACGGGACGCGGAACCGCAGCTCTATCGCCGCTTCCGGGTACGGCCGCAGGCTCGGCCTCGCTAGGCCAGCAGCGAAGCGCCGGCGGAAACGGTGAGCGGCTTCGCCGACCACTCGAGCCCGGCGCGGGCAAGGCCGCGCAACGCCGGATTATCCGCCACGGCGGCGAAAGCCGCCCGGCGACGCGCACTGCCCACTGCGCGACCCTGCCAGGCGCCGGTGACGGACCTGCGACAGCAGCAGCCAGGGTTCGCCCGCCTCCGCCGGCTGCTCGACCCGCAGGCGCGTGACGGAGTCCACCCCCGAAGGGGCCGGGTCGCGCCGGAGCTCCACGCGCAAGGCGCCGGCTGCCATGCCGGCGGTCTGCGGGCGCACGAGCCCCGCGCCCATCGACCTCCAGTTTCCCGCGCCAGTCCCGCGCTCCAGAGCGGCCGCGGCCCGGGCCTCCAACCAGGAGGGCAGTTCCCCCGAGATGGTCACGGCCGCGCCGGCGGTGGCCTCCCAGGCTCCGCGGCGCCGCTCCAGCCACAGGTCGAGCCCGGCGGTCGTGCTGGTGCGGTAGAGGAGCCGCAGTCCGGCCTCGCTGGCCGCACCTGCTCTCGGCCGGGCGGGCGTCCGGCACGGCCCCGGCGCCGCGGTGCCTGCGCCGGGCTGGAGCGCGGGCATGGCCGCGGCAGCGCCGCGAGCGGCCACCGCCGGGCGGGGGGCAGCGGAAGGCCGGAAGCGGCGGCAGCGCCACCAGGCCGCGGATGCGCGGCGGAACGTCGACGGCCCAGAGCCTCCGGCGGTCGAGAGGCGGGCTGTGCGGGCGCCGGCAGCGTCCAGCCCGCGGCTGGCGGAACGGCCAGGTACAGGGGATCCTCGGCCGACAGGGTCACGTCCGGCAGCACCAGCACGCGGCCCGCGGGGGCCTCCTGGGCCCAGGACGGCGCGCTGGGCAGCAACAGGAGAAGCACCAGGGCGGCAACCATGACAAAGCGTTCCGATTGGATTATGCTGGCTGCGGCGGGTTTGCACAACCATGGTTCTCGACCGCTTCATCGTGCTGGAGGGCCTGGACGGGGCCGGCACCACGACGCAGCTCAGGCTGGCCGCGGAAAAGCTGGCGGCCGCACGGGCGCCCTCACTTCTGCACCTCGGAGCCCACCGGACCACCCGCTGGGCCTGCTGATCCGCGAGGTTCTGACCCGCCGGCGCAGCGTGCACCCGACCACCCTGGCGCTGCTTTTCGCCGCCGACCGCGCCGAGCACCTGCTGGCGGCCGGCGACGGGATCCTGAATCGCCTGGAGCGCGGGGAGCTGGTGATCAGCGACCGCTACCTGTTCTCCAGCCTGGCCTACCAGTCGCTGGACTGCGACTTCGAGTACGTGCGCGCGCTCAACGCTGAGTTTCCCCTGCCCCGCGACGTGGTTTTCGTGGATACCCCGGTGCGCGAAAGCCAGCGGCGCCTCGGCGGCCGCGCGAGGCCTGGAGCTCTTCGACGGCGCGGACATCCAGGACCGCATCCTGGACAAACTACCGCCGGGGCTTCGAGCTGTACCGCGACTCCGGCCTGCGGCTGCACGTCCTGGACGGCACCCTGCTCCCCGGCCGAGCATCTTCGGGAAGTTCTGGAAAATCATCGAATCCGTGCCGATGCTTTAATCGTGGGCAAATCCTCCGCGCTTTGCGCTGTCGCCGCGCTCGCCTTCTCCTGCTGTTTCCTCCTGGCGCCCGCGCCGGGGGCCCGCGCCTATCGCGTGCTGTACGCGGAGCAGTACTACAAGCTCTACCACCAGCACTTCTACCAGTACCCCGACGACACCATGGAGAACATCCACTACCTGGAACAGGCCCTCAAGGCGGATTTCGCCAACCCCCTGTACGCCCTGGCCCGCATCGCCGACCGGCAGGAGTGGGCCCAGTACCGGACGCTGTTCAAGATGCACGCCAACCTCAAGCTCACCGAGCTGTACCTGACCCTGGGCTCCAAGTACGACAAGATGACCGCCTACTTCTACAATGCCCCCTGGAAGCGACAGAACCTGGACAGCCTGGAGCAGGCCGAGTCCGCCTACCGCCTGGCCCTGGGCTACTGGCGCGAGTCGCTGCGCTGGGCGGCGGGGATCCCCCGCCTGCGCTACAACCTCGAGGAGATCCAGCGCTGGGAGGACGAGTGGAAGCGCGTCGTCACGGGGGACCTGGACTACCGCGAGATCATCGACGGTCACCTGCGGCGCCTGGCGCGGGTGCGCGCCGAGTTCCAGGCCATGGACAGAACACCTACTGATACTGAGCCTCGTTCACAGGATCAGCATCGCGTCGCCGTAGGAGAAGAAGCGGTAGCGCTCGCGCACCGCCTCCCGGTAGGCCCGCAGGATCGCCTGGCGGCCGGCGAAGGCGGAAACCAGCACCAGCAGCGTGGAGCGCGGGGTGTGGAAGTTGGTCAGCAGCTGGCTCACCACCCGGAAGCGGTAGCCGGGCCGGATGTACAGCGAGGTCTGCCCCTCCCCGGCGCGCACCTCCCCTTCCGTCCAGGCGGACTCCAGGGTGCGCACCGCGGTCGTGCCCACCGCCAGCACGCTGCCGGCCCGCGGCCAGCGCCCGGTTGACCGCCGCGGCGGTCTCGGGCGGCACACGTAGGACTCCGCGTGCATCACGTGCTCCTCGATGCTGCTCGCTGCGGATCGGCAGGAACGTGCCCAGGCCCACGTGCAGGGTGACGCGGCGCCACTTCCGACGCCCCCGCGGCGCAGCGCCGCCAGCAGCTCCTCGGTGAGGTGCAGCCCCGCGGTCGGGGCCGCCGCG
Source organism: uncultured Spirochaetota bacterium (assembly GCA_963736785.1). GTDB lineage: Bacteria > Spirochaetota > Spirochaetia > SZUA-6 > DRHE01 > MIBK01. The sequence goes on along the minus strand of CAVTQG010000055.1, from coordinate 39,421 downwards.
GAGCCCGTATGCCGGGCGTACACGGTCTGGTACCTGGACCCGTCCGCCGGGGTGTCCTGCCGGCGGATGTAGGGCGGCAGCGGCACGTGGCCGTGCCTTTCCAGATACGTCCTCGTCGATGGGGGGATCGAACTCCACCGTGCAGGAATCCCCGGAGGACTCCACCACGGTCCCCTGCACGCCCCCGGGAAACAGGTAGGGCCTGCCCTGACGGCCGCGGGAGCGGGCCGCCAGCGCCTGCCACCGCCCGCCCTCCAGCCTCTCCAGCAGCAGCACCTCGATCGCGCCCCCGGTCTGCGGGGAGGCGCCGAACAGGCGGGCCTTGCGCACCCGGCTGTCGTTCAGCACCACGAGCGTGCCGGCCGGCAGAAGCGAGGGCAGATCGGCGATACGGGCGTGCCGGATGGCGCCGCCCGCCCGATCCAGCACCAGCAGGCGCGAGGCGCCCCGCTCGGCCGGGGGTTCCTGGGCGATGAGCTCGGCTGGCAGCTTAAAGGAGAAGGCTCTGGTCTTCACGCCCGGGCCTGGCCAGCTCCAGGTGCTCGTAGGCCAGCCGCGTGGCCATGCGCCCCCGGGGCGTGCGCTGCAGGAGGCCGCGCTGGATCAGGTAGGGCTCGTAGACGTCCTCCAGGGTGTCCACCGACTCCCCGATGGAGATGGCCAGGGTTTCCGAGCCCACCGGGCCGCCCTCGTAGGCCTGGATGATGGTCTTCAGGATGTCCCGGTCCAGCTTGTCCAGGCCCAGGGCGTCGATCATCAGCGCCTGCATGCCCCTGCCCACGATCTCCCGGTCGACCACCCCCTGCCCCCACACCTGGGCGAAGTCGCGCATGCGGCGCAGCAGGCGGTTGGCCACGCGCGGCGTGCCGCGCGCGCGGTGGGCCACCAGCGTCGCAGGCCTCCTCGTCCAGTTGGATGCGCAGGATGCCGGCCGAACGGCGGATGATGGACTGGATGTCCTCCTCGGTGTAGAAATCCAGGCGGGTGGTGATGCCGAAGCGGGAGTACAGGGGGCCGGAAACCAGGCCGGTCTTGGTCGTGGCCCCCACCAGGGTGAAGGGCGGCAGCGGGATCTTGATGGTGCGCGCCCCGGGCCCGCTGCCCATCACCACGTCGATCTCGAAGTCCTCCATGGCCGTGTAGAGCATCTCCTCGATGACCGGCTTCAGGCGGTGGATCTCGTCGATGAAGAAGACGTTCTTGTCCCCGATGGTGGTCAGGATGGCCGCCAGGTCGCCGGGACGCTCCAGCGCGGGGGCGGAGGTGGCCCGGAACTGCACGCCCAGCTCGTTGGCGATGATGCCGGCCAGGGTGGTCTTGCCCAGCCCTGGGGGGCCGGAGAAGAACACGTGGTCCAGGCTTTCGCGACGGGCCCTGGCTGCTTTAATGAACACCCTGAGGTTTTCCTTGATCTGATCCTGGCCGAGGAACTGGTCCAGCAGCCGCGGCCGCAGGGTGGCCTCTTCCCGGTCGGCTTCCGCGCTGAACTCCCCCGAAATGATCCGCTCCTCGCTCACGAGCTGGCCTCCTGGCCGCCGAGCAGCGCCAGGGCCCGCTTGAACAGCCTCCCGCTCCAGCTCCTCGCGAGGCAGGGGGCTGTCGCGCAGCCCCCGCAGGACGGTGGCCACCGCCCCTCGAACCGCCTTGCGGTCGAAGCCCATGCCGGTGAGTGCGCCGGCCAGGTCCTCCTCCAGGGACTCGCCGGGGGCCGGGCCCGAAGGAGAGCCGGCCCCGCAGCTTCAGGAGGATCTTCTGGGCGGTCTTCGGCCCGACGCCGGGGATGGAGGAAAGCCGGTCCAGGTTCTCGGTTTCCAGGGCCTCGGCCAGCTGGTGCACCTCGATGCCGGAAAGGATCTTCTGGGCCTGCCGCGGCCCCACCCCTTCCACCTTCAACAGGTCCAGGAAAGCGCTGCGCTCCGCGGCGGTGGCGAAGCCGTAGAGCCGGAGCTGGTCCTCGCGCACGTACAGGTGCACGAACAGGCGCGCCGCCTGGCCGGGCTCCGGCAGCGCGTTGGCGCTGGTCCGGGTGGTGTGGATCTCCCACTCCACCCCCCCGGTCTGCAGGAAGACCCGGGTCTCGTCCTTGTAGCTGAGCTCCCCGGAAAGGGCGTTAAACATGCCGACTGCGCCTCAACCAGCCGGCGGAAGGCCGACACGCTGGCGTGACAGAAGGCGGCGGCCAGCGCGTCGGCGGCGTGGTCGGGGGAAGGCAGCTCGGCCAGGCCCAGCAGCATCCGCATGACCTCCTGCATCTGCTTCTTGTCGGCCTTGCCGCGCCCGATCACCGCCTGCTTGAGCTCCTGCGGGGTGTACTCGGCGAACGGCACCCCCTTCTCCGCCAGGGTGCAGAGGATGACCCCGCGGGCCTGGGCCACCGGGATCGCGCTGCTGGAGTTCTTGGAAAAATATACCGTTTCCACCGCCGCCTCGTCCGGGGCGAAGGTCTTCAGCACCGCCAGAATAGCCTTGCGGATTTCCAGCAGCCGCTGCCCGACGGTCTGCTGGGCGCTGGTTGCTATGATGCCGTGGTCCACGTGCCGGTAGCGGCTGGCCTCGCAGCGCAGCACGCCGAAGCCGGTGGAGGCCAGGCCGGGGTCGATCCCCAGGATGATTCTCATTCCTCCAGGGAAAAGCCCTCGGGGATCTCCAGGTTGCTGGCCACGCTCTGCACGTCCTCGTGCTCCTCGAGGTTCTCGATCAGCTTCAGCGTTCTGGCGGGTCTTGTCCTCGGGCAGACTCTTCTCGACGTCGGCGATGCGCGCCACCTCCGCGGTCTGCTGCTTGAAGTTGGCCTTCTCCAGGGCCTCCAGGACCTTCTCGAAATCCTCCGGCTCGGTCATCACCTCGATGGCGTCGCCGACCGTGGAAACGTCCTCGGCGCCGGCGTCCAGGGCCACGGCCAGGATGTCGTCCTCCTTGTACTCCGCGGCGTTGTAGGAGATGATGCCCTTGCGCTTGAACAGCCGCGCCACGCTCCCCGACTCGCCCAGGTTGCCGCCGCCCCGGCCAAGCAGGTGGCGCAGCTCGGCGGCGGTGCGGTTCTTGTTGTCCGTGAGCACGTCGATCAGGATGGCCACCCCGCCCGGGCCCGTAGGCCTCGTAGGTGAGCTCCGTATAGGTGGTGCCCTCCAGCTCGCCGGTGCCCTTCTTGATGGCCCGGTCCACGTTGTCCTTGGGCATGTTGGCCATCCGGGCCTTGAGCACGGCCGTGCGCAGACGTGGATTGCCGTCCGGGTCCCCGCCGCCCATCCGGGCGGCGATGCTGATTTCCTTGATGATCTTGGTGAAAAGATTCCCGCGCTTAGCGTCCGCGGCGCCCTTCTTGTGCTTGATGGACGCCCACTTGCTATGGCCAGACATTCGAGTTTTCTCCTTTATTTCAGCTCGCCGAGCAATGTAGCACGGGCCTCATTGGGGTGTCAAGATTCGGGGGTTTTCGGTCGTCGGCGTGCCGGCTCAGTGCAGCGACTTGTAGATTTCCTTGATGTAGGCCGCCCGTTTCTGGAAGGCCTTTTCGTTGAAAATCTGCTGGTAGGCCCAGATCAGGCCGTCTTCCGCTTCCTCCTTGGTCATCCGCTTGAGGCGGTAGAGCACGTCGTAGAAGGAGCAGCGGTCCCAAAAGGGCTCGGGGTACAGGAAGCGTCCCTCCTGCCTTCAAGCCGCTCGTACATCCGGGAGCCCGGCAGGGGGGTGGCGACGAAAATATTGCTAGTGATGCAGTTCCTGTCGATAAAATCCACCGTGCGGCGCGAACACTCCCACATCATCGTGATCCAGGCCCACGATGAACGATCCGAACACGATGATGCCGTTCTCCTGGATGTTGCGCACATACCTCTCGTAGTTGGCCAGCTGCCTCATTTTCCAATGGTTCGGATTCAAGCCGGACAGATTTTCGGAATCAAGGCTTTCGAAGCCGATAAGCAGGAAAAGGCATCCGGCACGGTACATCCGCCGAAGCAGGTCCGGATCCTCCCCCACTGCAATGTCCGATCTGCGCGACCCAGCGTACCTTCAGCTCCTCCAGGGCCTCCAGCAGCTCCCTGCTGAAACGGCGGTCGACGAACAGGTTGTCGTCGACGAATCCGATCAGGCGGTTGGGCAGGTGTTTCTTGACGGCCAGGATTTCGGCGCGCACCTGTTCAATGCTCTTCCTACGATTTTTCTTCCCGTAAATGTCGGAAACCAGGCAGAAGTCGCAGGCGTGCGGACACCCCCTGCTCGCCTGGATGGGGACGAAATTATAGTAATATTGAGGATCCCTTATGCTGTTGCGGGCGTTCAGCAGCTCGTAACGGGGCACCGGGGACTTGGTGAGATCGACGCGATGTCCCGGCGGATGTCGGTAGATTCTCCGCGGCTCACCGTTTTCGAAATCGAACAGAAACTGAGGCCAAAGCTCCTCGGCCTCGCCGACGATCACCGTATCCGCGTGCAGAGCCGCCTCCTCCGGCAGCACCGTCGCATGGATGCCGCCGATCACCACGTACACGCCCCGGGCCCGGAACTGGGCCGCTATCTCGTAGGCCCGGTCCGCGTTCTGGATCATGGCGCTGATGCCCACCAGGTCGTAGGCGCCGTTGTAGTCGACTTCCTCGAAATCCTCCTGCACCAGAACGACCTCCACGTTCTCGGGAGTCATCCCGGCGATGGTGAGGAGGCTGAGCGGAGGCGAGGAACAAGCCTTCAGGTACTGATGGCTGCTCTTCAAGGCGGCGGTGATCTTCTCGTTTCTAGCCCAGACCTGCCGTCGGGGACTCACTAGGCAGATTTTTCGCAGCGGTCGTCTCATTGCCTGACATTATATACAGGGTCTTGCGGCCGCCGCAATTCAGCATTTTTTGTCTTTTTTCCCTCTTGCTATCTGCGGATATTCGTGCTGTAATATTGATAGTCGGCTTAATTGCCGGCATCTACAGGCATCTATCTCGGATATTGATGGGCAGAATCCGGCAATGGATGGAAAAGAAACGCTTCCGGCAGCGAGGCTAGGCAAAACCCAGGAACAGCGCAAGCATACTCGCGTCAAGCACGCCGGCAGCGTAATCGTGAATGCCGAGGGGGGCACTTTCGCCGGCAGCACGGTGAACATCAGCCGCAGCGGGATGCAGCTCGTTGTGCACATGCCGGCTTCCTATCGGGAGATACGCAGCATTACCTTCACCCTTCCTTCGTCCACCGAAACCGTGGATATCCCATGCCGTTTGGTGCGGGTGGAGAAAAACGGCTCGGCGGAACACCAGGCTCTCCTGGGAGTGCAATTAAGCTGCGAGTCGGAAGCCCAAATGCTCCTGATCGAGAACTTCGTCCGTGAGAGCCTGTCGCAGTCAATACAGAATGGCTCCGGGGAAAGCCGGCTCTTGCCCCGCAGTCAGTGCGCAATCAGCGGGGTATCCACAAACCGCACGGATCTCAGGGACCTTTCGATCGACAAACATTTCCAGCGAGGGCCTGCTCCTGCGCTTTCGGGGAAACCTGGAAACGGGCGATACGTTGTTCCTGGAGTTCTCTCTCCCGGGAGACAACCGCAGGCTTGAGCTTGCCGGGGAAGTCCTCTATGTGATCAAGAACGTAACGCCGGAAGCTTCAACCGCCGGCATCAAATTCCTGACTCAGTCCCCGGTCCTGCAGGCGAGAATCAAGAATTTTATCGTGGCCTCAGCTTCAGGCGGGGCGATTCGCCGGGTATGTGAAGGACTGTCTACAAGAGGCGTCGCCCATGAATTCCGCATCGTTGACCAGGATCAAATCCTAGCCGCGTTCCGCCGGCTGCAGAACGAGGGATTGATCTTAAATTCCTTGTTTGAAGGCAACCTGCAAATCTTGGAGCTGAGAGTGGCCAGCGTTGATCAGGACAAGGGAACCTGGACGGCCTGCCGCACCGAAGGATCCCTGCACCGAAATTTCCCAATGCCGGCTGCCGGCTATTTCTCTTTCTGCCTTGGAGGCGGAAGCCACTATTTCAGCAGCGAGTTTTTCGACTGGAGCGACGGAACGCCCATCCTCAAGATCCCGCAGATCCTGTATCGGTCGGAAAAGCGGTCCTACCAGCGCAAGCCGCTTACAGAGGCTGCGCGAGGCGGTTTCGATTTCCCTGCAACCGGATCTCAAGAAGAACATCCAGGGCAAAGTGCTGGATATCAGCCGGCACGGATTCCTTTGCGAAATACCGCTTTCCAAGGAAATCCTGGAGCGAGTGCGCTCGGGGAAGGCCCTGCAGTATTCGATCCAAGCAAAACTGGGACTTTCCCGCCGCGGAGAGATCCGCCATATTTCGGAAGCTCAGGCCGAAAACGGCGACCTGCGCCTGCGCCTAGGTGTCGAAGCTGGAATTGTCCGCGACAAATACCGATTCCGAAAAATCACCCCCTCCCAGTGGAACAGGAAGTCCGTCAAGGCGGCGGCTGTTCCGATTGCGGGACCCGTTGCTGTCCGAAGTCATCCGCTATCGAAACGGGAACGGCCAGCAGATCATGGCCCTTCTCAACCGCACCGGAGACCCGCGCCAGCCCTCGACCGTAGTGATAATCCCGCCAGCCTTTGGGAAAAAGAAGGAAGTTACGGCTGTGCTGGCTTCGACCCTCATTGCCAATTTTAGGCACCGCAATCAGAACCTCGTGGTCTTGCGCTATGACGGCATCAACCGCCCTGGAGAAAGCTTCAGCGAGCAAAAAACTCCGAAGCGCGGCTATGAGATGTTGCGTTACCGCATTCGTCAAGGTTTCGATGATCTGGAAACAACGATCAATTTCGTCTACAACAATCCCAGCTTCCAGCCGGATCGCGTGGCATTGATTTCCAGCAGCATGTCCGCCATCGAGTGCCGGCGGCTCCTGGCCATGGGAGAGCAACGGGTGCACTTCTGGATCAGTCTTATGGGAGTCCCGGCCGCCCAAACGGTGCTGATCAACACTCTCGGCGGCCTGGACATCATCAGCAACGCCCGTATGGGGATCCCCAACGGCATCAACGGCTTGCTGGGACATTTACTCGATATGGACATAATGGCCAGGGATCTCATCGAACACCGCTACGCATATCTTTCTGACGCGCGGCAGGATTTAGCCCGGATCCCCTTTCCCGTTCTCTGGGTCTCCGGAACTCATGATCGCTGGCTTTCCCCTGACGAAATACGAGACGTCCTGAGCGTTCAATCAGGAGCCGAGCGGGAAATCCTTGAAGTTCCTACCGGGCACAATCTGCGCACCAGCGAAGACGCACTCCGCACCTTCAGGCTGATCACCTCCTGGCTGTATTCGCGGATTCATCACAAGCATATCATTGCGTACGAACCGGATCGAGGACAGCTATTGAAGCTAGTTAGCTGGGAAAGAGAACGCTTGTTGCAGACCCAGTTCATTCAGCCCCAGGAATACTGGAAGAGCTACCTCATTGGCGATGACAACCGGAGACCGGGATACGACTTCTATCGCAACCTCCAGGACTTCCAGTCTTTCTTCGCTACGCAAGCCGAACTGCTCCGCCCTGAGGAAGGAGGGCGAATCGCGGACATGGGCTGCGGCACCGGGCTAATGGTGGAGCAGCTTCTGGAAAGAGCGGCCGCGATCGGGCGAGGGTGCGGGCGCATGGCCGTTACCGCCGTCGATCTTGTCCCCGAAGCGCTGGAACGCACTGCGCTGAAGTGGGCCCAGGCATGCCAGCGGCATCCCATCCTGAATGCACACAGCTTCGAGTGCCTGCAGATGGACCTTACACCCAATAAGCTGATTCCGGTCCGCAATTTCATGAATGATCCACGCTTGCCGCTTTCCTACCTGCGTAACCGCATCGAAGGGCTCACCAATGAAATCCTGGAGGGCCTGAAGGAGCGCGGCTTTCCGGGATTGCGTGAGCTGATGGCGGGCGGACCCATAGACGAACAAGCGCTCCACAGGCTGAGGCAGAATCTGAATCCCGAAGGATTCGAGGCCGTGCTCGATTTTAACCGGATGGCCCGCTTCCTGAACAAGCGGCTCCAGTCCGCCGACCTGGCTTCGTACGATGGAGGCCCGGATTCACCCATTGAGGAGTCCCGCTACGACAGCCTGGTCTCCTCGGGATTGCGCATGGCGCGGCTGAATTTCGGCTCCTGCGGCCGCAATCTGCAGCTCCAGTTTCCGGACGCATCCTTTGACAAGCTGATAGCGAGCTTCTTCATTTCCTACCTGCCGAATCCGGATGACTTGCTTCGCGAGTTCTTGCGAACCCTGAAACCCGGAGGCCTGATGCTGGTATCCAGCATGATACCGGATAGCGACATTTCGGAGATTTTTACCAGCTATGTCAGCTCGGTCCAGTGCCGGGACCCGAAGATGAACCGCGATCGCGACCGGGATCTGAATGCCGCCAGGAACATGTTGAACGAGGCATCCAGCCTGTTCCAGCTGGAGGAGGACGGCTATTTCCGTTTCTACGCCGCCAAAGAGCTCCGGCAGCTGGTCGAATCCGCAGGGTTCTCCGTCACGAACGTCGTTTCCTCCCTGGGGAACCCGCCGCAGGCTGTGATTCTGACCGCTCAAAAGCCGAATTGACCCCCTGACCTGATTGCCCAGAACCGTAATTGCTGTATAATACAAGACAGGTCTCCGGCGGTATGACTATTCATGATGCGCTGAGCGCTGTGTTGCCGCAGGGCGGTCAAAGTCAGGCCATACTTGAGTACGCTCCTGACCTAAGCCCGCGGATCATCAGCCCAAGCCAGCTTTGGGACGAAGTCGCGGATCTGGCGCAGCAGCTCTCCAGTTGGGGCATCGGCAGCAGGCATAAGGTGCCGCTCTTCCTGGAAAACTCTATTGATTATCTCGAGTCCTTTCTGGCCCTTCTCGCGATTCGGGCCGTGCCGGTCATAGTTCAGCAGGATTACCGGAAGCTGGAGCTGGATGAGGTGTTCTCGAATGCCCAGCCGCAGGCCGTGATTGCGGAAGAGCGGCACACCGACCTCCTGCGCCCGTATCTCGAGAACAAACGGGTGATCGTGCGCAGGAACCGCGGATTTCGCCTGATCCAGAATGGCTCGGGCAGCTCAGCCGGGGCGGAACTGCCTGAGGAAACAGCAAGCATACATTACACCTACCGGGGTTACGGGTATCCGCTGGGCGCGCTCGCGCCCCACGCCCAGTACCTGAGGGGAGCGCACTGTTTCCAGAAATGCGTTCAGTTCCAAAAAGGCGGCTCCCTGCTGGCCATACTCCCCTTTTCTCACATGTTCTCGCTTGTCGGCTGCATCCTGCTGTCGCTCCTGTTCGGCATTCGAATCATCATCACCCACTCCCTTTCACCTCGGAGCATTTTCAGCCTCATCCGCGAGCAGGGCATAAACTACCTCATATCCGTTCCAGACATCCTGCTGATGCTGTCGCGCCTGATCGACCGGGAAATGTCATTTCCCGGCTTGCAGGTTCTGGTGTCCGGAGGCAGCCTGTTGCGCCCGGAGGATCAGCTTGGCATCGAAAAAGCCTTCGGCGTCGAGCTGCTGAATGGATACGGCCTTACCGAGTTCACGCCCATCACCGGCAATGTGCGCGGTCACTCCAAGAAAGGCACCATCGGCTTGCCTTGCGAGTCGCTCCAGGTAAGGATCGAAAACGGCGAGATCTGCCTGCGCACCGAGGACATGTCCAGGTCTTACTACCGCCGGGAAAGGGAAACGCGTGAGGCAATCCAGGACGGCTGGTTCCATACGGGAGACCTGGGCCGCTATGACGATTCCCACCTGGTGTTCGAGCGGGAAAAGAAGCAAACCCGAAAAGTCCATGGAAACATGGTGGACCTAAATGAAGTTCGCAGGGCCATAGCTCTGTTGGACCCCGCATTGGCAGCGGAGGTCGATGTTGTTGATGGCTCGTTATTTTCCAAACTCGGTGTACCCGCTTCGATCGACTTCGCAGAGAAAACAGCCGAGATCCGAAAGGGTCTTAGACAGTCCATCGCCGCTTACAAGATACCCAAGAAATTCTTCAAACTTGATGAAGACCCAAAGGGAGGTGTTAAGCCGTGTCCATAACAGACCCCGTATCCAATACCCCGCTATCGCTCGGCGAACAAGCACGTGCAATAATCTCCAACATTTCGCGCATTTCCGCCTCGGAATTGGCTGACGATGCGAATGTCCGCGAGGAGGTTGGAATCGACAGCCTGATGGCCATGGAAATCATCGCCAACTGCGAAAAGCGTTTCGGGGTAGTAATAGATGAAAGCCGCTATGCCGAGATTGAAACCATAGGGGACTTCCTGCGCCTTGTTGAGTCGCTCGTCCAAGAGAAACGTCTCTGAGACGACAGCGAAAGGAAGCCCCGAATTTCCTAGCTGCCGTCATGCTTAAAGAGACTGGCGATCAACAAGAAAAGCTCCTCGCTGCCTTTGAGAAGGAGACACGCGAGAAGGCCCTTCTCGATATTACCAATGCGGTATGGATATCCAGCATCAGTTTCTCTCTTTTTATTGTCCTGGACTACTTCGTCTACCCCAGACTATTTCTCCTCTTTCTTGTGCTCCGAATTGGCGTGGTGGCAGCGAATGCCATCGTTTTTCTGGTACTACGAACCAGTTTCGCGCCACGCCATCCGCGCGCGATTGCCATGGTTCAATACCTTGTGTACGGGATTGCCGTCATCGTAATGATCCATTTCGCCGAAGGATATGCCAGTCCATACTATGCTGGCTTAAATGTAATCTTGCTTTCAACCTATTCATCCTGCCTTTAGACAGCCGAAGGATGACTATCATATGCGCGCTCATCTACGCGTTCTACCTATTACCTATTCTAGTTCTCCAGCGAATCGATAACCCATCAATTTTTTTGAACAACAACTCATTCTTACTAATCACGATGGCTTTTTCGATTATCAGCGCACATCTTTCCACACGAATGCGCTTCCGGGAGTTCACCGGGCGCTACAACCTGGCCCAGGCCAACGAGGAGCTCAAGAAGCTGGACGTGCTGAAGTCCCAGTTCTTCGCCAACGTCAGCCATGAGGTGCGCACCCCGCTCACCTCGATCCTGGCGCCGGTGCAAAGCCTGTACCAGGGGGACGTCGGGCCCCTGGAGCCAGAGCATCTGAGACTGCTCGGGCAGGTCTATGTAAACAGCCTGAAGCTGCTGGACATGATCAACCAGATGCTGGATTTTTCCAAGTTCGAAGCGGGCAAGATGCAGCTGCGGCTGCGGTATACCGATCTGGAGGAACTGGTCAGGGACATCGCTTCGACCTTCCAGGACGTGATCGAGCGCAAGGGGCTGAAGCTGCACTATGTCCGGGACGGTGAAGTGCCTGCCGGCATACCTGGACTCCGACAAGCTGGAACGGATTCTGTCCAACCTCATCCGCAACGCCATCAAGTTCACCGAAACCGGCTCGATCACCCTGCGCATCGGAGCCGCCATCGGCAAGGTCTGGCTGGAGGTGCGGGATACCGGTATCGGCATCCCCAAGGAACATCTTGCCCAACATTTTCAAGCGTTTCCAGCAGGTCGACGGCTCCTCGACCCGCAGGTACGAGGGCACCGGCCTGGGCCTCACGATCGTGAAGGAAGCCGTGGAGCTGATGCGCGGCACCGTCAGCGTGCACAGTGAAGAGGGCCGGGGCACGACCTTCCGGGTCGAGATTCCCGCCAATCTGGAGCAGTTGGTGCAGGACGCCTTCATCGAGCGCCGCCGAGTCCCGGAGCGCCGGCTGCTGAGCTTCGATTTCGACGGCAGGGAGCGCCGGCAGAACGCCCGGAGAGTCTCGGACGTGGCCAAGAATCTCCATCGATGACCTGGCGCTCATCGAGCGCGAGCAGATGAACCTGCGGGCCAAGGAAGATGTCGCTCCCGAGCCCAGGCAGGGGCCGGCCAATGACCGGGTGCTGCTGGTGGAGGACAACGTGGACCTGCGGTCCTACATCAGCCGCATGCTCACCCGCTTCGGGCACGAGGTCGCCACCGCGGTGGACGGCCTGGACGGCTGGGAGCAGGTCCAGAACAACCTGCCCGACATCGTGATCTCCGACATCATGATGCCGCGAATGGACGGCTTCGAGCTGGCCCACAAGATCAAGACCACCGAGAAGACCCGCAGGATCCCCGTGATCCTGATCACCGCCAAGCCGGAGCTGGAATCCAAGCTCACGGGACTGGAGATCGGCGCGGATGACTACCTGCCCAAGCCCATCAACATCCGGGAGCTGGATGCCCGCATCAAGAACCTGGTCACCACCCGCAGCTTCCAGCAGGCCCTGGCCCGCGAAGCGGAACTGAACACCCGCATGGAGGAGCTGAGCATGAGCTTCTCCCAATCCCTGGAAATCCGCGATTTCAATACCGCCGGTCATTCGCGCGACGTGCTGCACCTGGGTTCCCTCATCGCCGAGGTCCTGGGCCTGCCGATCGACCGGAAGTTCCGGGAGTCCCTGCTGCTGCACGACATCGGCAAGCTGGGCATCCCCGACCGCATTCTCCTGAAGGAATCCGCGCTCAGACGCCGAGGAATGGGAGATCATGCGGAAGCACCCGGAGCTGGGCGCTAACCTGCTGGGGCATTTCGAATCGTACAAGGAGATCAGCTCGATCATCCTGGCCCACCAGGAGCACTACGACGGGTCCGGGTACCCGAAGGGACTGGCGGGCGAGCAGATTCCCATCATCGCCCGCATCATCGCCATCGCCGATGCCTACCACGCCATGACCAGCAACCGTCCGTACCGCAGCGCCATGCAACCCAGCCGATGCCGCGCAGGAACTGATCCGCAAACGCGGCACGCAATTCGATTCCAGACTGGTCGATGCCTTCATCCAGGGTTTGGTGCGGCTGCGCCTGGTCAAATCGGAAGACCTCCAGCAAAAAGCCGATATCAGCCTGATCTGCGTCCTTACTCTCCCGCCGGCCACCGCACAGGAGGTTCGGCCGCCGCATCCAGCGCTTCCTGCGCTTCCAGCAGCCTGCGATTGAGCAAGAGCCTCCCCTGGTCCGTGAACGCGTACGCCATGGGGTCCTCCCGCAGAAACCCTCGCTCCAGCCACCCCTTCCACAATCCGGGAAACATCTCCGGCAGAGGCCGGCCGAACCGGCGGGAGAATTCCTCGGCGCTGATCCCGCTTCGCAGGCGGAAGCCCATCATCAAGGTCTCCAGGAGGAACTCTTTCGGCAGGATTCTCTCTTGCCGCAGGCCCCACGGATTGCCGGCCAGGTAGGCGGAAATGTCTTCCGGGTGGTACAGCCGCAGGACTTCTCCGCTCACCCCCGGCAAGGTGGAAACCGCCCCCGGGCCCACTCCCAGGTAGGGCTCTAGTTTCCAGTAACGCAGGTTGTGCAGGCATTCCTGACCCGGGCGGGCGAAGTTGGATACCTCGTAGTTGCGGTAGCCCTGGCCCTCCAGCTGCTCGAAACCGGCCAGCCAAAGCTCGTCCCGCGCATCCTCCTGCACCGCTTCGGCCAGGGCCGTGCCCGGCGGGGGGGTGAGCGCGTACAGGGAAACGTGCCCCGCCCCGGCCTCCCGGGCTTGGCGCAGGTCGCGGAACAGGTCCCCGCGGCTTTGACCCGGAACCCCGACCAGGAAAGTCCAGGTTCAGGCGCAGCCGCCAGACCGAGCGGATCCTCTCCAGCGCCAGCCGATTGGCCGCCTCATCGCCGGGCCGTCCCAATACTCTCAGGAGCCGGTCCCGCGTGCTCTGCACCCCGAGGCTCAGCCGATCGGCACCCTGCTGCGCGCAGGTTTCCAGAAAGGCGACGCTCAGGGATTCCGGGTTGGCCTCCACGGTCCACTCCGCCGGATGAGGGGCGAAAGCGCGGATGCCCGCCAGCAGCCGCTCGAGGCTGCGCCCGGGCAGCAGGCTTGGGGTGCCGCCGCCGACGTACACCGTCGGCACCGCGGAGGGGCGCAGCCGTTGGCCGAACCAGTCCAGCTCCGCCAGGATGCCGTCCACCACCCTTTCCATGTCCTCGTTGCGGTCGCAGGGCACGGAGAAGAAGTCGCAGTACGGGCACTTGCTGCGGCAAAAGGGAAGATGGACGTAAAGGGAGATCGGACTGCGGGAGGCTAGAGTTCCCGGATCAAAGCCGGCCACCGCGCGCCGCCGGCCAGTACCGGAAGAACGCCCTGCCCAGGAGCTTGTCCGCCCTGCACCGGCCCCCAGGAGCGCGAGTCGCTGGAATCCGGCCGGTTGTCGCCGAGCACGAAATACTGTCCGGACGCCAGGGTCAGCGGCTCCAGGCTGCCGGAAAACGGCATGTCCTCGGTCCAGCCCTCCGGCAGCTTTTCCGTGCGGATGGCGTAGGAGGAGCCCGGCAGCTCCTGCTCGGGCACGAAGTCCCGGGCGCCGGCGGCTCGTGACGTAGGCCACGTAGTCGCTCATCCGCACGGTGTCCCCGGGAAGGCCGATCACCCGCTTGATCAGGTAGCGGGGGGTGAGCCTTCCGGTGTGGTCGCGGACCACGCTGCCGCGCTGCAGGCTCAGAAAGCGCACCACCGGCTCCAGGGCCGACCAGGGAAAGGCCGGCCGGACGTAGGCCGGGGACTCCACCACGACGATGTCCCCGCGCGCGGGGGGCCGCAGCGCGGGCAGCCGCAAGCTGCCCAGGAAGGGGATCCGCCCGCCGTAGATCAGCGTGGAAACGAGCAGCCGGTCCTTCTGCTCCAGGGCCGGGCGCATGGAGCCGGAATCGACCTGGAAGGAGGTGACGAAGAGCCTGGTGATGAACAGGTACAGCAGGAAGGCGATGAGCAGGATCTTGCAGCAGGGGGAAACAGAAATCCCCTGCCGAAGCGCGTGGCCAGGCGGCTGCTGTAGTGCTCGTAGGGAGAGACCATCGCCTCAGTGCACGCCGCCGAAGCGGGTCAGAGGCCAGTAGCGGAACAGGGCGCGGCCCAGCACCTTCTGCATGCGCACCGCGCCGAAGTAGCGGGCGTCGCGCGAATCGTCCCGGTTGTCCCCCATGGGGAACAGGCGGTCGGCGGGGATGTACCAGCCGTTCTCCCAGCACCCGCCACTGGGCCTGGAACAGCTGGCTGTAGGGCCGCAGCGCATACAGGGTCCGGTAACGCCAGGCTTCCACGTAGGCATTGTCCACGACCTTCGTCTGGCGCCAGCTCACCGAGCCGTCGGTACCCTTGGAAATCGAGAAAAAGCGGCTGGCGCCGCGCTCCAGGTCCGGCGGCAGCGGCAGCCGGGCGTCGGCCCTGGCCAGGGCGATCCCCGGCCCTGCGGAACGCGTCGTAGTCTTCGCGGCTGGAACATCCGGCGCAGGCTGTACCGCAGCCCCAGCTGGGCTTTCAGCTCCTCCTCGCTCATCCAGGCGGAGCCGCCCCGGGCGTCAGGAGCTCCACGTTGCCCTGGTTCATCCGCAACCGGTCCCCCGGCATGCCGATGGCCCGCTTGATCAGGAAGTGATGCTTGGGCTGGCCGTACTCGTCCCGGTCGATGTCGACCAGCGACAGGCTCATCATGTACACGATGCGCTGAACGACGTCCATGACCGGCCCGATCGGTATGTAGGAAGGATTCTCGAAAATGATGACCTCGCCGCGGCGCGGCGGGCGGAACCCCGGGAGCTTGGCGATACCCGGAAGCACCTCGGGGCCGTAAATCAGCTTGTTCACGAAGATCCGGTCCCCGATGAGCAGGGTATCGACCATGGATTGCGAGGGGATCTGGTAGGCCTGCAGCAGGAACTGGTTGATCACCAGCACGATCAAAACCGCCGAGAGGATGGCCTCCACCCAGTCCAGGACCGGGATTCTTCTTCTTCTGCCGCTCTTTTTTCCTGGCCTTGCGGGTTTTGCGCCAGCTCAGGTAACGTTCGGTTTCCCGCTGCACCGCCAGGCACCACTCGTTCCAGCTCAAGTGGGTTCCTCGCGGCTGAGCGTAGCACAGTTGCCTTGCGTTGACAAGGCAGGGGGGTATTCCTATAATCGGCGTCATGCCCAAAGAGCGTCCCGCCGGCGAGAACGGCGAAATCCGGGTCGAAGTGCATCTGAAGCCGTTTCTCGGCATACGGCCGGGCGTCTACCTCACCATCCTGTACGCCCTGCTCGCGCTGGCAGTGCTCTTCTTCCTTTTTTTCTACAAAGGCCTGCGCGAACAGGGCACCTACCTGCGCGTCACCTCCCTGCCCGCGGGCGCCTCCGTAAGCGTCGACGGACAATACGCCGGCTCCTCGCCTTGCGAAATCCTGGTGAAGAAGGGCACAGCGGCGCATCGTGGCCTCCCGCCCGTTTTTCCGGGCGGAAATTATGGAGGCTGATTTTTCGGGGCCTCTGTTCGGCACCCTGTTCGTACGGCCGCGTCGCCACTGGAACCCGCAAATGACCATCGCCGATGTCCAGGGCCTGACCGGCGCAGCCCTTCAGGATTTCGCGGCCAATCCCCACATTCCGGAAATCCTCGAGCAGACTGCTACGGCTTCGGCAAGCGAACCGGGCGACGTAGAACCAGAGCCTGTCCGCATTCCTGGACAAGGCAAAGTATTTTGTCAGTTCCCCGCTGCAATTCAAGTATTTTGTGAACGCCTTCACCCTGCAGGATTCCGGGGCTAATTCCCTCTCGCCCGCTGACCTGACAGCCCTGGTGCGCGACTTCGCGTCCGCAAATGGCCGCTTCGACAACGTCCCCTTCTGGCTGGCCCTGGTCATTGCCGGAAGAGGACTCCAGGAGCTTCCAGGCATCCACTGAGTACCAGGATTTCGTGCGCGCTTATCGAAGCGACCTGCAGGAGCATGGAAACCCGGTTGCGCGCCCAGCCCCCCGCCGGTATCGGGCCGGCGCTTCGCGTCGAGGGCCTGGCGTTCCGTCCCATTCCGGGCGGAACTCTGCTGGCCGGCAGCACTGGAGGAGAAGACCTCCGCTGCCTACCTGCCCCACCCCGTTCCCGTGGCCGCCTTCCTGGCCTCCGAAACCGAGGTGCCCAACCGGGTGTACGCCCGCTTCCTGGCGGAGACCCCGGAATGGCGCAAACAGAACTCCGCGGCCCTGGCTCAGCAGGGTCGGGTCGACGATGCTTATCTTTCCAGCTGGACGGAGCAGGGTTACCCCGCCGGTGAGGACGAGCTTGCCCGTGACCACCGTGTCTTACTTCGCGGCCCAGGCCTTCTGCCGCTGGTTGAGCGGCCGCCTGCCCGCCTCCCTGGCCGGCTACGAGGCCCGCCTGCCCAACGAAGCCGAGTGGGAATGGGCGGCCAGGGGCGGGCTGGTCGGCAGCCCCTACCCCCAGGGCGCCAAGCCGCTCACCGAGGTTTTCTTCGAGCCGGGCATCGCCGGGCCGCGTCCCGTCGGGGCCTCCGCGCCCAACGGCTACGGGCTGCGCGACACTTCCGGCAACGTGTGGGAGTGGTGCTCCGACTGGTTCTCCCCGGTGGCCTACCTGTTCAGCTCCCGCGACCCCGCCCGCAACTCCGCGGATCGTTCCGCCGAAATCCCCTTCGGGGCCGAAAAAGCGGTTCGGGGCGGCTCCTGGGCCAACGAAAAGGAGCTGGTCCAGCTCCACACCCGGGCTTCCCAGCCCCCCTCCTGGTGCACCCCGTACCTGGGCTTCCGGGTCGTGCTCGCCCGGATCCGTTCATGAGCGAAGAAGCCCGTAAGCTGCTCGCCTACAACCGCAAGGCCCGCTACAACTACAGCGTGGAGGAGAGCCTGGAGTGCGGCATCGAGCTGCGCGGCACCGAGGTCAAGTCCTTCCGGCTGGGCACCTTCTCCTTCAGCGACGCCTACGCCAAGGTCGAGGAGGGGGAGCTGTGGCTGATCGGGCTGCACGTCACCCCGTACCGCTTCGGCAACATCCACAACCACGAGCCGGACAGGAAGCGCAAGCTCCTGGTGCACCGCCAGGAGGTCAAGCGCCTGAACCGCAAGGTGGTCGAGCGGGGATTGACGCTGGTGCCGTTGAGTTTTTACCTTAAACATGGGATAATCAAGCTGGAGCTCGGGGTCTGCCGCGGCAAGAAGACCGTCGACAAGCGGGAAAACATCAAGCAGCGGGACCAGAAGCGGGACGCCGAGCGGGCGATTCGAGAAAGGTTTTAACAGGGGGTGTTCCGGTATCGACTGAAGTTGGTTGGGCCAGGGGCTGCAGGTGGAGCGCCGATCTCCTAAAAGCGGCAACAATTTAACTGCCGAAGACAATTTGGCACTGGCTGCCTAACTAGGCGACCACGGGTACCCGGGGCGCTGTTCCGAGCGCCGGACTGCCTGTAACAAACCGGGACTCACCGGCCGGGAGCGCCGCATACCGGCAGGGACAACGCATGTGGCAAACGGGAAGGCAACGGCGGGCCGCCGGGCCGGCCTCCCGTACTAACCGGCGGATAAACCTGTAGAGGTTTCTGGCACGCGCTTCAGGACGCGGGTTCGACTCCCGCCACCTCCATAATTGGATGCATATGGTGGAGAGCAAGCGTCTTACCGGGCGGTGACTCTCTGTCTTCCTGCGTTTACCAGAATCGCAATGAACACAAGCACTCCTTGCACAAACTCAGTGAAGTATCCGCTGACTCCTCCTGCCCTGACAACCATGACTATTAGTTGAACCAAGTAGGCTCCGGCAATGACATTGATAAAATTGCCTCTCCCCCCTGTTAAGCTAACCCCCGCTATCACCGGAGCCGCGATAGCGGGCATAAGCCACTCCACAGCAAAACTAGAGGATACAAATCCCATTCTCGATGATGAGACATACCCTGCCAATGCTCCGAAAAATCCAGAAATCATGAATGAAATGATCCTAATTCTATTGACAGGAATCCCCATCGCGCTGCACGCTTCCCTGTTCCCCCCGACCAGGTACAGTCTTCTCCCAGTCACCGTACGCCTGGCGAATATTATCGCGACGATGACAACTATGATAAAGAAAAAGACAAGTAGTGGAATTGGACCTATAAATACCCTCCCCAACAACATCCATGCATCCGGGAGCCCAGCCTTTGCCACGCCTCGTGTGACAATCAGGACAATTCCTTCCAACATCCACCACATCGCTACCGTTTGAACCAATGACGGGATCTTAAGTTTCGTAATCATCAATCCATTAAAAAATCCTATTGCGCCTCCAATTAAAAATGTCAATAAGATGGCCACTGGAACCGGAAAACCCACTTCCCATGAGATTATTCCCGCCATGGGCGCAAAGGCAGCAGCGGCAACTATAGAAAGATCAATTTCTCCGACTAACATGACAAAGGTCATGCCGATAGAAAGAAGGCACACTGTTGTTCCTTGGACCAGCACATTTAATAAGATTGCAGACTTGAAGATTGTGGGAACAAAAATACCCATCACAAGGTAAATCCCTACGAACAAAAGCCATGTATAGTACTCCACTAAATTAGTCCGAACAGCCCCTAGCAAGTATCTCGCCAATTTCAAGAGCTTTACCTCCTATAAATAACGTGTCGCTTCCCGCTGCAATTCATGCGTATTACTTAGAACGAGACTTGCCCGTAACGGACTCTCAGTAGCCACGCCAATAATTTTGTCTTATGGGAGCATGTACCTTACTATCTCATCGATACTGATTTCATCAGTGCGGCCAAAAAACATCTTTTCGCCTCCTCGTCAGCACCAATATGTAATGGCTTAATTCCTTGACCAAGTCCAAATCGTGAGAAACTATCACCATGGTGATATCGCTCTTTTTGTTCACTTCTCTGAGGAAATCAACGATCTCCTTTCTTCCCTCCAGAGACAGCAGAGTAAAGGATTCGTCCAGTAAGAGGATTTCCGGGTTCGCTTCGATGGCCCTGGTGACTGCGATGATTTGTCTTTGCTCCCCGGAGAGTTCTCCTGCTTCCCGCTCTACGTCGAATTCAGGGCCGTATTTCGCGATTGCGTCTGCCGTTAGCTGCTTCATTTTTCCTATGTCAAGGAACACGAAGGGGCCAATTCTTTTGGTCAGTTCCCTGCCCATGAAGAAATTTTCCCATACCATAGCGCTGTCCACTAATTCCAAAAACTGGTATGCGATCGCTATTCCTATTTTCATCGCGTCAGCTGGACTCTTGAACCTTGTTCTTCTTCCCTCAAGGTAAATTTCTCCGCCGGACGGCTGAAGATCACCACTCAAGATTTTTAGGAGAGTAGACTTCCCAGCGCCATTATCGCCAACCAAGCCCAGAATCTTGCCTCTCTCAAGTTCGAATGACACATTGCTGAGAGCTATGACTGTGCCATAATTCTTCGAGATATTCCTCACTTCCATCATAATTCCAGATCCACTCCTCCCGCTTACCTCATCCACGATCGCATCAGTTGGCCAGACCCATTGCGAGCTTAAAGATCTTCACTCTGTCAGCGGATTCGGCATCAAAATGGCCTACAATTTCGCCCCTCCTAAGGACTATCACATCATCGATGAAATCACTCACCTGTTCATACCACTGACTGGTGATGATAATTGAGGTGTCTTTCTCTTCTTTGGCCTTTCGTAGAAGATCAAAAATATCTTTTATGATTCTCTTCGATAAACCGTGGGTGGGCTCGTCCAGTAAAAGGATTTGGGGATTCGCCTCGATGGCCCTGGTGACTGCGATAATTTGTCTCTGTCCCCCGGAGAGTTCTCCAATTTCACGCTCTATATTGAATGTATGACCATATTTCGCGATCGATTCTGCCGTTAAACGCTTCATCTTTTCTACGTCAAGGAATACAAGCGGGCCTATTCTTTTCGTCAGTTCCCTGCCCATGAAGAAATTCTCCCACACCTTTGCGATATCCACTAATTCTAGAGACTGGTACACGATCGCTATCCCTTTTTTCATCGCGTCAGCGGGGCTCTTGAACTGCGCTTCCTTCCCCTTGATGCAAATCTCTCCGTCGGACGGACGAAGGCCGCCACTTAATATATTGAGGAGAGTAGTTCTCCCAGCGCCATTGTCTCCTACCAATCCCAGAATCTTGCCTTTCTCAAGATCAAATGACACATTGCTGAGAGCTCTGACTGTGCCAAAGCTCTTCGAAATGTTCCTCACCTCCAATAGCAGACCAGTTCCTTGCATTGTAAACCCTCGATCCTAATCATCCTCTCGTGAATTGAAGCCCACCGCTACTTGTCTCATCCCGATCCGGTGCAAGTGGGGGGCCAGACGCAAGTGTTCGCTCGGCTTGCTGGCACTTCCCGGTTTCATCTCATTGAGGTTCAGAGAGCTCTCCCTCTAATAATGAATGCGATCCACAGAATTTTCCGGGTTATTGCTATATCGGCTTACAAGGTGCTTCAATTACCTACACTCATCCTTCGGTAAAATGACCTTGTAACTTGTTCTTCCCTGCCGTAATGTCCCTCTCCGTGGGAACATTACGGCAGGGCTGTGTTCATGAAGAAACTAATGCAGCCGAAGCACTTACGGAATCACTGCTTCGCAACCCACGCTTTATAGTCGCTGAGTAGCTTCGCGCTCCATGCTGGTTTTGTTCCTTTCGCTGCAAATGTCGGGGTAGGTCTTATATCTTCACCGAGCAACCTAATGATACTGTTTCCATATAACTCCCATGTGTTGACGTTGTTCCGATCGACACGAGGCGCTGGCGTTGTGCCTGTAGGGGTCTCGGAATAATCAACTGTTTCTATTTTCATAACCGCGTCTTTGCCACCCCAATAACTGCCTGCGGGCTGCTTGACCGTGAGTGGCACTGGGATTTCGGGCATTGTGTACGGTGAACTCTGATATGATGCATCTTTCACAATGTATTTTTTCGCGACCTCCCACGCTGAATATGATATGGCATCAGGGACTTGCGAATAGACCGCGTCAATATACCCCATTCTGAGCCATGACAACGTCGATGGTTTTCCGTCGATACTGGCTACAAAAATATGCTTTGGGTCTCCTACGTAATACAGTTTGCCGTATTTTGCTAATGCACTGATAGTGCCCAGCAGGTAGGGACCATCGCTTGCCGAAATTATCGCATCGGCATTCGATCCGGCCCCCGCAATACAGGAATCCGCAACATCCGCCCATCCCTCAGGCGTTAGACCACCCTCGATTGCTATATAGTTGATTTCTGGATGGTTTTCCTTGATCCAATCGAATCCGTCCTGTCTCAATTTCCAGCCACTCTGTTTCAGATCTCCATTGACGGCAATCACAGTCTTACCCTTGGTTGTACCGTATTTTTTCTGTATCCACGCAACTGCTTCCTTCGCCATCAATTCTCCTGACTTGAAGTCGTCGAACATTTCGCAAAAGCGACTTTTCCCAGTTATGTAACCTTTAAATGAAATTACGGGACAGTGGTATTGCTCTTCGGCTATCCTTACAGCCTCATTTATGCCAGTAAAGCTGGTGGGAAAGACGAACAATATATCGGCTTGTTGTGCATAGGTAGTTATTTGATCGAATTGCGTTGTGTCCGATCCATTTGCGGTGGTAAAGTTGAAGTTCCAACCATCAAGCTTTACTGCTTTCCCTACATACTCTACGATTGTGTTCCACCAAAACTCACCGGTATATGGCATTAAGAGCCACATGGTCTTTCCGTGTTCGAACTTGGCCTGCTGGCTCAATACCGGTTGTACACCCGCTACCGCGATGAAGACCACGATGATCACGAGCATCATCGCCGTCTTCAGCCCTAGACCTTTCGACCTTCTCATTTTGCACCTCCGGATTCCTTTTTTTACCGTTGTTATTTACTAAGGTTGTCCAGCAGATGCTCAGATTAATTGTTGAATGTTATTAATTATAGGGCATGAATCTTCAGATTGTCAAATTTTTCAACAATCTCTACAGATAATAGAAAGCATAGTATTTTAAAACGTTGGCTTTTGCTATCTGAGGTTTGAGAAAGGGATGAAGCGGAAAGGCCCGGTGGTGTACTCCCAATAATACCAAAGTACAAAAAGGGTGTAGGTTTTCGGCATCCGAACCTGTCGGCGCCGACAATTCATCAGCCTGATATTCCGGAGGTAATTCACTCCTCGTGATGCCTCCCTCATCCATACGAGCCACGGTTGGCGTTTTTTTAAAAGCTACCGCATCGGAGTTTGAGCGCTCGTAGTGCTCGCAGAGCAGCTCGTACAGGTCGGCCTGTTGTTCCGCGCTGAAGGCGGTCGGCCTCGACATCCCGATCCACGTCGCCTTATACAGGGGTGGGGTTAAACCGAAGGTTGCTCGACGTCAAGGTTTAGCAGCTCGATGCCGACTCAGCGCATCCTGGGGCAGCAGCAACTCTCAAGGCTTCGGCTGTTCGCCAACTAAAGCAGTACGTGAGCTGGGTTCACATGTTTTCCTGGATGTGGCCAGATCGCCCATCGGCAGCCACCGCAACTTTCTCTTTCGCACTTGAACGATTACTCGCCGATAAAGCATGAAAATAGGCACTTGGGTGTCACTTGAAACCCAAGTCCGAACCTGCCCGCAGAAAAGGGACGACTACAACGGGCTTAGGGCACTGGCTGTTCTGCAAGCGGTACCAATACCTCTTTGTGAGATGTAATTGACTGTGCCTTGGTCAACTGAGGAATGATGCTCTTGAGCAATTCCACAGTGTAAGACGCAGCCAAGTGAGCTTCAAAAGCCTTTTGGTCCGCGAACTTTTCAATTACGGTGCAGATTCTCGGGTTCTCCACGCACTGGTAGAGGATCAACCGCCGACATCCCGGTTCGTTCAAGCCCAGCCCAATCGCGTGATGAAGGGCGGCCAGCAGTTCGTCGGCCTTGCCCTTCTTGGCCGTGAACTGGGCAATAACCGCAATTTCGGTCTCTGATCTTGAAATCATCGCGATTACCTCCTGTCGCATCCTTTCGAAGCCACGTCGGACCACCATAGCAGGTTACTTATGCAGGGCTCTCTTTCGATTCCGTGACGGTCTATCCTACAATAGGAATCATTTCCGCCTTTTTCAATCCGCTGGCGGCACGAGATGCAACGCGAGGGGAAAATCGTTCGCCGCAGCAGGAGGGAACGGATGTGCGAGGGACCGGCCACGTCATTCATTACTCAGGAGACAGAAAGCTACCCTCATGGTCATCTGACGCCCAGCGCTGGGGCAAGGATTTGTCCACCGGTAGTCGCTTATGCACCACTTCGCTTGCATTCCACCGTGTACTAAACCGTTTACAGTTCACGTAAAAAATCCGCGTAATTCCCTGTTGAGCCGTGTGAACCCGTGAAAAAGCAAATCTTGACTATGTATTTGGGGTGAAATAAATTATGTGAAACGGTAGGAGAACGACGGGAAATCGTCGGAACCGCTGGAATCAGCCTCGGTCGGGTTCGACTCCCGCCACCTCCATTCTCCATCGAAAGTGTGCAGCCGGATACGCGCGGGCCGATCCACCGACGATCCGTGCCGCCGCTTTTCCCTGTACAGGATGCGGCACCTCGGTTAAACTGCGGTTACCCGTCCGCGCAGGCTGGAAATGATGGAAAATGCATCTACAGTGCGGAAAAACCAACAGCATGAGGCAGTAGTGGTCGGCTGCGGTCTGGGCGGTCTGGGCGCCGCCCTGGAGCTGGCAAGCAAAGGAGTGCGGGTTCTGCTCCTGGAGCAGCACAACCTGCCCGGGGGATTCGCCACCAGCTTCGTGCGCGGCCGCTTCGAGTTCGAGCCTTCGCTCCACCAGACGCCCGGGAACCCGGGCATCGGCAGATACCTGCGGGAGGAACTGGGTGTCGCCGTGGAGCTGGCCTCCGTGCCGGAAGCCTACCGCCTGATCTTGAGCGAAGACGGCATTGACGTCAGCGTGCCCTTCGGTGTCGAGGAGCTCATCCGCACCGTCGAGGCCTGCGTCCCGGGGAGCAGTAAGTCGCTCAGCGACTACCTGGGGCTGTGCCGGGAAGTGCTGGAAACCCTGAACTACCTGGACCGGCACCGTAAGGACTTCAACAAGAGGGAACTTCTGGGCAAGCTACAGGAACTTCCTGTGCACCGGCGGCCTACACGGTCGAGCAGGTCAGCGATGCCCTGGCGCTTCCCCAGCAGGTCAGGAAGATCATCTATCCCTACTGGTGTTATCTCGGCGTGCCCATGAGCAGGCTCTCCTTCACGATCTGGGCTGCCATGCTTTACACCTACTTCTCCGCCGGAGCCATGATTCCCCGCCACCGCTCCCACGGCCTGGTCAGCGCCCTGCTGCATCGCTTCGAAGAGCTGGGCGGGCGGGCGCTGTTCAACCGCCGGGTGGTGGAAATCCAGACCGAGAAAGGCAGCATCCGGGGAGTCAGGACCGCCTCGGGGGAGCTGATCGCAACAACGAGCTTGATCTGCAACCTGTCTCCGACCCTGGTCTTCAACCGGCTCGTCACGCCCCGCGCCGAGGTGCCAGCGGCCGCTCTGCGCACGGTGAATGCCCGCCGCCACGGCGTCAGCACCTTCGTGGTCTACCTGGGGCTGAATGCCGCCAAAGAGCAGCTGGGCCTGAAGGAGTACAGCTACTTCATCTCGGCCAACATGGACACGGACGAAATCTACCGCTCCACCGGCCGCCTGGATGCTCCCACGATGCAGGCCTCGGTCTGCCTGAACAACGCCGTTCCCGACTGCTCCCCTCCGGGCACCACCATCCTCTCTCTGACGGCCTGCTTCCGGCCGGAAGCCTGGCACGGGCTGGCGGGGCGGGACTACTTCCGCGTCAAGCGCGAGATCGCCGGGGCCATGATCAGACAGTTCGAACGGGCCGTGAACGTGTCGATCCGCCCCCACATCGAAGAGATCGAGGTGGCTTCCCCCCAGACCTTCGCCCGCTACACCGGCGCCTACGATGGGGTCGTCTACGGTTACGAAGCCGAACCCTGGGATTCGATCGTGCCCCGGGTCCTGGCCCTGGAGAAGGAGAGCTACCTGGAGGGCCTGCGCTTCTGCGGCGGCTTCGACTACCGCTGTCACGGCTACGGGAGCTCGTTGTTCTCGGGCAGGGCGGCCGCCCGGCGCGCCCTGGCCGCCATGGGGGGCGGACGATGAGGGTTCAGGTACGCGGAACGCTTCGCGATCTCTGGGCCTTCTTCAGGCTGATTCCGGAGCGCAAGAGGAGAATCCGGCGCGCCGCCGGGACCTTCGTGCCCGCCGATCCCGTGCGTGAGCTGTCGACACAGCCTGCACCCCGACCGCCTCGATCTGATCATTGAGAGGGTCGCGGAGGAAACCGCCAGCGCGCGCACCTACCGGCTCATCCCCGCGGGCACAGCTTTCTCGGCGACAGCTGCCCTACTTCCGGGCAGGGCAGTACCTGAGCCTGCAGTTCCAGGTGGGCGGCAGCACCGTTTCCCGGCCCTACTCGATTTCTTCCTCCCCGGATGAAGCGGCGGAGCACAACTACTACGAACTGACCATTCGCCGCAAGCAGAATGGACTGGTGACGCCCCACATCTGGGAGCGCTGGCAGCCGGGAGTCGCTGTGCGCGGCTCCGGGCCCATGGGGGATTTCACGTACGAGCCCCTGCGCGACAGCAACCAGCTAGCGCTTCTGGCCGGGGGCTGTGGGATCACCCCCTTCCGCTCTCTGTTGCGCGACGTGTTGAAGAACTTCCCCGACGTGCGCTGTACCCTGCTGTACGGCATCCGCAGCCGCGACGACATCCTTTTTCACGACGAGCTGCAAGCTCTGCAGGCGGCCTGGCCCGAGAGGCTGCAGGTGCACTACGTTTGCTCCGAGCCTGACCCGGGCTGGCGGGGTCCAGCGGGCCTCCTGAGTGCCGAACGCATACGGGAACTGACCGGGGACTTCTCCGAAAAGACCTTCTTCGTGAGCGGTCCCGGCGAGATGTATGACTACCTGGATGGGGAGATGGAGCAGCTCAACCTGTCCCCGGGCAGGGTGCGAAGGGAAGTCCGCGGTGAAACAACCGATATCAGCCGCCGTCCCGATTTCCCGAAAGAGCTGGCCGGCAGGGTCTTCTCCGTCACGGTCCGCCGGGGCGATGGCTCCGTGCGCCTGCCCGCCCGGTCGACGGAGACGGTGCTGGTGGCCATGGAGCGCGGCGCGCTGGCCCCGCCTGCCGCCTGCCGTTCGGGGGAATGCGGCTACTGCCGCTCCAGGCTGATCAGCGGCGAAGTGTATGTCATCGCCGAAACCGATGGGCGCAGGCAGGCTGACCGCAGCTTCGGCTACTTTCATCCCTGCTCCTCCTATCCGCTTTCGGATCTGGAGATCGATGTTCCCAGTAACCCAGTGCAGGCGGAAGAAGCAACCGCCGAATATTGCGCCGCCACGAGGAGGTAAGCCATGGTCATCGTCGCCGATTCGGCCCTGCAGCTGAGCAACCAAACCATCAAGGAGCTCGGCATCGAGGTGCTCGAGTACCCAATGTTCGTGAACGGACAGCCCTACCCTGTCTCCATGTCCATGAGCAGGGAGGAGAAAGAGCGCCTCAGGGATCTGATCAAGGACAAGAAGAACAATGTGTCGACTTCCGGTCTGAAGGAAGAGGATGTGCGTAGCCTCTATCAGCGGCACAGGGGAGAAAAAATCCTCACCGTGCACCAGTCGGCAAAGATGTCCTCGATCACGGCTTCCGTCCTGCAGAAGGTGAAATCCGACCTTGCGGATCTGGACATCGAGCTGTTCGACACGCACCACATGACCTCCGCCTACAGCGTGCAGGTGCTGCTGGCCGCGCGGGCGGCGCGGGCGGGCATGGCCTGGCCCGAGCTCAGCGCCATAATGAACAAGAACAGGGAGAACACCGGCCATCTGGGCGCCGTCTACGACCTGTTCTTCCTGCAGCGCACCGGCCGTATCGGCCGGGCCAAGGCCATCCTGGGAACCGCCATGAAGATCATCCCCCTGCTAGGCTCTTCGGAAGAGGCCGGGGTTCTGCAGAGCATCGGCAAGGCCAAGAACTACCTGCAGGCCAACCAGAAGTTCGTGCAGATCATCGAGGCAGACCTGGCCCGCAGGCAGGCGCGCAGGCTCACGGCACTCATCAGCCAGATCGGACCCTACGACCGGGAAACCCGTCATCTGAAAGAGCTGATCATGGAGCAGGGGTGGGCCGCCGAGGTGGAGGTCGTCTACAGCAACCACAGCAACATGCCGCACGCGGGACCGGATTTCTACGACATCGGCTACGTCGTGCATGAAGATTGAAGCCATCGGCATCTCGGAGCTTCACAAGTCCCTTCAGGCAGCCACCGAATCCCTGCGGCTGAATGCGAGCCTGCTGGACGGCCTGAACGTCTTTCCCGTTCCGGACGGTGACACAGGCGTCAACCTGCTGTCCACGCTGCGCCCCGCGGTCGAGGCCATCGGCGACAGCAGCTTCACCAGCTTGCCGGCGCTGCTGGCCGTGCTCACGGATCAGGCCAACCGCAGCAGCAGGGGGAACTCGGGCTTCATCCTGGCCCGCTTCCTGAGCGGATTGTCAGAGAGTGCTGCTGAAAACCCGTCGCTCAGGGCCGACACGCTTGCCCGGGGATTCGCCCACGGCTCCTACCTGGCCAAGTCCTCTCTGCTCGCTCCGGTGGAAGGCACGATGATTACGATCATCGCCGCCATGGCGGAGGCCATGGCTGGTCTGGCCAGCGAGGACATCCTGGCACTCCTCCGCTGCGCCCTGGCCTGCGGCCGGCAGAGGATATTCGAGACGCCCAGCCTCCTGCCGGTCCTGGCCAGAGCCGGGGTGGTGGATGCCGGAGGTCTGGGTTTTGTCCTTTTCGTGGACGGGCTGCTGCGCGGGTTGACGGGTGAGCCGATCCCGATTGAAATGGAAGCCGACTACCGCTTCCAGCCGCAGCGCGGCAGCCCGCAAGAGGAGCCGGTCAGGCTCACTTTCAGATATTGCACTGAACTGACCGTGGAGAAGAAGGGCCCGGTCAGCATCCCTGAGTTCGGGGAATTCCTGAAAAGAAACGGCGACAGCGTGGCCCTCTTCGATGAGAAACAGATCCTCAAGCTGCACATCCACTGCGATGATCCGGACCGTATCATAGGCGCGGCCGAGAGGATGGGAACGATCGTCCGAACCAAGATCGACGACATGGCCGAGCAGCTGAATCGGGGATTTCGCCCGACAGAGGTCCACGAGCAGCTGGCAATCCTGGCCGTGATTCCGGGCCCCGGTTACGAAGCCATATTCAGAGAGCTCGAGGCCGGGGAGTTTCTGCAGTACTGCGAGCGGCTGCCCTCGGCAGGCGAGATCCTGCAGGCCCTGGAAAGGGTGGATGCAGATCACGTGATCCTTCTGCCCAACGAAAAGAACGTCATTCCTGCGGCCATGGCGGCGAGGGAGAAATCCAGCAAAAACGTCTTCGTGTTGCCGACCGAGAACGTGGTGCAGGGCATCACCGCTCTGTATAGCTACAACGGCACGGATTCTGCGGAGCGGAACATCCGCAGCATGAAGCAGGCTTTGGACCTGGCCAACTGCCTGAAGGTCTACAAGAGCGAGCGGGATTCGGACTACGGGGAAGTCAGGATCCGGAAGAACGACTATTTCGTCGTCGCGGGGGACAGCGTTCTGGCTGCGGAAGCCAGCCTGGCCCACAGCGTGTGCCGCGCCTTGAGCAAGCTGGATCTGTCGGAGAAGGCCAGCGTCAGTTTCTACTATGGGGAGGGCTTCGATCCAGGCCTTCTGCCCGAGCTGGAACAGCGCCTTCAGCAAGAAAACGGGCATCTGGAGGTGGAGCAGCATTTCGGCGGCCAGCACGGCTGTGACCTGATTATTGCCGTGGAGTGAGCAGGAGGAAAAATGTACGTACTGTGGCTTGTGGTCATGCTGCTCGTCGCGTACCTGTTCGGATCGCTGAATTTCGCCGTAATCGTAGCCAGGCTGGTGGGCGGGCGGGACATCCGCGCGCTGGGCAGCGGAAATCCCGGGGCCGCCAACGTGTTTCGCGAGATAGGCAAAGGCTGGGGGCTGCTGGTCGGGCTCTTGGACGCGCTGAAGAGCTTCCTGCCCATCCTGGTTGCCAGGCTCCTGTTCTTCCGTGCCGACAACTACGCCGATTTCTGGGCCTTGTTCCTGATCGGCATGGCCGCGGCTACCGGGCACATCAAACCGCTCTTCTACGGGTTCAAGGGAGGCGGCGGGCTGTCCACCGTTCTGGGTCTGTTCGTTTTCTTCCTGCCTTTCGAGTACCTGGTCTCCCTCGTTCTGGGCGGGCTGATCGTCATCCGGTTCTTCAAGGGAATGCAGTACAAGTTCGGCCGCTGGACTCCGATCATGTCTGTGGTGATTACACCCATCCTGACTCTGTCCCTCAACTACCTAGTCCATGTCCCGCTGTTCGCCCACATCTCAATCGGGGGCCATCCCTGGTATATTCTGGTCGGAGCTTTCGCCGTTTCTCTGTTTATGCTCGGCATGAACATCCCCTTCCTGCTGGAGAGCCTTTCAGAGCAGCGCAGGAAGCCCGACAGCTGAGCAGACTTCGGCACTCTCGTCGCGATGTTGTATACTTGAGGGAGCATGAGATACGACATCGTCACCCAGAAGCCGCGCCCACCCGGGGCGGGGGACCGCGCCATCCTCGTCGGCGTCCAGCTCAAGGGGAAGCCCTCGCCTTGGACGCTAGAGGACTCCCTGGAAGAGCTCAGGCAGCTTGCCCTCACCGCCGGCCTCGAGGTGGCGGGGATCACCTCGCAGAAGATCACCCGCCCCGACCCGGCCACGTGGATCGGCTCGGGCAAGGCGCAGGAGCTGAAGGAAATCCTGGCCGCGCAGGATGCCACCTACGTCCTCTTCGACGACGAGCTTTCCCCGGGTCAGACCAGGAATCTCGAGAAGATCCTCGGTGAGGAGGTGCGGATCATTGACCGTCCCCGGCTCATCCTCGACATCTTCGGCCAGCACGCCAGCTCCCGCGAGGGACAGCTTCAGGTTGAGCTGGCCCAGTACCAGTACCTCCTCCCCCGGCTGACAGGCTTGCACGCCGGGCTCGCGCAGCAGGTGGGCGGCACGGGGGCCGGACCCGTGGGCCTGCGGGGACCCGGCGAGACTCAGCTCGAGCTGGACCGCCGGCAGGCCAGGCGCAGGATCGCGGTCCTCAAGCGCGAGCTGGAGGAGGTCCGCACCCAGCGGCGGCAGCAGCGCAAGCAGAGGGAGCGGGCTGGGGTCCCGGTCGTCGCCATCGTCGGTTACACGAACGCGGGGAAGAGTTCCCTGCTCAACGCGCTGACTGGCGCGCAGGTGCTCGTTCAGGACAAGCTCTTCGCCACGCTCGACCCCACCACGCGGAGGTTAACGCTCCCCGGAGGAAGAGAAGCCCTGCTCACCGACACGGTCGGCTTCATCCGCAAGCTCCCCCACGACCTGGTGGCTGCGTTCCGCGCCACCCTCGAGGGGGTCGAGGAGGCATCCCTGATCGTCCATGTGGTGGATAGCTCTCATCCCCACGCCTCGGAGCTGGTTTCGACTGTAGACTCCGTGCTGGCGAGTCTGAATGTCGGCTCCACGCCCCGGCTTATCGCCTGGAACAAGATCGATCTGCTAGCCGATCGTTTGCTGCCCGCGGTGCCTGCGCAAGCGCAGGCGAATTCGATCGCGATCAGTGCGAAGACAGGCGAAAACCTCGACGCGCTGCTCGCCAGGATCGAGAAAATGCTGGGGGAGACCCTTGTCAACCTGCGAGTCGTGATCCCGTATGACCGCTACGACCTGGTGGGACTCCTCTACGAGCAGGCGACCGTGGAGAAAAGAGAGGATGCGGCACAAGGGATCCGCCTGAGTGTCACGGTGCCGGAGGCATTGGTCGAGCGGCTCGCGGAGTTCACGGACCGCGAGCTCGACAAATGAAGCGTCATAACTAATCTGCTGTTCTCAAGGTAGCGGGGCGGAACCCGTGCTAAGAAAGCTAAGTTTATATATAATTTAAATATATTTATACAAATAAGATTGATCTTATTTATAAGATGTGCTATAATTATTATTAGACAAGGTGAAAAGACGTAACGATGAGCGCCGTGGCAGTTCTTCAGATCAACAACTTTGACCGTCAGCTCAAGAACGACTTCAAAGCCCTTTGCGCCAAGAATGGCTACACGCTCAAGCAGGGGATCTTGCTGATGATGCAAACAGCTATTGGCAATCAGTCCTTAGATTGCACAAAGCCCCCCAAGAGAACCTGACCTACCCTGCCCCGCCCGGGCAGACTGAGAACACATCCCAACCTTGCCCCTTTTTCATATCGCTTCGCAAGGAGGATAACTGGAAGCTGGATTCGTTGCATCGAATGTGAAGATCAACAGACTGGAGTTTGAAGCGGAGGAATCAGATCAAGTTGAGGCAAAAACCAAATAGGAGGATGCTATGATCAAAAACGAAAAGACGAGGATGTGGTTCAACAGAGTATTTGCATTCTTATTTGGGGCGTTGCTGATTTTCCTCGTAATGAACTTTTCTATAGTTAGAAATTTCAAGAATCAAAATGCAGAACTGAAAAGAGAGCTTTATGACGCAAAGCGGCTATTAACTGATGCCAAAGCGTTATACGAGAATAAAAACTATGGCGCTGCAATCGAAACACTAAATTCCTTATTTGAAAAGCATCCCGGCTCACCTGAAATGGCTGAAGGCAAACACGCTATTCGCTGAAATAGAAGCAGAGCAAAAATCGCTGGATAAAAAATGGGAAACAGCAGCAGTGGGAATCCGAGCAGAATGGGCAAAAAAGATGGCTGCAGAATTGCGAGCTCAATTTGAAAAAGATCGAGAGACATTAGAAACAAACATGAATGATGTTTTAAATACAGAGTGGGAAAAAATGAAGGACGAAATCAGAAAAGAATGGGAGAAGTAAGAAGCAAGCCAAGAACTCAGCTGAAATGCTGATGACTCACTCGAAGGATCGGAAAGGTGGGGGCAACCACAGAATCACTTTCTGCCTGCGGCACCGCCTAGTGGCGGACTATGATCCGCCGGCTTGCCCATGCGCACCAGAACCCGGTGCTTCACCAGGCCGCGCTCCAGCGGGACCAGCCCATCCGGCAGACGCTGGCCATCCAGCTCCACCCATGACACGCCTCGCTCGCAGCGGTCGGGATTGTCGACCTGGATCTCATAGATCGCTTCACCGTGACGATACCGCAGGCGGAAACCTTCCCACCATCCGGGTATAACCGGAGCCAGCCGCAGGCGGTCCCCTTGCACCTTGAACCCCAGAACTTCTTCAACCCAGGCCCTGTACATCCAGGCCGCCGAACCCGTATACCAGGACCAACCGCCCTGGCCGATGCGCCCTGGCAATCGGTATACATCGGCTGCGATCACGTAGGGCTCGACCCCGTAGCGCCAGACTGCCTGCGAATCGCGCGCGTGCTCGATGGGATTGAGCAGGCGCAGGATCTTTGCCGCGCGCTCACCGTCCCCTTGACGCGCCAGGGCCATGGCATACCACAGGGCGGCGTGAGTGTATTGGCCTCCGTTCTCCCGCACCCCCGGAGGATATCCCTTGATGTATCCCGGTGAAGGCTCCATCCTTTCGATGGGCGGCTCGAAGAGCAGCACCAGGCCCTCGTCCTCCCGAACAAGATGTCGAAACGCAGATTCCATGGCCGTCTCCGCGCGTTTCGTGTCAGCGGCGCCGCTCAACCACGCCCAGGACTGCGGCAGCGAGTCAATCCTCGCCTCCTGGCTCGCAGAGGAACCAAGGGGCGTTCCATCGTCGAAGAACGCCCGCAGGTACCATTCCCCATCCCAAGCCGATCCCTCGACTCGCTGAATCAGCGCCTTCCTTTGCTGCTCATAGGTCCGGCTCAAGTCCGGCCGACGCTGAACGTCGGACAGCTCGATCATGCACCGAAGCACATCCACGAGAAACCACGCCAGCCAGACGCTCTCTCCTTTGCCGCCGACCCCCACGCGGTTCATCCCGTCGTTCCAGTCCCCTGTCCCGATCAGCGGCAACCCATGGGGCCCGGCAGTCAGACCCCGGGAGACCGCGCGCCGGCAGTGCTCGAAGAGCGTGGCGCGCTCGGAGGAAACCTCCGGCGTGCAGAAGTTCTCGTGCTGATCGCCTTGCAGCGGTGCAGCGCTCAGGAAGGGAACCTCCGCGTCCAGGATGCTCCTGTCGGCGGTGATCCGCACGTACTGAGCGACCACGTAGGGAAGCCAAAGCAGGTCGTCGGAAATGCGTGACCGGATCCCCGCGCCGCTCCGCGGATGCCACCAGTGCTGCACATCGCCTTCCTTGAACTGACGGCTTGCCGCCAGGAGGATGTGCTCTCGAGCCAGTACGGGACGAGCGTAAAGGAACGCCATCACGTCCTGCAGCTGATCGCGGAAGCCGAACGCGCCGCCGGACTGGTAAAGGCCGGACCGTGCCCAGAGGCGGCAGCTCAGGCTCTGATACAGAAGCCACCGGTTGATCAGGAAGTCCGCCGCCAGCTCCGGGGTGTGCACTTCAATCGTGCCCAACAGCTCATCCCACCACGCTTTCGTTCGCTCGAATGCAGTCTCGACCGCCGATCCGCTCCGATACGAGAGAACGAGTGCATGCACCTCCTCTACCGACCCGGCCTGGCCCAGGAGGCAGATGACCTCGGCCATCTCACCGGGAGCTATCTCAATGATGGTCTGCAGCGCTGCACACGGGTCGAACCCCGCCCCCGTCCGGGATGACAGCCCGATGCACTCCATGGCCGCGGGGTACCCCAGCGAGCGGTTGCGCCCGACGAAGGACGTGCGGTCGCCGCCGAATGACCTCCGCAGGCGGGGTGATGGCCGCGAAGGCGACTCGATCTCCGTACTCGGGGTGGTAGGGATTCCGAGCGATCAGGGCCCGCACTTCGTCATCCCATGGGGTCACGACATGCATCTGTGAGGATTCGCGGTTCTCGCCCAGCGTCCACTCCACGTAATAGGTGACGGAGAGCAGGCGAGGTCTGGGGGAGTCATTCCTCAACCGCAGCCTCTGCAGCTTGATCGGCTCGCCGCCGCTCTCATCCACCGGCACAAAGACCGTCAGCTCCTGCTCGATCCCATGACTGTTATGCTCGAAGACCGTGTATCCCGCCCCGTGCCGTGCCCGGTAGGCGGTCTCCTCGCGGATCGGCGACGGGGTGGTCGTCCAGTAGACGCCGGTCTCTTCGTCCCGGATGTACATCGCCTCGGACGGAGGATCCATCACCGGATCGTTCGACCACTCCGTCAGGCGGTTGCGCTGGCTGTTGCCGTACCAGGTGAAGCCCGAGCCCGTTTCGCTGACCATGGTCCCGAAGGTCGGGTTGGCGATGACGTTCACCCAGGGGGCGGGCGTGTGGGTGTCGGGGCCGAGATAGATCGCGTACTCGCGCCCATCGGGGGTAAAACCGCCCAGGCTGTTGAAGTAGGGCAGCTCCATGAAGGGCAGCGGGGCCGAAGGATCCCGAGGAGCACGTTTCTTGGCCAGGAACTCCGGCGGTTCGGGAACCTCCGCTGCCACGCCGATTTGCTGGGGCAGGGTGCCGCGGGCCGCCACCAGCACCACGCGTGCCGCGGCCATGAGGAGCGACAGATCCTCCTCCGGGAGTTGATCCGGCTCCCGCAGGAATATTCTCCCGGGCTGTTCCTTCGCCGTGGTTGTCGCCTGCGCCTGAATCAGCCCCTCGAGCTGCTCGCGAAGCGGCTGCTCGTAGCCGCTCGCCTCCTCGTTGAGGATCACCAGGTCCGCCTTCAACCCGTGCATTCGCCAATAGGAATGCGCCTGGAGCATTTGCCGAACCAGGCCGATATCCCGCGCCTCTCCGATGCTGACCAGGACGATCGGCACGTCTCCCGATATTCCATAGGGCCACAACCCGGCCTGCCCTTTGCGGTTCTCTTCGATGCGTTCCGCGGGAGGGCGCAAAAGAGGATTCGGGAACAGGAGGTGACTGGCGATCTCCTGGAAGCGGCGAGCCTCGTCGGGCTGGATGCGGAGCAAGCCGCAGCTCGAGCTGGGCGGAGGCCCAGGCGAAATCCATTGCCCGATCGATCGCGTGCGGATCGCCGTACTTGTCCATCAGGCTCAGGACCTTTTCCCTCGTTTCCCCGGCGGCGAGAATGAGAGAAACCTGCACGCGCTCGCCCGGACCCAGGCTAAGGTCCTGGCGGAGGCTGAGAATCGGGTCCAGGACAAACCCCTGCGCGCCGCTCGGCTCGCGGGAGACACCCATCGGGCTCTCGAGCGTCCGTCCTCGGCCGATGAACAGCCGCCGGTCGGTCTCGAAGCGCAAGGCCGCATCCTCGGCCTGGTCAAGGGTGAAGCGATGGGCGACGAAGACGGGCGGGTCGCCTTCCCCGCGAGGCCGGCGGTAGGCAAGGAGCGCGTGCTGCTCCGGCACCGCCTCGGTCCGGATGAACAGCTTGTTGAAGGCCGGATGCTGAAGGTCCGCTCTGTGCGGCGCGAGCGACAGCTCGATGTAGCTGGTCAGATCGAGGCGGCGGGTGCGAACGGACCGGTTGATGAGAGTGATCCGCCGAATCTCCACGTCATCTTCAGGCGAGACGACGACCTCCGTCTCGGCTTCGATGCCGTTGTCGATGCGCCGGAACACGGCACGGTCGAGTGCAAAGCTGGCGGAATACGTCTCGACTTTTCCATCGGTGGGGTGATAGGTGTTGGACCACAGGCGATTCGAATCGGCCTCATGGATGTAGCAGCAAGGTCCCCCACGGATCCCGCGTGCGATCGGACCTCCACCGCGTGATCTCGAAGTCGCCCCACTGGCTGTATCCGCCGCCCGAGTTCGTGACCATGAGGGAATAGCGGCCGTTGCCGAGCAGCTGGGTCTTGGGCTTGCTCGTATGGGGAGAATCGAACCTGCTCACCGACGGCGCGATCTCGCCGAAGCCATCCACCGAAGGCACCCTCTGGCGGGTGGAGATGTGGTACAGCGAAGGAAGGACCGGAACGCTTTCATGGAGCAGAGGCTCGACGGCGCGCACGCGCGCATCGGCGTGGAAATGGCGTTGGATCGGATTGCCATGGAGGAAGTTGTCCAGCGAAAGGAAGCCCATGCCCTGGTGATGGGCCAGATACGCTCTCACGATCACGCCGCGCTTGCCCTCACGACTCGGTTGACGGCTGAAGTCCATCGCTTCGTAGTACCCGTACTCGTTCAGGAGCCCCAGTGACGCCAGAGCGTTTCAGGTTCTGCACGGTCTTTCTCGGCGCAATGGTCGACCGCCAGAAGGCTGGCATAGGGGGCGACGACGAGCTCCTCCTCCTGGCCGCGCTTCAGCCCCAGCTCCGGCACGCCGAAGGCCTTGTACTGATAGGTCTTGTTGATGTCCAGATCCGTGAAGGCGGACTCCGAGATGCCCCACGGCACGCGAAGCTTGCGGCCGTAGGCGATGTGGACCGCCACCGCTTCTCTGGCAGCCTTGTCAAGGAGCGAGCTCCCATAGGAGCGCTGGAGAAGGAGCGGCATCAGGTATTCGAACATGGTCCCGGTCCAGCTCAGCAGCACTCGACGCCGGCCGATTGCGCTGTAGGGTCGGCCCATGGAGAACCAGTGCTCCATCGGGACCTCCCCCCGAGCGATGGCGACGTAGCTTCCTATCCGCGCCTCGCTCGCCAGCAGATCGTAGAAGGCGCTGTCCAGTCGGCGGTCGGAAACGTTGAAGCCGATGGCGAACAGCTTGCGCTTGACGTCATACAAGAAGCGCATGTTGATGGATTCGGACAGCTCCCGCACGTCCTGGATGAGCCGTTCCGCCAGACCCAGCATTTCACCGGCGAGCCATTTCGACGTGTCGAAAGCCTGCAGGACGCGGTCGAGCCACTCGAAGAGGGGGCTTGCCGCGGCGGAGGGCTCGCCCCGGATCGATTGGAGGATCGGGATGCAGCCGACCTGTCCCTTGGCAAGGTCGTACAGCGAAGGGGCATGCTTCAGATCCTGGCGGATGGCATGGAGGGCGTCTTTCCCTAGTGGGGCGATTTCTTCTTCCGTCTTTTCGTTGATGATCTCGATCCAGGTCAGGTACCGATCCCGAATGCCCAGCCAGGCCGATATCTGGCTCTGCATCTGCCCCGCCCAATAGGCCGAACCCGTTTCATGCTCGGCCGCTTCGGCCGCTCTTTCGGCCAGGGCCTTGGCACTCCCCTCTACCCGCCGCAGCAGGTGAAGCGCTGCGACGACGCCATCCGTCGGGCTTCGGCTGGCCCGCGTGAGTCTCCTCGAGGGCCCCGGCGTCCGGATGGGGAATACCCTCCTGTTCAACCACCTCCCTGAACACCTCTCCCGTGTCCCGCAGACCTTCAAAGACGCTTCCGTCCAGGACGGGTCTCTGAATCAGCTCTTCAAGCCCATGCTCGAGAGACCAGAGAGCGCCGAGCAGGTTTCCGCTGTCCACGGTGGATACGTAGCGAGGTTCCAGAGGCTTCAGGGTTTGAACGTCGTACCAATTCAGGAGATGACCCTCGTGGCGCTCCAATTTGGCGATCGTCTCCATGGACCGCCTCAGTGTCTCGACGATCTGGTCCACCGTCAAATATCCGAAATCCCGTCGCGGCCAGCGCGCTCAGCATCCAGAGACCGATATTCGTTGGACTGGTGCGCATTGCCAGCTGGTCCTGATGAAAGACCTGGTAGTTGTCGGGCGGAAGCCAGGAGGTCTCATCGGAAACGAAGTCCGAGAAATAGCGCCAGGTTCTTCGCGCAACCTTTCTCAGGAACATCAGATCCCTTGCGGGAAGCTGGAAACGCTGCGGCTTTGCCCGCGGCCGGAGGTTCAAGAGCCATCCGATC
The DNA here is from genome assembly GCA_963736785.1 of uncultured Spirochaetota bacterium. Taxonomy (GTDB): domain Bacteria; phylum Spirochaetota; class Spirochaetia; order SZUA-6; family DRHE01; genus MIBK01. The sequence goes on along the minus strand of CAVTQG010000055.1, from coordinate 864 downwards.
AGAGGGGAAAGGAACCACAATCCGAGCCAGGGGCCGGCCAAAATGAAGTTCGCCGGCGCCCAACGGTACACCGCCCAGCCCGCGATCCCGCTCGCCAGGCTGATCAGACCCATGGAGAGAAGGAAACCCGGCAGGTGAGTCAGGGCGCTCCAGCGCTTCACCCGGGCCGATGTCCACTCGAGCAGATGCCTGTGCGAGATGAGCCGGCGATACCACACCCGCAGAATGGCGTTCAAGGCCAGCCAGGTCTGGTGCGGAATCAGCGAGGCTTCGACAACCGTCCGCAGCAGGTCATGGGCCAGCTTCGAGATGGAGAGTCTCTTCAGCCCCTGACGGGTGGTCGCCGAGGTGAGAGGCTGCGCCAGGGTCTGGAAGAGCAGCTGCGTGACGACCACCAGGGTGGAGATCCATACCATTCGGGACGATGTCAGCCAGGCACCCGCGAGCAGGGCCAGGCTCGCCGCGGGGACCAGGCTCCGGCGCAGGTTATCCAGGATCTTCCACCGGTTGAACCAGGAGAGCTGGTTCGACCCTCGCCGGCCTCCTGGTCGGGGGATGCGCGGCAGGATCCAATCCGCGATTTGCCAATCTCCCCGGATCCAGCGATGCTGCCGCCTGGCGTATGTCAGGTAATCCCGCGGAAACTCGTCGAGAAGCTCGATGTCGCTGGCCAGGCCCATTCGAACGTGAGCGCCTTCGATCAGGTCATGGCTCAGCAGCCGCTCTTCGGGAAACCTTCCGGAGAGCACCCGGCTGAAGGCCCGCACGTCGTAGATGCCCTTGCCGTGGTAGGAGCCTTCACCGGTGAGATCCTGGTTGACGTCGGACACCGCCCTCGTGTAGGGGTCTATTCCGACCGCGTAC
>CAVTQG010000054.1:0-40367 GCA_963736785.1 uncultured Spirochaetota bacterium | reverse complement strand
CCGAGGCACCCTCCAGCGCAGCTCCCCCACCGGCGGCCGCGCGAAGGGCACGGCCTTCCAGACCCAGGTGCCGTCCCGATCCTCCTGCCCTTCCACCAAGCCGCAGCCGGTGCGGGCCACGGGCCCGCCGTCCCAGCCCGGGGAGCCGGTCTGCCGCACCGGGGAGGGTCTGCCGGCACAGGCCCCGAAGAACAGGCACAGCGGCAGTGCAACGGCGAGGATGTGTTTCATCATCTGACATTGCAGTGCAGGGCGGAGGGCATGTCAATGGCGGGCGGCTACTTGGAAATCCGGTACTGCCGCTGCTTCCACTCGATCGGCATGCCCCAGGCGATGCGCCACAGCGAGTTCAGGCAGAACAGCAGGCCGAACACGACCATCACGGGATGCAGGAGCGCGGTCAGGGGGGGCTGGCGCACGCGCAGCGCCAGCAGGAAGCGCAGGGCCAGGATGGCCAGCACCTGGTTGAAGAAGGGGTTGTAGAAACTCAAGGCAGGGTGCATGGCCAGCATCAGGAACGGGTTCAGGAACAGGGCATAGGTGAACACCAGGGTGACCGCGTAGGGCAGGAAGGAGAAGCCGAAGGCTCCGAAGGCGGCCTTGGAAAAGCCGTTCCACACCTCCCGGGCGTCGTGATAGAAACGGGTGTACAGCAGTCCGGTGCCGTCCAGCAGATCTACCGGCTCCCCCAGGGCCTTGACCGCGCGGGCCATGGCCACGTCCTCCACGATGTGGAGCCGCAGCCCGGCGTGCCCGCCGAAACGGTCGTAGACCTCGCGGCGCACCAGGATGAAGGTGCCGACGGCCATGGCGGCGAAGCGGCTTTTCAGCCAGCGCACCACGCCCATCGGGAACAGCAGGTAGAAAGCGAAGGTGATGACCGGAACCCCGATCCTTTCGGCCAGCGTGCCCAGCACCAGCTCCGGCACGTAGGATACCAGGGCCGACCCGCGCCGCCTGGCTTGCTGGAAGGCGTGGCGGATGCTGTCGGGGTGGTGATAGGTGTCCGCGTCCACGAAGGCCAGCCATTGGCCCGTGGCCAGCTCGGCCAGCCGCGAGCAGGCCCAGCACTTGCCCATCCAGCCGGCCGGCAAACTCTGGTTGCGCAAAGCTCGGATGCGACCGGGATGGCGCTCGGCGTAGCCCTGCAGCAGCGCCCAGGTCCCATCCGTGGAGTCGTCGTCCAGCACCAGGATTTCCAACTCCGGGTAGCTTTGAGCCAGCAGCGAGTCCAGGCAGCGGGGCAGGTTGGCCTGTTCGTTGCGGGCCGGCACGAGCACCGAGATCTTCTCCTCCCCCTCCCCGCCGGAGGGAGGAGCGAAGGGCCGCCGCCTGCGGAAATACCACAGGTTCAACAGGAACACTACCGCGGCGTAGGCCAGAAAGGCGTAGGTCAGGGTAATCAGCATACGCCCTGCGCTCAGGCCAGCCCCTCGGCCGGCTGGGCGTCCGCCAGGCCTTCGGCTCGCCGCATCTCCGTACTGCCACATGCAGCGCTGCATGACCTGCCGGGCATGGGAGGCCATGCGCTCCAGCGCCTGCCGCTTGGCGACGCCGGGGAGGAAGAACCGCCTGGGGTCGATGGGCTTTCCGATGACCGCCGTCACGTGCACGTAGGCGCGGGCCACTCGCCGGCCCAGCAGCCGCGGGTGCCGGCTGGCCAGGGTGATCGGCACCACGGGCACGTCGAACAGCTGGGCCAGGAAGAACACGCCGGGGTGGAAGGGCTGCAGCTCGCGGTTCTGGTATTTCAAGTCCCGCTCCGGGAAGAAGTGCACCAGCCAGCCCCGGGCCAGCGCGTCGCGCACCGGGCGGGCCAGGCGCACCAGGCTCATGCGCTCCGGGATGGGGAAGGCGCCCAGGAAGCGGATGAAGTTGCCCAGGAACGGAGTTGCCTGCACCGTGCTTTCCAGCGCGGAGAACAGGGTGCGGCGCGGGGCGATGGCGTGGGCCACCACGCCCGGGTCGAAGTACAGGCTGTGGTTGGAGACCAGGAAGGCCCCCTTCCTCGGGATGTCGGCCAGGTTGCCCCGGCCGATCACCCGCAGGCGGAAGATGAAGATGTCGAACAGCATGACCAGGAACAGGGTGGCGTAGAACACGTAGGCCGCCATGAGCTGGTGCAGCGGCGTGAAGGTCAGGATGCGGCGGCGTCCTCCCCACGACATGGCATATCCCCCTGGCTCAATTATACCTAAACAGCCTATGCCTTTCAAGGGGAAATATCTCGGTTGTCGAGGCACTCATGGACAGCCTCCGGCCGCCCTGGCTACTATGGGGCTTCCATGGGAGCCTCCGACCCGGCCCAGCGCGGCGCCGGTACTTTCGCGGCGCTGCGCCACTCCAACTACCGCCTCTGGTTCATCGGCCAGATGGTGTCGCTGTTCGGGACCTGGATGCAAAGCATGGCCCAAGGCTACCTGGTATTCCAGCTTACTCGTTCCCCTGCCTACCTGGGCTACGTGGGCTTCGCGGCGGGCATCCCCGTCTGGCTGTTCACCCTGTTCGGGGGGGTGCTGGCCGACCGCCTGCCGCGCCGCCGCCTGCTGATTCTGACCCAGTCCTACATGATGCTGCTGGCCCTGGCCCTGGCGGCCCTGACCTTTTCCGGCCTGGTGCGGCCCTGGCACATCGTGGTGCTGGCCTTCCTCCTGGGCGCGGGCAACGCCTTCGACGCCCCAGCCCGGCAGGCCTTCGTGCTGGAGCTGGTGGACCGCAGGACCCTGGGCAATGCCATCGCTCTGAACTCGGCCATGTTCAACACCGCCATAGCCATCGGGCCGGCGGTAGGTGGATTGGCCTACGCCGCCTTCGGACCCGGCTGGTGCTTCGCCTTGAACGCGCTCTCCTTCCTGGCGGTGATCGCCGCCCTGGCCGCTATGCGCCTGGCCCCGCACCGCCCCTCGGCCAGCGGTGGCTCGGCGGTGGGCGAGCTGCGGGAGGGAATCGCTTACGTCGCCGCCCACCCGCAGATCCGGCTCTTGCTGGGTATCGTGGCGATGACCAGCCTGTTCGGCATGACTTTCGCCACGCTGATGCCGGCCTGGGCGGTGCGCATCCTGCAGGGAGATGCCCGCACCAACGGCCTGCTGCTTTCGGCCCGCGGGGTCGGCGCCCTGGCCTGCGCGCTGTTCCTGGCCACGGTTTCCAGCCGTCTATCGCGGGGGCGAGCCCTGGCCGTCGGCCTGGCGGCCTTCCCCGCGGCCCTGCTGGCATTCGCCCTCCTGCGCCGCCTGCCGCCCGCCCTCGCCCTTCTGGTGGGCGTGGGGGCCGCCTCCATCCTGATCTACAACACGGCCAACGCCCTGGTGCAGACCCTGGCTGACGACCCGCTGCGCGGGCGGGTCATGGGGCTGTACAGCCTGGGCGTGCTGGGGCTCATGCCCGTCGGCTCCCTGCTGGCCGGCACCATGGCCGAGCGCATCGGGGAGCCGGGCACGGTGGCCCTGAGCGCGGCGGTCATGCTGGCCTGCGCGCTGGCGGTGTGGATCTTCTTCCCGGATCTGCGCAAGCTGCGCTGAAACTGCGCGCACCTCATTCATAGCTTCTTCACATCCTCACGGTAAAAAGAAGACATGATGCTCGAAGAACTCAAGGTGACGGGTATGACCTGCGCTTCCTGCTCCTCAAGGGTGGAGAAAGTAGTAGGGAAGCTTGCCGGCGTGGAGCTGGCCAGCGTGAACCTGGCCACGGAGAAGCTGCGCGTCCAGTTCGACGAAGCGCGGGTTTCCGTGGCGGCCGTAAAGAAGGCGGTCGAGACCGCCGGCTACGGTATCGCCGAACCGGAAACGATCAAGCGGGTCACGATTCCCATCGGCGGCATGACCTGCGCCTCCTGCACGGCCCGCATCGAGAAGGTCGTCGGCAAGCTGGACGGAGTGCTGCGGGTGTCCGTGAACCTGGCCACGGAGAAGGCCGATGTCCAGTACGAGCCCACCCGGGTGCGGCTGTCGGGGATCAAGAAGGCTATCACGGACGCGGGCTACCAGCCCCGGGAGGTCGATCCCTCCGACACGGTGGACCGGGACGCGGAGCGCAAAGCCCGCGAGATCCGCGGCATGTGGACCAGGTTCATCGTGGCCGCGGCCGCCGCGGCGCCTCTCCTATACCTGGCCCTCGGGCACATGATCCCGGGCCTGCGGGTTCCCCTGCCGTATTTCCTGGACCCCATGCAGTACCCTCTGGTGAACGCCCTGTTCCAGATGCTCCTGGTGGTCCCCGCGCTCGTGGCGGGCAGCCGCTTTTACCGGGTCGGCGGCAAGGCCCTCTGGCACCGCGCGCCGAACATGGATTCGCTGATCGCCATCGGCACCGCGGCCGCGGTGCTCTACAGCCTGTACTCCACCTGGAAGATCCTGAGCGGGGACTTCGCCGCCGTGGAGGGCCTGTACTTCGAGACCGCGGCGGTCATCATCGCCCTCATCCTCCTGGGCAAGACCCTCGAGGCGGTGTCCAAGGGCAAGACCTCCCAGGCCATCAAGCAGCTCATGGGACTGGCGCCGAAAACGGCCACGGTGCTGCATGAGGGCAAGGAAACGGAGATCCCCATCGCCGAAGTGGAAGTAGGGGACCTGGTACGGGTACGCCCCGGAGGGAAGGTCCCCGTGGACGGGGAGGTGGTCGACGGCTACACCTCCGTCGACGAGTCCATGCTCACCGGCGAGAGCATCCCGGTGGAGAAGAAGGCCGGCGACCAGGTCACCGGCGCCAGCATCAACAAGAACGGGACCATCACCTTTCGCGCCACCCGCGTCGGGGCTGACACGGCCCTGGCCCAGATCATCAAGCTGGTGGAGCAGGCGCAGGGCTCCAAGGCCCCCATCGCCCAGATGGCCGACGTGGTCTCCGGGTACTTCGTTCCCATCGTCATGCTCATCGCCCTGGCGGCAGGCGGCGCCTGGCTTCTGGCGGGGCACAGCTTCGTGTTCAGCTTGACCATCTTCACCTCCGTTCTGGTCATCGCCTGTCCTTGCGCCCTGGGCCTGGCCACCCCGACCGCGATCATGGTGGGCACGGGCAAGGGGGCGGAGAACGGCATCCTGATCAAGGGCGGGGCGGCCCTGGAGGAAACCCACCGCATCCAGACGGTCGTGCTGGACAAGACCGGCACCATCACCGAGGGCAAACCGATCGTCACCGACCTCTCCCTGGCCAACGGCATCGGGGCCGACCTCCTGCTGCAGCTGGCCGCATCCGCCGAGAAGGGCTCCGAGCACCCGCTGGGCGAGGCGATCGTGCAGAGCGCGGAGCAGAAGGGTCTGGCCTTTCTGCCCCTGGAGCGCTTCCTGGCTATCCCTGGAAGAGGCATCGAGGCGCGGATCGAAGGCCAGGCGGTCCTGCTGGGCAATGAAAAACTGATGAGCGAGAAGGGCATCGCCCTGGGCTCTTTGCTGGAGACGGCGGGCGGCCTGGCGGCCCATGGGAAAACCCCGATGTTCGTGGCGGTGGACCAGGCTGCCGCGGGCATCATCAGCGTGGCCGATGTACCCAAACCGACCAGCGCCCAGGCCATTGCCAGGATGCGCGAGCTCGGGCTGGAGGTCGTGATGATCACCGGCGACAACCAGCGGACGGCCCAAGCCATCGCCGAGCAGGTCGGCGTGGACCGTGTGTTCGCCGAGGTGCTGCCCCAGGACAAGGCCGCCGCGGTGAAGAAGCTCCAGGCCGAAGGCCGCAAGGTGGCCATGGTGGGCGACGGGATCAACGACGCCGCCGCCCTGGCCCAGGCGGACGTCGGGATCGCCATCGGTTCGGGCACCGACGTGGCCATCGAGTCGGCCGACATCGTGCTCATGAGGAGCGATCTGGCCGACGTGGCCTCCGCCATCCAATTGAGCAAGGCCACGATCCGCAACATCAAGCAGAACCTGTTCTGGGCCTTCTGCTACAACGTGCTGGGCATCCCCATCGCCGCAGGCCTGCTGTATGCCTTCGGCGGCCCGCTGCTCAACCCGATCTTCGCGGCCGCGGCGATGTCTCTGAGCTCTGTATCCGTCGTAAGCAACGCGCTGCGCCTGCGAAGGCTCCGGCTGAAGCCGGCGCGCTGATACAACCACATCGTTGAGGGAGGTTTCCATGAACATGAAGAGGAAGCAGGCGTTGCCGGCGATAGCCGCCGCGGCCGCCCTGGCTCTTCTGCTGGCCGGCTGCTCGGCCCTGGACGTGGTCGGTAAGACCGCGATCAGCACTTTCCAGGTTCTCCTGGAGCGGACCAGCGGAAGCGTGGCGCTGGAAGCGGCGACCAACCGCTGGGTGCTCTCCTCGCCGGAAGGGGAGAAATTCGAATGGAGCGCGGACTTCTCGGGCGAGGGCCCGGATTTCCGCGTGGCTCTGGACGCGACCCCATACCTGCAGGCCGGCCTGGACCCGACCCTGCTCCCGGCGGAGCGCTACCAGTTCGACCCCCGGGACCGGACCCTGTCCCTGCGTTTCGATATCGGCGCGGAGAAGTTCACCTATTCAGGCTCCCCAAGCCCCCTGGACACCTTCACCCGGATCGTGCAGAAGCACCGGCCCATCATCGGCTACCATGAAGCCCTCGACCACTACGGCATCAGTCTGGGGGATGGGAACATGTTCGAGTGGGCCAAGGACATGGACAAAAACGACAAGGACCTGGTATTCGTGCTCAACCCCGAGCCGCTCATCCAGGCCGGAGTGGACCCCGCCCGGATCACGGGCTGGGTGTTCGCCAAGGTCCCGGTCAAGGATGAAAGAGGCAAGCCGGTAGAAGTGGACAAGTTCCTCAAACCCTTCAACCTTTGACAGGAGCAGGCGTATGGAGCTTTTGGAAGGGCTGCAATCGCTGGACCTGCCGGTCGCAGGAATGAGCTGCGCAGCCTGCGTCCAGAGGGTCAGGCAAGCGCTGGAAGGCCTGCCGGGCGTCGAGGGCGCGGAAGTCGCCATCGGCAGGGTCCGCTTGCAGTACTATCCCGAGGCGGTAAGCAGGGACGCCATCCGCGCGCGCATCGAGGCGGCGGGGTATAGGATTGCGACGCCGGCCCCTCGGAGTCGCAATCCCATCCGCAGATTCCTCGAGCGCATGGGCGACGCCAACGCCAGGGCTCTCGAAGGCAAACGACTGGACTGCTGCAAGATCAGCGACGACGATGAGGGCCTCAGCTCCGGCAGGCGGATGCGGAACTCCGAACCTCTGCCGGGTTGGCTGGCGGCGCTGATGGTCCCGCCGTGCGCCTCCACGATGGCCTTGGCGATGGAAAGCCCGATGCCCACCCCGCCGGTGGCCCGGTTGCGCGAGGAATCCACGCGGTAGAAGCGCTCGAAGATCCGGGGCAGGTCCTCCGGCCCGATGCCGACCCCGCTGTCCGCCACCCTGATCTCTGCGCCCTCGGGGCCGGAGGCCACCTGCACTTCCACCTGCCCCCCGGCGGGGGTGAACTTCAGCGCATTGCTCAATAGATTTATGACCGCCTGGCTTAGCTTGTCCGGGTCCGCGGAAAGCACCCTTTCTCCGTTCGCGGCTTGCGCGGCGAAGCGCAGGGCCACCCCCTTGGCGTGGAACTGGGGCTCGTGGTTGCGGATGATGCCCTCCACCAGGGCGCTCAGGTCCAGGTCGCGCCGGCGCAGGCTCTGGGAGTCCCCCTCGTAGCGGGCCAGGTTTTCCAGGTCCGACTACCAGGCGGTTGATCCGCAGGATCTCCTCGTGCAGCCCCGCCAGCCGCTGCGCGTCGGGCTGCCAGATCCCGTCGATAAGCGCTTCCAGGTGGCTCTGCAGGGTGGCCAGCGGGGTGCGCAGCTCGTGGGCCATGTCGGCCGTGAGCCGCCGCCGCAGCGCCTCCTGATCCCTCAAGCCCCGGGAGAGGTCGTTCACGGCCGCGGCGATGCCGTCCAGCTCCGGCACGCGGGTCTTTTCCGTGATCAGCACGTCGCGGCGCCCGCCGGCGATCGCCTGCGTGGCCTGCACCACGCGCTCCAGCGGAACGGTAATGCGTCGGGCCACCAGCAGCCCGAGGCCGGTGGCCGAGGCCAGCGCGCCCACGGCCGCCCACAGCAGCAGGCGGTTGAGCGAGTTGATGAAGGTCAGGTCCTCGTCGTTCAGGAAGAACGGGCCGTAATAGCCGATGGCCGCGCTGCCCACGTTCTGGAACGAATAGCGCACCGGGTAGAGGGATTCCGTGTACTGGCCTTGCCAGTTGGGATAGCGGCTGCTCATGTTCCGGGCCATGTGGGTGAGCATCTGCACGCACAGGCCGCTGTTGTGCACGGTGGCGTCCCACACGGTCTCCCCGCCGGGAGCGTTGAGCCTCACGATCAGGCCCTGCTCCAGGGCGGCCATGCCCACGGCGGCCAGGCCCGCCTGGTCCCAGCTTCCGTCCGGACGCAGCTGGGCCCCGAGCTGCAGCGCCACCGCCTTGCGCCCTCTTTTCCTGGCTGCCCCGCAGGTAGCGGCGGAAGCTGCTCTCCAGCAGGCCGTTGGCCAGGGCGCTGATGATGAGCACGCACAGGATGGCCACCAGCACGTAGGACAGGGTCAGGCGGGTGCGCAGGCTCCAGGTCACGGGCCTTCCTCCGCCTGGAAGCGATAGCCCAGGCCGTGGACCGTGAGGATGTAGCGCGGATTGCGGGGATCGGTCTCGATCTTCTGGCGCAGGTTCTTCACGTGGGCGTCGATGGTCCGGTCGAATCCGGTGAAATCCGGACCCAGCGCGTGGGCGATGAGCTCCTCCCGGGAGAACACCCTCCCCGGGCTGGCCGCCAGCACACTCAAGAGGCGGAACTCGGTGGGCGTCAGGTCCACCTCCACTCCGCCTTTGCGGGCCTGCATCGCGGAATTGTCGATGAGCAGGTCCTTCCCGCCGAAGCTCAACACCCGCGCGAGCGCGGCGGGGCTTTCCGTGGTCCGGCGCAAGACGGCCTCCACCCGGGCCATGAGCTGCCGCGGGCTGAAAGGCTTGGTCACGTAGTCATCGGCCCCCAGGCCGAGGCCTCGCACCGCGTCGGCTTCCTCCACCTTGGCGGTCAGCATGATGATCGGCACCCGGGACCGGGCGCGCAGCCTGCGGCAGACCACCTCGCCGGGCAGATCGGGCAGCAGCAGGTCCAGGATGACCAGGCAGGGGCGCTCCTGGTCGAATAGACGCAGCGCTTCCGCGCCGCCGGCAGCCGCCACCGGGGTGAAGCCGCCGGCGCGCAGGTAGGAGCCCACGACCTCGGCGATTTTCGGCTCGTCGTCCACCACCAGCACCTTGCGCGGCGGCCGGCTCTCGGCGAGCGCGGCCCCTGCTCCCGCGGGACTCATAGTAAAAATATGCTCAGGAAGCGCCGCCGCTGTCCACTCGCTCACTGCCCGCAACATCCTCCCCCGCCGGCGGCGGGCTTGAAGGCGGCCACCTGCCGTCGCACCGCGTTCAGATCCACGCGGGTGATGTCTTCTACAACCTTCACGTAGCCGTGAAGCATGCCCATGCCGCACTCGAAGGTAAAATCCTCGCTCACCTCCAGGTAGGGGGTTTCCAGGCGGCCCTTGCTCAGGTCCAGGCCGCCCTGGTACTCGGGGAAGTACACCTGGTAGTTGCAGGAGTTGAGCTTTTCGGCCGCGAAGCGGATCTTCGCCTTGACGCCCTTCTGCACGACGATCACCGCGGGGGTGTAGCCCTGGTCGTTCACCACGACCTCCGCCTCCTGGCCTTCCCCGGCGAAGCGGGCCACCTGGATGGCGTCCACCGGGATCTTTCCGCCCGCGAAACCCGCCGGCGTGGGGCCGCAGCAGCCGCCGCTGGACCCCGCACTGCCAGGGCCGCCCTGGCCCAGGGCCGCGGCCAGGTCATCCGGCGACAGCTGCTTCAGGTCGGCGGCCGCGATGCGGGTGAGATCCGGGATGACCTTGATGTAGCTGGAGATCATGCCCATCCAGCAGGTATAGCCGATGGTTCCCGCCTGGGAGGGGGTGAACTCGATCAGGTTGTCCCCGGGCACCAGCTGCTTGCGGATGCCGTACTGCGGGATGGTGACGGGATTATTGCAGCCGTTCAGATCATCGGCCTTTACGCTGAGGGTCCAGCGTACGGGCACCCCCGCCTGGACGATCAGAGGGTAGTACCGCCCGGATTCCACGATGGTCCGGACCTCCTGCCCGCCGTCGACCAGTTTGGCTACCGCGATGCCGGCGCCCGAGGCGGCCACCGGCCGGAGCGGGGGAAGGGCGACGCCGAACAGGCTGATGCCGCGAGTGAACATGACCAGCCCGAGCACCAGGACCAGCACTCCGCTGGCTTTGAGCATGCGGGCGTTGAACCTGGCGCTGAGCAGGGAGCTGACCAGGCCGAAGCCCAGCAGCAGCGGCACGGTGCCCAGGCTGAACAGGAACATGGACAGCGCCCCGGCAAACAGGCTCCCGGTGCCCAGGGCGTATACCTGCATAGTCTGCAGCGGCCCGCAGGGCATGAGCGCGCTCAGCAGGCCCACCACGAACGGTCCCCTGCCTTTGGCCGCGGCGGAAAACTTGCGTCCGGCGATGCCCGGCAGGCGGATCTTCAGGCGCGAGAGCCAGGGGAAGATCCCCAGCATGCGCACCCCGAGGAAGAGCATGAAGACGCCGGCCAGTATCGGCATCACCCCCTTGAGGGCCGTGGAGAGGCTGAACAGGGAGCCCAGGGCGCCGACGATGCCGCCGACGATCGTGTAGGAGATCACCCTCCCGCCGTTGTAAAGCAGGCTGGGGACCAGGCGGGAGTACAACTGGGGCGCGGAGCCCGGCGTACTGCGGCTGGCCGGCGCGCGCGCCAGGGCCGCCGGCTCTTCCTGTTTTTTCACGCCCTGCGAAAGCACGATGCCGCCGCACATGGCCACGCAGTGCAGGGAAGTGAGCAGGCCGACGACGAAGATCAGCCCGTAGCCCATGGACTGGCTCACCGCCGGCAGGAAGGTGAAGCCGACGGTGTAGCGGATGATCAGGTAGACGGCGGCCACCACCGCGATCAGCCCGAGAAAGCGGTAGATCGAGGCGCCGGAGGTTTTTTTCGCGGGGGCGGGTGCCTTCGTTTCCAGGGTCCTGGCGCGGACCTGGTAGCCGGCCCTGCGGATGGCCTCGTACATGGAGCCCAGCGCAGCGCGGCCGGGGTCGTATTTCACCCGCACTTCCCGATATCGCTGCGCTGGCCTTTACTTCGCAGCACCCCGCCCAGCTCGCCAACCGCTTTTTCGATGCGCCGCTCGCACTGGCTGCAGGTCATGCCGTCAACTATGATCGTCGTGGTCGAAAGCTTGTCAGACATGCGCTGATCCTAATTCCCGGCTGTGAAGATAATATGAAGGCTCTTCTTCACAGTTCCTTCATATCGCTACGCTACCGTCGGGGTACGGAGGACGACACCAAAAATGAGGATTTCCACCCGCCTGATGCTGACCCTGGCCGCCCTGCTGGCCGCGAACCTGGCCTTCGCCGGCGGCACCATTACACCTGCCGGGGAACTGAAGATACCGAAGAAGGAAGTCACTGCCATCGCCAAATTCTACGGCTATAAGGTAGGAAATGTCCAGATCGAGGTGCTGGCGCTGCGCGCCCCCGACGGCACCATCCGCACCGCGTTCAACACCTGCCAGGTCTGCTACGATTCCGGGCGGGGCTGGTACACGCAGCAGGGTGATTTCCTGATCTGCAACAACTGCGGCAACCGCTTCCTGGCCAGGCAGGTGGAGCTGATCAAGGGCGGCTGCAACCCCGTGCCGATCACCCGGGAGCTGAAGAGGGAAGACGCGGAGTTCATATACATCCCCAAAGCGATTTTCGAGCAGGCCAAGCCGTTGTTCCTGAAATGGAAGAGGTGAGCCGACCGCGTCCAGCAGGACTCGAACCTGCGACCTACAGCTTAGAAGGCTGTTGCTCTATCCATGCTGAGCTATGGACGCCCCCGTCGGGATGGTCAGAATTGAACTGACGACCTCCTGCTCCCAAAGCAGGCGCCCTAACCGCTAGGCTACATCCCGAAGATCGCACCCACTATAGCGGCATCCCCGAAGGGGGGTCAACCGCCGCCTCCGGCCCGGCCGAGCGGCGCGCGGCTTAAGGCCGGCGCAAAGCCGCCCCGCCGGTGAGCTTGCGCAAAAAGGCGTCGCGGTCCGCGTCCTCGTGCAGCACGACCAGCAGGGTGTCCTCCCCACCGAGGGTCCCGAGCACTTCCGGGATCTCCAGGCGGTCGATGGCGAAGGCCACGCTGTGCCCGTGGCCCAGCTTGGTCTTGATCACGCCCAGGTTGGCGGAGAACTGGATGTCCACGATGCCCCGGACGATATCGTCGCGCGCGTACGGCTCAGGGACCGGCTCCACCTCGTTCTTTACGGCGTAGAAGTAGCCCTCCACGGGGTCGGGGATACGCGCGATGCCGAGGAACTTGAGGTCCCTTGACAGGGTCGCCTGGGTGACGTCCCAGCCCTCCCGCTTGAGCCTCTGCTGCAGCTCTTCCTGACTGTGGATTTTCTCCCCCTTGAGGGTCGTGAGGATCAGCCTGCGCCGTGCCTCCTGACTGGTCAGATATGCCTCCTGTGCGCATGATTATACATCCCCGGCAGGCATTTGCAACCTTGACCAATTCCGGGGAGGGGGATACCTTGGGCCGAACCAAAAGGAGGGTGCGGCGATGCCGGACGTGATCCAAAACCTGCTAGAGCCCAATGAGAAGAAGATCGTGCTGCTGGTCATGGACGGCCTGGGGGGCCTGCCCCGCGAGCCGGGCGGCAAGACCGAGTTGGAGAGCGCCCGCACCCCGAACCTGGACGAGCTGGCCGCCGGGGCCGAGTGCGGGCTGCACCTGCCCATCGGCTACGGCATCACCCCCGGCTCGGCTCCGGGCCATCTGGCCCTGTTCGGCTACACGCCCACCGACTACCCGATCGGGCGGGGAGTGGTAGCCGCCCTGGGCATCGACTTTCCGATGCGCGCCGGGGACGTGGCCGTGCGCATGAACTTCGCCACCGCCGACGCGGAAGGCAAGATCACCGACCGGAGGGCCGGGCGCATCCCCACCGAGAAGTGCGCCGAGCTGTGCGCGCTGCTGGCCGCGGTGAAGATCCCCGGCGTGGAGGTTTCCGTGCGCCCGGTCAAGGACTACCGCGCCGTGGTGGTGTTCCGCGGGAAGGGCCTGAGCGACCAGGTCCACGACACCGACCCCCAAGCCACCGGAGTGAAACCCCAGAACCCCAGGCCCTCCTCCGACAAAGGAAAGAAGACCGCCGAGGTGGCCGCAGAGTTCATCCGTCAGGCCCTGGGCATCCTGGCCAAACAGAAGCCGGCCAACGCCGTGCTCATGCGCGGTTTCGCCGAGCTGCCCCACATTCCTTCGATGAAGGACCTGTTCGGCCTGAAGCCGCTGGCCCTGGCCGTCTACCCGGACTACAAGGGCGTGAGCCGCCTGGTGGGCATGGACGTGATCCCCGACCTGCGCGACCTGGACCACCAGGCCGAAGCGCTGCGGGCGAGCTGGGAAAAGCACGACTTCTTCTTCGTGCACCACAAGTACACCGACTCTCGCGGCGAGGACGGGGACTTCGCCGCCAAGGTGGCCGAGATCGAAAAGGTGGACGCCTTCCTGCCCAAGATCACCGCCCTGAAACCCGACGTGCTGATCGTGACCGGGGACCATTCCACCCCGGCGGTGCTCAAGGCCCACTCCTCGCACCCCATCCCCTTCCTGATCCACGGCCGCACCGTGCGGCCCGACCCGGTGCGGGAGTTCGGGGAGCGGGCCTGCCTGGGCGGGACCTGGGGGGTGATCCCGGGGGCCATGCTGCTGCGCCTGGCGCTGGCCTACGCGGACAAGCTGGCCAAGTACGGGGCCTGAAGACGGACCCTCTCCCGATCGCCCTGGTCAACGACGACCTGCTGGAGGAGTACGAGCGGCTGGGGCAGCCGCTGCATCCGGATCTACGAGCCGCGGGAGGTGCTGGTCGTCCTGGGGGCGGGGCGCCAGGCCGAGGAGGATGTGCTGCAGGAGCTGGCCGCGGCCGATGGGGTGCCCCTGCGGCGCCGTCGGGGCGGAGGCGGCACGGTGGTGCTCTCCCCCGGGCAGGCGGTGCTGGCCCTGGTGACCGAGGTATCCTCCCCCTTCCGCAACCGCGAGTACTTCCGCGCCATCAACGACTGGATCCGCGAGGCCCTGGAGGAACTGGGCATCCCGGCCGCGCTCATACAGGACCGGGGCATCAGCGACCTGGCCATGGGCGAGCGCAAGATCCTGGGCACCTCCCTGTACCGCCGCCGCCGCATCCTGTTCTACCAGGGCAGCCTGCTGGTGGACAACGAGCTGACCCTGTTCGACCGCTACCTGCGCTTTCCTTCCCGCGTGCCCGACTACCGGCAGGGGCCGGGGGCACGGCGAGTTCTGCACCACCCTGGCGCGGGAGGGCTATGCCGTACCGGTGGGTCGGGTCATGGAGAGTCTGGAGCGGGTGGTGCGGGCGCGGCTGCCGGAGCTGGCTTGACGGCGCGCGGCGGGTAGGCCACCAGGTAGGTCCCGGCCAGGATCACCGCGGCCCCCAGGATGCGCACCCAGGTGATGTGTTCCCTCAAGATCAGGAAGCCCCAGAACATGCCGAAGGCCGGCATCAGCAAGGTCACCAACAGGGTCCGCGTGGGGCCCACGCGCGCCACCAGGCGATAGTACAGCAGGAAGGCCACGGCGCTGCACAGCACGCCGAAGGCCACTTCCACCGCGATCACCACGGCGCCAGGGGCGACGCGCGGGGGAAGCGCGGCCATCAGGGGGAGGTACACCAGGCCGGCCATGAGCTGACTGCCCCCGGCCAGGGCGCGCGGCTTCACGTCCATGGCCCGTTTGCGGATGTACACCGTGGAAAGGCCGTAGCAGACCGTGGCCAGCACGCAGGCGGCCATGCCGGCCAGGGCTTGAGGGGAAGTGGATACGCGGTCCAGGCTGCTGACCAGGGCCACGCCCAGGATGCCCAGAGCCAGGCCTGCAAGCTTGCGCCAGGTCAGGCGGTCGGCCAGCCAAATAGCAGAGAACACGGCGCCGAACATGGGCGCCAGGGCGTTGAGCACCACGGACAAAGAAGCCGGGATGTACAGCGCGGCAAAAGCGTACAGCAGGAAGGGGATGCCTGAGTTGACCACCCCAAGCACCAGGTAGCGCTTCCAGCTGCGGCGCCACTCCAGCTTGAAGCCGGTGGCCGCGTAAACGGCCCAGAGGACCAGGCCGGCGATCAGAACCCTGCCCCCTGTTGTAGTCACCGGGCCCAGGATCGGGGACAGGAAGCGCATGAAGATGAACGAGCCGCCCCAGATGGCGGCCAATGCCAGCAACGCAGCCAGATCGATGAATGCCACGAAAGTCTCCTCGGGTAGAAAGTAGGGCGGCGACGGGCGAGGGTCAACCCGAATCTTGCTTCGCGGCGGACTTGCGCAGCGGAAGGCGGAGGAGCTCTTCCCATTCCAGCGCCCGGTACCAGGGAGATGCGGGTGGGGGCTGGCCCTGGGGATCCAGCGGCTCGGGGGTCAGGGCGCGCACGGCCAGCAGCACCAGCGCCAGGGTCGTGAAGAAGGCGGGAGGCGGCAGGCTAAGGCCGGCGGCCGCCCGGCGCAAGTCCGCGCCCGGCTCCGGCAGCGCCAGCAGGAAGCCGGCCCACGAGGGGAAAGGCGGGGGAACGGGCGCGGGCCAGGGCGAGAGCCGGCCTACCAGGGCAGAAAGCGCTTCCAGCTCGCCCTCCAGCTCCCAGAACAGCACCTGCTCCCGCAGAGCGCATCCCCCGGTGCGGCAGCGCGGGGCGCGAGGGGCGCCTGGCCCCCGCAAGCGCCTCGGCCAGCTTCCCCTCCAGCCGCCGCAGTGCTTCGGTGGAGGGAGGCTGCGCCGGGGCGGCGAAGCGCAATGGGACCAGGGCAGGCAGAGCCAGCGGCGAAACCAGGCCCCAGCCGGAGTAAAGGCTCTCCTGCAACTGGCGTGCGGCCCGGGCGACGTTGCTCGGCGGCTCCAGGCCGAACAGCAGGAACTCCACGCCGGATATCCTGGCATAAAATCCTGGGATGGGCAAACCGCGCTATGTTATGATATGTGTCCGGAAGGGGGTGCAGGCGTGCAGCGAAAAGTGGAGGCGATCTCGCGGCAGTTGGCCGGAGCTGCTGGCCGCCTGGCCCGAGGTCGAGGCCGTGGTGCTCGGCGAGGCCGCCGAGTCGCGGGTGCTGGACCCCTACTTCGCCATCCCCCTGGACGTGTACCACCGCGGAGAGCTGCCCGCCGGGGCGGAGCGGCGGGTGCGCTTCGGCTCGCCGGCGGCCTTCGAGACGGTGCCCGGGCAGGCCGCGCTGCAGGACCGCTTCCTGCTCAACGAATTGCCCGTGCGCGTGCGCTACCAGGAGGCGGGGCGTTTCGAGGAGCTGCTCGGGCGCATCGAGGCCCGCCACTGGGTGTTCCACGACTCCAGCCCCGGCCTGTTCTACCGGCTGGCCCACGGCCAGCCGCTGTTCGTGCGCAGCGCCTGGCTGGAAGAGTGCCGCAAACGCCTGCTGGGGCTTCCCGACCACTACTGGGGCGTGCTGCTGGAAGGCTCGCAGCGGGCTTTCTCCTACGCCCTGAACGACCTGCAGGCCTCCGCGCTGCGCGACGACGCCCTGTTCTTCACCGTCGCGCTGGCCCAGTTCGTGCGCGCCCTGGCGAGCTTCCTGTTCGCCTTGAACCGGCGCTTCGAGCCCGGGCCGCGGCTGCTGTAGCGGGCACCTGGCCGGCCTGGATCGGCTGCCCGACGGCTTCGCCGGGCGTTTCGAGAGCCTGCTGCGGGAAGAGCCGGAGCTGGACCGGGAGCGGAAGTGCGAGATCGCGGGCCTGCTGGCCCGCAGCGCGCTCTCGATGGTATGAGGCTTTCCCGCATCCTTCTTCTCCTCGCGGCGCTGGGGCTGGTTCTCCTGCGCGGGCCGGGTGCGCGGGCCCCTGTTCCTGGACGGGCAGGGCGGCGCCCAGCGGACTCGCCCGGCACGGCGCGGGGCGCTACACCCTGAAGCGCGCCATCCCGCTGGGCGCCGCGGAGCGGGCTTTTTACCTGCGCTACCGGCCCGCGGCCGTGGATGCCGGGGGCGCAGGAGGGGCGGGGGCGACCGGAGGCACCTCTGGGCCCGCCGCAGCGGCCGGCGCGGCGGGGGAGCCCGAGAAGGCCGTGGAGCTGCGCGTGCTGGATCCCTCCGGCGGCGTGCTGGCCCGTCGCGCGCTGGCCCTGGCGGGCGATCGCGCCTCCGCCGCGCTCGAGGTGAGCCTGCAGGTTCCCCTGCCGCCCGGCTCCCAGGTCGGCGGTTTCGCTCTTGCAGCCGAAGGACCTGCCGCCGGAGGTCCTGGAGGCGGGCCTCGACGCGGCCTTTCACCGGCTTCGAGCTGGACGGCGGCCGGCTGCGCCTGGGCACCGGCGTCCGCAGCCTGGTGCTCGCCCCTGGCTCCATGGAGGTCGAGCTGGTCGCCGAATCCTTCGGGGGCGAGCGCTGGCGCATCGAGCTGGAGTACGATCTGGGCGCGCCCCGCGGACTGGGCCGACCTGCGCCTGCTGGAGGCCGGCTTGGAACCCGCCCGCAGGGCGCGCGCGCGGCTGACGGCCGCCGCGGGGGGCCGCCGCGCGGCTATTCGAGCAGGACGCGCTGCCGGGCGCGCAGCGGCTGTTCCTGTACCCTGCCACGATCGGCTTCGCCCCCGCGCGCCTGGCCCTGCGCCCGCTGGGCGGCGGCCTCGCGGCGGTGCGCCGCCTGGAGGTGGTGCCCTGCTCCCGGCGCCCGCGCGCGCGGACGCCGGCCGGGCCCCGCCCTCGATCCGCTGCCGGCGGACCCGGCCACGGTGCTGCACTACGACCCGCGGCTCTGGCGCCGGCCGGACTACGAGCTGTTCGCCTGGGAGCGCTTCCCGGGCATCCTGATCCTGGACACGGCGGACTACGCGGTGCAGGACCGGTTCTTCAAGCGCCTGGCCTTCTTCGTGGAGAAGCAAGGGTACCGCGGCCGCCTGGTGAGCCGAGCAGGAGGTGAGCGGGCTGCACGGGTACAACGCCCACGACTACCGGGCCGAGGACCTGGCCCGCTTCTTCGCGGCGGCCGATGCCCAGGGCTTCGCCTTGAACCGGGAGGAGGAGCTGCTGCGCGCCATCCTGACCGCCAACGGCCTGCTGCGCGACGGAGGCAACGGGCCGCGGACGGCAGGGCGCGGTGCTGTCGATCTCGCAGCGAGTCCAGCGACCTGCTGCGCGCCCACCTGCTCACCCATGAGGCCTTCCACGGCCTGTTCTTCACCCTGCCGCGCTACCGCGAGGCCTGCGAGGCGGCCTGGCGGGAGCTGGAAGAGCCGGAGCGGAGGTTCTGGCGTCTGTTCCTGGACTGGGGCGGCTACGATTTCCACGACGGCTTCCTGGCGGCCAACGAGATGCAGGCCTACCTGTTCCAGCAGCCGCGGGCCGGCCTGAACTTCTACTTCCGCCGGCTCAGCGCCGGAGCGCCTGGAGCGCGCCTTCCCCGGGAGGCGTCCTGGCTCGCACGCCTACCTGGGCGGCCGGCGGGGGCGGGTTCGAGCCGGCCTTCGACCGGCTGGCCCCGACGCTGCGCCGCGAGGCGGGCCTGGAGGGCGGCCGGGTGGTGGAGTGGAGGAAGGTCCGCGACTGAGTGACGGCTTGCATCGCGCCGCGGCAATATAGTACTTTTGGCATGCGTGTTCCGGGGAGGGGACCATGAAGATTGAGCGCCGTTTCACCAAGGCGGGCCGAGGCCCGTACGAGGGCCTGCGCCTTCGAGCCGCGGGTCTCGGAAATCCGCAACCCGGACGGCCGGCTGGTCTTCCGCCAGGAAGGCGTGACGGTGCCCTCCGGCTGGTCGCAGATCGCCGCCGACATCCTGGCCCAGAAGTACTTCCGCAAGACCGGCGTGCCGCAGCCCGCAGGGCAGACCGCCGACGGCTCTGCCGCGCACGCGGCGAGACCGACGCCCGGCAGGTGTTCCACCGCCTGGCCCACACCTGGACGGACTGGGGCCGGCGCTACGGCTACTTCGACTCCGACGCCGACGCCCAGGCCTTCTACGACGAGCTGTGCTACTGCCTGGCCCGGCAGATGGCCGCGCCCAACTCCCCGCAGTGGTTCAACACCGGCCTGTACGCCGTGTACGGCATCAAGGGCCCCGCCCAGGGGCACTACTACGTGGACCCGGCCAGCGGGGAGCTGCGCGAGGCCGAGAGCGCCTACGAGCGCCCGCAGCCGCACGCCTGCCAGCCGTACGCCGCTCCGGTTTCCACGCCGGCGGGACCCGTTTCCATCGGCTCGATCGTGGAGCGAGGGCTCGTGGGTCTGGAGGTTTATGACGGCACCGATGATGGAAGAGGAACGACGACGGTCATAGCGGTCGCCGAGAACGGAGTGAAGCCTGTCTTCCGGGTCGTTCTGAAAAACGGGGCCACCCTGGAGGCGACGGGAGACCACCTGGTCATGGCCTCGGCCGAACGGCGAAGCGAAGGCGCCTGGCTGCGCGTCGACGAGCTTGCCGCGGGCATGCACCTGCGGCTATCCACGGCCACCAATGTTCGAGAGGGCCTTCGTCGGCCAGATACCCGAAGGCCGCAATCGCAGCCTTACCCTCGAGAGCATCCACCGAGCTGCGGGAAGAGCCGGTGCAGCGGTGGAATTCCTCGGCCTGATGAAGGTCTACGACATCCAGACGGGCAGCGGCCAGTACCTTTCGAACAACATCCTGGTGCACAACTGTTTCATCCTCTCGGTGAAGGACGACCTGGTGAACGAGGGCGGCATCATGGACCTGGTCACCAGCGAGGCCCGCCTGTTCAAGTACGGCTCCGGCACGGGCACCAACTACTCGCACCTGCGGGCCAAGGCCGAGCCGCTGAGCGGGGGAGGGGTCTCCTCCGGCCTGCTGTCCTTCCTGAGCGTCGGCGACCGCTCGGCCTCCGCGGTCAAGAGCGGCGGCACCACCCGCCGGGCGGCGCGCATGGTCACCCTGGACGCCGACCACCCCGACGTGCGCGAGTACGTGGACTGGAAGGCCGAGGAGGAGCAGAAGGTCCTCTCCATGGTCGTGGGCAGCCGCCTGCTTGCGCAGGCACGCCGCCGCGCTGGAGCAGGCGGTGGTGGCGGCCTCCGAGAACGAGGCCTTCGACCCCGAGCGCAACCCCGCCCTGCGGGAGGCCCTGGTCCGCGCGCTGCGCGACCGGGTGCCGGCGGGCTGGCTCTTCCGGCTGCTGCAGCTCCTGGCCCAGGGCGTGCGCCACCTGGACGTGCGGGAGTACACCACGGAGTGGGACGAAGAGGCCTACAACACGGTGAGCGGCCAGTCCTCCAACAACTCGGTGCGCCTGACCACGGAGTTCATGCGCAAGGTCGTCGAGGACGGGGAGTGGCAGCTGACCGGACGGGTGGAGCAGGGCCTGCGCATCGGCCTGCGGGCGCGGGAGCTGTGGGACCGCATCGCCCTCACCGCCTGGACCTGCGCCGATCCCGGCATCCAGTTCCACTCCACGGTGAACGAGTGGCACACCTGCCCCAAGGGCGGGGAAATCCGGGCCTCCAACCCCTGCTCGGAGTACATGTTCCTGGACGACACGGCCTGCAACCTGGCCTCCCTGAACCTGATGGCCTTCTACGACCCGAAGACCGGGCGCCTCGGCGTCGAGGAGCTGAAGCACGCCATCCACCTGTGGACCGTGGTGCTGGAGATCAGCGTGCTCATGGCCCAGTTCCCCACCAAGGCGGTGGCGCGCAACAGCTTCGAATACCGCACCCTGGGCCTGGGCTTCGCCAACCTGGGCACCCTGCTGATGGTCATGGGCATCCCCTACGACAGCGAGGAAGCCCGGGCCATCGCAGCGGCGCTCTCGGCCCTGCTCACCGGCCAGGCGTACCTCACCTCCAGCCTGCTGGCCCGCGAGCTGGGGCCCTTCCCCCGCTACCAGGAGAACCGCGAGGACATGCTGCGCGTGATCCGCAACCACCGGCGGGCCATCTACTCCGCCCCCGAGCAGGAGTACGAGGGCCTCACCGTGTTCCCGCGCCGCTTCCAGGCCGAGCGCTGCCCGCCGGAGCTGGTCAAGGCCGCGCGGGAGGTCTGGGACCGGGCCCTGGCCTCCGGCGAGAAGCACGGCTACCGCAACGCCCAGGTCACCGCCGTGGCCCCCACGGGCACCATCGGCCTGGTCATGGACTGCGACACCACGGGCGTGGAGCCGGACTTCGCCCTGGTCAAGTTCAAGAAGCTGGCGGGGGGCGGGTCCTTCAAGATCATCAACTCCTCGATCCCGCCGGCCCTGGCCCGCCTGGGCTACTCCGCGAACCAGATCGAGGAGATCACCGCCTACTGCCTGGGACGCGGCACCCTCAAGGGGGCCCCCGGCGTGTCCTGGGAGGCGCTGAAGGCCAAGGGCCTCCCGGAGAAGGCGCTCAAGCGCATCGAGAGCGGTCCTGGCCAATTCCCTCACCCTGGGGGCCGCCTTCCACCCTTCGGTCCTGGGCAAGGAGGTGCTGGACAAGGCCCTGCACGTCCCGGAGGAGCAGGCCTCCCGGCCGGGCTTCTCGGTGCTGCGGCACCTGGGCTTCAGCGACGCCGACATCGAGGCGGCCGAGGCCTTCGCCTGCGGCGCCATGACCGTGGAAGGGGCGCCGCATCTAAAGGAGGAACACTACCCGGTGTTCGACACGGCCAACAAGTCCGGGCGCCACGGCACCCGCTTCATCGCCTGGCAGGCGCACGTGGAGATGATGGCCGCCGTGCAGCCGTTCATTTCCGGGGCCATCTCCAAGACCGTGAACATGCCCAACGGCGCCACCGTGGAGGACGTGAAAGGGGCCTACTTCCTGTCCTGGCAGCGGATGCTCAAGGCCATCGCCGTGTACCGCGACGGCTCCAAGCTGAGCCAGCCGCTTGTCCTCCCTGTCGGCTGCCGGGGACCCGCTGGCCGCGCAGATCGTGGCCCTGGAGAAGGCGGCGGCGGCGGCAGCCCGCAGGCGGCCAGCCCGCTTTCGCGGCCAGCCCGCCTAAGCGGCGCGGCGAAGCCCGCCATCCGCGGCGCCGGGCCGCCGAAGTCGGCAAGCCGGCCGCCGCTGCTGCCGCCGCGAGCAGCGCCAAGCCCTCCGGGGGCAGCAAGCCGGGAAGCGACGGTGCGGGCCGGGCGCCGCAAGAGGCGGGCTTCGCCGCGGGCTCGGCGCCGCCGCGCACGCTGCGCCGCTCCCTGCCCAACCGGCGCAAGGGCTACACCCAGAAGGCCAAGATCGGAGGGCACAGCCTGTTCCTGCGCACCGGCGAGTACCCCGACGGCAGCCTGGGCGAGCTGTTCCTGGACATGCACCGCGAAGGGGCGGCCTTCCGCTCCCTGCTCAACAGCTTCGCCATCGCCGTCTCCCTGGGGCTGCAGTACGGCGTGCCGCTGGAGGAGTACGTGGACGCCTTCGTGTTCACGCGCTTCGAGCCCAACGGCGTGGTGCAGGGACACGACAACATCAAGATCACCACCTCGGTGCTGGACTTCATCTTCCGCGACCTGGCCCTGAGCTACCTGCGGCGCACCGACCTGGCGCAGGTCAAGCCCGACGACCTGATCGCCACCACGACCAACGGCAGGAAGAAGGAGCCCGGTGACAACGGCAGCGCCGGGGAGCCGCCGGCCGGGGTGACAGGGGGCGTGCCGGCCGCTTCGGGCGCCGCATCGGCCCGCGGGAGGACAGCCTGGCGCTGGCGCGCATCCAGGGCTACGAGGGGGACCCCTGCCCGGTGTGCGGCCACCTGACCCTGGTGCGCAACGGCACCTGCCTGAAGTGCCTGACCTGCGGCTCCACCACGGGCTGCTCGTGAGCGACCCGTCGCGGCGCCGGTAACAGATCTTCAGACTCAGCGGGGTGCCGGCGAGCGGCTCCCGGCGCCCCCGCCCAGCCCGCCGGGAAGCTCTTCGCGGTTTCCCTCTACTGGTAAACCTGTTTGCTGTATAAGATAGTTAGCGGCGGGGGAGGCAGGAAGGTGGGCACGGGAGAGGCGCGGCGAGAAATGCTGGCGAAGCTGCTGGCCGGGGACGCGGCGGGGGAGCTGGAGGCTTATCTTCTGGCCAACTCGGGATTGCCCGGGCCCCGCGGCAACCTGGAGCTGGCCCATGCCCTGGCTGACCTGCTGTCCCGCGACCCGCCGGGCCCTGCCGTGCGGGCGAGCCTGGAGGCCTGGCGCGCGTTGACCGCGGAAGAGGCGCCTACCGGCGACCCGCGGGAGTACCTGTGCTTCTGCGGCACGCTGGGCTGGAGCGCGGACTGGGTGCGCGGCCGGAGCGGCCGGGAAAAAATCGCCCGCGGTCTGCGCCAGGCGGCCGGCGACCCGCGCTGGCGGAGGCGCGAGGCCGTGGCCATGGCCCTGCAGCGCCTC
Organism: uncultured Spirochaetota bacterium; assembly: GCA_963736785.1. Lineage (GTDB taxonomy): Bacteria > Spirochaetota > Spirochaetia > SZUA-6 > DRHE01 > MIBK01. The sequence continues at coordinate 17,035 of CAVTQG010000054.1, read as the reverse complement.
GGCGAGGCGGACCCGAAGGCGCTGCTGGACTTGCTTGCTTCGTGGCTGGAGCGGGCAGCTTCCTGGAGCTGCGGGCGGTGGCCGCCGCCCTGGCCCACCCGCCGCTGCTGGGGGAGCCGGCCTTCGCCCGCCAGGCGCTGGCCCTGGCCGACCGGATCATGGAACGCGTCGCGGCCGCGGCGCCGGCCGCGCGCCGGGAGGAGGATTTTCGGGTGCTGCGACAGGGCCTGGGCTACGCGCTGAGCGTGCTGGCGGCGGCCGAGCCGGAGAAGGGCTTCGGCCTGCTGGAGCGCTGGGCGGCCAGCCGCGACCCGGACCTGAGCTGGGTAATCCGGGAAAACCTGAAAAAGAAGAGGCTCGCCGCGCACGCCGGCAAAGTCGCTCGAGTGTCAGCCGCCCTGGGAGGCGCATGATGGAAGTCCTGCTGGGCGGGGTGTTCCTGGTCATTCTCGTGCTGCTGGTGCTCCTGCTGGTGCAGGTGCCCAAGAACCAGCAGCTGAACCAGCAGATCCTGGCGCTGCAGAATCAGCTCGCCGAAATCCAGAAAGGGCAGACGGACTCCGCCAACCAGTCGCTGAAGGAGCAGGCCGGGTTCTACCAGCGCTCGCAGGCCATGCTCAACGACGTGCACCGCAAGCTGGGGGGCCTGGAGCAGGCCTCGCGCCAGATCCAGGAGCTGGGCCGGGACATCGGCCAGCTCCAGGACATCCTGAAGGCCCCCAAGCTGCGCGGCAACCTCGGGGAGTACCTGCTGGAGGACCTGCTGCGCCAGGTGCTGCCCGAGCGCAACTTCGAGACCCAGTTCCGCTTCCGCGACGGCACGGTCGTGGACGCCGTGGTCAAGCTGGGCGACCGCCTCGTGCCCATAGACTCCAAGTTTCCGCTGGAGAGCTTCCAGCGCCTGTTGAGCGTGGAAGGGGAGGCCGCGCGCCGGGAAGGGAAGCGGGAGTTCGTGCGGGTCGTGCAGAAGAAGATCGACGAGATCGCCGCCAAGTACATCAAGGAGAGCGAGGGGACCTACAACTTCGCCCTGATGTACATCCCGGCGGAGAACGTGTTCTACGAGCTGATCGTCACCGACAACCTGAAGGACCGCAGCTACGAGCTGTCCCAGTACGCCATGGACAAGAAGGTGGTGCCCGTCTCGCCCAACAGCCTGTACGCCTACCTGATGGCCGTCGCCCTGGGGCTGAAGGGCTTCAAGATCGAGCAGCAGGCCCGGGTGATCATGGGCGAACTGGCCAGGGTGCAGGCTGCCTTCAGCGATTTCTACGGGGATTTCACCCTGGTGGGCAAGCATCTCAAAAACGCCGCCGGCAAGTTCGACGAGAGCCTGAAGAAGGCCGAGCGCTTCAACGACCGCATCGGGGAGATCACCGGGGTCAAGCACGACCTGGTGGAGCCGCCGCAGAAAAAAATTCTGGAAGACTGACTCCCGAGCGGGTACACTGCCGCGAAGGGGGAACTCATGAAAAAGAGCTTTCTGGTCCTAGCGGTGGCTGTTCGCCCTGGCCGCTCCCGGCGCTGTACGCGGACATCGGGGAGAACTTCGCCAAAGGCGGAATCGGCCTCTCGGGGAGCATTTCGTTCTACAACAACTTCTATTACTTCCTGGATGACACGGAGGACCGCGGCTATTGGAGCCTGGAGGTGGCGCCCGAGCTGGAATACTTTGCGGCGGATCGCTTTTCGGTATGGCTCTCCCCATGGCTGACCTACGAGTCCATGACGTATGATGTGGACAACATCGACAAGTCCCTGGGTTTCGGAGTCAGCGTCGGCGGACGATATGCTTTCCTCCGGGATCCAACCGCGCAGAAAGGGATGGTGTTCAGCCTGGGCGCGTCTCTCGGCCTGGCTTTCTACCCCAGTGTCGACGACCTGATTGCCGGGGTCACTACGCCGGGCAGTTCCTGGACGAACCTGCAGTTGACCTTCCTCCCGCGGCTGTACTTTTTCGTGAACGACCGGCTAGCCCCATTTATCGGGATAACGCCGCGGCTGGGTTACGTGCTCTCCTATAAGGATGGTTCCGGAGTCAAAATCGATCTCACCAGCGAGGAGAGCCTCTTCGGCTCCGTGACAGCCACGGTTGGCATTGCCATGTTCATCCCGAACGCGAAGGCCTCGATGTTCATGAGCAGCCGGGCACGCTAGGGAAGCAGATTCCGAGCGCGGCGACCTTCCTTACGCGCCGCCATAGCGGGCTACGCGCCGAAGGCCTCGATTTCGCGCAGGGAGTGGAAGGGCGAAAGCTCGCGCAGGCGGCCGACGATGCCCGGCAGGGTCTCCAGCACGTAGTCCACCTCGCCTTGCGTGGTGTAGGTGCTCAAGGAGAAGCGCAGCGAGCCGTGCACGCAGGTGAACGGCACGCCCATGGCGCGCAGCACGTGCGAGGGCTGCAGGCTGCCGGAGGCGCAGGCCGAGCCGGTGGAGGCGCAGATGCCCTGCTTGTCCAGCGCCAGCAGCAGCGCCTCCCCCTCGATGAAGTGGATGCCGATGTTGGTGGTGTTGGGCACCCGATGATCCGGGTCCCCGTTCACCTCCGAGTTGGCGATGCTCTGCAGTATGCCCCGCTCCAGGCGGTCGCGCAGCGCGCGCACCCGGGTGGCCTCCTCGCCCAGGCGCGAGGCGGCCAGCTCCGCGGCCTTGCCCAGGCCCACGATCGAGGCCATGTTTTCGGTGCCCCCGCGGCGGCTGCGCTCCTGGTGGCCGCCGATCAGGAAGGGGCGGATCTTCAGGCCGCGGCGGATGAACAGGCCGCCCACCCCCTTGGGCGCGTGGAACTTGTGGCCCGAGAAGGCGGCCAGGTCCACCGGCAGCCGGGAGAAGTCCAGGGGGATCTTGCCCACGGCCTGCACCGCGTCGGTGTGCACGAACACCCCGTGCTCCTTGGCGATCCGGCAGATCTGCTCCAGAGGAAAGATCACCCCGGTCTCGTTGTTGGCCAGCATGCAGGAGACCACCAGGGTCTCGTTGTCCAGGGCCGCCCGCAGCTCCTCCAGGTCCAGGTTGCCCTTGCGGTCCACCCCGATCTCCGTGACCCGCAGGCCTTTCTTCCGGAGGTAAGGGGCCTGGTTCTTGACCGCCGGGTGCTCGACCTTGGTGAGGACGACGTGGGTCTTCTCCGGGTAGGCGTCCACCAGGCCGCGGATGGCGAAGTTGTCGCTCTCGGTGCCGCAGGAGGTGAACACGATCTCGGTGGGATGGCAGCCGAACAGCGCGGCGGTGCGCTCCCGGGCCTTTTCCAGGTCCTTCTGCAGATTGCCTCCGAAGCTGTAGGCGCTGGAGGGGTTGCCGTACTTCTCCTTCAGGAAGGGCAGCATCTCCTCCAGGACCTCGGGGGCCACCGCCGTGGTGGCGTTGTTGTCCAGGTAGACTCTAGCCGGGGACATCTTCCACCGCCTCCAGGGTGGGGTCCACCAGCTCGCGCAGCTTCTCCTGCACCAGGCCCTTCGTGGTCAGCTCCGAGGCGTGGCAGCCCTGGCACATGCCCATCATGCGCACGATGACCTTGTTCTCCACCACGTCGATCAGCTCCAGGTCGCCTCCGTCGCGCTTCAGGATGGGGCGGACCTCCTCTTCCAGCACCTCTTCGATCCTCTTGATCTTCTGGACCATGGTCAGCCGGCCGCCGGGAGCCCTGCGGGCGCTCTCGCCTCGCCAGACCTCCTCCAGCAGGTCCTCGATTTTCGGGATGCAGGCCCCGCAGCCGCCCCCTGCCTTGGTGTAGTTGGTGATCTCCTCGACGGTGTGCAGGTTGTTGGCCAGGGCCACCCGCTTGATCTTCTGGTCGGTGACGCTGAAGCACTTGCAGACGATCTCCCCCTCGTCCTCCTTGTGGGCCTCCCTTTTCACCCCCCGGTAGTCGGCGATGGCCGCCTCCAGGGCCTCCTGGCCCATCACCGAGCAGTGCATCTTCTCCTCGGGCAGGCCGCCGAGGAAGGCGGCGATGTCCTTGTTGGTGATGCGGGAGGCCTCCTCCAGGCTCTTGCCCTTGATCATCTCGGTCAGGGCGGAGGCCGCGGCGATGGCGCTCCCGCAGCCGAAGGTCTTGAAGCGGGCGTCCCGGATCACCTCCCCGTCGATTTTCAGGGTCAGCTTGAGAGCGTCCCCGCAGACGATGGAGCCCACCTCGCCGACCGCGTTGGCGTTCTCCACCTCCCCCACGTTGCGGGGGTGCTCGTAGTGATCCATGACCTTTTCGCTATATTCCCACATTATTTGGCCTCGAGATAAAGTACAATGCGGGTGCGGTTTGGTAAAGCAGCCGGCTCAGCGGGGCGCGGCGGCCGCTCGCGCCGGAAGCCGGAAGGTGGAGACGCGGAAGCCTTCGGAGTCCTCGGCCAGCTCCACATTGAGCGGGTCGGGGACCCGCTCCCCGTCCACCGAAAACACGTAGTAATGCTGGCCCGGGGACAGGCGCAGCGTGAGCTGGTAGAGGCCTGGCCGCCTGGGGTCTTCCGGCATGGGCTCCCAGAACGGGTCCCAGCGGTTGAACTCCCCGATCAGCGAGACGAAGCGCCCAGGTCGCCCGCGGAAGCGGAAGGTCACCTCGCCGTCGGGGTGGACCTCCGGGCTCACCAGGGACCTGGGCGGCAGACCCTCCAGGCCGAAGGTGGAGAAGACCACCCCGGAAGAATCCTCGAAGCGCCGCGGGTTGGCGGGGTCGTAGGTCCACAGCCCGTCCACCGCGATGCGGTACGTCAGGGAGTCCACCCCGTCCGGGACGTCCAGCAGGAGCAGGAACACGCCGTTGGCGTTCCGCACGTAGGGGTGGAAGACCCCGTAACGTTCGTGCTCGAAGCTGGCCCCCACCAAGCGCACGGGTCGCGCGGGGCTCTCCGGGCTGAAGGAGAGCAGCACCTGGCGGTTCAGGAAGCGCGGCGGGCCGGCGCGTTCCACGCTCTGGATTTCGATGGGTGTGGGCAAGGAGACCTGGGCGGCGAGCGGGGCGAGCCCGGCCGTCAACAGCGCACCGACCAGCAGGAGACGTTCCGTGGACGACATGGTTCTGCTATACTCATGCTTCGACAGGCGGGCCGGCGGACTTGAGCATAAGTGTTCTCAACCCGCGCCCCCTCGCTTCCGAGAATCGAAGATAGAGGACCGATGCCCAGTCTCCAGGAGATCGAACGCTTCAAAGCCATCCTGAACTCACTCGGTTCAGAGCCCGAGATCCTGGCCGAGCGCGGAGAAGCCATTGAGGACATGCCGTCGCCGGAGGCCGGGCCGCCGGACCTGAGCGACCTGTTCGAAGGCGCCGCCCTGAAAGAGCGAGCGGCCGCCTCCGAACGCGCGGAGGAGCGGCCGGCCGCCGAACCCGCGGCCGGCGCGGAGCCGGGCGCGGAGGATTTCGACTTCAGCGAGCTTTTCAGCCAGGAGGGCGCGGAAGCGCCGGACAAGCTGGAGATGTCTCCGGGGGGAACCGAGGACCTGGACAAGATCTTCGCGGGCCTGGCAGAGCCAGAACCAGCGTCTTTTGAGCCGACCCCTGCCGAGCCAGAGCCCGGCGAGGCGGGTGAGGCGGAAGCCGCCAAGACCCTGGAGGAGTTCGGGATCCCGCCGGGACTCCTGGAGTCCCTCGGCGAGCCTGCGGGTGGGGAGGCCGAGGAAGCCGCACCGGAGGCCCCGACTGGAGCCCCGCCGGTCGTCGGACCCGCGGCCGAGGAGGAGCTGGCCGATTTTACCCTGCCTGCCGACTTCGGCATCCACGAGGAGGGGATGCAGGAAGAAGAGACCGCCATGCCGGAGGTGCCTGCACCGCCAGAGTCACCCGCGCTGGAGGTGCCCGCGCCGCCAGAGTCATCTGCGGCAGGGGAAGCTGCGGCGCTGGGGGCCGGCGGAATTCCGGAGGACATCTTCGCCGGGCCTTCCGCGCCTTCGGCCGAAGAGGAGGCGGGGCAGCTCCCCGAGGACTTCCTGGCCGGATTGGGATTGCCCGGGGAGGAAGCAGGAGGCACCGAGGCTCCGGGACCCTCGGCTGAGGCGGGGCCTGGGTTGGGCGAAGAGCCTTTCCAGCTGCCCGAAGAGTTCATGCTGCCACCGGAGCCCTCTGCGGGCGAGGCCCCGGGTGCGGCAGGCCCGGCCGAGGCACCGGAAGCGGAAGCGCCTTTCGCCTTCCCGGAAATGCCATCCATAGAGCTCCCCCAGCCCGAGGCTTCACCGGTTGGAGGCGTGGAGGGCATTGCCGGGCTGCCCGAGGAGTTCACCGGCGAGGGATTGTTCGGCGATGTGGCGGCCGGAGAAGCTCCCGCGGAAGCGCCGGCGCAGGCGTCCGTCGAGGTTCCCCCGGAGCCTCCGCGCCGGGCGCAACGGCTGGCGAAAGCGGCGGAAGCTCCGCGGCCGGAGGGCCCGGCTCCAGCCGAAGAGGAGTTCGGCTTAAGCGAGCGGCGCTTCGCGGCCCTGCAGCGCACTCTCTCCGCCCTCCCGCGCAACCTCAAGATGGCCATCGAGGAGCTGATCGCCGAGAAGGGGCTCACCGGGCCGGACCTGCGCCTGCTCATCGACCTGCTTGCCGACGGGGCCGCCCCGGCGCAGATCGCCGAGGAGGTCTCGCGGATCGCCGGCCGGCGCATCCGCCTGCCGCGCGGCTACGAGAAGCTGACCGGGCTGGCCTTCGAGCAGGAGCGGCGCAGGTTCGGCTTCGCGCTGCACGAGAACGTCTGGCCGGTCGTGCGGGCCGCCGTGCTGAGCCTGTTGTTCCTGGGGCTGCTCTCCTTCCTGGGCTACCGCTACATCTACCGGCCCGTGGCGGCCTACGTGCTGTACCGGCAGGGACATGCCCAGATCCTGAAGGACCGCTTCAAGCTGGCCGAAGAGCGCTTCGCCAAGGCCAACGCCATAATCCGCTACAAGCGCTGGTACCTGCGCTATGCCGATGCGTACACCAGCCGGCGCCAATACCCGCTGGCCGCGGACAAGTACGAGCTGCTGCTGCGGCACTTCCCGCTGGACCGGCAGGGCACCCTGGCCTACGCCGGCCTACTCACCTACTCGACGTTCGGCTACGAGCGCGCGGAGCGCATCCTGGGCGAGTACACCGGCGAGTACGGCGTGGAGGAGCAGCGCAAGCGCTCCGTGCCGCGCGCCGGGTTCCGGGACGCCGACATCCTGCTGGCCCGGGGGGACAACTTCCTGGAGTGGGCCGAGGAGAGGCCCGAGCATTTCGAGAGCGCCCGTCTGCAGTACGCCACCATCCTGGACCACTACGGGGAGCGCGACGAGGTGCTGCTGCGCATGATGCGCTACTTCATCCGGGTTTCGCCCCAGAAGTCGCGCCTGAAGGAGACCCAGGACCTGTACCGGCTGCTGGAGGACAAGGACAAGAAGCGCCGCCTGCAGGTGGAGCCGGAGCTGTTGGCCAGCGTGTACTCCGAGCTGGCCGGCTTCTGGTTCGACCAGCAGGCCTACGACGGCGTGCGCGACGCGCTGCTGGCGGCCATGAAACGCGACAAGTTCCACCCCGAGGCCCACTACCAGCTGGCCCGCTACTATCGCTACCTGCCGGACGCGGTGGAGGAGCGCAAAGCCCTGGTCAACGCCATCGAGCTGCTGGATAAAGCCTCCCCGTTCACGCGCCGCCGCCTGCTGGCCCTGATCGACTCCTACAACCGCCTGGGGGAAACCTACGCGCGCGACCGGGAGTACCTCAACGCCGAGAAGTATTACCAGCGGGCCATCGAGCGCATCCAGTCGGCGCAGAGCCAGCGCGTGCTGGGCCAGGCCAAGGAGCTGGGGCTGCCCTACAAGAACCGGGGGGACATCTACTACTCCATCAGCCGCGACCTGGACACCGCTTTGCAGATGTACCGTCAGGCGGAAGCCAACCAGTACCGCAGCGACGAGCTGGACTACAAGGTGGGCTACATCGCCTACGTCCAGGAGGACTTCGAGCAGGCCCTGCTGCGTTTCAGCAGGGTGGTGGACGCCCTGCCCACCAACGAGAACGGCCTGTTCGCGCTGGGCAACGCCATGTACCTGCAGGGCTACTACTCATCGGCCCAGGGCTATTACCTGCGCCTGCTGGACCTGCAGGAGGCGCGCCGGGACCGCATTCCCTTCCTGCAGCCGGCGGACAACAGCGAGCACCGAGCCCTGCTGGAGTACCTCATGAAGGTCTTCAACAACCTGGGGGTGACCACCATGCGCCTCTCCGAGCGCGGGCGCGACCCGGCGCGCCAGGCGCGGGCCCTGGCCAACCTGACCTTCTCCTCGGAGTATTTCGACGTGCTTACGCGCAACCCGGAAACCGGCGAGCGCGGCCAGACGCGCAACCTGGCTTACCTCAACCAGCGCTCGATCCTGTACCCGACGCGCACCTTTGAGCTGGAGATCTACGGGCGGCTTCCGCTGGATCTGGCGGCGACCCGGTTCTAAAGAGCGATCATCCAGCCGCGGCGGTCCTCGAGCAGCCCGTACTGGATGCCCTTCAGGGTCTTCAGAAGCTTTTGAGAGAGCTCGCCCACCTTGCGGTTGTTGAAAACCGCTTCCCGGCCCTCGTGGGTGAGAGACTCGATGGGGCCCACCCCGGCTGCGGTGCCGGAGGCGAACACCTCGCGGGCCTCGGAGAGCACCTCCTCCACCGAGATGCGCCTCTCCTCAACCTTCACCCCCAGGTCCCCGGCCAGATCGATGATGCTGGCCCGCGTTATACCGGGCAGGATGGTGTCCTCCAGCGACGGGGTGACCAGGGTCCCGTTCTTCAGCAGGAAGAACAGGTTGCAGGAGGAGCCCTCCTCGAAGTAGCGGTGCTCGCGGGCGTCCAGGAACATGCACTCCATGTAGCCCTGGGCCTCGGCCTCCTTTTTGGCCAGTGCGCTGATCACGTAGTTGGAGGCGGCCTTGATCCAGCCGGTGCCCCCCTGCGTGGCCCGGATGCGCGTGGTGGTGATGGCCTTGGTGTTGCCGGGGCGGAAGTAGGAGCCCACGTCGGAGGTGACGATCACCACCCAGGGAGAGGCGCACAGGTTCACGCCGATGCCCCCCTCCGCGTGGGTGAAGGGCCGGATGTACACGGAGTGCCCGGCCACGAAGTTGTCCTTCTCCCAGGCCGGGTCGTAGGCGGGGGCGAAGCCCAGCTGGAGGTTGCGCTTGACCACCTGCCGCACCGCGCGCACGAACATCTCCGGGGGGAAGGGGGGCATCATCAGGCCCTTCATGGAAGAGGCCATCCGCCGGGCGTTGCCGTCCGGACGGAAGATCTTCAGGCCCCCGGCCTTCTGGGGGAAGGCCTTCAGGCCCTCGAAACAGCCCAGGCCGTACTGGGTGGTGTAGTTGACCAGCGGCAGCTCGGGGAAGGAGTTGCGCCGGGCCAGCAGGGCGGCGTGCTCCGCCTCCGGCAGTTTCGCCTCCGCCGCGGGGGTGAGGTGCTCTTTCTCGATGTAGGTTTCCGTCCAGGTGCCGTCCGCGGCGCACTTGCCCAGGTACACCCAGGGGTTGATTTCCAGCGTGAATCCCTTGGCCATGCCCGAATACTATCCGCACCCCCGGGCCAGGGTCAAGGCGAACGGAGGGCAAAAAAATTGCACCCGGAAAACGCCTGCCTGTCGATGATAGTACCAGGATGAACAACACCAGGGACCACATCATCTTCTTCTTCGCCCAGAAGATGTACTACCTGGAGCGGGTGGGCAAGACCGAGATCTACAACCGCCTGATCGACCTGTTCGAGCAGATCAACCTGGACGGGCTGCTCAACTACCTGACCCGCTACTATTCCGTGGACATCTCGCGCGAGCTGGACGATTTTTTCATGGAAGAAGGGGAGCTGGTGTTCGTCAGCCGGCGGGGGGACTGCCGCTTCAAGCACGTCTGGCGCGACAACCACCTTTGGCTGGTGGGGATCGAAGCGCTGGAGTAGTCAGGAGACCTGCGGCGGGGCCTCCACCCGGGCCAGCCTCTCCAGCACGCGCACCAGCTCGCCGCCCAGGCGCTTGCCCAGCGCCGGCGGGCAGTCCAGACCGCTCTTGCGGCCCAGTTCCGCGCACAGCCGGGCGTAGACCGCGTTCTCCTTGTCCATCAAACCCAGAAAGAAAGCCCTGTCCTTGAACACACTGACCAGCACCGCACGGGTCTTGTACTTGTCCGAGCGGGCGAAGCTCAGCGTGGTGCGCAGGCGGGACACTTCCTTGGCCTGGTCGTTGAGCAGCGGAACCAGGCTCTTCAGGGAGGCGAGGTACAGGATGTCGGTCTGGCCTTCCTGCTCCAGCCGGCGGGCCTCCTCCTCGGCCAGCAGGTCGGCGTAATTCTTGCGGATGCTGTCGAAGACCTTCTGGAATACCCCCTGGAAGTTGCGGCGGAAGGTCTCGCGCTTGTCCTCCATGATGGTCGGCAGCAGGTCCTCCATTTTCTTCTTTTCCTTTTGGTAGATGGTGACCTGCACGAAGATGTTCTTCACCGCCGGGTGCTTCTGGAAATCGCCGTTCAGGCGGATGCGCTGCTTGATGTCCGCCAGGATGGCGTTCACCCCGATGGCCTCCGTGGAAATGGGGCCCACGGTCCTGCCCTTGGCCGGGGCGATCACCCCCGAGCAGACCAGGCGCTGCAGCAGGATCACGAACAACAGGTCCTCCAGGGGCCGGTCGTGCAGCTCCAGCTCCACGAAGCTCACGCTCTGGTACTGCATGGCCTCCAGGGAGACGAACACCGGGCGCAGCAGCGCGCCCTTGTATTCGAGGACTCCTTCCTCCACGCACAGGCGCATGGAGCGGGCGATGTCGTGCAGGCGATCGACGTTGAGCCGGAAGAACTTGCCGAGCGTGTACTGATCGGCGGCGGCCTCCCGCGCCTCGATCCAGTCCCCGCTGATCCGCCGTTCCAGTTCGACCATCGGCTCCATATTACGGCTTCCGGGGGCGAGAATCAATGCGCGCCGCTTGCCGGCAGCGCCGCCTGGGCCGCTTGCGCCTCTTGACAGCAGCCCGGAGGCGGGGGATAGTGGAGCCAACCTAGTCCGTTTCAGGAGAGCGGAATGCGGTGCGATACCGCAGCGGTCCCGCCACTGTGACCGGGGATGAAAGCGGCAACAGGCCATTGCCCGGCGAGCCAACGGCTCGCCGGGTGAGAAGGCGCCGCCGGTAAGGCGATCCGGAAGCCAGGAAACCCTCCTGAGATGCAACCTTCGCGGAAAAGGCGACGGGTGGCCTCCGCCATTCGGCCCGCCCCTGTCCCTCCCGGACCCAAGGTTACACGGACTGAACTTCTACAATTGGAGGTTCCGTCATGTACAAGCGAACAGCCCTGGTCCTGCTGGCGCTGGCGGCCGTCGCGTCGCTGGCTGCCGCGCAGGATACGACCCTGGCCGTGGAGAAGATCGTGGTCACCGCCACGCGCATCGCCAGCACGATCCTGGCCAGCCCCGACCACGTGACCGTGGTGAGCGGGGAGGAGCTGGCCGGCGCCGTCAGCGCGGCGGAGGCCCTGGAGCGGGTGGCCGGCGTGTCGGTCACCGACAACGGCACCGCCGGCTCCGTGCAGAGCGTGAGCCTGCGCGGTTCCACCGCCGCCCAGGTCCTGGTCCTGGTGGACGGGGTGCGGCTGAACGACAGCCGGCAGGGGGCGCCGGACCTCTCCCAGATCCCCGTGGACAACATCGAGCGCATCGAGATCGTGCGCGGCGGCACCAGCGCCCTGTACGGGGCGGACGCCGTGGCCGGGGTGGTGAACATCATCACCAAGGACAAGGCCGAGGACCGCTTCCGGCTCAGCCTGACCAACGGCAGCTACCTCCCGCGGGACGCGCGTGCGGTGTAGGACGGGGCGACCGCAGACGCCGGTCGGAGGCGGACTACCTGGACCTGGTGGACACACAGCGGGTCGGGGCGCAGCTGTCGCAGGCCCTGGGCCCGGCCGACCTGCTGCTCACCGGCTCCTTCACGCGTGCCAACAACGGCTTCGTCTGGTACGACGACCAGGTACATCGATGACTACCGGCGGCGGATCAACGCCGGCCTGCTGGAGGCGATGCGACCCTGTCCCTGACCGCGCCCGCGGGCGAAGGGCCGAACTGGGCTTGAAGAGTCAGGTCGGCTATGCCGACTCGCAGCGCCCCGGGGAGCATCGACCCTGCCTGGCTGCCCACCGATGCGAGCAGCAAGTGACTTCGCTGCAAGCCCAGGCGTTCTTCCAGACCCCGAGCCTCGGCAGCTCGCTCGCTCTGCCTGGATGCCCGCCTGTTCTACAAGTACTCCGGCCTGGGGTACGTGGACCCGGTCTATATCCACGGACGACGACCACCGCCTGCACACCGTGGGCCTGGACGTCTCGCAGAAGCTGGCGGCGACGGATTGGCTCCAGTTGGTCTACGGCGGCAACCTGCTGTTTGACAGCGTGGACAGCACCTTCGATCGGCAAGCAAACCCGCCTGAGCGGCGGCGCTTTCCTGGAAATTCCGGTCTACCTTGCGGCACTGGCTCACGCTCACCCCGATGGCGCGCTACGACCTGTACTCCGATTTCCCGGGCAGCCTGACCTACAAGCTGGCCGCGGTGGCTGCGCTGTCGGAGAACGTTTCGCTCAAGGCCAGCGGCGCCCGTTCCTACCGGGCGCCGACCATGAACGATTTGTACTGGCCGAACCGATGGGTGGAATGCGGGCAATCCCGACCTGCGTCCCGAAACCGGGTACACCGGCGAGCTGGGCGTTACGGCTGATCGGCAGCACGGCTGGAGGCCAACCTGTTCGCCTTCGTGCGCTACGTGCTGGATGGGATCCAGTGGGACCGTGATCGCGATCCCCAGCATCGCCGTCAACGTCGGGAGGCTCTTTTCCCCGGGGCCGAGGCTGACCTGGCCTGCGAGCTGCTTCCCGGCCTGCGCCTGTCCGGGCAGCTACACCTTCCTGTACAGCTTCGTGCTGGAAGGCGCCTCCGACCGCCTACAGCTTCGGGGATGACAAGCGGGCGATCTACTCGCCGGTGCACAAGGCCGACCTGGCCCTGAGCTATGAGCGGAAGCGCACCCGCCTGCGGGGTGGACGCGGAGTACGTCGGGGAGCGCTTCGCCGACGAGGCCAATACCAACCGCCTGGACCCCTACCTGGTGCTCAACGCCGAGGTCGCGGCAGGTGATATCCGACCACCTGAGCCTGACCCTGGCAGGCAAGAACCTGCTGAACCAGGTCTACCAGACCGCGTACGGCTACGTGATGCCCCCGCTCTCCTTCTGGGTGGGGGCCGAGCTGAGCCTGTAGAGCCTTCGCGGGAGGCGCGTCCCCGGCGCCTCCCCTGCGGTGCTTGTACTTTCTTGCCGTCTTGCATAGGATTATTGCAGCGGTGGTAGTCATTCGATGCGCGCGGCAGTGTTTCGGCGGCTGGTAACGATGGACGAAACCGACCTTCTGGAAGGACTTTTGGATTTCCTAGAAAGCCGCAAGGTCCCCTTCTGCGTTATCGGAGGGCAGGCGGTGAACGCCTACGTAGAGCCATTGGTAAGCCTGGATCTGGATATCGCTGTCGCGATCGATGATCCCCGGAGACTGATCGATGAACTCAGGGGTTCGTTCCGAGTTGCGCTGCATCCCCACAGCATCAACATCGAGCAGCCAGGATCCGATCTGAGGGCTCAGATCCAGACCGATCCACGCTATGCCGCTTTCGTGGCGGCCGCCGTACGCAAGGACGTGCTGGGTCGCTCGATGCCCGTGGCCCGACTGGAAGACGTTTTAAGCGGAAAAATCTGGGCGGCCACGGATCCGGAGCGGCGCAGGAGCAAGCGGCAGAAGGACCTGGCGGATATCTCCCGGATTCTGGAGTCCTTCCCGCATCTTCGAGGACAGATGTGCCTGAAAGCGTCCTGAACCATCTCGTCTAGGCTTCAATCCTTCAGCTCGTAGGCGATCGGCACCTCGATGCGCAGCGGCCGACCCAGGGGGTTGTTCACCGGAGTGACCGAGCGCACCAGGGCGGTGGCGGCCCGGTCCAGGACCGCGTAGCCCGAGGATCGGCGCACCGCCAGCCCTTGCAGGACGCCTCTTTCATCCAGGAGCAGCTCCAGCAGCACCGTGCCTTTCCAGCCGTTGGCCCGCGCCAAGGGCAGGGTAGCGGATCTTCTCCACGATGCGCGCTGCGCAGGCTGGACAGCACAGCCTGGGTGGCCGCAACCTCGGCGGCAAGCACGGCTGATGTTTCGCTGCCGGATCCCGCTTGCGAACCTGCGGCCGCGGGCTCAGGACGCGGTCGGATGTCCTGCAGCGCCTCGCCCGAAGCTGGTTGCCGGCGGCGCCAGCTCGAGCGGGGATTCCGGCAACTTCCGGCTCGGGGCTCTGGCTCGGGCTGGGGGGCAGGCGGCGGGCTCGATGGAAGGGATTGCACGGGCGCAGGAGACGCGGGCTCGGGACGCGCGGCCTGCGCCGCGGAGCGGCCGGAGGTGGCGGAGCAGGCCGCTGCGCGGGCCGCGGCGCTTCCAGCAGCCGGACGGGGATGGGTTCCGGCGGCTGCTGGGCCGGTCGGGCCGGGGAATACGGCCACAGGAACAGCAGCAGCAGGTGGGCCGCCGCGGAAACGCCCAGCGCGGCGGGGAACAGGAGGACGCCCTTGCGGTTCATGGCTCCGCGATGCGGTTCCACCAGGAAGGAGATGTCCTGCGCGCCGCCGGAGCGGGCGGCCTCCATCACCTCGACCACCCGGCCGAAGGCCACGCCGCGGTCCGCCTGCACGATGAGCGTGGGTTCGTCGCGGCCGGCCAGCGCGGCGGACATCAGCGAGGGCAGGTCCTCGACCAGCACCGTCCTGGCCGGCCAGCAGCAGGCTGCCGTCCCGCCGCACGGTCAGGGTCAATCGCGGCCGGAGGGGTGGCCTCGGGACTGCGGCTGCGCGGCAGGGCCACGTTCACCGCGGGCAGGATGAGGAAGGAAGTGAGCAGGAAGAAGATCAGCAGCTGGAAGATCATGTCGATCATCGGCGTGAGGTCCGGGCCGGCGCTGCGCTCGGTGAGGTCCCTGCCGTAGTCGAACTCGATCATCGGCGTTCCGTGAGCGCGGCGACCAGCTCCTCGCTGGAGGTCTTCATCTCGAAGGCCAGCGACTCGCAGGCGGTTGTCGTACAGGTGGTAGGCGATCAGCGCCGGGATGCCGATGAACAGCCCAGCGATCGTGGTGATCAGGGCCTCCCAGATGCCGCTGGCCAGCAGGCCCGGGTCGGTGACCTGCTTGAGGGCGGCCACCGTCCGGAAGGCTCGGGTCAGGCCGGTGACCGTGCCGGTCAGGCCGAGCATCGGGGCGATGCGGCCGACCAGCTCCAGCCAGTGCAGGCGGTGGCTCAGGCGCTTCAGCTCCCGCGGAGCCCAGGCGCGAGAGGCGGTTTTCCAGGTCGGCGCGCGGCAGGCTCCGGCCGGCGAGCGCCGCGGCGAAGAGGCGCGCCTGGGGGCGGGGCCTGGACCGCACAGCGCCTCGGGCCTGCTCGAAGCGCCCTCCCGGGCGGCCTGCAGCACGGCCTCGGCCTGGCCCTTCGCCGGGCGGGCGCGCGCGAAATGCACCGCCTTTTCCAGGATGACGGCCAGCGCGATCAGGGAGCAGGCCGCCAGCGGGTACATCAGCAGCCCGCCCTTCAGGAAATAGTCGATCATAGGCTTCTGAGCTACGGTGTAAGCCGCCTCGACCCCTGCGTCAAGCCAAAGGGGGCTGGACTTGTGCAGTGAACTGCGGCTCCTCGGATGCTGCGAATTTTCCAAAAAAAACACTTGACTTGCAGCTTGTGCGCCTTGTACCATCAAGAAAGCTATCGGTTTGGAGGGGCGGCAAGAGTTCGATAGCAATTTAAAAGGCATTTTTCTGCTTGATTTTTTTTGCAGGGGTATGTTAGACTTAGGCTGCTTAGGGTGCCATGAAGAGGGCGGCGTATAGGAGGGGGGCAGAGCTGTACGGACGGCCCGGCAAGCCAGGTACCAATGTTGTGGCAACGAGAGCCGTTGGCTCTTACAAAATCTTAAGGAGGAAGAACAGTACTATGAAAAAACTGCTCGTTCTTTCCGTGCTCCTGGGGCTGATGGCCCTACCGATGTTCGCCAGCGACATCACCTTCGGTGGCGATGTGACGTTCGGGTTCGTCACCGACTTCTCCGGTGAGCGGGTCGCAGCCGAGGAAACGGACCTGACCTTCGACGTCAAGGCGGCCATCGACGACTACAACTCCCTGGCCATCAGCATGACGGCCTGGAGAGGCGCCCCCTCCCACGGCACGCTAGGCTGCGGACATTGCAGGCCTTGGTCACCACCGACGTCGGCAAGTGGCTCGACCTGCCCGTCGGCCTGAAGGTGGCCTGGGGCTATGACGACACGGACTGGAACGCCTTCGCTGCCATCTCCCATTGGGACGCATCCAGCATCAATCTCTCGCCCGCAGAGTACTGGGGCGTGACTTGCTGGTCTCCTACAAGATGTTGGAGTTCGAGCTGGCGTTCAATCCGGGTGGCTAACAATGTCGCGATCTGGGCTACCTGCTGGCCGGTGTCGCGGTCAAAGAGCCCATCAAGGGCCTGAGCGCGGAGGTGTACTACTTCCAGAACAGGCTTGCCATTGATTCCTTCGATGACGGCTTGATCGCCTTCGACGCGGTCTACGCCATGGAGTTTGGGGATATCGCCCTCAAGGTCGCCCCCACGTTCGCCTACTACCTGGACGATACAGTAACGGCGTAGGGGCCTACGAGTGGGTCTTCGCCGCCAAGGCCACCTACAAGATGATCGAGGCCAGCGCGGAGCTGACCGGAAATGACGGGGAAGCCTTCGCCGTCATGGATGCGGTGGTCAAGGTAAAACCGATCGACAAGTTCCAGCCCTACGCTGGTCTGAAGCTGTCCTTCGCGGACGCACCGACACCTTCCAGGGTGCGGATGTGGGCGTGGCCTGCCTCGTGGGCGGCACCACGATGTCCGTGGGCTACCTGATCACCGAGAACGGCCGCGGACGATATCGGTGGCAACTTCTCCGACCCCGGCCGATGGTGGCTTCTATATCCGTGGGACGTGAACTACTAGGTCGAGCAATAGTAGCAGTAACAGAAGACGAGAGGAGCTATCCCTCCAGGAAGTGCTACCTAT
>CAVTQG010000053.1:0-128363 GCA_963736785.1 uncultured Spirochaetota bacterium | reverse complement strand
GAACCTAATGCGTGATGATTTCGATGCCCTGGCGGCGGTAACGCTCGCGCACCGCGCGCGGGAGGCCATCGTCGGTGACCAGCACGTGAAACAGTGACAGTGGGGCGAAACGCACGTAGGAGTCGCGCTCGATTTTAGAGGAGTCGCACAGCAGGAACACCCTGTCCAGCGTTCTCCGCCATCCGGCGGGTCACCCCCGCCTCCTGCTCGTCATAGGAGCTCAGGCCGCCGGCCAGCGACAGCCCGTCCGCCCCGATGAAAGCCTTGTCCGCGTGGTATTCGCCGATGGCCCGCTCGGCGGCCGCGCCGTACACGGCCTGCCGCTCGCCCACCACCTCCCCGCCGATCAGGCTGAGGCGAATGCCGGGAGCGTGCAGCAGCGCGGCGGCCACCGGCAGCGAGGTGGTGATGACCCGCAGGCGCTTCCGCTGCCGCAGGTGGGCGCACAGGCTGAAGGGCGTGGTCCCGCAGTCCACGAACAGGATGTCCCCGTCCTCCACGAAGCGGGCGGCCGCCCTCCCGATGGCCTGCTTCTGGGCGCTGGCGCGCTGCAGGCGCCGGTCGAAGCTGAACAGGCTCTCGATGGCCTCCCCCTTGCAGGCCCCGCCGTGCGTGCGGAGCAGGAGGCCCTTCCGCTCCAGCTCGGCCAGGTCGCGCCGGACGGTCATGGGCGAGACCTCCAAGCGCCGGGCCAGGTCGCCCACCTGCACGAAGTCCTGCTTCTCGAGGGTTTTCAGGATGTCCCGGAACCGCCTTGCCTGGAGCACCGCACCGCCTTCTTCGTTTTTGTTAAAATCGATCATAAACGAACACAGCTCCGCGGTCAAGCCCCGCGCCGTCTGCCCTGGCGGCCGCGCTCGCGATGCCTTATACTGGTGAGGAGGCTCTTATCGCGCTCCTGCCTTACTGGCTCAACCTGGACTCCTGCTCCATCATCCGTCTGGCGACGGTGGTTTTGTCCCTCTGCATCGCGGTCTACCTGCTCAGCCGCCCCAGCAGGTCTCGGGCTACCCTGTGCCTGGGGCTGACCTTCTGCGGCACCGCGATCTTCCAGCTCCCCTCGCTGCTGGAGTTCGCGGGGACCTGGTACTGGCAACCCCGCAACCTGAAAAATCTCCTCGTGCCGCTGCTTACAGGACATCGGCCCATCGCTCACTCTCCTGTCCCTGCTCGCGTTCACCTATACCTTCCCCCGGCTGCCCGCGGCGCAGAAGCGCGAATTTCGGAGGGTGCTGGCCGCCGTCCTCCTCGTGGACCTGGCGATGCTGGCGCTGACGGTCTACAACTTCGTGTTCCTCGAGCGCCTGCGGAGCATCTTCCGCTTCACGATGACCTACTACCTGCTGCTGTACGCCAGCGCCGGCGGAAAGGTGATCCTGATCGTGACCCTGCTGTTCCGGCGGGCGGTGCTCCTGTCCGGCGGCAAGTCGCGCCCATGGTGGGCCGCCTTGCTCCACCCGCACGGCAAGGACTCCCGCGCGGCTCGCTCCCTGGCCGTGCTCCTGCTGCTGCCGGTGGCGGCGGTCGCCGGCTACGTGTTCCTGACCTACGGCTTCCTGCCCCTGCCGGTGGCCACCTACCTGATCTGGCTGGTTTTTTTATTGTTCGACTTCGGCTTCGTCGTCACCTACCTCAACCACACCTCCGAACCCTCCAGCATCCAGGTGAAGCTGGTGGGGCTGGCCCTGCTCCCGGTGCTGAGCGTCCTGGGACTGGTGGCGCTGCTCACCGGCCAGGCCACCGAAACCGACTACTCCGCCCAGGGCCGGCTTCCCCTGGGGAGGACGCTGGTCTTCACGCCCCGGGGCTCCGGACACGGCTCCGGCGGGTACGATATCGCGAGCCAGGCGCTGCGCTTCGACAGGGAGTTGGGCGAGCGGCTGGACATCCCCAGCGGAGGGCGCATCCCCCTGGAGTTCTCCTTTCCTTTTTTCGGACGCCTGCATTCCCGGGTTCACGTGCTGCACTGCCCCATGCTCTATCTCGGGGACAGGATTGAGGAGGACGGCTGGGGCGGCTACCGGCCGAACCCGGCCATTGCCCCGCTCCTGCTGAACCTGGATCCCGCGGCCGGCGGGGGGATCTTCGTGAAAACCGAGCCTGCCACCCTGATGGTGACCTGGTACCGCCTGCCCGAACTGGGCTACCGGAACTCCAACACGGTGCAGCTTGTGCTGCGCGGCGACGGTTCCTTCAGCATGTCCTTTGCCGAGCTGGACCCGCAAGGCCGCTACCAGGCCGTGCAGATGTACAACTTCACTACGGCCACGACCACGGGCCGCCACCCCGGCTCCAAGGGAAAAGCGGTCGCCTACGGACCGCGGCTGACCGGAATCCATCCCGGCCTGCCGGACGCGCCCCTGCAGGAAGTGAGCTTCACCGCCGGCCTCCCCTGTTCCTGCGACGGACCGGCAGTCGTCTTCGAGTCCTACGAGGCCGGCTACCAGCGCTACCTCCACGACCGCATGTCCCTGCTGGCCGTGATCCTCGCCGCCTCGACCCTGTTCATCCTGTTCGCCTTTCCGCGTCTGTTCCGCACCAACCTGCTCCGGCCGCTGCGGGCGCTGGAGCAGGGCATGCGCCGGGCCGAAGCGGGGGACCTGCAGGCCAGCGTGGCCCCGCAGTTCCACGACGAGATCGGCTTCCTGGCCCGCGCCTTCAACCGCATGCTCCAGGCCATCCAGCGCGCCGAGGCGGGCTTCTGGATGCTGGCGGAGAACGCCCGGGACGGCATCCTCATACTGCGGAAGGGGGTCCCGGTGTACGCCAACCGGCGGGCCGCCGAGCTCACCGGCTACGGCAGGGCGGAGCTGCTGGCCCTCGAGCTCTCCCGGCTGGTGGACCCCGCCGCCTTTCCGCGGGAAGCAGCCACGGCTGAGGTCCTGCTGTGCTCCAAAGCGGGCCCCGGCGTGCCGGTGGAGCTGGGTTTCTCGCAGACCGTGTGGCACGGGCAGCCGGCCGAGGTGGCCATCCTGCGCGACATCACGGAGCGCAGGAAGAGCGAGGAGAAGGACCGCCAGGCCCTGCAGCGCCTGATGCAGGCCGACAAGCTCACCACCCTGGGCGTGCTGCTCGCCGCCATGGCCCACGAGATCGTCAGTCCCAACCAGGCGATCGTGGCCAACGCCGCCCTCCTGGCCCGGGCCTGCCCGGACCTGATCGCGGTGCTCGAGCAGTACCAGCTGGCCAATGGCGGCTTTCTAATCGCCGGCCTGGACGACCGGGAGTTCCGGGAAATCTTCCCCCGGCTGCTGGAGGACCTGCAGAGTTGCGCGCGACGGATCGAAGGGATCGTGCAGAACCTGCGCTCGTTCGCCAGGGAGGACCCGTTCCCCGTCATGGGCCGCCTGGAGGTCAACGGGGTGGTGCGTTCCGCCGTGGAGCTGACCGGAAGGCAAGTCCGGCAAGCCACGGAGCGCTTCACCCTGGAGCTGGAGCCGGACCTGCCGGCGGTCACCGGCAACGCCCAGCGGCTGGAGCAGGTGGTCATCAACCTGATCCTGAACGCCTGCCAGGCGCTGCCGGACCGCGGGCGCGCGATCGCCGTGCGCACCGCCGGCGCGCGGGACCGCCGGCAGGCGCGCCTCGAGGTCAGCGACGAGGGCTGTGGCATCCCCCCCGAGCACCTGGACCGGCTCCAGGAGCCCTTCTTCACCACCCGCCGCGCGGCCGGCGGCACGGGCCTGGGCCTGTTCATCGTCAAGACGATCGTGACCGAGCACGGGGGAACGCTGGATTTCTCATCCCAGCCGGGCAAGGGCACCCGGGTCACGGTCAGCCTGCCCGCGGAGGTGTAGCGTGAGCGCCCTTCCCGTTTCCGAGGAGCTGATCCTGATCGTGGACGACGAGCCGACAGTGCTGACCAGCCTGACCGCCATGCTCAAGGCCAACGGCCTGGGCAACGTCCTGGGCTGCGCGGACGAGCGGCAGGCGCTGGAGCTGGTGGGCGCGCGCCATCCGGAGGCGGTGCTGCTGGACCTGGGGCTGCCCCACATCCCCGGAGAGCGGCTGCTGGCGGACCTCCGCGCCGGCTTCCCCCAGGTCCCCGTGATCGTGGTCACCGCCAGGGACGAGGTGCGGGCGGCCGTGGACTGCATGCGCGCCGGGGCCTTCGATTACATGGTCAAGCCGGTGGAGGAGAGCCGGCTGGCCGGCGGGGTGAAGCAGGCCCTGTCCGCCCGGCAGCTGGAGCGAACCTGCAGCCGGTTGAAAGGCAAGCTGCTCTCCCCCACCCTGTCCAACCCGCAGGCCTTCGCGGACATCACCACGAACAACCGGACCATGCACGCCGTCTTCCTGATCATCGAGGCCATCGCCGGCTCCGGCGAACCGGTGCTGATCACCGGGGAAACGGGCGTGGGCAAGGAGCGCATCGCCCGGGCCGTGCACCGGTCGAGCGGGCGGGCGGGGCTGTTCGTCCCCGCCAACGTCGCCGGCATGGACGACGAGCAGTTCGCCAACACCCTTTTCGGGCACTACAAGGGCGCCTATACCGGCGCCCTGGAGGCGCTGCGCGGCATGGTCCAGCAGGCGGACGGCGGGACGCTCCTGCTGGACGAGATCGGGGACCTGAGCCCGACCTCCCAGGTCAAGCTGCTGCGCCTGCTGGACTCCGGCGAGTACCTGCCCCTCGGCGCCGACCTGCCGAAGCGCAGCACCGCCCGGATTGTGGCCACCACCAACCGGGACCTGGAGGCGCGGATGGCCGAGGGGAAGTTCCGCCACGACCTCTACTACCGGATCTCGACCCACCGGCTGCACGTCCCGCCGCTGCGGGAGCGCGCGGACGACCTGCCCCTGCTGCTCGCCGACCTGCTCCGTGACGCGGCCGAGAAGCTGGGCAAGGAAATTCCGCCCGTGCCCGCGGAGCTGGTGAGGCAACTGCAGGCCTGCGAGTTTCCGGGCAATATCCGCGAGCTGCGCCAGGCGGTGATCAATTCCCTGGCCATGAGCCCGGCGGGAGAGCTTCTCCTGGCCCCGTTCCAGGAGCTGATGGACCGGGCCAGGCCCGGGGCATCGCCCGGCTTGCCGGCTCCGGCGGCCTCGCCCGCCGAAAGCGCGGTCTTCCCGGCCCGCCTCCCCACCCTGCGGCAGGTCCGGGAGCTGCTGATCGCGGAGGCCCTCAAGCGGTCCGGCGGGAATCAGAGCATCGCCGCCGGCCTACTCGGGATCTCCCACCAGGCCCTGAACAAGCGGCTCAAGTCCGGGACGTAGCTGCCGGCAACCTTCGACTCCAGCCCGCAACCCCCGTTGCAGGGCCGCGGGCCTGCCGACAAGCCCGGCTGCAAGCAATTCGTCCCCTGCCAAGCAATAAGAGGAACACACCCGCCTGGCACGGCGCTTGCAGTACCGGGACCATGAAGATCCTGCTGATCCAGCCGCCGAAAAATCCCGAAGCGATCGCCCCTGACGCCATGGAGCCTCTGGCCCTGGAGGTCCTGGCCGCGACGGTGCCGGAGCACGAGGTCCGCATTCTCGACCTGCGTTTCGAGCCGGAGGAGGAGCTGCCGCACTGCCTGCAGGAGTTCCGGCCGGACCTGGCGGGAGTCAGCGTAAACAACACGATCCACGTCCGGGCTGCCCAGGACCTCCTGCGGCGCGTCCGCCGGACCCTGCCCTCCGCCAAACGCATCGTGGGCGGGCACCACCCCACGCTGGTCCCGGAGGACTTCCACTCTCCCGACGTGGATGCCGTTTTCCGGGGCTGGGCGGACAGGAGCTTCCCCGGGTACATCCGCGAGCTGGAAAGCGGAGGCGACGGCAGCCGCCTGGCCGGAGTCAGCGTCCTGCGCCAGGGGCGGCCGGTGAGCGCGGACACCGCGCTGGCCCCGGCGGAGGCGCGGGACATCCCCCTGCCCCGCCGCGAGCTGGCCGCCCGCTACCGGCGCCGCTACCGCGACGAGAAGGGCCGCCCCACCTACCTGGTGAACACCGCC
The DNA here is from genome assembly GCA_963736785.1 of uncultured Spirochaetota bacterium. Taxonomy (GTDB): domain Bacteria; phylum Spirochaetota; class Spirochaetia; order SZUA-6; family DRHE01; genus MIBK01. The sequence continues at coordinate 122,427 of CAVTQG010000053.1, read as the reverse complement.
CGCGGCTGCCCCCACCGCTGCACCTTCTGCGCCTGCTGGAAGGCGGCCGGAGGCCGGGTGCTCGTGCGGCCGGCCGCGGATGTGGCCGCGGAGCTGGCTGCCCTGCCGCGGGGTCCGGTGCGGGTGTTCTTCGCCGACGACCACACCTTCTCCGACACCTCGCGCGCCGAGGAGCTCTGCAGCCTGATCCGCCGGGAGGACGCCGGCAGGCGCTACGCCGGTTATGCCCGGTGCGACACGGTGGTCCGGCACCCTGCGCTCTTCGAGCGCTGGCGAGCGGCCGGCCTGCGCGACCTGACCATCGGGGTGGAGGCGGCCCGGGACAGCCAGCTCGCCCGGCTGGCCAAGGGCACCGACACCCGGGTCAACGAGGAGGCCATCCGCATCCTGCACCGCCTGGACATCAACCCGCTGGCCCACCTGCTGGTGGACCCGGACTTCACGGAAGAGGACTTCGACGCGCTGGCGGACTTCGTGGCCCGTACCAACCTGAGCCACCCCTTCTTCGTGGTCCTGACCCCGCTTCCCGGCACGATCCTGTTCGAAGAGCAACGCGGCCGGATCCGCTCACCCTACGAGCACTACGATTTCCTGCACGCCATCGTGTCCACCCGCCTGGAACCGGAACGCTTCCTCACCCGTTTCCTGCGGCTGTATTACGGAAGTTTTTCGCTGCGGCGCAACCTGCGGCAGAGACTGGAGCGCCTCGGCCTGCTGCCGGCGCCGGGCGGATGCCGCGCGGAGCTGCCGCGCCCGGTCTCGCTGGTGACCCTGGCCGGCTGGCACCTCATGGCCCGGCCACTGGCCGCCAGGCTCCGCCGGCACTACCTGGCGTCGTCCACGACCTTGATGCCCAGCAGGAAGCAGAGGTCCTTCAGCTCCTCCACGCAGTCGCCGGGCACCGCGGCGAAGTGCTGGGACTGAACGTGGTCCAGGATCCGGCGAACCGGCACGTCGGTGTGGAACTTCACGCTGGGCCAGGAAGGCAGCGGCACACCCATCTCCACCCACTGCGGGGGCTTGCGCCCCTCCCCGCTCACGATGTGCATCCGGTAGCCTTCGGCGTCCTCGGCCAGGCAGCATAACGTCATGCGCCCCAGCTTCAGGCGCGAGCAGTGGGCGATGCCGCCCAGCAGCGCGGTGGAAACACTCTTGATCTGCGGTTTGCCGTCGATGAAGGCGTCGGGGATGTAGCCGTCCTCGCCCAGCAGGATCCACTCCGGGTGGTGGTCGTAGTGCTCCAGGAACATCGGCTCCCGGCCGGTCAGCCACTTGAGCATCAGCTCGGCCACCAGGTTGCCCACGTCGTTCTCGTCCACGTAGGGGATGCCCGCGGAGGCCACCAGGGCGGAAGGCACCGCGTGGGTCAGGCCCAGCTCCGCATCCACCCCGTCCACGCACTTGTAGGAGAAGCCGCTGAAGTTCTTCTCCCGGCACAGCTGCACGGTGGCCAGGTACAGGCGGAACGCCCGCTCCAGCACCTCCTCCCTGGGCCTGCCCAGCGGGTATTCCCAGTCCCGGGTGACCCGCTCGATCTCCTCGCGGACCTCGCCGGCGTCCAGGGCCTCCATGCGGCGCAGGAGCTGCAGCATGTCCAGGCTCTCCACCTCCAGGCCGATCCTGTCGCGCAGCTTCACCGCCGAGAAATCCGTGGTGTACAGCCCCATGTCGTTGAAGCCGATCATGCCCACCCGGGCCCGCCGCAGCCGGCGCGCGGTCTGGGCGGCCCGCCCGAACCTGACGATCCCCTCCACGTCCACGGGCGTGTCCGGGGCGTTGAACAGGTGCTTGAAGCGGAAGCCCCAGCGCTCCAGGGGATAGCGGATGGCGGCCACGCCCGCTCCCGCGGCCGGGCAGATCAGGGTGTCCCCCTCGGTGAAGCCGCCCATGCTGTACAGGAGGATGGGCCGGTCGCGGAACTCCATCAGCACCCGCATCACGCCGCGCACCTCGATCCAGTTCACGATGTTGGCGATCAGGAAGTCCCAGTCCCCCTTCTTCAGCTCCGCGATCGCCCGCTCCGGCTCCGGTCCCTCGCCGGTGACCGGGTCGGTGCGCAGCAGCCGGATCCCGGCCGCCTCCAGCTGCTTCTCCGCCCGGGCGCTGATCATCTTGAGGTTTTCGGGCTTGTAGTACTGGGTGCCGAAACTCACGTACCCGGCCCGCAATGCTTCCATGATCGCGCTCCTCCTCAGGCGGTGTATTTCCGGAAAACCGGCTTCAGGGCCTGGTACAGCTCCCGGTACAGCTCGAACTGCCGGCCGTAGACGCGGGCGTTGGCGTCCTGGGGCTCGAAGCGCCGGCCCAGGCGCACCATGGCGCGCGCGGCTTGAGCAGGGTCGGGGTAGTCCCCCACGGCCACCGCACTCAAGAGCGCGCCGCCCAGGGCCGTGGTCTCCTCCTCCTGCATGCGCACCATGGGCAGGCCGCAGATGTCCGCCTTGATCTGCAGCCACAGATCGGAGCGCGCCGCCCCGCCCATGCACCGGACCTCGCGGATCGGCAGGCCCGCCTCCCGGATCAGGCCCAGGATCCCGCGCAGCATGAAACCCACCGCCTCCTGGATGGCCCGGGCGAAGTGCGCCTTGCCGTGCTTGAGGGTGACCCCGTACCAGACTCCCCGGGCGTACATGTCGTTCTCCGGCGCGTTGGCCCCGGCGAAGAACGGCAACAGCACCAACCCGTCGCAGCCGGGGGCCACCGCGGCGGCCAGCCCGTTCAGGCCGTCGAAAGCCTTTTCGGGATCCCCGGCCCGCCGGACCTCCTCCTCCCCGAACTGGTCGCGGAACCACTTGTAGATGATCGCGGAGGTCTGGGCGTAGGGCAGGATGAGGTACCTGCCCGGCAGGGCGTGCGGCTGGTAGGGCAGGCGGTTGGCGTGGATGCCCTCCACCGAGTCGGCAGTCACGCCGATGGCCATGGCGGTGCCGGTGGTCTCGGTCACGATGCCGGCGGAGAGGTTCCCGGCGCCGATGGCGCTCAGGGTCTGGTCCATGGCCCCCTTGACCACGACCGTCTCGCGGGAAAGGCCCAGCTCGTCGGCCAGGGCCGGCTTGAGGCGGCCCGCGACGCTGCCCACTTCGACGATCTCGGGCAGCAGGCCCTCGACCCCGGCGTAGCCGGCGGTCTTGGGCCAGTACCGGCGGGCATGGATGTCCAGGAAGCCGGTGGAATGCAGCAGGGTCGGGGTGGAGCAGAAGCGGCCAGTGAGCAGGTAATCGACGTAGTCCTCGAGCAGCAGGATCTTGGTCGTGCGCGCCAGGACCTCCGGCTCGTGCTTCTTCACCCACAGCGTCTTGAGCACGCTCCAGGTGGGCTCGATGTCGGTGCAGCCCGTGGTCCGGTAGAACTCCTCGGGGTCGATGCGGGCTTTCAGCTCCTGCACCTGCTCCCGCGCCCGGTTGTCCAGCCAGACCATGGCCGGGCGCACCGGCCGGTCCCGGGAGTCCAGGAACACGATCGTCTCCCCCTGGCTGGACCCGCAGATAGCCCGCACCTCGCGAGGATCCGCGCCGGAGGCGCCCAGGGTTTCCCGGAAGCCGGCCAGCACCGCCGTCCAGTAGGCGCCGGGGTCCGCCTCGACCCAATCCGCCCGCGGGGTGGCCAGCGTGTAGCTCCGGATGGACTTGGCCCGCAGCCGGCCCTCCCGGTCGAACAGGGCCGTCTTCACGGAGGTGGTGCCGACGTCGAAGCAGAGGTACATGCGGGCAACAGCCTACTATGGCGGCGCCGGTAGGGCAAGTGATGGAATCGGACATGTCAAGACCAAATAGAAATGTTTCCTATGCCGCAGGATCTTACGGACCTCCTCCGGCTGGGTTCTCACGGCAATCACCTGTGCGGATGACCGGCAGTGCGGAAAATCCAGGGGGTTGACTACGGAGAACCGAGTGATGCGCCTAGCCCAAGTGTAGCGGCTTTCAAGGCGCACCATATGGGGCATGTCCGGTCACTGGCCGCTTATTCGGGAAGCATACAATCCAGACCGCCGGATATTCTGCAAGCCAGCAGGCGGGATAGATTATGTCAGTTTCAGCAGGAAACCGAGGTTGCCTCTCCGTTCTCTTGGATGCTCATCTTCCTCAGCAAGAGAGGGTCGGGCGATGAATCGGGACAGGGCCTCGCAGGCGAAGGCTCTGGTGCACGCCCGCCACCTTAACCCCGGGCAGCGGCGTTCCTCATGACTCCATCATCCACCGTCGGTGGACTGGTTTCAAGCGCGGAGTGTCAACCGGCCGGTTTCAGCAGCGCGGCCCCCTTGGCCGACATCTCTTCCACCAGCTTCCGGGCCACCTCGTCCTCCGTGGCCCTGGGCATTTCGCGGATCATCTGCGCGATGCGGTCCTTCCACAGCGCGGTCTAGCTGATGCTGGTCATCTTGCGCAGACATGAAGTCCCTCCTCAGGCTGATCGCGACGGACCCGCTCGCTCAACGCAAGCGTACACCTGGGGACTATCTGGGTTTCTGCGGCAGGATACCTGGCAGCCCGGCCGCCTGCAACCCCAATATTGCTTGACAAATGCGATTCTATAGGTAAAATGCCTATTGATCGAAAGTCTGGGCGACAGTGAGGTGGAAAACATCATTGTCTGCCGGGATTCGAGCCTGAGGAGGGAATTCCATGAAGGGTTTCAGCGGAAAGATCCTGCACGCCGACCTAACCAGTGGGACCTTCGAGGTGGAACAACCCCCGGAGTCCTTCTACCGCCAGTACGTGGGCGGCGCGTGCCTCGGCAACTACTACGTGTTCAAAGGAATGAAAGCGGGGGCTGACCCGCTGGGCCCGGAGAACGTGCTGGTTTTCGCCATTTCGGCCGTGGTCGGCGCGCCGATCAGCGGCAACGCCCGGCATGCGGTGAGCGCCAAGAGCCCCCTCACCGGCACCATCGGCTCCAGCGAGGGTGGCGGCTTCTGGGGGCCGGAGCTACGTTTTGCCGGCTTCGACGCGATCGTACTCAGGGGCAAGAGTCCCAAGCCGATATACCTGTGGGTCCACGACGGGCAGTACGAGCTGAAGGACGCCTCCCACCTGTGGGGCCGGATCACCGGCGAGGTGCAGGACACGATCCGCAAGGAGCTGGGCGACGAGCACATCCGGGTGGCCCAGATCGGGCCGGCCGGCGAGAAGGGCGTGCTGTTCGCCAACATCACCAACGAGCTGAAGCACTTCAACGGGCGCTGCGGCTTCGGGGCGGTCATGGGCTCCAAGAATCTGCGGGCGATCGCCGTGCGCGGGAAAATGAAACCGGAGTACGCCGATCCGGACACGATCAAGGAACTGGCCCGCAAGGGCGCGGCCAAGGTCGCGGCCGACGGTTTCTTCAAGGACTTCAAGCGCCTGGGCACCACGATGAACGTGACCTGGAACAGCGACATCGGGGGACTGCCCACACGCAACTGGACCATGGGCCTGTTCCCGGAACGGGAGAAGGTGACCGAGTACGTGTACGCCGACCAGTGGATGGACGGTCCCGGGACCTGCTGGGCCTGCGCGCAAGCCTGCAAGCGCGACGTGAAGAAGGGCATCACCACGCCCTGGTCGGTGGAATGCCGCTACGGGGGGCCGGAGTACGAAACCATGGGCATGATGGGCACCAACTGCATGGTCAGCGACTGGAACGCCATCTGCAAGGCCAACGAGTGGGCGAGCAAGTACGCGGTGGACACCATCGCGCTAGGCGGGGTGGTGGGCTTCGTGATGGAATGTTACGAGAAGGGGATTCTCACGCAGAAGGAGTTGGGCGGGGTCCAGGCGCCGTTCGGCAGCGGCGAAGCCCTGGTGCGCCTTGCGGAGATGGCAGTGAAGCGGGAGGGCTTCGGGGACAAGATGGCCCTGGGCACTGCGCGTCTGGCCAGACTCCTGGGCCCCAAAGCCGAGCGCTTGGCGGTGACCGTGAAGAGCAAGGAGTTCCCGGCGCACATGCCGACCTCCAAAGGCTCCATGGGGCTGATCTACGCGGTGAATCCCTTCGGTCCGGACCACGTCTCCACCACTCATGACGGGGACATCGCGGTCGAGCCCAACGAGGTCAACAAGGGCGTAGGCATCTACGAGACGACCAAGACCTATGAGCTTGACTTCGCCAAGACCAAGATGACGGCGTATTCCCAGCGCTACGTGAGCGCCATCGACTCCTGGTCGGTGTGCCAGTTCACCTTCCACGCCTGGTCGATCTGCAGCCTGCAGGATCTGGTCCGAGTGATCAACGCGACCACCGGCTGGCAGTACACACTGCACGAGTTCATGCTGCTGGGCGAGCGGCGCATCAACCTCATGCGGGCCTTCAACGCCCGCGAGGGCTTCTCCAGCAAGGACGACATACTGCCCCCGAGGCTGCATGAGGACCCGCTGCAGGGGGAAGGCCCGCGCAAGGGCGCGGTGGTGGACAGGGCTAACTTCCTGAAGCAGCGCGAGAACTACTACCGGCTTAACGGCTGGGACTCAGTCACGGGCAACCCCACCGAGGTCAAGCTTCGTGAGCTGGGCCTGGACTGGGCCTGGGAGGCGATGCAGACGAAGCAGACCGCGGCCGGCTGAACGGCCCGATGCGAGTCATGGTCGTAGGATGCTTCCCGATTCAACTCTTCAGCTTGTCGCGGAAGAAGTCCCCCGAGTAGCCGATGGCCTTGGACACCTTGGAGGCGCACTCCAGGACCAGCTGCTCGAAGGCGGACCTCTTCTTTTTGTCCAGCAGGCTGGCGATGGCGGTGATGCCCAGGCCCGCGGCAATCTTGCCCTGGACGTCGAACACCGGCGCGCCGATGCACACGATTCCGCTGGTGTACTCTTCGTTGTCGTAAGCCAGGCCGGTACGCCGGGTCTCCTCCAGCTGGGGCAGCAACTCCCGCAGCAGGGTAATCGTGCGAGGAGTAAGGACGGGAAGCTTGGGCGGCAGGATCTCCTTGATTTCCTCCTCGGACATGAAAGCCAGCATTGCTTTGCCGTAGGCGTTGGGATGGTAGTAGACCTGGCTGCCGGGGACCACCCGCAGGTAGAAAGAAACCTCCGGGCTGACCGTGTCCAACACCAGCACTTTTTCCCCGTGGGGGACCTGCAGCTGCACCGTCTCCTCGGTCTCCCGGCACAGCCACTCCAGGTGGGGCCGCGCCCGCTGTCGCAGCTCGAAGCGGGTGTACAGGCTCATGCCCAGCGAAAACACCCTGGTGCTGAGCTGGTAACCCCCGGAGACGGGATCCTGGGTGGTGTAATCTCGTTCGGTCAGGCGCTTGAGGATGCGGAAAACCGAGTTGAGCGGGATGCCCAGGATGCGGGACAGCTCGGTCGCGCCGAAAGGCCGGGGGTGCCCGGCCATGAACTCCAAGATGTCCAAGGCCCGGTCCACGGCCGGGGCGGAATAGGTGCGGGTGGATTTCTCGGCGCTTTTCGTCTTGATGGTCACTGCCAGTTGCTCGCTGCGTTCAATTAAAGTACAACCCTCCATTTAGGTTGATCACATCGCCGGTGATGAAGCCGGCCAGCGGGCTCACCAGGAAGAGCACCACGTGGGCGAACTCCTCTGGCTCGCAAAACCGCCCCACGGGGATCTTCCTCAGCACCCCCTGGCGCTCTTCCTCGGTTAGCTGCTCGGTGATCATGGGCGTCTTCACGTACGCCGGCGCGATAGCGTTGACCGTGATGCCTAAGGGGGCGGTCTCGGCGGCCAGGGAGCGGGTCAGCGAGATCACCCCGCCCTTGGAAGTGGCGTAGGCCGTGCCCGCGGTCAGGCCGCCGGTCTGGGCGGCCAGTGAGGAGACGTTGACGATCCGCCCCCAGCCTTTGGCCTTCATGCCCGGGATCACCGCCCTGGACAGGTAGAACATGCCGCCGAGGTTGATCTCCACCACCTTGCGCCACTCCTCCGGCGTGGTGGTCTGCGACTTGTTATTGGACAGGATCCCGGCGTTGTTCACCAGGATGTCGACCGTTCCGATGGACGCCTTCAGGCGCCCCAGTTCCCGCTCGATGGCGGGCGGGTCGGTGACGTCGAAGACGGCCGGGACCGCCCGTGCGCCCAGTGCGCGCGCAAGATCCTGCAGGCGCTTTTCGGCCAGGTCGACCATTACCACCGTGGCCCCCTCCGCCAGCAGCGCCTTGAGCACCGCCTGGCCCATCACCCCGGCCGCGCCGGTCACCAGCGCCGTCTTGCCCTCAATAGAGTTTGGCATTGACTCCTCCGTCGATGACCAGCGTCTCCCCGTGGATCATGCCGGCGCCCTCGGAGGCCAGGAAGAACACCGCCGCGGTGACCTCCCGCGGCTGGGCGAAGCGGCCCAGGGGGATCTTGGCCTTCACCGGGTCGGCCTTCTTCGGGTCGCCCCAGACCTGGGTGCCCATGGGCGTGAGCACCACCGTGGGGGCGATGGCGTTGACCCGGATGTTGTGCGGGCCCAGCTCCACGGCCATGACCTTGGTCAGGCCGTTCAGGCCGAACTTGCTGGCGCAGTAGGCGGCGTGCTCTTCGATACCCGCCAGGCAGGCGTTGCTGGAGATGTTGATGATCGCCCCGTGGCCCGGCGGCGATCATCTTGCGGGCGATCACCTTGCTGATGAGCGCCGGGGCGCGCAGGTTGACCGCCAGGGTCGTGTCCCAGTGCCCGACCTCCAGGTCCACCAGCTTCTCCGGGAAGCTCAAGCCCGCGTTGTTCACCAGGATGTCGATGACCGGGAAGAGCGCGGCGAAATGCTCGGCCATGGCGACGCAGTCCGCCGCCGAAGCCAGGTCCGCCTTCCGCGTCTCGCAGCGCGCCCAGCGCGCAGGCTTCCGCCGCCACCTCCCGCAGCTCCTGCCTCATTGCGGCCCGTGATGCCCAGGCTCGCGCCGGCCCGGGCGAAGCTGAGGGCGATGTCGCGGCCGATGCCCTTGGTCGCCCCCGTGACGATCGCCGTCTTGCCCTTGAACTCAAACACGATGTCGCTCATGCCAGCTCCCCTAGCCGCGAAAGCGCGGCTCCACCAGGCCGGTGAAGCCGGTGCGGATGCGGAACAGGTCGCCGCAGCCGGGCTTCTTCTTCTGCTCCTTGAGGCTCATGCCGTACCAGCCGGTCGTCACGTACAGCTCGTCGAGCCGCTCGCCGGCGAAGGCCAGGCAGGTCACCACCGGGACGGGCATGAGGATCTGGGTGTCCACCCTGCCGTCCGGGGCGTACCGCGTGATCAATCCCCCGCCCCAGTGGGCGTTCCAGACGTATCCCTCACTGTCCACGCCGGATGCCGTCGGGCAAGCCCTCGGCCTCCGGAAGCTGGGCGAACACCCGGCGCCCGCTCACGCGTGCCCGCTTGCCTGGTCGTAGTCGTAGCGCAGGATGCGGCCGCGAAACTGCTCCGAGACGTACATGGTCGTCCCGTCCGGGCTGAAGCCGATGCCATTGGCCACGGCCAGCCCGGTATCGAGGCAGGTGACTTCCCGGTCCGGGTCCAGTCGGTACAGGCAGCCGTCGGGCGAGCTAAGCGACCGGTAGTTCATGGTGCCGGTCACCAGGCGCCCCTGCCTGTCCACCGCCCCGTCGTTGAACCACAACGTCTTCGAGTCGGCCAGGGGATTGGCCACGAGCTCGCAGGTGTTGGTGTCCCGGTCCCAGAATGCCAGTCCGGTCTTGGTGACCAGCAGGAAGCCGCCGTTTTCCCGCCGCAGAATCGAGATCACCGGCAGGCTCAGGGTCCAGCTCTCCTTGGCTGCGGTCCGGGGCTGGTAGCTCCAGACAATTCTCGCTTCGGTAGTCGGTCCAGTACAGCCGCTGCTCCTCGGGGACCCAGAGGGGGGCCTCGCCGATCTCGTTGTGGACGCTCAACACATGCTCGATCTCGTGGCTCATGGTGATCACGTTCAGAACGCCTTGCGGATGATCGCGATCAGGTCTTCCCGCTTCGGCGTGGCGGGGTCGTTGGTGATGGAGCCGCCCATGTAGCGCAGCACCCCGTCGGCGGCCCGCTCGATGTCCTTCTCCTTCAGGCCCTGCTGGGAAAGCGGCGCGCCCAGCCCGATGTCGTGGATCAGGGCCTCCACTTCCTTGATGCTGTCCTCCAGCGAGTACTGCTCGGGGGCTCCGCACTCGTCGCGCAGGAACATGGCGACCTTGCGGAACTTGTCCGGATGGGACTTCATCGAGAAGCGCATCGTGTGCGGGGTCATGGCCGCCAGGGTCTCGCCGTGGGTCGACCCGGAAAGGCCGCCCACCGAGTGCGCCAGGCCGTGGCAGACGGTCACGATGCCCACCGAGATGGCGATGCCCGCCAGGGAGTTGGCGTAGGCCATGGCGTTGCGCGCCTCCCGGTCCTGGCCGTTCTTCACCGCGCGCCGCAGGTACCTGCCCACCAGGCGGATGGCCTGCTCGCAGCACATGTCCGTGATGGGGGTCGCCAGAACCGCCGTGTAGGCCTCGATGGCGTGCGCCAGCGTGTCGAAGCCGGTGGAGGCCGTGACCTTGGGCGGCATGCTGGCCATGAGCTCCGGGTCCACGATCGCCACCTTGGCGAAGGTGTGGTCGGAGCCGATGCCCGGCTTCTCCTCGGTGGCGGGATTGGTGATCACCGACCACTGGGTGCATTCACTGCCGGTGCCGGAGGTGGTGGTGATGGCGATAATCGGGTAGGTCTTGTCCGTGATAGGGGCCACGTCGGTCCCGATGCAGAAGTCCCAGATCGGCCGCTTGTGACCCAGCACGATGGCGATGCCCTTGGCCGCATCGATGGCGCTGCCGCCGCCGAGGCCGATCACCAGCTTGCAGTCTGCTGGCCCGGGCCAGCTCGGCGCCCTTATCGATCTGCGTGTTCAGCGGGTTGGCGCTGACTTCCGGATAGTAGACCGAGCTCACGCCGCTGCCCTTTCAGGATTTTCTGCAGCCGGTCCACCAGGCCGTTTTCCTTGAACAGCGTGCCGGTGGTCACGATGAGCGCCTTCTTTCCGTACATCTGGGCGTACTTGCCCGCCTCCTGGAGCTTTCCCTCCCCGAACACGATCTTGACCGGGTTGTAGTAGAAGAACTCATTGATCATTCGCTTACTCTCCTTCTTTCGCTGCTTCTATTTTGCTTGCCCGTTGAATTCCTTGACCGCGTCGAGCATGGCGATCACGTTTTCCAGCGGTGTCCTGGCCTGAATGTTGTGGATGGTGTTGAAGACGAAACCGCCGCCATCGGCGAATATCTCGCAGGCCCGCAGCACCTCCTCCCGCACCTGGGCCGGAGTCCCGAAGGGCAGGGTCTTCTGCGTGTCCACCCCGCCGCCCCAGAAGACGATCCGGTCGCCGAACCTACTCTTAAGCATCCGCGGGACCATGTTCGCCGCGGTCCACTGCACGGGATTGATGATGTCGAAGCCGGAACTGATGAACCCTTCCAGGAGGGTCGTGATGGAGCCGCAGCAGTGCTTGAAGGTCTTCCACCGGGTGTGCTTGTGGATCCAGTTGTTGACCTTCCGGTAGTAGGGCTGGTACAGCTCCGCGTAGGTCTGCGGGCGAGCAGAAGGTGGAGCTTTGAGTCCCGAAATCCGTGCCGCAGACCCAGGCCACGTCCACCGCCCGGCCGATCACCCGGTGCATCTTCCGGAGGTTGCGCAGCACGACATCCGTCTGCCGGTCGAACAGCCGGTGCAGGAAGTCTCGCCGGGTGGCGGTGGAGACGTACCACTCGGTGATGTCCCGGATGCCCTTGGGGCGCTTCATCCACGGCCCCGGCACGCAGGCAATGTCGCCCAGCCCCGCGCCGGGCACGACCCCGAACAGGGCGCGCTGGCTCTCGCGATTGGCCGGGAGCTGGGAGGCCAGGAAATCCAGTTCCGCCTGGGAGATGTCGGTAAACTCCTCCAGGTTGTCTTCCAGCCGCAAGTCGGCGTCGTCCGCCGGCAGGGGTTCCTGGCGGATGATGGCGTCGAAGTAGTAGCCCCCCTTGGGCATGACTCCACTGGGCGGCACCGAAGTGTCCCCCTCGGGGTAAGCGAAGATGTTGCCGGCCTCGTCGCGGGTGACGTTGAAGTCCTTCGGGACCAGCACCTCCAGGCCGTCCTCCATGGTGTAGTCCTTCCAGCCGTCACGGGCCACCCCGAAGAAGGTGCCCAGGCCCAGGAGGGCGTCCACGTCGACCCCCAGGGCGCTCTTCAAGTCTTCGTCCATGCGGCCCATCATCGTATAGGGCTCTTCCACCTGCACGGGACGCTTTTCCAGCCCGAAGTATTCGCGCAGCTGGGCGATGACGCCCACGTGCACAGTGGTCTGGTTGCAGCCGCCGAAGTCCAGGGGCACCCGGTCGGGTTGCCTGTGGTCCAGGGCCGCCCGCACGCGTTCTCTGCCCGACAGGCGCTTCACGCCTTCACCTTCTCCCTCACCAGCAGGTGATTGAGCACGACGGCCAACAGCAGCACGCTGCCCTTGGCCACGTACTGCCAGTAGGCGGGGATGACCGTCATCAGGCCGGTGGTCACGCACATGATGATGAGGGCGCCGACGATCGTCTTGGCCACGGACCCCTCTCCTCCGGAGAAGGCCGTGCCCGCCCAGCAGCACGGCGATGATGTTGTCCAGCTCCATGCCGTCGCCCGACAGCGGGTCCCCCAGGGACATGTAGCTGGCCCGGGCCATGCCGGCCAGGGCGGCGAAGAAGCCCACGATGATGTACAGGACCCACACGACCCGGACGACGTTGATGCCGGACAGCTCCGCCGCGGTGCGGTTGCCGCCGATCGCCGCGGCGTACTTGCCCGAGAATCGTCTTGCGCTGGACGATGACCAGGACCACGATCACCAGAATGGCGATGTAGAAGGCCCACGGCAGGCCCAGCAGGACGTTCTTGCGCGCGTAGTCGTTGATCCAGGCGGGCATGGACTTGCCCACCACGCTCTTGATGGCCGACTCCCCGTCCGGGACGATGAGCAGCGCGATGCCCTTGAAAAGGTTCAGCGTGACCAGGGTGGCGATCACGGGCGTGATGCGCAGCTTCACGACCAGCAGGCCGTTGAGCGCGCCGAAGGCGACTCCCAGGACCAGGGTGATCGGCAGGGCCGCGGCGAAGGGGAAGCCGTTCAGGATCATCAGCGCGAAGACCACCGCGCTCAGGCTCATCGCGCTGCCCACGGACAGGTCGATGTAGCCGGAGATCATCAGCAGCGTGAAGGAGCCGCTCAAGGTCATGATCGGCACCGCCGTGCGCAGCAGGTTGATGATGCTGGCGGGGCTCAGGAAATGCCCCCGGCCGAAAAACTCCACCTGGCCGAGCTTCACCACGCTGAACACGACGACGATCAGCACCAGCACGACGAAGATGTACACCTTCTTGATGTTCGCCCGCGTCGCGGCCGCCCGCTCCAGCTGCGCGCGCAAGGTCTGTTCGGTAGCGGCTTTCATGATTCTACCCCTTCCTCCGGTCCAGGGCGAAGCGCTGCGCCAGGATGGCGATGAAGGTGACGATCCCCTTCAGGGTGAACTGCCAGTCGGGGGAAAGCAGCAGCCCCGTGGCCGACGAAGTCACCACCGCCAGGATCAGAGCGCCCACGAACATGCCGAGCACCGAGCCGAAGCCCCCCGCGATGCTGACCCCGCCCAGCAGGGAAATGACCAGCGCGTCGAACTCGTAGCCCATCGCCCGGCTGGAAACCCCCGCCTTGAACTCGGAGGCCAGCAGGATCCCGGTGATGCCGGCCAGAGCCGAGCTGGTAAGATAGAGCAAGGTGAGGTGCCGCTCCACCTTGATCCCGGAGAGCCTGGCCGCCACGGCGTTGGCCCCGATCAGGTAGGTGCGGCGCCCGGCGACCGTGAGCTTCTCCATGACCAGGGCGGCGACCACCAGAGCCGATCATGATCAGCACCGCCACCTTGATGGAGGTGCCCGGCAAGGCCGTGTTGCCCAGCACCCCGAAGGCGTCCGGCAGGCTGGTGTTGCGCTGCGCGCCGCGGGTGATGACCTGGGCCAGGCCCCGCGACAGCATCATCGTGCCCAGGGTGATGATGATCGAAGGCACCTTCAGCCAGGCGATGAAGAAAGCGTTGATCCCCCCGACGCACAGGGCCCCGGCCAGGGCCAGGGCCAGCGCGACGCCGTAGGGCAGGCCCAGGCCGTTGGCCAGCGCGTTCTGCGACACCCGGTAGCCTTGGCAGAAATACACGGAGAGCACCCCGCTCAAGGCGATGACCCCGCCCACCGACATGTCGAAGTTGCCGGTGATCAGCAGAAAGCTGACCCCGATGCCGAGGATGATGAGGTACCAGTAGTTCGTGAACAGGTTGATGATGTTCTGCAGCCGGTAGAAGTTCGGCACGAAAACGCAGGCCACGGCGAACAGGAAGACGAGCACCCCGACCATGAAAAGCGAGATGAACGACTCGTTGCTCAACCCGCCGGTCAACGTCCGCTTGCGCGCTTCATTGGTTTCCACGTTCATTCTCCGCCCGTGACGATGTGGAGGATCTGGTGGGTGTCGATGTCGCTGCCGTTGCGGAAGGTCGCGTTCAGGCAGCCGTCGTACAGTAGGTAGATGGTGTCGCAGATGTTCAAGATCTCGTGCAGCTCCGAGGAGAAGATCAGGATGGACTTGCCCTCCGCGGACAGGCGGCGCACGATGTTGTAGATTTCGCTCTTGGCGCCCACGTCGATGCCGCGGGTGGGCTCGTCGAGCATCAGCAGGTCGGCGTCCGCGAACAGGCATTTGGCGAAAACCACCTTCTGCTGGTTGCCGCCGGAAAGCTTGGCGGCCTCCTTCTCGGTGCTGCTGGTGGCGATGCGCAAGCGTTCGATGTACTCCAGGGTGACCTTGCGCTCCTGGCCGGCGTTGACGAACCCGCCGCGGGAAATCTTCTTCATGTTCATGACCGGCACATTGCCCCGGATGGTGAGCACGGTGAACAGCCCCTGCGAGCGCCTCTCCTCCGGCACCAGGGCGATGCCGGCCCGGATGACCCTGTCCGGCGAGGGCGGGAGCTTCCGGCCCTTGAAGAGGATCTCCCCCTCGTAGTCGTCCAGGCCGTAGATGGCGCGGGCCAGCTCGGTCTTGCCCGCGCCCACCAGGCCGTAGAAGCCGGCGATCTCGCCCCGGCGGATCTCGAAGCCGATGCCGCCCAGCTTGTGGTTGGCGAGGTTCTGCACCTGCAGGACGACCTCCCGGCCGGCTTCCTGCCTGGGCTGGTACTCTTCGAACACCGTCTTGCCGATCATCATCCGGATCAGCTCGGCGCGGTCCTTGACCCCGGCCAGGGGCCTGGTGTCGATGTGCCGGCCGTCGCGCATGACCGTCACGTAGTCTCCCAGCTCGAAGATCTCGTCCAGGCGGTGGGAGATGTAGATGACGGTGACGTTCTTCTCGCGTAGGGCCTTGATGATCTTGAACAGGCGCGCGATCTCCCCCTCGGAAATGGCGGCCGTCGGCTCGTCCATGATGATGATGTCGCTTTCGGTGGCCACCGCCTTGGCGATCTCGACGATCTGCTTCTTGGCCACGCTCAGGGAGCCCACCAGCTGCCGCGGGCTGATGGAGGGCTCCAGGCTGTTCATGACGCTGACCATCTTTTGGATCTTGTCGGTCTTGCGCAGGAAGCCGAACCAGGTTTCCTCCATGCCGAGGGTGAGGTTCTCCTCGACGGAGAGCTGGTCGACCACGTTCAGCTCCTGGAACAGGGTGCTGATCCCCTTCTGCTTGGCGTCGCGCGGGCTGTGCGGATTGTAGTCCTCCCCGTTCAGCAGGATCCGGCCGCCCGACCTGGCGTAGGCTCCGGTCAGGATCTTGATCAGGGTGGATTTCCCCGCGCCGTTTTCCCCGACCAGGCAGTGGACGGTGTTCCGCTTGATGTCGAAACTGACGTTGTTGACGGCCCGCACGCTGGGGAAGTCCTTCACCAGTTCCCGGATCTCCAGAACGTTCTCGGTCGGTTTCATGGCTCTCCAGCCCCCCTTGCGAAGGACGGGAGGAGACTCGAGGTCTCCCCCCGTCGTCAAGCCTCGGCTTATTTCAGCTTGGTCCCGAACTGGTCGTTCAGCCACTTCACCGCGTCGGCGCGCTTCATCGTGTAGTAGGAGATGTTGTAGGTCTTGTAGAAGAACTCCTGGTGCGGCTGCGAGGTCATCTTCACCTTGCCGCTCTTCACGTCCATGATCAGGTCGATCCGGCCGCGGGCGGTTTCCTTCGGGGGCAGGCCCATGGAGAGCTTCAGCGAGCTGTTGGGGTCGTACACGCTCTTCAGCTCCACCTCGTCGAAGTCGACGCTGCAGACGATCTCGGTCAGCGGCTTGCCGTTCTTCATCTTGCCCCTGCCGGCCTGCACCAGGGCGGCCATCGTGCCGACGGTCAGGTTGGAGGCCTCGGAGTAGATCAGGTTGACATCCGGGCGCTGGGTAACCAGGTCCAGGATGATCTGCTTGGCGGCGTCAGGCCCCTTGCTGGCATCCTGGCAGCCCAGGTTGGTCGCCTTGGGGTCCACGGACAGCACGCCCTTTACGAAGGGATCGGTGCGTCCGGACTTCACCTCGGTGTGGTTGGGCCAGCCGAGCTGCACCATCACGATGGGCTTGTTCGGGAAGGCCTTCTTCCACTGCTTGGCCATCTCCACGCCCATGGCGTAGGAGGTGCCGGGCTCGTCGCTGCGGGCCGTGGGTATACCGGTGTCCCAATCCGGGCCGACGCAGGGGCTGAAGAAGGCGGTCATGATGATGCCCTTGTCGAGGGCATCCAGTACTCCGGGCCTGCCGGCTTCCTGGTCCCAGATGTGCAGGGTGGCCGCGTCCATGCCCTGGGCCACGACCTGGTCGATGTTCTGGGTCATGACCGCGCTGTCGGACTTGCCGTCGAAGGCGAACACCTCGGCCCCGTACTTGTCCATGGCGTACTTCTTGGCCTCGGTGAACTGGGCCTGGTGGAACACGTTGCCCAGGTCGGACACGAAGAAAGCGATCTTCATGCCCTTCTGCGCGAAGGCTGCCGGCGCCAGCAACGCCAGCGCGATGAGAATTAAAACCGCTCTTTTCATTCATTTCCTCCTTAGGTTGCTTGGAAACGTTTCAGAAACTCTTTCACCACCGTATGAATCCTGCCGTTTTTTCTCTCCCGATATCGCCTCCTTTGGCCTCATTTTTTGCATATCAAAGCTCATTTGTCCCACAAAACCTCGCTAAGCACTCCAGCCGCCAGGCGTTGTTGGTTTGCCATGAATCGGCAGGATGGTTGGCGACTTTTTCGGGGAAAATGCCCTTCAATACGCAGGATTTCCGTCATCGAGGCCTGTTTTCTTCTTGCTGCCTTGCAGAAATGCGTCTTTGCTGTCGGACTTCTGAACCGCAGCGTATTATAGCATTTTACATATAAAACAATATTTGTCAAGTGGAAATATCAAAAAAAATCGCCCGATTCCAGCCACCCGGTCGGGCTGGCTCTTCGGAAAACCCGACCTGCCGGCCGAACGCGGTGCCGGCGGATATCTTGACGCTGTTCCCCGGAAAAGGCGAAACTCCTGGGCGATGTCCCGCGCCGCGCAACCCGGCACTCTCCCTGCCCGCAGCTCCCCGGCCGGCATGGCCGCCGGCGCCTTCCTGGCGTTCGTCCACCTGGGCCTGACGGTGTCGGCGCTCGGACCGGCCAAGGAATTCCTGGCCCGATCCACCGGCTCCTCCCTGGGAGCCATCAGCGCCGTGTTCATCGCCCAAAACCTGGGCTACATGCTGGGCTCCTTCTTCGGGGGCCGGCTGTACGACCGTCTGGCCGGTACCCGCCTCATGTCCGCCGCGATCTGGGCCATGATCCCGGCCCTGGCCCTGCTGCCGCTGGTCGGTTCCCTGGCCCTGTTGCTGGCGGTGGTGCTCCTGCTGGGTGTCCAGCAGGGGATCGTGGACGTGGGCGGGAACGTGCTGATCCTCTGGACGCCGCCGGAGGGCCGCAGCACGCGCATGAACGCGCTGCACCTGTTCTTCGGCGCGGGCGCCGCACTCTGCCTCCTGATCATGGCCCAGGCGGTGCGCCTGACCGGGGGGATCGCCTGGGAATACTGGAGCCTGGCTGCGCTGGCGGTGCCGGCGGCGCTTTTCCTGCTGCGGCTGCCGCCCGTACGGGGCCGTCACGAGTCCACCGCCCCGCAGACCCTCCGCCTCTGGCCCCTGGGGGTCTTCCTGTGCTGCGCGTTGATCTTCCTGGTGGTGGCTGTCGAGGCCGGCTACGGAGCCTGGATCAACACCTACGCCGTGGCGCTCGGCCTGGCGGACGACGTGGCGGCGGCCTACCTGACCTCCGTGTACTGGGGCTCCTTCACCCTCGGCCGAGTGACGGCGACCCTGCTGGCGGCGCGCCTCAAGCCCCTGGCCATGATCCTGGCCAGCCTGGGCGGCTGCCTGGCCGCCACGGCCACGCTGCTGATCTGGCCGCGGCAGCCGGCGGCCCTGTGGGCCGGCACCGCCGTGTTCGGTTTTTTCATCGGGCCCCTTTTCGCCGGCATCTTCAACCTGGCGGGGGACGCCATGACCCTCACCGGCCGCATCACCGGTCTGTTCCTCGTGGGCACCTCACTGGGTGGGATGTTCCTGCCTTGGCTGATCGGCCAGCTTTTCGAGCCGCTGGGTCCGGCCTCCCTGCCGGCCTCCCTGTCCATCGGCCTGGCGGCGGCGATCGCCTGCAGCGCGCTCATCGGCCTGGCCGCCGCCCGCCGTGCCCGCCCGGCCGCGGCTACAGGAGCTGGATTCCGGTGAGGCGGCAGAAGTCCGCCAGTGCCTCTTTCTGCTTGCCGTAGGCCAGGATGTAGTGCTGGCTCAGGACCTTCTGGGCGAACTCCTCCACCGGGGTGTCCAGGATCACTTCCAGCCCGGGCAGCTGCGGCGCCGGTTGGGCCCAGCCGGCCTCCTCCCAGCGGCGGGGCTCCACCGCCTCGCCCGGTCACCGACGTGCAGGGCGTAGCGGCCGCCGCGCTGGGTGAGGCGGCAGAGGGTCAGCTCGCCGGTCTTCACCTTGGAGACGTTCAGCACCCCCTCGCCGAGCAGCCCGAACCTGCTGGGCAGCACCCGGACCGGCCCCGTCCACCACCTCGGCGGGCACGAAGTCCGGGACGCCGATCAGCACCCGGTCCTCCATGAACTCGTAGAACTCCAGGTAGGCGGCGACCTGGCCGGTGAGGTGGCGGACGAGGAGCTGGGTGACCGCACCCAGGCAGTCGTTCTCCGGGATCACGCAGACCCCCGGGTCCTCGGCCAGCAGCATGAACACCATGGCCGGCGGGAAGTCGAGCAGCTTCTTCATGCCGTCCACGTCGATGAGCGAGATGGCCTGGTAGCCGCGCTCCCGCACCTTGTCCCGCAGGGCCAGATAGTAGCGCGCGCCCTTCTCCAGGGTCGCAGGCTCGGCGGGCTTGAGGAACTTCCAGCGCCTGCCCAGTCGCCGCGACCGTCTCCTGGACCGCCGCCGGCTCCATGCTTTTCAGCCGCCTGGACCATCTCCAGCATCTCGAAGAACTCGATCTCCACGCCGAGTGCGCGCCTTCAGGGACACCCCGTCGTAGCAGCGTCCCGTAGAGCTTCATGTCCCGGTAGCCCATCATGCCGATCCTGGCGCGCCGCAGCTCGGCGGCGGCCGCGGGCGGCCCGGGCGAAACCGGCGATCCTGTCCATCCTGGGCTCGACGCCGGCGATCTCGTACACGTACTTGAAGCGGAAGCCCATGTCCTCCAGGGGCCGGCGCAGCGCCGAGGTGCCGGCCTGGTCGGCGGTGGTCACCAGGCGCCCGCCCTCGAGTCCAGCCGGCCAGTCCCCACAGCAGCACGGGCTTGTGCCGGAAGGGGTCCAGCACCCCCAGCACCGCGTGGGTGGGGATCCAGCCGGCCACGCAGGCCACCACCAGGTCGAACTCCCGCCCGCGGAAGGTCTCCACCGCCCGGCGCACGTCGCTGCCCGCGGCGTCGTCGCTCACCGGCTCGGTGGCGATCAGCTCCAGCCCGGCCTGCTCCAGCCAGCTGCCGGGCCTTCCGGCGCCTTGGCCTCGATGATCTCGCGGGGGGTGTTGACCTCCCCGAAACACGCAAACGCGGCTCGTGCAATCGCCATGGCCGCAGCATAGTGCAGGAAGGCGCGCCGCGCAACAAGCGCTCAAGGTTTGACGGTTTCGGTCATTTGGGGTAGATTGGTCAAAACTAGAGTGAGGGGGTATCCATGTCCAAGATTCGCTTCCTGGTAATTCTCCTCCTGGTGGCCGCCGTCGGGCTGGCGTTCGCCCAGGAGAAGGTCAAGCTGACCGTCTGGATCCACGGCGCCGACAGCTTCATCGGCCCCACCGAGCAGCAGAACCCGCAGGACCAGTGGTACATTTCCCAGGCCTTGCGGCGCTTCGAGAAGGCCAACCCGGGCGTGTCCGTCGAGCTGGTCGTGCCGCCGGACCAGACCGCTTCCCACCAGAACTTCAACACCGCCGTCCTGGCCGGCAACGCGCCGGACGTGGCCAACCTGTGGACCGGCCAGCCGATCTACACGAAGAAAAACCTGATCCGGGCGATCGACGACCTGGTCCCCGCGGAGGACCTCAAGGGCATCTGGGGCTGGGAGAGCGTGCGCTACAACTTCGACCCCAAGGGCACCCTGCTGGGCTACCCGGCCGGTCAGAACCAGATCTGCCACATGCTCTACAACAAGGCCATCGTGAAGGCCGCCGGCCTGGACTTCGAGGCCGCCCCGCCGCGGACGATCAAGGATTTCGACGCGGCGCTGGCCAAGATCAAGGCCACCGGCAAGACCCCGATCCTGGTGGACGAGGCCGCCCAGGGCGTGCCCTGGTTCCTGTGCTGGGTCGGTGACTACTGGTGGGCGCAAATGACCGGCAACCAGCAGATCATCGAGCAGGACGCCGGCAAGAAGAAGTTCGCCGACGACAAGGGCCTGCTCGACGACCCTGGAGTACTACCGCAGCCTGTACACCAACGGCTACTTCCGCCCCGACCTGTCCACCTCCAACGACTCTTTCTCCCAGTTCCTGCAGGGCAACGGTGCCCTCTGGCCGGCGGTAACCAGCTTCCTGGCCGACGCGGAGAAGACCCTGGGCGCGGACGTCGGCGTCCTCCTGCCGCCGGAGTTCGACACGAACTCCAAGGTCAAGAACTCCACCATCGGCGGGCCGGGCCAGAGCCTGGTCATGCCCAAGAACGGGAAGTACCCCAAGATCGCGGTCAAGCTGATGTCCTTCCTGAACTCCAAGGCGGAGTACCTGGCCTCGCAGAAGATCAACATCTACCCGATCGTGCGCACGGACGTCACCATCCAGGAGCTGGGCTGGGCGCCGAACTCCAACATCGCCAAGCTGCACAAGTATGCCAGAACCTACAACTTCTGGGTGGACAACCTGCTGAGCGAGCCCGGGCCCGGCCGACGTGTACTACCCGCAAGGCGCGCTCGTGGCGGTCGGCAAGATGACCCCCCTGCAGTTCGCCCAGGAGATGGACAAGTCCGTCCCCAAGTGAGCCGGCAGCATCGAAGAAGTCCTGCAGGCACCGCGGCCTCCCGCCGCGGTGTTTTTGTGTGCTACAATGGCCCGGCCGCCCATGAACAGACGCCGCAGCGCGCTGCAGATCTCACTCTCCCTGCTTCCCGTGCTCCTGATCCTCGCGGTCTTCCGCGCTGTACCCCATCGTCATCGCGCTCGCGAAGAGCTTCACCAACTGGGACGGCCTGTACAGGAGCGACTGGATCGGGCTGGGCAACTACGTCCGCTTCGTCATCCAGCGGCTCGTTCTGGATGATCCTGCGCAACACCCTGTTCCTCCTCGCTCAACGTGCCCCTGCAGGTCTTCGTCGGCCTGGTGGTGGCCCTGCTGCTGTACGAGCGGTGACGGGCTGGCGGTTCTACCGGTCGGTGATCTACATCCCGCAGATCATCTCCGCGGTGATCATCGGCTTCCTGTTCAAGATCTTCTTCGGCTACAACGGGCCCGTTCAACGCCGTGCTCAAGGCGGTCGGGCTGGGCAAGCTCGCCATCGAGTGGTTCGGCAACAGCTACACGGCCCTCGCCGTGATCGTCTTCGCCATCGTCTGGTTCAGCATCGGCTGGCAGGCCATCGTGCTGCTGGGCGGCATGTCGGCATCCCGCCGTCGGTGTTCGAGGCCGCGGTGATCGACGGCGCCAACTACTGGCAGCGGGCCTTCAAGATCGTGATCCCCATGCTCGTGCGGGTGCTGGAGTTCTGCATCATCGCCTCCGGGGTCTGGACCCTCACCCAGCTGTTCCCGTTCCTGCACGCCATGACCCGCGGCGGCCCCGGCTACGAGACCGCCACCCTGGACTACATGATCTACCTGAAGTCCTTCGGCCTGGGCTTCGGCTGCGACTACGGCATGGCCAGCGCCATCGCGGTGATGCTGCTCCTGCTCGTGCTCGCCCTCACCCTGATCGAGATGCGCGTGGCCAACCGGGCCGACGACTGGAGCTGAGGTCCGTGCGCGGCAAGCTCAAGGGCATCCTGGTCTCCCTGCTGCTGGCGGTCCTGACCCTGTCGTTCCTCTACCCCCTGTACTACATGCTGAACAACTCGCTCAAGACCCGCGCCGACGTACTTCACCAGCCCCTTCAGCCTGCCCGGCGCGCCCCTGCAGCTGGCCAACTACGCGACCATGATCAGCCAGTTCAAGATCCTCAACCTGTTCAGGAACTCCTTCATCGTGTCCGCCCTGACGGTGATGCTCCTGCTGGTCGTGGGCACCTTCGCCAGCTACATCTTCGCCAAGTACCGGTTCAAGGGCCGGGGCGTGGTGTACGTGGCCGTGCTGATGACCATGTTCATCCCCGCCAGGTGACGATCATTCCCGCTGTACGTCCTGTTCTCCAGGCTCGGGCTGGTCAACACGTACTGGTCGGTGGTCCTCTCCTACCTGGCCCTGTTCCTGCCCGAGTGCATCCTCCTGATGACCGCCAACTTCCGCGCCATCATCGACGAGCTGCTGGAGGCCGCCGAGATCGACGGCTGCGGCTACTTCCAGAAGGTCTGGAACGTCGTGCTGCCCATGGGCCGGGCCGCGATCTTCCTCGTCGATCATCTTCTACTTCATCACCGCCTGGAACGACCTGTTCACGCCCATGATCTTCCTGCAGAGCATGGACAAGCGCACCGTGATGGTGGCCCTGGCCACCCTCATGGGCCGGTACACCGGCGCCCCGACCCTGCAGTTCGCCGGCCTGCTGCTCACCGCCGTGCCGGCGCTGATCGTCTACATCATCTTCCAGAGCCAGATCATCCGGGGCCTTTCCGTCGGGCGCCATCAAGTAGGGACGGAGGCGGCATATGACCTCGCGCGAGCGCGTGCTGGCGGCCCTCGATTTCCGGGAGCCGGACCGGGTGCCCCTGGACCTGGGCGGCTCGATCATGAGCGGCATCATGGCCCACCCCCTGGACCGGCTGCGCCGGCACCTGGGCCTGGAGACCCGCCCGGTGCGCGTGTACGAGGTGTTCCAGATGCTGGGCGAGGTGGAGCTGGACGTGGTGGAGCGCCTGGGCATCGACGTGCTGCCGGTGGAGCCGCCCGTGCAGTTCTTCGGGCTGAGGCGGGAAGGCTGGAAGCCGTGGCGGCTGTGGGACGGCACGGAGGTGCTGGTGCCGGGTGCGTTCGACGTGGAAGTTTCGCCGGAAGGGGACTGGCTGCTGCACACGGCAGGCGACCCAGACGCGGCCGGTGGAAGGACGCATGCCGAAGGACGGCTTCTACTTCGACATGCCCGCCCTGACCGCCGCCCACGACGACTACTCCCCGCCGCCGCTGGAGCAGGTGCGACGGGAGCACCTCCTGCAGTCGCCGGAGCTGGAGTTCCTGCAGGCCCGCGCCGAGCAGCCTGCGCCGCACCACGGACAAGGCCCTGTTCCTGGGCTGCTGGGACTAGCTTCGGGTTGCCGTGGGTGGGCAGCATCCCCGACTTCCTGGTGCTGATGGTGAGCGACCCCGGCTACGTGCGCGAGCTGTTCGCGGCGCGCACCGAGACGGCGCTCGAGAACCTGGCGAAGGCGGGACGCTACCTCGGGGACAACATCGACGTGCTGGGCCTGGACGGCACGGACTACGGCGCGCAGAACGCGGAGCTGTTCTCCCCGGGGCTGTTCGCCGAGCTGTACGTGCCCTTTTTCAGGATCCAGAACGACTGGGTGCACCGGCACACGCGCTGGAAGACCTGGCTGCACACCTGCGGCTCGGTGACGCGGATCATCCCGCAGCTCATCGAGGCGGGGGTGGACATCCTCAACCCGGTGCAGACCTCCGCCGCGGGCATGGACCCCGCCTGGCTGAAGCGGAGCTTCGGAGGCCGGATCGCGTTCTGGGGCGGCGGGGTGGACACCCAGCGCACGCTGCCCTTCGCCACGGCCGGCCAGGTTGCAGCCGAGGTGCGGGAGCGTGTCCGCCTCCTGGCCCCGGGCGGCGGCTTCGTGTTCAACCCGATCCACAACGTGCAGCAGGGCACGCCGCCGGAGAACATCGCCGCCGCCTTCGACACGGCCCGCGAGGCGGGACGCTACCCGCATGAGCTGAAGCGCTGGAGCCTACGGCCACTCGACCAGTCGCAGGATTCGCTCCCGGGTGAGGTCGCGCAGCTCGTCGATGGACAGGCGCGCCACCGCGGCGGCCGGGATGGCCTCGCCGAACTTGAGCTTCAGCGGGCCGGGACGGATGTGCCAGGAGCGCTTGCTCTTCAGGCTGAACAGCCCGGACATGCCCACCGGGACCAGGTCCACGCCCGCCTGCTTGGCCAGCAGGAACGGCAGCCGCTTGAACGGCCCGAGCTGCCCGTCCAGGGTGCGGTGGCCTTCCGGCATGATGAGCAGGCTGCGGCGCCGGGCAAGGTGGCGCACGGCCTTGCGCAGGCTGGCCACCGAGGAAAAGACCTCCTCCCGCCGGATGGGGATGTTGCCCAGGCGGCGCACGGCCAGGCCGTACAGCGGCCAGCGGAACTGCCGCTCCGCCTCCACCGAGCGCAGGACGCCCGGCACCCACCCTCCCAGCAGCGGCATGTCGAAGATGCTCACGTGGTTGGACATGTACAGGTAGGGCCGGCGCGGGTCCAGGCCGGCCCTGCCCTCCACCCGCACCGGGATGAACAGGAATTGGAAAATCCGGCGCAGGATGCGCTTGATGTACGGGTCGTAGCTTCCGGGGGGCAGGAACAGGGAAGCCACGATGGTGTTCAGGCAGAACCAGGCGAACACGACCAGGCCCGCGGTCCACATGTAGGCCGACACCAGGGCGCTCATCGCCAGAACACCTCGATGTCCTGCTTCAGGCACTCCACCTCCACGGGGGTGGTCCCGCCCAGCTCCCCGTCCGGGGTGAGCAGCTTGGGCGCCGGGGTGCTGACGGCCAGGCTGCGGGCCTGGAACTGCTCCACCTCCGGCAGGCTGACGTGCTCGCCGGTAAAGATCGACGGGAAGCACTTCAGCAGGCGCCGGCGGCTCATCCCCCCGAGCAGGGTCACGTCCAGGAGGCCGTCGTCGATGCGCGCCCTGGGGGCCATGAGGAAGTTGGAGGTGTAGCGGGTGTTGGAGATCTCGGTGAACAGGTTCTCCTTCTCGATGACCCGGCCGTCCACCGTCTCGTAGAGCGTGCCGTCGCCCCCGGCGGCCACCACGCCGTCGTAGGCGCTGAAATCCGCGTCGCGCACGATCCGGCCCGCGTGCCCCGGGCCTGCGGTGAGGACGGGATCGACCACGAGCCCTTTCTCCCGGAACAGGGCCGCCGCCTCGGGGTACAGGGCGCCCGCGCGGCCGTGTCCGGCGTGCGGATTGTAGACCAGCAGGAGCCTCATGGCGTTTCCGATGCAGATAGTAGCTTAAAGCGTATCAGCGCGCCAGCCCTTCCGCGCGCAGGCGCTCCAGGCCGCCGGCCGTCAGACTGATGAGCCGCTGTACCGGCGCGGCCGAGCGGTCGGCTCGCGGCCGCCAAGCGGCCTCCCCCCACAGCGCGCGCAGCAGAGCGCCCAGGCTCCCGGGCTCCAGCGCCTCCTCGCCGGCGGGCAGGACCACGCCGGCCGGCGCTGCCCGGCGGCGGACCAGCGAAACCACGCCGGCCGCGGCGCCCAGGGCCAGGTGGCGCGGCTCGATGCCCGCCTCCAGGGCCAGGGCCATGGTGCCGTACAGCCGGTCCTCCAGACCGAGCTTGCGGGCGTGGTCGCGCCCCACCCGCTCCACCTGGTCGCAGAGCCGCGGGTTGACCATGCGCGCGAGCAGGTCGTCGGCGTACTCCGCGTAGCCCGCGGGGGTGAACAGGGGGTCGCCCAGGCGGGCGTGCCGCCGGATCAGGGCGGCGCCCGACTCCTCGATGAACGCCCGGCGGGCCACGTCCATGATCCAGCGCTCCTTGCCCGCCTCGGCGATCGTGCGGCAGCCCTTCAGCTCGGCCAGGTAGCAGATCAGGGCGTGGATGGCGTTGTGCCCGTACAGCTTGGCCTCCTCGAAGGGCAGCAGGTCCTCCTTCTCCTGGAACACCTCGATGCCCCGCTCGGTAGCCGGGGAGGCGCACCCGGGAAATCAGGATGCGGTTGAACTCCTCCACCAGGACCGCGCGCGGGAGCGCCGGCGTGAGGGTGGCCAGGCCGAGGCGCTCGATGACCGCGGGATCCGTGACGACCCCGCTCATCTTGCCGATCACGGTGTTGAGGAGCTGGACGCCTTCCAGGGCGGCGGCGGGGACCCGGGCGCGCAGGTGCTCCTCCAGGATCTCCGCGGCGTGGTTGTGGTTCTCGGCGGTGTACACGAGCAGTGGCGCCGGGCCGGGCGCCGCGCCGGATGCCGCGCCGGCCTTCGCCATGCCCCGCCGGTCCGGGCGCGCCCGCAGGCCCGCGGCCAGCAGGTCCGCGACGCTGGACTCCCCGCCCGCGGCGTAGAACGCCACGCTGGGCAGCGCGGTGGCCAGCTCGTCGGCGGCGGCCACCGCCTCCACGATGGCCCGCCGGCCATCCGGGGACCGGGAGTCGTGCAGCCGCACGCCCTCGACCGTGAAGCGGTCGATGCGGTCGGGGCGGGCGATGTTCACCGTGTAGCGCCCGCCGCTCTCGCGCACCGCCTGCACCAGCTCCCCGTCCACGTCGGCCGCGTCGTAGGCGGCGAAGTTGCCGGAGCGGTAGGCCTCGTAGAGGAAAAGGGCGCTCTGGATCGGCCCGAACCCGAAACCCGCGAACCGCTTGCCCCGCCTGTCCCCCATGGCTATCCTTTCGAGTGAGCCCAGAGTAGAATCCCCGCCGAGGGTTGTGCAAGAGGGGGGCAACGGATGAGCGCCAGGGCGATCGAGCCGGAGGAGCTTCGCGAAAGGGTCCGTCGGGTCCTGCCGCGGGCGCAGGAGCTGCGCCACCGGCTGCACCGCATGCCGGAGGCGGGCCTGCAGGAGCGGCGCACCGCGGAGCTGCTGCGCGCCACGCTCGCCTCCGAGCGCGTGACGCTCCTGCCGCCGTACCTGGAGACCGACGTGACCGGCCTGGTGCGCGGGCGAAGCCCGACGCGGATGTCGGCGCGAAGCCCGACGCGGATGTCGGCCTTCGCCGCGCCTTCCTGCGTGCTCCTGCGGGCGGACATCGACGCGCTGCCAATAGAGGAAAAAAAGGAGCGGCCCTGGAAGTCGGAACACGCCGGCTTCGCCCACGCCTGCGGGCACGACGGCCACACGGCCATGCTCGTTGGGGCGGTGGAGGTGCTGGCCGGGCTTTCCGAGCGCTTCGCCGGCACCGTGCGCTTCGTGTTCCAGCCCGGCGAGGAGGAGATCGGCGGGGGCCTGCGCCTGGTCCAGCGGGGCCTGCTGGAGGCCGAGCCGCGCCCGCAGGCGGCCTTCGCCCTGCACTGCTGGCCGGGCATCCCGGAGGGGCGCCTGGCCGCCCTGCCCGGGGCGGCCATGGCCGCCGCCGACGGTTTCTCGGTCGTCGTGCACGGCCGCGGCGGCCACGGGGCCAATCCCCACCTGTCCATCGACCCCATCCTGACCGCCGCCCAGCTGATCACGAGCCTGCAGTCCATCGTGGCCCGCAACGTGGACCCGCTCCAACCGGCGGTGGTCTCCGTGTGCATCGTGCGGGCGGGCAGCGCCGCGAACGTCATCCCCGCGGAGGCCCGCCTGGAAGGCACCGTGCGCTACTTCGACCCGGACCTGAAGCACCTGCTGCGCACCCGCCTGGAGGAGGTCGTGCGCGGCGTCTGCGAGGCGGCCGGGGCGGAGCACGAGTTTGACTACGAGGACGGCTACGCCCCGGTGGTGAACGACCCGCAGCGCGTCTCCCTGGCCCGCGCCGCGGTCGAGGCCTGCCTGGGGCCGGAGGCCTGGCACGAAGGCCTGCAGCGCACCATGGGGGCGGAGGACTTCGCCTTTTATTTACAAAAGGTCCCCGGCGCCCTGCTCCTGCTCGGGCAGGGGGAGGGCTGGCCCGCCCTGCACAACCCGGAGTTCGACTTCAACGACCGCGCGCTGGAGCCGGGAATCACGGCCCTGGCCGCCCTGGCGCTCAAGACCCTGGAGGCGATGTAGACCATCATGAAGAAGCGCAACGCCATCGTCGCCCAGTCCGGCGGCCCCTCGCCGGTCATCAACTCCTCGCTGCTGGGGGTCATCGACGGCTGCCGGGACTTCCCGGAACACATCGGCAGGCTCTACGCCGCCTGGCACGGCGTGGAAGGGATCCTGCGCGAGGAGCTGCTCGACCTGTCCCTGCAGGACCGCCGCGAGCTGGAGCTGCTGCGCACCACCACCTCGGCCGGGGCCATCGGCACCTGCCGCTACAAGCTGAAGAGCGACCAGACCGAGGACTTCGAGCGCATCGTGGAGGTGATGAAGGCGCACGACGTGGGCTGGTTCTTCTACATCGGCGGCAACGACTCCATGGACACGGCCCGGAAGGTGGCCGACCTGGCCCGGCGCAGGGCGTGGACCTGGTGTGCACGGGCGTGCCCAAGACCATCGACAACGACGTGGGCGACGAGCGCTTCACGCCTGATCGACCACACCCCCGGCTACGGCAGCGCGGCGCGCTACTGGGCCTGCATCATCCAGGACGTGGACGAGGAGAACCGCGGCATGAGCCCCTCCGAGAGCGTCGCCGTGCTGCAGGCCATGGGGCGCAAGGCCGGCTTCATCCCGGCCGCGGCCCGCCTGGCCGACCCGGAGCGGCGGATGCCCCTGCAGCTCTACCTGGCGGAAGGCGGCCACACCCTGGAGAGCATGGCCGAGAACGTGAACCGCGAGCTCGCAGAGAAGCGGCCGCTGCATCGTGGTGGTGAGCGAGGGCTTCGACGTGGGCGCCCTCGGCGAGACGCACGACGGCTTCGGGCACATCGAGTACGGCGCCAGCCAGGCGACCGTGGCCCAGGTGGTGGTCAACTACCTGAACCGAGGCCGGGCTGAAGTCGCGCGGCTACGCCACCGGGCAGGTGCCGGGCGTGCTGCAGCGCTCCACCTCGATCCACGCCTCCCCGGTGGACATCGAGGAGGCCTACGAGGTGGGCCGCCACGCGGTGGAGGTCGGCGTGCAAGCAGGGCACGCGGCTGGATGGCCACGATCCTCCGCCGGCCCGGCGCCTCCTACCAGGCCTATTACGACAAGGTGCGAGCTGGGCAAGGTGGCCGCCTCGGCCCGGCAGCTCCCCCGGCACTGGCTCAGCCGCGGACGGCCTGGACGTGACCGACGACTTCCTGCGCTACGCCCGTCCGCTCATCGGGGACGATTGGGCGCCGGTCCCTCTGGAGAACGGGGTGCCGCGCTTCGCGCGCCTGGACATCCGCTTCATCGACCGCAAGCTCCCGCCCTACGTGCCGCAGAAGCACCGGTAGCCGCCCCGAGCTTGCGGGCGCCCTCGGCGGGTACTATACTAGGTACCGCCATGAGCGAAACCTTTGTTTTTCGGGCGCCGCTGCGAAGAGCTCTCGCCGTCGCGCTGGTCCTGTGCCTGGTCGCCGCTCCGGCCTTCGCCCAGCAGACCGAGTACGAACAGGGCAAGCTCCAGGGAGAAGTGGACGCCAGGGGGCAGGCCGTCTGGATCCTGTCCGGGCTGCTGCTCGGCCCCATCGGTCTCATCCTCCCCTGGGTCATCAACCCCCGCGTGCCGGGGGCCAACCTGATCGGCAAGTCCGCGGAGTACGTGACCGGCTACATGGACGGCTACCGGCACGAGGCCAAGCCGAAGAACTTCCTGTACTCCCTGGTCGGCTTCGCCGTCTGGACGGCGGCGGCCGTGGCCCTGACGGTGGGCCTGGCCAACGCGGCCAACGAGACGGCCAACGACTGCGGCGACGCCTGCAACGACAGCTGCAGCGACGCCTTCAGCAATTGGTTGAGCGACTCCTGCTCCACCAGCACCTGCTCCCCGCAGCTCTCCCTGCGGTAGGCAGCGCGGCGGCGGGGGGCCCGGCGCGGCTCCTGCTGCGGCTCGGCCTGCTGCTCTGCGCGGCCGGCGCCGCCGCCCAGGGCCTGCAGACCCTGTCCGTCGATTTCGTGCGGCGCAGCGGCTCGGGGCAGGACCAGGAGGAGGTGCGCGGCACGCTCTATTTCCAGGCGCCGGAGCGGGTGCTCATCCGGGTCAGCGAGCCCACGCTGCAGTGGAGCGAGTTCGCGGGCCGCAACCTGCTGATCTACTACCCCGAGGAGCGCCGGGCCTTCCGCTTCATCAGCCGCAACCGCCTGCTCGTCCCTTTTGCCCGCTCCTTCCTCGGCTTCCTGCGGCCGGACTTCGGCCTGGCCGACGCCGGGTTCACCCTGAAGCAGAACCGCAAGCGGGGGGACCTGCTGGTCACGGTCTGGGAGCCGCCGCGCGCCCTGCGCAGCTACGTCGGCCAGGCACTGGTGGGCACGGACCGGGGCGGGCCCGTGTTCCTGGAACTCGAGGACCGCGAGGGCCGGACGGTCAGCAGGACCGAGTACACCGCGCCGCACCACCGTCGGCGGCCTGACCTTTCCGGGCAGGATCACGGTCGTGCAGCGCACCGGGGACGACGAGAGCCGCGAGGAGAGCCTCTACACCAACCACCGGGTCAACGCCCCCCTGCCCTTCGAAGCGGCGGACTTCCGCCTGCCGGAGGACGTCCCGGTCCAGGAGCTGCAGTGGTAGCGCACCGCGGAACGCTGCCGGCGGCCTGGCTGCTGCTCCTGGCCTGCACGCTCGCCGTCGCCGAACCGGTACCGCTGCCGCGGCTGCGGCCGCGACGGCTGGAACCGGCGCCCCGGCCCCGGTTGGACCTGAGCCAATCGACCAGCGAGCTGGAGATGGCCGCCTCGCTGCTGCTGCGCGCGTACCAGGTTTTCCTTTCCTCGCAGGACGGCCCCCGCTGCCAGTTCACGCCCTCCTGCTCCGACTACGCCAGGATCTGCATCCGCCGGCACGGCCTGCTGGCGGGAATGCTGATGGCCTCGGACCGCTACCAGCGCTGCAATGGCCTGCAGCGGGAGCGCTACCCCCTGGACCCCCGCACCGGCAAGCGTCTGGACCCGCCGCCGGAGTCCACGGCGAGGAGCGGGCAGCCGTGAAGCTGCCCTGCTGCGCGGCCCTGCTGCTGGCCGCCTGCCTGGCCGGGGCCGAGCCGGACTACTTCGCGCCGGAGTCGGTCGCGGCCTTTGCCGCCCACCTGTTCACCGAGGGGGACTACCTGCGCGCCGGTTACGAGTACGAGCGCTACCTGTTCGCCCGGCCTCTGGAGGGCGACGAGCTGGCGGCGGCGCACGAGCTGGCGGGACGGGCTTTCCGCTGCGGCGGGGACTTCGAGCGGGCCCTGGAGCACTTCCGCCGGATGCACGCAGCGGCGACTGGAGGTCGTGAGCGGGCGGCGGCCGAGATCGGGCTGAGCTACCTGCACCTGGGTGACGCCGCCGGCTCCCTGAGCTTCCTGCAGGACGAGCCCGGCTGGCAGTCCAGCGGCCCTCTCAGCCGCCTGGCGGCCGCGGACCTGATCCTGCTGGGGCGCTGGGAGGAGGCCCTGGGCACGGTCGTCGACCAGCCGGGCGTCGAGGCGGGCGAGCTGCGGGCCCTGGCGCAGCGCGGCGCTTCCCTGCGGCGCAGGAGCCCGGCCTTGGCGGCGGTGATTTCCGCGGTCGTGCCCGGAACGGGCAAGATGTACGCGGGGGAGGCCGGGGACGGCGTCCAGTCCCTCATCCTGGTCGGGGCGCTGGCCGTCCTGTCGGCCGTGAGCTTCCACGCCGACGGGGTGGACTCGTGGCGCGGCTGGCTGTACGCCTCGCTGGGCGGGCTGATGCACGCGGGGAACATCTACGGCTCCGCGGTCTCCGCCCGGCGCTACAACCAGAAGCAGGAAGAGGCCCTGCGCGAGGACGTCTTGACCCTGCTGCCCGCCTGTCCGCCTGGAGGTTCAGCGGATGCTCCCTGAGCTGGCGCTCGCCCTGCTGCTGACCGGTGGGTCCCCCGCCGACCCGGCCCTGGTCCTGGGCGAGGCCTTCCAGCGCTCCGGGGCCTTCTCCGAGGCGGTGACCGAGTACAAGCGGTTCCTGTTCTTCAACCCGGAGGATGCCCGCGCGGGCGAGGTCCGGTCCCGGCTGGGTTTCTGCCTCCTGGCCGAGGGGCGGTACGGCGAGGGGCTGGCTGCGCTGCGCCAGGCGGCCGCCGGGGAGGAGCCGGAGAGGCTGGAGCGCCGGCTGGACCTGGTGCGGGCCCTGCTGGAGGCCGGCAAGGACACGGAGGCCGAACTGGAGCTGCTGCGCCTGCGCGCCTTCTTCGGGGAACGGGAGGGTGGTCTTTTCCTGTACCTGGCCGTGCTGCGCATCGACCAGGGCCGCTGGGCGGAGGCCGAAGAGGCCCTGGGGCAGGCCTTCCCGGACGCGGAGCTGCAGCCCCTGCGGGAGCTCCTGGCCGAGGCCCGGCGGTGCAGGCGCAAGTCCCCGCGCGCGGCCCGGCTGCTGTCGGCGTTTCTACCGGGAGCGGGCCAGGCCTACGGCGGGGAGGTCCCGGACGCGCTGAACGCCCTGGCGGTGAACGGCGGGATCACGGTCCTGGCCGCCGCGGCCGCCGTGTACGGCTACTACCCGGAGGCCGTGCTGCTGGTGCTCTTCCCGCTGCGGCGCTATTACATCGGCAACATCGGCAACGCCGGTCGCCTGGCCGAACGGCGCAACGCCGCCGCGCAGGAGCGCTACCGCCGCCGCCTCATGGAAGCGCTGGCGGAGCTGCCCGCGGGGCAAGGGGACTAGGAAAGGCTCAAGCGGAGACGAGGGTGTAGCTGGGATCGAACCGGACCGCCATGCCGTCGTCTTCGGTTCGAACCACTTTTCCGGCCACGCTGATCTTGCTGGTGGTTTGCCCGACGGGCAGAAACAGGGTCATGGCGAGGCCCGTGTCGATCGGAAGAGGGCTGCCCGTGTAGAAGTATGCTCCCTTGGAGGAAACATCGCGCGTGAAGAGCTCCAGGCTCTCGCCGTCCTGCAGCTTCTTGAGCATGGAACGCAGTCTCAAGTCAAACCGCGAAAGGTCTCTTCTTTCCTGCTGCATTTCTCTTTCGTCCATACCCTCGTCCTTCTATCATCAAGCATGCAAACCTCATGCCAAGCATGGAAACGAGGAGTTTTTTTCGCTAATTCCTTAATCCATCGAATATTAGTGAAACGACAGCCCCTCCCCGGAACGCAGGGAAGCTGGCTTTCCCGTTACAATACTGTAACTATCTTACACGTATTCCTACTGTCTCGCCGGTCTCGGCTTGTAGGTTTTTACGACCTTAAGGAACACATCGACCACTACGGGATCGAACTTGCTTCCTTTTCCTTCTATTATCAGCTGGATCGCCTGCTCCGCGGGCAAACGGTCACGATAGGGGCGATCGTTGGTCAGCGCATCGAAAACGTCCGCTACTGCGATGATCCGCCCGGCCAGCGGGATCTGCTGGCCCTGGAGCTTTTCGGGGTAGCCGGAACCGTCGAAACGCTCGTGGTGATACAGGATCGTGGAGACCGCCTCCTCGAGGTAGGGAATCGGCTCGACGATCTTCTTCCCCTCCTCCGGGTGCTTTTTGACCCGGGCGAATTCGTCCTCGCTCCAGCGGACCTGGCTTTTGCAATATGGCGGCGGGAACGCTGATCTGGCCCACGTCGTGGAGCAGTGATCCGATTTCCAGGTTGAAGAGCTGCTCTTCCGAGAGCTTCAGCTGTTCGCCGATCGCCTTGGCCAGATCGGTGACCCGTTCCGTGTGCCCACGGGTGTAGGAGTCCCGCGCCTCGATGGCCTGCATGACGATGTTGACGGTGTCGAGATAGGACTGGGAGAGCTCGCGGTTCCTGCGCTGCAGGTGGGAAATCAGCAGGGCCGCCGTCTCGCGCAGCCGCGAGCTGAGCTCCCGCATGATGCTGTAGGCCAGGACCGGCGACTTGTAGATGAGCGTTTCGAAATCCTTCCGGGCGATCTCCACGACCGTCGTGGAATCCACGGCCCGGACGGTCGCCGAGCGCGGACCTTCATCCAGCAGCGCCATCTCGCCGAAGAACTCCCCGTCGCTGTGCACGCCCAGGACGAGCTGCTCCCCGTTCTCGAAGCGCTTGACGATCTGGATCTTCCCCTTGGCGATGATGAAGAACCGCTCCGCCGTGGCGTTCTCCTCGACGATCGACTCTCCCGCGGCATAGTGCTTTTCCA
This sequence comes from uncultured Spirochaetota bacterium, assembly GCA_963736785.1. Lineage (GTDB taxonomy): Bacteria > Spirochaetota > Spirochaetia > SZUA-6 > DRHE01 > MIBK01. Next base: position 87,913 of record CAVTQG010000053.1, on the reverse strand, counting down.
CCGTGATCTGGTCGATCTGGTGGAGGTCGTACTCGGAAAGACCGGCGAAAAAGGAGAGTTTCTTGAGTTTTTCGACCTTCGAGAGCTCCGTAATATCCTCCAGGGCAACGACAAAAGGGGCTATTTCTAGTATAATCGCGCGTGGAATAGCGGGGCAAGTACAGGAAATCGCGCTGCGGACTATGCGAAAACTCCTGGTAGTCGACAAAGACACGAGCCTGTGCGAAGACGTCTGCAACTATCTGCACAGCACCGGCAATCTGGCGAAAAAGGCCTCCGACTATTCCGCCGCCCTCGAGCTGATCAGGAAGGAAGAATTCGACATTATCATCAGCGACGTCAGCATTCCGGGGGGAACCATTCGAGCCCTGGTGGCGGCGGTGAAGGATAAGAATCCCAGCACCCTCGTCATCGTAAACTCCGAAATCGACACGGTGCAGGAAGGAGTGCGCGCCGTAAAAGAGGGGGCGTTCGGGATCATCCAGAAGCCTTTCAGCCTGCCGGAACTGGCCTTCCAGATCAAGAAGGCTCTTGAAAAACACCAGGAGCCGCGCAAGGAAGAGGCGGTCACCGACCGCTTCCGCAACGTCTACCAGCCGTACAACTTCATCGGCGAGTGCCCGGAGATCAAAGCGGCCTTCAGGATCGTCAACCTGGTGGCCAACACCAACTCGAGCGTCCTCATCACCGGCGAAACCGGCACCGGCAAGGAGCTGGTCGCCGGCGCGATCCACTACAACAGCGACCGGAGCAAGGGCCCGTTCGTGCGGGTGAACTGCGCGGCGCTGCCGGAACAGCTCCTGGAAAGCGAGCTGTTCGGCTACGAGAAGGGCGCCTTCACCGGGGCGGAAAAGCTCCGGATCGGACGCTTCGAGCAGGCCTCGGGCGGGACGATTTTTCTGGACGAAGTCGCCGACATGAGCCTCTACACCCAGGCCAAGGTGCTCAGGGTGCTGCAGGAGCGGGAGTTCGAGCGGCTGGGCAGCAGCCAGACCGTGAAGACCGACGTCCGGATCCTGTCCGCCACCAACAAGGATCTGTTGAAGCAGATCGAGCAGGGGAAGTTCCGGGAAGACCTCTATTACCGCCTGAACGTGGTGGCGATACATCTGCCTCCCCTGCGCGAGCGCGGCGACGATCTCCGTCTGCTGATCCAGTTTTTCCTGAAGAAGTTCGCCGTGGCCCTGAACAAAAAAATCAAAGGGATGGACTCCGCGGCGCTTGAGGCGCTGCTGAGCTACCACTGGCCGGGCAACATCCGCGAGCTGGAAAACACCGTGGAGAGGGCGGTCCTGCTGTGCGAAGGGGAAAACGTGACCCTGGGGGGACTGGGGCGGACGTTCGACCGCAAGCCGACCGCGGACGGGGACAGGCAGCTCACGCTCCCGCCGGGAGGCGTGAACCTGGAAGTGGTGGAGCGGAGCTTCGTTCAGCAGGCCCTGGAACGCTCCGGCTGGGTCCAGAAAGAGGCGGCGAAACTGCTCGGGGTTTCCAGCCGCGTGCTCAACTACAAGATCAAACGCTTCGGGATGACCCACCCCAGCTGGAAGCTGAATCAGATAATTCCAAGCAGAAACTGTCGAATAAAGGGTACACTCCGCTGGGATTCTGATTCTCCCGCGCCAGTTACTGTTCTCTAATGCCTTACCACGAAATAAAATACCTTTTTCCGTAAAAACCTATTCCTTTGGCATGCATCTTGCGATAATAAGAGCAGGAGTACAGGCCGTGCAGCAAACAGTATCCAGAAACGTCGAGAGAAGCCTCAAAGCGCTCGACCGGCGAGTCAGATTGGAGCTCTCGGCCAACGAGCTCAGGATCATCCTCGGCTGCCTGCGGGCGATGGAATACCAGATGAGGCTGGACGACGAGCCTTATCTGGACTGCGAAGGGCTGGCGCTCAAGACGAAGCTCGAAGCGCGGTACAAACTGACCCTGCGGGCCTGACCCTCAAACGCCTCCCAGCGCCCCTTATTGCCGGCGGCGCCGCGCGGCCCCGCCGCCCCCGCCTCCCAGGATGATGATCATCCCCAGCAGGAAGCCGAAGTTGTACCAGCCGCCGTTGTTGTGCACCTCGTACATCGTCACGGACTTGGAGAACAGCGAGATGACGAAGGTGACCGGCGCGATCAGGCCGTGCCACAGCCCGAGCCAGAAGTTGCCGACCTTGCCCTCGGCGTTGGCGGTCCTGGTCAGCTGGTTGGGACCGGCCGCGCAGCCGGCCAGCAGGGCGCAGAGCAGCGCCACGCCGGCGAACAGCAGAACTTTCTTCATTCCGTGATTCTATCACTCGCGGCGCAGGCCGCCAACAGGTACCAGGCCGCGTGGGGCAGCCACTGCTCGCTCCAGCGCCAGCGGTGCGTCCCGCTCTCCGCATAAGGGGAGGGCAGGAAATCGATGTCTTCCTCGTCGGCGAAGCCGCCGGTGACGCCGTTGCAGATGCCGCCGTAGGCGTTGGGGTAACGGGCGGCTCGTACTCCGGGTTGTTGCGCCCGAAACCGTGCAGGAAACAGGCGTCGAAGGGGTTGCAGCCGAGGATCCAGCCGAGCTGGTCGGCGGCGTAGACCGCCAGGCGCGCGGCCAGGCGCTCCTCGGCCGGGCAGCGCGCCGCGGCCGAGGCGCGCGGCGGCCGCCAGCGAGGCCAGGCGGGCGTTCTCCCCCTGCCACCAGTAGCCGCTCTCGTTGCGGTGCGGGAAGAAGAAGGCCTCCCGCCGCGGCCCGTCCACCGGCTGCACGTACTGCCTGGCGTAACCGAAGGGATTGGCCGTGCGGCCCGTTATCGCCAGCTCGAACTCCAGGGAGCGGCGCGCCGCCCGCCTGGCCGCGGCCGCCCGCTCGGCCGAGGGCTCCACCTCCGCGTAGCGCAGCAGGGCGACCACCGGCAGGCCCGCGTCGGCGGCGTGGAAGAAAGGCCTGCGCCCCCGCGCGTCGGCGCGCCAGAAGTCGCGGCAGATCCGTCCCGGCACAGGCGCCCGGCCAGGCGGCGGGCGCGCCGGCGCGCGGCCCGCAGGTGCGTCCCCCGGCCCGCGGCCGCGTACAGCTCCGCGGCGGCCAGCAGCGCGCAGTAGTCGTCGATGATGTTCTCGCGGCCGTCGTCCAGGTACTCGCGGTTGTGCGCTTCCAGGTGGCTCGAAGCCCCGTCCGGCGGCCCGCAGGAAGCCGTCCTCGCTTCCGCCGGCGCTCCCGCCCGCGGCCAGGTCGCGCGCGGCGCGCGCCAGTGCGGCGATGGCCAGGCCCCCGCCCTGGCGGTAGCCGGCCTGGTAGTCCGCGCCCCGCTCGCCCTGCTGGCCGCGGAAGGTGCTGATCCGGCGCTCGGCCGGCTCGTGGGTCCAGCGGTCGAACACCCCGATGTAGAAATAGCCGGCCGGGTCCTGCATGCGCTGGAGGAACTCCGCCCCGTAGCGCGCCTCGTCCAGCAGCTCTTGCCGCAGCTCCGGCCGCGGGGCCGCGCTCTTGCCCTGCAGCAGCCCGGCGGCGGCCAGCATGGCCCAGACGGCCAGGGGGGCGTGCTGCGGGTTCAGGTGGTTGGCGTAGGAAAGGTGGCTCAGGTACTTGCTCCAGTCCCCCGAGGCGTCGTACCACCCCCCGTGCACGTCCACCCGGTCGGCGCGCCCGCCGAAGAAGGGCGCCCGCCGGTCCGCCTCGTCCAACGCGCCGGAGCAGCGCTGGGAGCGGAAGTATCCCAGCACGGCCGGGACCGTGCGGGACAGCAGCAGGCCCTGCCCGATCTCGAAGGCCTCGGAGCGGCCGGCCTGGCTCTTGGAGAGGACGCCGCCGCCGCCACCCAGCTCGGCCACGAAGCGCCCCGGCCGCCGCAGCTCGGAGAAATCCAGGGTCCAGAACACCCAATCCCGCCAGCGGGGCACGGGCCCCACGAACCGCGCCAGCCCGTGGAAGACCCGGGCGCCGGTGGAGGCATCCACCAGGCGGAAGGCCAGCGGCGCGGTGGAGAAGGGCTCGGCCCTGTCGGCCTGCAGCACCGCCCGCTTGGGCTCGCCCGCGTCGTAGCCGACGTGGCTAACCAGGATCCGCATAGCTGCCTTTCAGGGCGAGCAGCCGGCCGGCGCTGTCCTCCAGGCCGCCGGGCCGCGAGCGGGCCGCCCAGAGCCGGCGATAGCCTCGCCGTCAGGCCGTCCAGCTCCTCGGCCAGGCGCCGGCGCTCCGGACGCGGGATTTCGCGGGTCGCCAGTCCGGGGGTGGCGAAACGCGCCCGCCCCAGGCCGGCCGCGTGCAGGAGCAGGTCGGCGGTGAGCTCCAGCTCTTCGCGCGCCAACCCTCCGTCGTCGGCCCGCGGTTCGGAAGCGGCCAGCAGGCGCCGGGCCTCGTCGAGCACAGCCCGCTCCCTCTCGAAGGCCTGGCCCCGGAAGCGCTCCAGCGCCTCGCGGTAGTAGGGCTCCAGCGTCAGCAGGAGCAGTACGGCCAGGACGGTGGCGTTGGGGAGCCCGGCCGCGGGGTTCTCGCCGACCTCCCCCAGGAGGGCCAGGGCCCGCGCGGCGCCGCCCCTGCGGTCCAGGAACACCTGGGCCGACAGGAAGCGCTCCACGTCCAGCCCCTCCTCGCTGCCCGGGTCCCAGCCGGCGGCGGCGCCGTAGACCCAGGCGGGATACGAAATCGGGAGCTGCTGCCAGTGCCCGTTGTCGCCCCAGTCGGTGAGCAGGAACCCCTCCGCGCCGCCTTCCAGCCCTGCGCGGGCGGCAGCGCGGATGTTGGCGCGCGCGTTGCTCCAGCGGCCGCCCAGCGAGTTCCACGAGGAGGTCCCCGGACACACGTAATAGGGCAATCCCGCCTCGGCGATGGTCCTGCACTCCGCGGCGAAGGGGTGGTCCGCCTCGTACCCCCAGTCCAGGACGAGCAGGTCCCGCGGGACCTCGCGCACCAGCTCCGGGTGATGCACCAGCACGTCCGCGTAGCACTGCATCCGCCTTCCGCGGCGGGTGACCTGTTCGTGGACCTTGCGATAAAAAGTCCAGGTACACCCGGCCCACCCCCAGCCGCTGACAGGCCTCGCGGCTGCGGCCGTGGCCCAGGTCGATGGGCTCGTCACCGCCGACGTTGAGCAGGCGGCTGGAAAAATGCGGCAGCAACTCGTCGTACAGCCCGCAGAGCAGCTCCAGCGAGCCCGGGTCCAGGGGATTGAGCGTGGTGGGCTCCGTGCGCCACCCCCCCCAGGGGTCCGGGAAGCCCTCCGTGGCGTCGGCCAGGTGCCTGTAGCGCGGGTGACGCAGCCAGCGCTCCATATGCCCGAAGGAGTTCTGGTTGGGCACCAGCTCGACGGCCCGCTCACGGCAGTAGCGGTCCAGCTCCTCGATTTCCGCCGGCGTGAGCGGCGAGGCCTCCCGCCACACCTCCTCGTGCGCGGGGTAGGCGAAGGTGTGCTCGGTGTAGAACTGGACCTGGTTGTACTTCAGCCCGGCCCACAGGTCGATGAGCCGTCGGAGCGTTTCCATGGTCGGGACCCGGTCGCGGCTGATGTCCAGCAGGATCCCGCGCACCGGGTAGGCCGGCCAATCCTCGACGTGCACGCAGGGCAGGGTCCTTGCCGCCTGGCGCAGCAGCTGCCGCAGCGTGGCCACCCCGTAGTAGAGCCCAGCGGGGTCCGCGGCCAGCAGGCGCACCTCCCCGGGCCGCACCAGCAGATCGTAGCCCTGGGCACGGCGCACCCGGGCGCGGTCCACTTGCGCGGTGATGCCGGCCGGAACGGCCGCACCCACCGTGTAGCCGTCCAGCCGCTCGGCCAGGCCCGGCGGCACGGGGAAGCTTCCCCGCGCGGTGCGCAGGCGCCGCGGCACCGGCGCCAGTGCGAACGGCTCCACCCCTACCCCTCGCGCCCGTCCCGGCGCCGGCCTCCGTGCCGGGGTGCAACCCGGCCGTCATGCCGGCCTTCGCCCAGGACCGCCTCGACCCGGTGCAGGCCGCCATCCCCGGCAGGAGGCACCAGGCTTCCGCCGACCTCCCGGCCGTCGACCCGCAGGGAGGCGACCCCCCGGCTCACGCGCTGCGGATTGCGCACCTCGATGCGGTAGCGGCTGCCCCGGAAGGCCCGCTCCGCGGTGAAGCCCTCCCAGTCGGGGGGGATGCAGGGGTCGATGCGCAGGCCGTCGTACTCGGGCCGGATGCCCAGGATCCACTGGGACAGGGCCACGAAGTTCCAGGCCGCCGTGCCGGTCAGCCAGGAGTTCTTGGCCTCCCCCGGCCGCGCGGCCTGCCTCCCGGCGATCATCTGGGCGTACACGTAGGGCTCGGTCCGGCGCAGCTCCGCATCCTTTCCATAGGAAGGGCAGATCTTGCGGTAGTACTCGAAGGCCCGCTCCCCCCGCCCGAGGCGGGCCTCCCCGATCATGACCCAGGGGTTGTTGTGGCAGAACACGCCGCCGTTTTCCTTGTAGCCCTCCGGGTAGGAGGTGATCTCCCCGAGCTCCAGCCGGTAGTGGGAGTAGGCGGGCCAGAGCAGCACCAAGCCCTGCTCGCAGTCCAGGTGCTTCCGCACCGCGTCCAGGGCCCGGCGCGGGTAATCCCTCTCCCTGCCGATTTCGGCCATGGCGCAGAACCCCTGCGGCTCGATGTAGATCCTTCCCTCCTCACAGGCGGCGCTGCCAATGCGGGCGCCGGCGTCGTCGAAAGCCCGCAGGTACCAGTCCCCGTCCCAGCCGTGCTCCAGCACGGCCCGCTCCATGTTCGCAATCGCCCGCCCTGCCTCCTCGCCCAGCTCGGGACGGCCGGCGCGCCGGCAAATCTCCGCGAACTCCCGGCCGATGAACACGAACATGCCGGCGATGAGCACGCTCTCGGCCACCCGCCCGTCCTTGTTCGCCGTGGTCTGGAAGGACTCGTCCGGGTTCTCGGAGAAGCAGTTCAGGTTCAGGCAGTCGTTCCAGTCCGCCCGACCGATCAGGGGCAGGCCGTGCGGCCCCCGGTTGTCGACCACGTGCCGGAAGGAGCGACGCAGGTGCTCGAACAGGCTGTCGGCGTGCGCCGGGTCGTGGTCGAAGGGCACGCGCTCGTCCAGGATTTCCCAGTCCCCCGTCTCCTTCAGGTAGGCGCTGGCCGAGAGGATCAGCCACAGGGGGTCGTCGTTGAAGTCCCCGCCGATGTTGGCGTTGCCGCGCCGGGTCAGCGGCTGGTACTGGTGGTACGCGCTGCCGTCCTGCTTCTGGGTGCAGGCCACCTCCAGGATCCTGCGGCGGGCGCGCTCCGGGACCTGGTGCACGCAGCCCAGCAGGTCCTGGTTGGTGTCCCGGAAGCCCAGGCCACGCCCGATGCCCGAATCGAACAGCGAGGCGCTGCGGCCCAGGTTGAAGGCGGCCAGGCACTGGTACTGGTTCCAGGTGTTGGCCATGCGCGCGAGGCGCTCATCAACGCCCTCCAGGCGGAAGCGGGAGAGCAGTCCCCGCCAGTGGGCGGCCAGTTCGGCGAAGGCTTTCTCCACGGCCCCGGGCTCGGCGAAGCGCCGGATCAGCGCGCGGGCCGGGTCCTTGCGGATCTTCCCGGGGGTTTCCCACTTGTCGCCGGGCGGATTCTCCGCGTAGCCCAGCAGGAAAACCAGGGTCCTGCGCTCTCCGGGGGCCAGGTTCAGCGACAGGTGGTGAGAGGCGATCGGCGACCATCCCTGGGCCAGGGAGTTGCCGCTGCGGCCTTCGGTCACGGCGCGCGGGGCGTCGAAGCCGTTGTAGAGACCCAGGAAGGCCTCCCGGTCCGTGTCGAAGCCGGCCAGCGCCGCGCCCCCGGACTCCCCGGCCGAATAGAAGGCGAAGTGGTTGCGGCGCTCGCGGTACTCGGTCTTGTGGTAGATGACCGGGCCTTCCACCTCCACTTCGCCCGTGTTGAAGTTGCGCTGGAAATTCGTGGCATCGTCCTGCGCGTTCCAGAGGCAGAACTCCACCAGCGAAAACAAGCTGAGCTCGCGCTGCCTGCGGCCGCGGTTCTCCAGGGTCACCTGGTGCACCTCGGCGTTCACCCCCAGCGGGACGAAGAACAGCAGCTCGGCCGCCAGGCCGTTCCGGCGCGAACGGATGCGGGTGTAGCCCAGGCCGTGGCGGCACTCGTAGGCGTCCAGCTCCGCGCGCACGGGCTTCCAGCCCGGGCTCCAGAAGTCCCGGCCCTCGCGGAGGTAGAAGTAGCGGCCCCCCGAGTCCAGGGGCACGCCGTTGTAGCGGTAGCGGGTCAGGCGGCGCAGCAGGGCGTCGCGGTAGAAGCAGTACCCCCCGGCGGTGTTGGAGATCAGTCCGAAGAAGTCCTCGCAGCCCAGGTAGTTGATCCAGGGGTAGGGGGTCCGGGGCGTGGTGATGACGTACTCGCCGGCGGGGTCGTCGAAGTAGCCGTAGTCCATACCGCGACCGTTATTCCTTCAGCGCGCCGGCGACCACGCCCTTGGTGATGCTCTTGTTGAAGACCAGGTAGACCGCCATCACGGGCGCCGTGGCGATGACCAGGGCGGCCAGCTGCCAGCCCAGCTGGGTGCCCATCAGGCTGCTGAAGGAAAACACGCCCACGGGAAGGGATTTCGTGGCCTCCGAGCTGGCGAATACCAGGACCAGCAGGAACTCGTTCCAGATCCCCAGGGCGCTGATGATGCTCACCGTGACGATCACCGGAACGGACATCGGCACCATGATGCTGCTGAACGTCCTGAACACCGACGCCCCGTCGATGTAGGCGGACTCGATCAGGCTGTCCGGAAGCCCGCGCATGAACTGGGTCATCAACAACACGGCCAGGGGCAGGCCGAAGGCCGTGTAGACCAGGATGATGCCGGCGCGCGTGTCGGTGAGCTTCGCCCTGCTGAGCAGCAGGAACAACGGGATGATCACCGACTGGATGGAGAGCAGGTACCCCAACCCGATCAGTCCCAGGATGAAGGTCGAGAGCCTGCGGAACGGCAGCTTGCTGAGGGCGAAGCTGATCATCAGCGACAGGAAGGCGATGAGAAAGGTCGACACCGCGGTGTAGACGATGCTGTTGAAGAACTTCAGCCCGAGGGTGCCGCGGGTGATGGCCGCGAGGTAGTTGAACCAGACGGTCCCCAGGCTGACCTTCAGCCGCAGCGCAGGCGGCAGCTGCGATACTCTCAGCCGGTCGCCGGGTTGAAGCCGGCGCAGCTCCGGGGGAAGCTCGTCTTTCAGGAGAAACTGCACCATCAGCCTTCGGCCCGGCGAAATCGTGGCCGACTCGATGATCAGCCGCTCGCGCTTGTCAACCTCCGGATCGTACGGCAGGATGACGTTCAAGGCGGGCGGGATGACGAGGTACTCGTCTTCCCGGTTGACGAACAGGTCATGCGGAAACGAGAAGGTGTTCCGGATGAGCTCGTCGTTGGACTTGAACGAGGAGTAGAACATCCAGACCAGCGGCAGCACGGTGATCAGCGCCCAGGCCGTGAACACCGTGTACGAAACCGCCCTGCCCGCCAGCCCGGCGGCCGCCCCCCGGCCCTACGAACTGCGCGCGCCACCTCAGTGCTCCTCCCCGGCGTGCAGCCTGCGGCCGATGAAGTTGCTCAGAAGAATGAGGGTCATGCTGATGACCACGATGATGTTGGAAATGGCCGAGCCGTAGGCGAAGCGCATTACGTTGCTGTAGTCCTGGAAGGCCTTGCGGTACATGAAGATGGGCAGCACCTCCGCGTTCATCCTCTGCAGCCCCTGCGTGGTCATGGCGAAGATCAGGTCGAAACCCCGCAGCGAGCCGGCGATGGCCAGGGTCGCGGAGACGAGGATGGTGCCGGACAACAGGGGCACGATGACGCGAAAGAAAATCTGCGGCTCGCTGGCGCCGTCGATCTTGGCGGCCTCGATCATGTTGGCGTCGATCTTCTGCATGTTGGCCAGGAAGACGATCATGTACAGCCCGGTGTACATCCAGATCAAGGCGAAGCCGATCGGGTACATGACCGTTTGGGCCTTGAGCATCAGGTCGAACTGCGAGGTGGGGTCGCCCGACAGCCACTGCAGCAGCCGGGCCACCGGACCATCGGCCTGGAACAGCCGTTTCCACATGGTGCCGATGACGATCGTCGACAGGAAGTTCGGGAAGAAGACCATGGACTGGTAGAACCTGCCCGCCCGCACCAGCTTGCGGTACAGGATGTAGGCCAGGGCGAAGCCGAGCGGGATCTGTCCGAACACCGAAACGGCCACGACGATCATGTTGTTCTTCAGGGCGTGCCAGAAATCCGGATCCCGGAGCATGGTCCGGTACTGGAGCAGGCCGACCAGGCTCCACGAGCCGCCGCGGTTGGGATTGAAATCCGTCAGGCTGAGCCAGACGGAATACAGGATCGGATAGGCGACGATCGCCAGATACACGATCAAGCCCGGAGCCACGAGTCCCACGTAGGCCCAGAGAGCCTGGTAGTCTCTTCTTCTTCACGCTTCTCACCCGGAAGTGACGAAGGGGGAAGGTCCCCCTTCGTCACGGTAGATACGTCAGGACTGGAGTTATTTCCGCAAGCTTTCCACTTCCTCGGCCACCTGTTTCGCCGTGGCCTGGCCGGAGGCGATCTTCTGCATGCCGGCGTTCAGGGCGTCGTTGGGCGCGCCGCTGAGGAAGGCGTCGATGACGTCGGTGTTCTTGGCCGTCTGCGCCAGGCCGACCTTCTGCTTCACCAACGAAGGCAGGTCGTCGGGGACCTTGAAGTTCTTCAGCACGGGGGCCACGATGGCGCCGTCCCGCAGGCGCTGCGTGGTCTCCTCGTGGCTGTAGAAATACTGCAGGAACTTGAGGGCGGCGTCGCGCACCTTGGGATCGGCGGCGCCGGCCTTGGTGACCCCGTAGCCGACCGAGATCGCCGCGGCCACGGACCCGGCCGTGGCGGCCTTTTCCCCGGGCAGCTTGGGCCAGGCCATCATGACGGTGTTGTTGGCGACCTCCGGGTTCTCGATGCTGCCGGCGATCCACTGGCCCTGGACCATGAAGAGGGCCTTCTCGTTGCTGAAGTTGGAGAGGTTGGCGCCGTAGTCCACGAGCACGGACTTCGAGGCGACCACCCCGTCGTTGAGCAACCTCTCGATGAACGCCAGGGAATCGACGAACACCTGGTCGGAGAACTTGCCCTTCCCCGCCACCGCCTTGGAGACCCAGTTCGGGTCGCCGGACATCCGGGCGATGACCATGGACATCAGGCACGAGCCCCAGGCCCAGCCGTCGGCGCCGTCGATCGAGACCACGTCCAGGCCCTTGGCCTTGGCCGCGGGCGCCATGGCGGCGATGTCCTGGTAGCTCTTGGGGGCGGCGAAGCCCAGGGACTTCACCAGCTTCTCGTTCATGTACAGCACGGTGCAGATGTTCGAGGTCCCGAGGGGGATCTCCCAGATCTCACCCTTGGGTCCCATGGGGGGGATCAGCTTGAGGTCGTAGTACTTGGGGTCCATGAAGGGCTTGTGGTTGAACTGCTGGCCCGCCTCTTTCCAGGGGGCGCCCCAGCGGGCGTCCGCCCCCATGTACGCCAGGTGCGGAACGTCGCCGGCGGCCAGTCGGGCGACCACCTTCTGGTGGTAGGCCTCGTCGTAGAGCAGCTCGAAATCGATGTCGATGTCCGGATTGGCCTTCTCGAAGGCGGCCACGATGCGCAGCCAGTTCACGCCTTCCGGGTTCGAGTTGTCGCCGTAGGCCATGGTCTTCACGACGACCTTGGGCGCGGCCATCACCACCACGGCCGCCGACAGCAGGAGCAGCACTGCCAGAATCACCGTTGCTTTTCTCATGAAAAAGCCTCCTTGCGTACACTTACGTCTTTCTCCCCTTCGACGAAGGGGCTGTCTACCGATGAAAACTCCTGGGTCTCGGGTGCCGCCAGTTCCGTCAAAGCCCGCTCGAAGCCGGAGGAGGAGTGGGTCCCGGCGAACAGGCGATGCAGGACCATGCCGGCGGCCCCGTACGCCACGGCCTTCTCGCCCAGCGATGAAAAGTGGATGCGGCAATGCACTTCGTCCGGATAAGGCCAGTTGCGCTGGATCTCCTCGGCCAGCACCGCCTGCACCTCCTTGCGGTAACGCTCGATGTCGCCCCCCAGGAATACCTGGTCCAGGTTGAAGGTGTTGGTCAGCATGGCGATGTTCCGGGAAAGCTCCCGGATGAAGCGCGAGAGGACCGCGGGGTCCTCCTCGATGCGGAAGGCCTCATCGCCGCTCAGGGAGAACTGACCCCGGCACTCCGGCGTGCAGAAGACGCTGCGGAACTCCCCGGCGGAGTGGCTGTGGCCGTAGTGCACCCGGCCGCCGATCACGATGCCCATGCCCACGGCGATCTTCTCGTGGTGGCGGCTGCGGTCGCGCACGTCCCGGAACTCGGCCAGGACGAACAGGAAGTCGCGGAGGCGCTTGCCGCGGTGGAAGGCCAGCTCCCCCCAGGCGCAGGCGTTGGCGTCGTTCTCCAGGAACAGGGGCAGGTCGTAGCCCTCGGCGATCTGGCCGCGGAAATCGAACGGCTTCTCGATCTGCAGGGGGATGGAGTAGCGGATCAGCCCCTTCTCGGGGTGCACGACCCCCGACACGCCGACCCCCACTCCCAGCAGCGGCACCTCGCTGCGCCGCAGCTCCTCGCGTACCCTTGCGGCAATTTCCATGAACCCGTCCCGGAAACCGGCGCCGGTGAGCTGCGCCCGCTCGAACTTGGAGTACAGGATGCTGCCTTCCAGGTCGGTGGCCACGGCGGTGTACGACTCCGGGCGCAGTTCCAGGCCCAGCACGCAGCCGTAGCGGCGGTTCAGGGTGAGCGGCACGGGCCGGCGCCCCCCGAGGGGCCCGGCCTCCCCCTGGGCGGTCTCCTGGACCAGGCCCGCGCGCAGGAGCTCGGAGGCAATGCTGGTCACGGTGGACTTGTCCAGCCCGAGGTTCTTGGCGATCTGGATGCGGCTGATCTCCTTGTGGACCCAAATCTCGCGCATCACGCGGGAGGTGTTGACCGCACGGCTTCGCTTCGGCTGGATCACCGCATTCCGCCCTTTTGCCCTTTCGCCATTCGCATTATCCCCAGGATCTCGGGGGTTGGTTGGATTAGGAACCAACTAACCTCTTATAAGCCATATTCCTGCGGAATGTCAAGCGAAATTTGCCGCTTTTATGGCAGCGAAATTCGCTTGACGTGGCAGGAGCTCCCGGATCATACTGGGTTTGTTGATAATGAAAACTATCGACCTGACGGGCGAATGGGAGCTGCGGCAAACGGGGGAGGAAACCCCGCGCCTCGCGGGTCCCGTGCCCATGCGCATCCCGGGGGACAACATCTCCGCGCTCCTCCAGGCCGGCCTGATCCCCGACCCGTACGAAGGAACCCGGGAGCTCGACCTCCAGTGGATCGGGCGCAGCGACTGGCTGCTCAGCCGGCGCTTCACCGTGGAGCGGGGCTTCCTGGAGGGCCGGCGGGCGTTCCTGCACCTGGACAGCGTGGACTCGGTCGCCGAGGTCCTGCTCAACGGCAGGTTGGTCGCCACCGGCACGAGCCTGTTCGTGCCCGTGCGGGCGGAGGTAGGAGAGGCGTTGCACGCGGGGGAGAACCTGCTCGAGATCCGCCTGCGCTCTCCCGAACGGGAGGCCCTGGAGCGCAGCCGGCGCCTGCCCTACCCCGTCCCCCATTCGACCTACCCCGTGCAGTCCCCGCACCGCAACCTGCTGCGCAAGGTCCAGTGCCACGCCGGCTGGGACTGGGGGCCCTGCCTGATGGTGAGCGGCATTTACGGTCCCGCCTTCATTGCCGCCAGCGCGGAGGGCCGCCTGGAGCACCTGCACACCGAGCAGCGCTTCGCCGGAGACGACGTGGAGCTGACCATCACCCTGGAGTACTTCGCCTGCCGCGCGGCCGAGCTTCCCCTGGAGATCGAAGTGGCCGGCGCCCGCCACGCCGGCAGGTGGCAGGTGGCCCCGGGGCTCAACGCCGAGCGCCGCACGCTGCTCGTCAACGCGCCCGCGCTGTGGTGGCCCGCCGGCTACGGGCCCCAGACCCTGCACGAGCTTTCCGTGCGCATCGGCGGGCAGAGCGCGCGCCGGCTGCTGGGTTTCCGCCGCCTGGAGGTGCTCTCGCAGGACGACGCGGCGGGCCGCAGCCTGGTCTTCCGCGTCAACGGGGTCGACCTGTTCTGCAAGGGGGCCAACTGGATCCCCTGCGACGCCCTGCCTTCGCGCCAGACCCCCGAGCGCTACGAGGCGCTGCTGGAGGCGGCGGTCCAGGCCAACATGAACATGCTGCGCGTGTGGGGCGGAGGCCAGTACGAGCGTGACGAGTTCTACGAGCTGTGCGACCGCAAGGGCCTGCTGGTCTGGCAGGACTTCATGTTCTCCTGCGCGCTGCTACCCCGCCACCCCGGAGTTCCTGGCCGAGGCGGAGGCGGAGGTGCGCCACCAGGTCAAGCGCCTGAAGGACCACCCCTGCCTGGCCCTGTGGTGCGGGAACAACGAGGACCTGGGGGCGCTCACCTGGTACCCCGAGACCCGGGCCAGCCGCGACCGCTACCTGGTGGACTACGACCGCCTGAACGAGGGGGTGGTGGGACGCGTCGTGCGGGAGCTGGACCCGGGCCGCGCCTGGTGGCCCAGCTCCCCCTCCGCGGGGCCGGGGGACTACTCGGACAACTGGCACGAGGACGGCAAGGGGGACATGCACTACTGGAGCGTGTGGCACGAGGGCAAACCCTTCGAGGCCTACTACGAGGTGACCCCCCGCTTCGCTTCAGAGTTCGGCTTCCAGTCCCTGCCCTCCCCGGAGGCGGTGCGCGGCTTCGCCGCCGGCTCGCAGGCCAACCTCACCTCGCCGGTGATGGAGCACCACCAGCGCCACCCCCGCGGCAACACCGTGATCGCCGAGACCCTGACCCGCTACTTCCGCTTCCCCGAGGACTTCGAGAGCCTGCTGTACTTGAGCCAGGTGCAGCAGGCCGCGGCCATCCGGACCGCCGTGGAGTACTGGCGCAGCCGCCGCCCGACGTGCATGGGCACCCTCTACTGGCAGCTGAACGACTGCTGGCCGGCGGCCTCCTGGTCCTCGCTGGAGTACCCGGACCGCTGGAAGCCGCTGCACTACGCCGCCCGGCGCTTCTACGAGCCGGTGCACGTCCTGGCCTTCTGCCGCGACGGTGCCAACGTGGAGCTGCACGGGGTCAACGACACGCGTCGCGCGGTTACGGCGCGGCTGGAGGCGGGCTTCCTGGATTTTTCCGGCCGGCCACGCCTGGAGGAGGCGCGCGAGGTCACCCTGCCCGCGGAAGCGGCTACCGCCGCTGGGCTCCCGCTCCCTGGCGTCCCTGCCCGCGCGGCCCGAGGAGCTCTTCCTCAGCCTGCGCCTGGCCCACGAAGGGGGGGTGTCGGAGAACGAGCTGTTCCTCTGCGCGCCCAAGCGCTGCGAGCTGCAGGACCCGGGGCTGCGGGCCGCGGTGCGGCGTTCAGCGAAAGGGCCGCAGGTCGAGCTCTCCGCCGAGCGCCCGGCCTTCTACGTGCACCTGGAAGCACCCGGCCTGGCGGGGCGCTTCGCCGACTCCTGCTTCACGCTGCTTCCCGGCCGCCCGCGCGTCGTGGACTTCCTGCCCGCCGCCGGCAGGCCGGTCGACGAGGCGCAGCTGGGCCAGGCCCTGCGGGTCCGGCACCTGCGGGCGACCTACCGGTGAGCGGGGGCGCAATGGGCGGGCCCCGCTTCCCGCCGGACTTCCTCTGGGGGGCGGCCACCTCCTCCTACCAGGTCGAAGGGGCGTCGAGACGAACGCGGCCCCACGATCTGGGACCGCTTCTGCGACACGCCCGGCAAGATCTTCGGCGGACACACGGGCCGGAGCGCCTGCGACCATTTCCGCCGCTGGCGCGAGGACGTCGCGATGATGCGGGAGCTGTCCTTGAGCTCCTACCGCTTCTCGATCGCCTGGGCGCGCGTGCTCCCCGCAGGCAGGGGCCGCCCGGACCCCGCCGGTCTGGACTTCTATCGTCGCCTGGTGGACGAGCTGGCCGATGCCGGCATCGCCCCCCTGGCTACCCTGTACCACTGGGACCTGCCGCAAGCCTTGCAGGACCTGGGCGGTTGGGAGGAACGGGACACGGCTTCGCGTTTTGCCGATTACGCCGCGCTCCTGTTCGAGCGCCTGGGGGACCGCGTCCGGCACTGGATCACCCTGAACGAGCCCTACGTGGCCGCCCACCTGGGATACCGCACCGGCGAGCACGCACCGGGCTTCCGGGACGAAGGCCGGGCCGTGCAGGTGGCCCACCACCTCCTGCTGGCCCACGCCCTGGCCGTGAAGGCGTTCCGGGCGCAGCCGGCGGGCAGGGGAAAAATCGGCGGCCGAATAGGCATCAGCCTGGACCTTCCCTGGGTCCAGCCGGCGACCGAGCACCCCGACGACCGCGCCGCCGCCGAGCGGTACGACGCCTACCACAACCGCTGGTTCCTCGACCCGGTGTTCCGCGGCCGTTACCCCGCGGAGCTGCTGGCGCACTTCCTCCGCCGTCATGGGACGCCGCGCATCCGGGCGGGTGACCTGGAAACCTTCGCGGAGGCGCCGATCGATTTCCTGGGGGTGAACTACTACTTCCGCCAGTTCGCGCGCCGGCCTGAGGACCCGGAGGAGCTGTTCGAGGTGGTCCAGCCCGACCATCCCGGCGCCCGCTTCACCTCCATGGGCTGGGAGGTCTGGCCCGAGGGCCTGTTCCGGTCACTCGCGCGCCTGGACCGGGAATACGGGCACCCGGAGCTGATCGTGACCGAGAACGGCGCGGCCTTCCCGGACGAGCGGCGCGTCGACGGCCGGATCGACGACCCGGAGCGGGTGGAGTACCTGCGCGGCCACCTGGAGGCGGCCGGCAGGGCCCTGGCCGCGGGCGTGCGCCTACGCGGCTACCAGGTCTGGTCGCTGCTGGACAACTTCGAGTGGGCCTGCGGCTACGACCGGCGCTTCGGCCTGGTGCACGTGGACTTCGCCACCCAGAAGCGCACGCCCAAGTCCAGCGCCCTGTGGTACCGCGGGGTCATCCGGAGGGGCGGGTTGTATGGCTAGCCATATTGACTAATATTTCTATACATATTAATCTCATTTTATGAAGACCACGATCAACATTGCGGACAATCTGCTCGCTAGCGCCAAGGCACTGGCCCGCCGGGAAAAGACCAGCCTGAAGGAACTCACGGAGGAAGGTCTGCAGCTTGTACTATCGCGACGAGAGGAAGGCTCCACCAGAAAGGTGAAGCCAGTGGTCTTCCAGGGCCGGGGCCTTTCCCCCGCCTTCCACGGCAAATCCTGGGCCGAGCTGCGCGATGAGATCTACAGGGGGTACGGCTCGTGATCGCCGTGGACACCAATCTACTGGTTTACGCCCATCGCGCGGAAAGCGAGTGGCACGCTCCTGCCCTGAGCAGACTGGTGGCCCTGGCGGAGGGGCGGTCGCAGTGGGCCATTCCGTGGCCCTGCCTTCACGAGTTCCTGGCCATCGTCACGCACCCGCGGATCTACGCTCCGCCGTCTCCCAGGGAAACCGCCCTGGCCAGTCTGGCAGCCTGGCTCGGATCCCAGGGGTGCGTACCCATCGGCGAGGGACCCGGCTATTTCAGAGTGCTCGGCCGACTGGTGTCCAAAGGTCGGGTAGTCGGCGGCTTGATCCACGACGCGCGCGTAGCGGCGATCTGCCTCCATAACGGCATCTCGGTACTGTGGACGGCGGACCGCGATTTCAGCCGCTTCCCCGAGCTCAAGACGCTCAATCCATTGATTCCGGGAAAAGAATAGGCGCTACGGGCGCCCCCGCTGCTCAGCTCATTTCCCGACCCGGTACAGGGTTTCCCCTGCCTGATCCACGAGCAGGATCCCCTCGGCTTCGCGGCCGCGGTAATCCTCCAGGCGCACGCCGGCCGGATCCAGGTAGCCCAGGTTCAGTTTGCGGCAGAGCCCTTCCGGAAGTCCCGCGGCCAGCACCGCCTCGATGCGCGGGGTCCACTCCGTCCGAGCTGCCCGCCCCCTTCACGTGCGCGGAATGGGCCAGCACCGCCCAGGGAAAATCGCGGAAGCGCTCCCACTGCCGCAGGAAATAGTCGCGCACGTGGTAGCCGACCCCCTCGAGCAGCGCGCCCCAGGTGCGGCTGACCTCGCGCAAGTGCGGGGCATAGATGATCAGGCGGCCGCCGTCGGCGACCGCCGACTCCAGCTTGTACATCACCTTGCCGCCCACCCACAGCTCGTCGTACATCCGCGGGGCCACGCCCAGCACGGTGCGGCAGGGGCGCTCCAGGAGGCGGACGTGCAGCGCGAAGGCCAGATCCGCGGCCTGCGACCAGGCCTGCTCCACCGGGCCGGCAAACAGGCCGGCCAGGGCTCCGCCTTCCTCGACCACCGGGCTGACGCCCAGCCGGGGGACCGGCAGCAGGGTCGCGGCGCGGTCCAGCAGGCGGCGGACGGGGGTGTCCTTGCGCCCGATAATCTCCCGGCAGGTGATCACGGCCCCCAGCCAATGCGTGAAGTGCAGGAACGCCCCGCCGGAGATGCCGGGGAACAGGTATTTGTTCCCGCCGGTCAGCCGTTCGACCTCGCCAGCGCCGATCGTGCCCAGCGAGGTCAGGGTTCCGGGAAGGTCCCAGCGATGGCAGAGGAAGCGCGACCGGGGAAACAGGCGCTCGCGCTCGTCCGGCGCCAGGCCATACAACCGCAGGACTTCCGCCTCGCCCATCACCGGGTGCGAGCCCAGCGCGACCATGAAATCCAGCCGCGCCGCCGGCGCGCCGATGGTCTGGCCGAGGGCCCGGACCAGCAGGGGCAGCGGGCAGGTCCGGGTCCCGTCGGGAGTGATCACCAGGACCCGCTTGCCGCGGACCGACTCCTCCGGGAGGCCTTTCTGTAGTACTGCCCGGACTTCCTCGGGGCCCGGCGGTTCCTACCATCGTGCTCCATGCGCGTTCATAAATGTAATATAATGAAGGCATGACCGAGTTGTTGGCCCAGACCGACGCTTACCTGCGCGAGTTCGACGCGGTGGTGACCGGGACGGACGCGGCCGAGCGCGCCGTGGCCCTGGACCGCACGGCCTTCTACCCCGGCGGCGGCGGACAGCCGTGCGACCTGGGGTCGCTGGCGGGGCTCCCGGTGCGCAAGGTGCAGCGCAGGGCTGAATGGATTTGGCACGTCCTGGAGGGGGACCCTCCCGCGCCGGGGACCGCCGTGCACGGCGTGCTGGACTGGGAGCGGCGCTACGCCCTGATGCGCACCCACACCGCCTTCCACATCCTCTGCGGGGTGGTCTGGCGCGACTACCAGGCCCAGGTCACCGGCGGCAACATGGAGCCGCTGAAGGGGCGCATGGACTTCGAGTTCCAGACACTGCACGGGGACCTGGTGCACGAGATCGAGGCCCGCCTGGCCGCCGAAGTGGCCGCCGCCCGCGCGGTGACCGTGCGCCACCTCGCCAGGGATGAAGCCTTCCGCATCCCCGACCTGATCCGCACCAAGATCAACCTGCTGCCCGTGGACATCACCATCGTCCGCACCGTGGAGATCGAGGGCCTGGACCTGCAGGCCGACGGCGGCACCCATGTGGCCAACACGCGCGAGGTGGGCGCCGTGAGGGTGGCCGGCTACAAGAGCAAGGGCCGGATCAACAAGCGCATCGAGCTGGAGCTGGACCCCGCGCATTCGCACAAAGCCGCGCCGGCCGTGCCCCAATGCCGCATGGCCTACAGCGCGCCGAAGATCGTCGTGACCCCGCCCGGCCCCAAGGCCATGGAGTGGATCCGTAAGGACAACCAGCTGCTCTCCCCTTCCCTGAGCCGCAGCTCGCCGCTGGTGGGCGTGAAGGGCGAAGGGGTGTACGTGGAGGACGCGGACGGCAACGTGTTCCTGGACTTCGGCTCGGGGATCGCCGTGAACTCCCTGGGTCACCGCCACCCGGAGGTGATCGCGGCCATCAAGGCCCAGCTGGACCGCCTGGTGTTCCTCAACAGCCTGGACTACTACACCGTGCCGCAAATCGAGTACGCGGAAATGCTCTTCCGCGCCACCCCGGGGGACTTCCCCAAGCGGGTGTTTTATTCCAACTCCGGCAGCGAGGCCATCGACACGGCCATCAAGATGGCCAAGTGGCACACCCGACGGCCCTACGGGATCGGCTTCATCAACGGCTTCCACGGACGGACCATGGGCGCGGTGAGCTTCACCACCACGGGCGTCTCGGCCCGGCGCGGCTTCGCCCCCATGTACCCGATCGGGCACTTCGTGCCCTACCCCTACTGCTACCGCTGCCTGTTCAACCGGGAGTACCCCTCCTGCGACCTGCACTGCCTGAACTACCTGAGCGACATCACGCTGAAGAAGATCACCCCGCCCGACGAGGTGGCCTTCCTGCTGGTGGAGGCCGTGCAGGGGGCCGGCGGCTACATCGTGCCGCCCAAGGAGTTCCTGCCGCGCCTGCAGGCCATCTGCCGGCAGCACGGGATCGTCCTGATCGTGGACGAGGTGCAGAGCGGCTTCGGGCGCACGGGGAAGATGTGGGCCTGCGAGCACTCCGGGGTAGCGCCGGACATCATGGCCATCTCCAAGGCCTTCGCCCACGGGCTGCCCGCCGGCGCGGCGGTGGCCCGCGCCGAGGTCATGGATTGGGAGGAGGGGGCGCACGAGGGCACGCTCAACGGCGGGCCGATCATCCTGGAGGCGGCCAAGGCAGTGCTGCGAGTGATCGCCGAGGAGAAGCTGGTGGAGAAGTCCCGCGTCCAGGGCGAGTACCTCAAGGCCCAGCTGCAGGGGATGCAGCAGAGGTACCCCCTCATCGGGGACGTGCGCGGCCTGGGGTTGATGGTGGGCATCGAACTGGTGGCCGACGCGAAAAAAACTCCTGCCAAGGACAAGCGCAATCGCTTGCTGGAAGAGGCCTTCAAGAAAGGGCTACTTCTACTGGGCGCCGGGGAGTGCTCCATCCGCCTGGCCCCGCCCCTGGTGATCACCCAGGCCCAGATCAACCAGGGCTTGTCGATAATCGAGGACTGTTTGAAGGCCCTGAGCTGACAGGCCGGAAGAAAACGCGGGTGCCCCCGAGGGCTGGCGGCCCACGGTGGGCACCATGACGGCAGGATTGCCAATGGAAAATCCTTCGTCACCACCCGGCTATAAGGGCATCGGAATCGGAGGAATTCTAATATCCGGAAGGAGGCAGACCATGGCAGAGAATCCGCTGGCCGCACTCGGGAAAATCGATCCGTCCATCGTGCAGCACCTGAAGGACAGCGACGCGCTGATCTACGGGGACGGAGCCCTGCCCAGGAAGATCAAGCTGCTGATCGCCATGGCTTTCGACGCGGCGCATGGCGCCGCAGCCGGCGTTCGGGCCCTGGCGGCTGCGGCAATGCAGTCGGGGGCGACCACCCAGGAACTCGCCGAGTCTTTGAGGGTGGCCTATCACCTGGCCGGGGTCGGAACGCTGTACACGGCTTCGCAGGGGCTGAAAGACCTGCTGTAGGCACGATCCCGCAATTGAAAAAGTACGTCGTGCTGGCCGGCAACATCGGCGCCGGCAAGACCACGCTCGTCAGCCTGATGTGCGAGGCGCTGGGCTGGAAACCCTATTTCGAGCCGGTGGCCGAAAACCCCTACCTGGTGGACTTCTACAAGGATATGGGGAGCTGGGCCTTCCACTCGCAGGTCTTCTTTCTGACCCACCGCGTGCGCTCCCACCGGGCCCTGATGGATGACCCGTACTCGGTGGTCCAGGACCGCTCGCTGTATGAAGACGCCGAGGTCTTCGCCAGGAACCTCTACCGCCAGGGCTGCATCAGCGACCGGGACTGGCAGACTTACCAGGGGTTGTACCGCACCTTCACCACCCTCCTGCCGCCTCCGGACCTGGTGGTCTACCTGCGGGCCTCGGTCCCGACCCTGCGCCGCCGGATCGCCCAGCGCGGCCGCGGCTTCGAGGCGGGCATCAGCGACGACTACCTCGGGCAGCTCAACGCCCTGTACGAGGAATGGATCGCCGGCTTCACGTTGGCACCTGTGCTGAAGGTCCCCTCCGACCGTCTGGATTTCGTGCGGGAAAGGGACGATTTGCGGAAAATCGTGGCCATCGTGGAGGAGCGCCTGCGGGGCAGCCAGGGCTTATTATTCGACTGAAGCGGGGCCTACCAGGGAAGAGAATGCACCTCGGCCGGATCGACCTCACGGCCTACCGAACGGCGGGCGAAGGCCAGGTTAACCCGCGAACCCAGCAAGATGCAGCCACTCAGCCTCCCGTTCTGGAACACCCATTTTTCGTAGCGTTCGCCCGGCTCATCCTGTCGACGAACCACCGGATACCCCGGTTCGTCCTCCAGGTTTACGTTACCGATGCTGGTGAGCTCGATGCCGGCCACCTTGAGGCTGTTCTGAGGGATGGTTTGCCGGTAGGCCAGCTCTCCCTGCGCCCCGAGCAGGTTGTGGGCCACCACCGGGGCGTGGTCCAGGGCCGCGGGAATGATTCCCCACACCACCCACTCGAACTCCACCAGATCCCCGGCCACGTAGATGTGCGGGTCGCTGGAGCGCAGGTGCGAGTCGACCACGATCCCCCGGTTTACCACCAGCCCCGCCTCCCGTGCCAGCTCGACCCGGGGCCGGATCCCTGCGGAGATGAGCACGGTTTGCGCCGGAAGTTCCCGCCCGTCGGCCAGGCGCACACCGCCCACCCGGCCGCGGCCCAGGAACGAGGAGATGCTATTGCCCGTCAGCACCTCGCAGGGCCACTTTTCGACCAGGCGTTTCAGCATGGCGGCGCCCGTCGCGTCCAACTGGCGGGCAAGCAGACGCTGCGCCTGCTCGATGATCGTCAGCTTTTCCAGCGCCGGGGAACGGAGGTTGGACGCCGCCTCCAGCCCCAACAGGCCTCCGCCGACCACTACCAGCTGGCGGGTGCCGGCCTGCAGGTAGCGTCGCAGGGCGTCGGCGTCCCCGTACTCCCGAATGGTAAAAATCCCTTCCAGGCCGGCGTTGGGAATTGGCGGGCAGGCGCTGTCGGCGCCCATGCAGAGCACAAGTTTGTCGTAGGGGAGCTCACGGCCGTCCCCCATCACGACACGCCTATCGCCCCTCTCGAGGCGCACGACCTCCTGGCTCTTGTGCACCCGGATGTGGCGTTGCTCGTACCAGCCGGGCTGATACATTTCGATATCGGAGAAATCCAGTCGCGAGCGGAAGATCTCCGGCAGCCGGATGCGGGAATAAAGCTCGTAAGGCTCTTTGGTGTAGATGTCGATAGAGAGGCGATCCGGGTCGGCTTCCAGCTTTCGCAGTGCTCCCGCAACGTTGACGCCGGCGATCCCGTTCCCGATGATCAGGACATTCATTAGTGAGAATATAACGAGCCCTAATGGCGGTTTCGCAGCTTTTACTCCTTTTTTATGCACTCTGACTGCATTTTTAGACCCATTCCGGGCCGGCTTCGCCCATATTGACAGGGAACGGAGGGCGTATGCGCGACCTGATTTATCTGGGAATCGTCGCCGTTTTTGCCGTGGCGACCTGGGGCCTGCTGGTGCTTTTCACGAAGCTTCTGGGAGGCAAGAAGTGAACGCACTATACCTGATCGCCGGCCTGATCTCGTTGGGCCTGTTGGTCTACCTGCTCCTGGCCCTGATGAAGCCGGAGTGGTTCGAATAGGCTCGCCAAGGAGGTGCTGTCCATGAATCTCAGCGGGATCCTGCAGATCGCCTTGTACCTGGTGCTCCTGACCCTGCTGGTCCGGCCCCTGGGCGCCTACATGGCGCGCGTGTACGAAGGGCGGCGGACCTTCCTGGACGCCGTGCTCGGGCCGGTGGAGCGGCTGATCTACCGGCTGGCCGGGGTGGACCCGGCCCAGGAGATGGGCTGGAAGAGCTACGCCGCGGGCATGCTGCTGTTCAACCTCGCCGGGCTGCTGCGTCGTCTACGGCCTGCAGCGCCTGCAGGGCTTCCTGCCCCTCAACCCCCAGGCCTTCGGCGCGGTCTCGCCGGACTCCTCGTTCAACACCGCCGTCAGCTTCGCCACCAACACCAACTGGCAGGGCTACGGCGGCGAGACCACCATGAGCTACCTCACCCAGATGCTGGGCCTGACGGTGCAGAACTTCGTCTCGGCGGCCACGGGCATGGCCGTGCTGGTGGCCTTGATCCGCGGCGCTGGCCCGGCAGACCGCCCAGACCATCGGCAACTTCTGGGTGGACCTGACGCGCACCACCCTCTACATCCTGCTGCCCCTGTCGCTCGTCCTGGCGGTGGTCCTGGTCTCCCAGGGCGTGGTGCAGACCTTCAGCCCGTACAAGACCGTGACCCTGGTGCAGCCGACGGTCGACGCGGAGGGCAAGGCGGTGACCGAGCAGGTGCTGGCGGTCGGCCCGGCGGCCTCGCAGATCGCCATCAAGCAGCTGGGCACCAACGGCGGCGGGTTCTTCAACGTCAACTCCGCCCATCCCTTCGAGAACCCCACGCCGCTCTCCAACTTCCTGGAGATGCTGGCCATCCTGCTCATCCCGGCCGCCCTGTCCTACACCTTCGGGAGGATGGTGGGCGACACGCGCCAGGGCTGGGCGCTGCTGCGCGGCCATGATGGTCCTGTTCGTCGCCTTCCTGGCGCTGGCCTACGGCAGCAGGAGGCCGCGGGCAACCCGGCGCTCGACCAGGCTCGGGCGTCGAGCGCGGCCGGCGGCAACATGGAGGGCAAGGAGGTCCGCTTCGGCGTGGCCAACTCGGCGCTCTGGGCGACGGCCACCACCGCCGCCTCCAACGGCTCGGTCAACTCCATGCACGACTCCTACACGCCGCTGGGCGGCCTGGTCGCCGCTGATGCATGATGCAGCTGGGCGAGGTGGTCTTCGGCGGCGTGGGCTCGGGGCTGTACGGCATGCTGGTCTTCGTCATCGTGGCCGTCTTCGTGGCCGGGCTGATGGTCGGCCGCACGCCGGAGTACCTGGGCAAGAAGATCGAGGCCTTCGAGATGAAGATGGCCTCGCTGGTGGTGCTGATCATGCCCATCACCGTGCTGGGGCTGACCGCGCTGGCCGTCGGTCACCGCCGCGGGCAAGGCCGCGGTGCTCAACCCCGGGCCGCACGGCTTCAGCGAGATCCTGTACGCCTTCTCCTCGGCAGGGCAACAACAACGGCAGCGCCTTCGCCGGGCTGAACGCCAACACCCCGTTCTACAACCTGGCCGGCGGCCTGGCCATGCTGGTCGGCCGCTACTGGCTGGCGATCCCCGCGCTGGCCATCGCCGGCTCGCTGGCGGCCAAGAAGAAGGTGCCCGCCGGCGCGGGCACGCTGCCCACCCACACGCCGCTTGTTCGTGGCCTGGCTGATCGCCGTGGTGATCCTGATCGTCGGGGCGCTGACCTTCCTGCCGGCCCTGGCCCTGGGACCGATCGTCGAGCATCTGATGCTCGGGAGGATGCCTGAGATGAGCGACACGCATGACGCAAACCCGTGTCCCTGACCGGCGCCATGTACCGCCGCGCCGCTGGCGGACGCGCTTCCGCAAGCTGGATCCGCGGCACATGGTGCGCAACCCGGTCATGTTCGTGGTCGAGGTGGGCAGCCTGCTCACCACGGCCCTGTGGGTGCAGGCGCTGGCCGGGCCGCGGCGAGGCCCCGGCTGGTTCATCGGGGCGGTGGCGCTCTGGCTGTGGTTCACCGTGCTGTTCGCCAACTTCGCCGAGGCGATGGCCGAGGGCCGGGGCAAGGCCCAGGCCGAGGCCCTGCGCCGCACGCGGCGCGACACCACCGGCCAAGCTGCTGCGGGCCCCCGAGTTCCGGGCGCGAGTTCCGCCTGGTGCCGGCCACCGACCTGCGCCAGGGCGACCTCGTGCCTGGTGGAGGCCGGCGACATCATCCCGGCCGACGGCGAGGTGATCGAGGGCGTCGCCTCGGTGGACGAGAGCGCCATCACCGGCGAGAGCGCCCCGGTCATCCGCGAGTCCGGCGGCGACCGCTGCGCCGTCACCGGCGGCACGCGGGTGCTGTCCGACTGGCTGGTCGTGCGGGTCACCGCCGACCCCGGCGAGGCCTTCCTGGACCGGATGATCGCCCTGGTGGAGGGCGCCAAGCGGCAGAAGACGCCCAACGAGATCGCCCTGAACATCCTGCTGGCCGCCTTCACCATCATCTTCCTGGTGGTCTGCGTCACCCTGCTGCCCTTCTCGCTGTACAGCGTGCAGGTCGGCGGGCCAGGGCACGCCGGTCACCATCACGGTGCTGGTGGCCCTGCTGGTCTGCCTGATCCCCACCACCATCGGCGGGCTGCTGTCGGCCATCGGCATCGCCGGCATGGACCGCCTGATCCGGCACAACGTGATCGCCATGTCGGGCCGGGCGGTGGAGGCGGCCGGCGACGTGGACGTGCTGCTGCTGGACAAGACCGGCACCATCACCCTGGGCAACCGCCAGGCGGTGGAGTTCATCCCCGCCGACGGGGTGACCGTGAGCGAGCTGGCCGAGCTGGCGCAGCTGGCCTCGCTGGCCGACGAGACCCCCGAAGGGCGCAGCATCGTGGTGCTGGCCAAGGAGAAGTACGGCCTGCGCGGCCGGACCGTGGGCGCGCAGCCGGTGGCCCCGCAGGGCGCCCGCTTCGTCCCCTTCACGGCGCAGACCCGCATGAGCGGCGTGGACCTGGACGGCCTGGCGATCCGCAAGGGCGCCGCCGGACGCCATCGAGGCCTGCGTCCGGGAGCAGGGAGGCGCGGTGCCGCCGGCCGTGCGCGAGGCCGTCGGACAGGATCGCCCGCGGCGGGCGGCACGCCGCTGGTGGTGGCCCGCGGACGGCGCAGGCCCTGGGCGTCGATCCACCTCAAGGACATCGTCAAGGGCGGCATCAGGGAGCGCTTCGCCCAGCTGCGGCGCATGGGCATCAAGACCGTGATGATCACCGGCGACAACCCGCTGACCGCCGCGGCCATCGCCGCGGAGGCCGGCGTGGACGACTTCCTGGCCCAGGCCACCCCGGAGACCAAGCTCACGCTGATCCGCGAGCAGCAGGCCGGCGGGCGCCTGGTGGCCATGACCGGCGACGGCACCAACGACGCCCCGGCCCTGGCCCAGGCCGACGTGGCCGTGGCCATGAACACCGGCACCCAGGCGGCGAGGGAGGCCGGCAACATGGTGGACCTGGACTCCAATCCCACCAAGCTGATCGAGATCGTGGAGATCGGCAAGCAGCTGCTGATGACCCGCGGCGCGCTCACCACCTTCAGCATCGCCAACGACGTGGCCAAGTACTTCGCCATCATCCCGGCCGCCTTCGCCGGCACCTACCCGGCGCTGGGCGCCCTGAACGTCATGGGGCTGGCCACGCCCGCAGAGCGCCATCCTCTCCGCGGTCATCTTCAACGCCCTGATCATCATTGCCCTGATCCCGCTGGCCCTGCGCGGCGTCCGCTACCGGCCGGTGGGCGCCGCGCGCCTGCTGCGCAACAACCTGCTGATCTACGGCCTGGGCGGCCTGGTGGCGCCGTTCGTCGGCATCAAGCTGATCGACCTGCTGCTGGTCGCCCTGGGGCTGGCCTGAATCAAAGGAGGACGATATGGGAAGGCAACTTCGCGCCGCGCTGGTGACCCTGGGCCTGATGACCCTGATCACCGGGATCCTCTACCCGCTGCTGGTGACCGGGCTGGCGCAGGGGATTTTCCCCCGCCAGGCCGGCGGCAGCCTGCTGGTCCGCGGCGGCCGCAGCGGAGGCGCCCGGTGGGCTCCGAGCTGATCGGCCAGCCCTTCGACGGATCCGCGCTGGTTCTGGGGACGGCTTTCGGCCACGGGCCCCTTCCCCTACAACGCCGCCGCCTCCTCGGGCTCCAACCTGGGGCCCTCCAACCCGGCCCTGCTGGAGGCCGCGCAAGGCCCGCATCGAGGCGCTGCGCGTCCGCCGATCCGGGGAACCCGGCGCCCATCCCGGCGGACCTGGTCACCGCCTCGGGAAGCGGCCTGGACCCGCACATCTCCGTGGAGGCGGCCCTGTACCAGGTGCCCCGCGTGGCGCGGGCGCGCGGGCTTGCCGAGGAACAGGTGCGCGGGCTGGTGCAGCGGCACATCGAACCGCAGGCAGCTGGGCATCCTGGGGGAGCCGCGCGTGAACGTGCTCCAGCTCAACCTGGCCCTGGAAGACCTGCGGTAGTGCCGGCGTTGCCGGCGGCCTTAACAGCGGCCGGCCCAGGCGTTACAATCCGGACTTGAGCGCCATGGAGAACCGCCCCGACCCCGAAGAGCTTCTCGCCAGGATCCAGGCTGCCGAACCAAAGAAGGGCCGCGGCAGCCTGAAGATCTTCTTCGGCTACGCCGCCGGCGTCGGCAAGACCTACACCATGCTGGAGGAGGCCCGCCGGCAGCAGGCCGCGGGCAAGAAGGTCCTGGTCGGCTACGTCGAGCCCCACGGCCGGCCGGAGACCCTGGCCCTCCTGGAGGGGCTGCCGGCCCTGCCTCCGCGGGAAGTGGAGTACCGCGGCGTGCGGATGAAGGAGCTCGACCTGGAAGCGGCCCTGGAAGCCGGGCCGGACATCCTCCTGGTCGACGAGCTGGCCCACAGCAACGCCCCGGGCCTGCGGCACCTCAAGCGCTGGCAGGACGTGCAGGAGCTGCTGGAACGGGGCATCACCGTCTACACCACCCTGAACGTCCAGCACATCGACAGCCTCAACGACATCATCGCCCGCATCACCGGCATCACGGTGCGCGAGACGGTCCCGGATGCGGTATTCGACCAGACCGACCAGGTCGAGCTGGTGGACATCCCGCCCGAGGACCTGCTGCGGCGCTTCCAGGAAGGCAAGGTCTACGTGCCCGACCAGGCCGGCAGGGCCATGGCCAGCTTCTTCCAGAAAGCGCACCTGATCGCCCTGCGCGAGCTGGCGCTGCGCAAGACCGCCGACCGGGTGGGGGAGGAAGCGGAAGTCCTGGCTTCCCAGAAGGAGCGGGAAGCGGCGGGGGCGGCGCAGGACCGCCTGCTGGTCTGCATCAGCTCCAGCCGGGACTCGGCCCGCCTGATCCGCACGGCCAGGCGCCTGGCCTCCGCCCTGAAGGCCGAGTGGTGCGCCCTGCACGTGGAGGCGGGGCGGCCGCTGGAGCTGCGCGACCGGAGCCAGGACCAGCTCCTGGCCAACTTCCAGCTGGCCCGCAGCCTGGGCGCGGAGGTGGTGAGCCTGAAGGGCGAGGAGGTGGCCCGCCTGGTGGTGGAGTACGCCCGCGCCAACCGCTACACGCGCATCCTGGTAGGCAAGACCCCCCGGCGCCGCTTTCTGGCCTCGCTGCGCGCGGAGCTGGCCGACCAGATCATGGACGCATGTCCGGGGACATCGACGTGTACGTGGTCCAGGGCGCGCCGGAGGAGAAAACTCCGGAGCCGGCTCCGCGCCGGCAGGTCCCCTGGCGGGAATACGCCTGGTCCGCGCTGATCCTGGGCATCGGGGTGGCCGCCGCTTTCGGCATCCACCGTCTGGGCTGGTCGCAGGCCAGCGTGATCATGGTCCTGCTGGTGAGCGTGGTCTACATCGGCGCGCGTTTCGGAAGCGGGGCGAGCATCACCGCTTCCCTCCTGGCCACCCTGCTGTTCAACTTTCTGTTCACGGAACCCTACTACACCCTGAACATCCGGGACCCGCAGAACATCATCACCTTCCTGGCCTTCCTGGTCATTTCCCTGACCTTGCGCACCCTGGCCTCGCGCCTGCGCCGCCAGGCACACATTGCCCATCACCGGGAAAACCAGACCCAGGTGCTCTTCCAGCTGAGCAGCCGCCTCTCCCGCCTGCCCGAGACCCGGGAGCTGCTGGCGGCCTCCGAGCAGGAGCTGGCCGCCTCCTTCCGCGCCGAGGCCGTCATCCTGCTGGGGCCGCCCCGCAGCAAGGCCTTTTTCATCGCCCGGCGCCCGGAAGCCTTCATCAAGCTGCCCAACGAACAGGCGGTGGCGGAGTGGGTCTACGAACACGGCAGCCCGGCCGGATTGGGCACCGATACCCTTCCCAGCGCCCAGGCCCTGTACCTGCCGCTGGTCGGCCCCTCGGGGCAGGTCGGGGTGCTGGCCATCAAGCCCGAGAACCAGCTGCTGTTCCGGGTGCCCGAGCAGCGCTACCTGCTGGAGTCCTTCGCCAGCCAGGTCGCCCTGGCCATCGACCGGGCCCTGCTGACCGACAAGGCCCGGTCCGTGCTGGTGCGCATCGAGACCGAACAGACCAAGAACGCGCTGCTGCGTTCCATTTCCCACGACCTGCGCACGCCCCTGGCGGTGATCAAGGGATCCGCCGGGGCGCTGCTGGAGCTGGGCCGGGAGCGCCGGCGGGCGGAGGAAGAGAATCTGCTGGAGAACATCGTCGAGGAATCCACCCGCATGGCCAGCCTGATCGACAAGCTGCTCAGCATGACCCGCCTGGAATCCGAGCAGGTCGCCCTCAACCGCCAGTGGCAGCCCCTGGAGGAGCTGGTGGCCTCCGCCCTGAGCCGGGTGGAACCGCTGGCCGGTGGGCGGACCGTGCACACCCGGATCCCCCACGACGCGGTGCTGCTGGTGGACCCGATCCTGCTGGAGCAGGTGCTCTTCAACCTGCTGGAGAACGCCGTGAAGTACACGCCGGAGAAGGCCCGGATCACCCTGGCCGCCTTCCGGGATCCGGAAAACGACCACGGTGATCGTGGAGGACGACGGCCCGGGAGTCGACCCGGAGGAGCTGGAGAGGATCTTCGACAAGTTCTACCGGGGCAAGGCCGCGGTCCGAGGCGAGCGCGGAGGCGTCGGGCTGGGGCTGGCCATCTGCCGGACGGTGATCCGGCTGCACGGGGGCCGGATCTGGGCGGAGAACCGGGAAGGCGGAGGGGCGCGCTTCGTGTTCAGCCTTCCCAACGCGAAGGAGCCGCGGCCCGCGGGAGAGGAGTAGGCATGGCGGAAGGGGGGCACCTGGTCCTGGTGGTCGAAGACGAAAAGTCCATGCGCCGCTTCATCGCCGCCTCCCTGGGCACGCAGGGCTACCGGGTGGCCGAGGCCGACAGCGGCCGGGACGCGCTCACGCTCATGGCTTCCCAGCCCCCCGACGTCGTGATCCTGGACCTGGGGCTCCCCGACATGGACGGCATGGAGGTGCTGAACGAGTTCCGCGCCTGGTCCCAGGCGCCGGTCATCGTGCTGTCGGCCCGGGAGAAGGAGCGGGACAAGGTGCAGGCCCTGGATCAGGGAGCCGACGACTACCTGGCCAAGCCCTTCGGCGTCCAGGAGCTGTTCGCCCGCATCCGGGCGGCCCTGCGCCGCGCCAACCGCCTGGAAAAGGGCGAGGAAGGCGGCCTGTTCACGGTCCGGGAGCTGGTGGTGAACCTGGCGCGCCGTACGGTGCACCGCGCCGGCGAGGAGATCCACCTCACCCCGAACGAGTACCGCATCCTGGCCGTGCTGGTCCGCCACGCGGGCAAGGTCGTCACCCACGAACGGCTGCTGCGGGAGGTGTGGGGTCCGAACAGCGCCGAGCAGGTCCACTACGTGCGCATCTACCTGTCCAGCCTGCGGCGCAAGCTGGAGGAGGACCCCACCCGCCCGAAGTACCTGCTCACCGAGCTGGGCGTCGGCTATCGCCTGCTGGACGAGTGAGGCCTGCGGTTCAACCGGGTTTGTTCTTCGCCTTGATTCCGGTGCCCTCCCCCAGATCGAGGCGGCCTTCCGGCCAGGTCTGGGTGGAGCGGTTGAGGTTGTTCCAGGCCGGCTTGTAGGTGGGGTCCAGGGCCAGGGCGGCGCGGTAGTAACGCTGCGCCTCCAGCCGGCCGCCGCGGCGCTCGCAGCAGCACCCCGAGCAGGTTGTAGGCCTCCGCGCGGGCGGTGTCCAGGGCCACCGCCTGTTGGGCCCAGGCGGCGGCGCTGTCGAAGTCGTAGGCCTCCACCGCGGCCTTGGCCTGCTCGATGCAGCCCTCATAGTCCAATCCCCGGGCCTTGGCCTCCCGCGCGGGCACGGGAAGCGCGCCGGCCGGCTCTGCCGGCCAGCAGGCTCTCCACCAGCTTCCTCCACGGCCTGGCTGCGGCTCCTGGCGCAGGCGGTTCAGGAATCCCTCCGTGCGGGCCAGGGCTTTGGCCACGAAGCCGCGGATCTCGTCGGGGGTGAACGGCTTCTGGATGAAGTCCACGGCGCCCAGCTTCATCGCCTCCACGGCGTTCTCGATCGTGCCGTGGGCCGTGATGATCAGGACCTTGAGCTTCTTGTTGATGCTCGCGCACCTGGCGCAGCACCTCCATGCCGTCCATGCCCGGCAGCTTCGAGATCCAGCAGGACCAGCTGGTAGTCGTCCTGGCGGATCTTCTGCAGAGCCTCCTCGCCGTTGACCGCGCTGTCCACCTCCAGGTCCAGCTTTTCCAGGGACTGGGCGATGGTGAGACGGATGTTTTTCTCGTCGTCCACGACCAGCACTCTGCTCTTTTTCACCGTGCCAGTATCGGCTCGCCGCCGTTCGGTTGTCAATAAGCGCGAGCCCGCTGTATGATGAGCTCCGGTAGGCTGTCATGAAGCTGTCCCTCAGGTACCAAGATCCTCGCCGGTTACGCCCTCATCCTGCTTCTGCTGCTGTTCATCCTGCTGTTTTCCCTGGTCAACCTGCAACGCCTGGGCAGGGCCAGCGGCTCCGATCCTGCGGGAGAACTACCGCAGCATCATCGCCGCCGAACACATGATCGCGGCGATCGAAAGGCAGGACAGCGCGCTCCTGCTGATCCTGGCCGGCTATCCGGAGGAGGGGCGGGCGCAGTTCACGCGGAATCTTCCCGATTTCATGCAGTGGCTCGGCCGGGAAAAGGACAACATCACCATCGAGGGTGAGGCGGAGCTGGCCCAGGGGATCGAAACCGGCTACCTGAGCTATATCGACGCGAGCCAGCCTCTGCTGAGCGAGGCGAAAGTCGGCCGGGAACAGGCCGGGCGCTACTACCACGATTCGGTGCTGCCGCTGTTCCTCCGCGTCCGCCAGACCTGCGAGGACCTGCGGGAGCTGAACCAGACCACCATGTACGACTCCAGCGAGCGGGCCCGCCAGGTAGCCGGGCGGGCGACGGTGAGCCTGCTGGCCACCGGCACGGCGGTGATCCTGTTGGGTCTGTTCTTCAGTTTTTTCCTCTCCAACCTGATCGTCCGGCCGCTGGCCCGGGTGATCGAGGGCATCCGCGCGATCGAGAAAGGCGATTTCGACGTGCAGGTCGCCTCCGACTTCCGGGGACGAGCTGGGCCGGCTGGCCAGCGACTTCAACAGCATGGCCAGGCAGCTGCGGCGCTTCCACGAGCTGAACATCGGCGAGATCATGGCGGAGAAGAAGAAGATCGAAACCATCATCCAGACGATCGACGACGGAATCGTGGTTGTCGATCCGGAAGCCCGGGTCACCGACCTCAACCCCAAGGCCGCGGAAATCCTGGGGGTCAAGGCGGCCGATTTCCAGGGGGAGCATTTCCTGGAGCTGCTGGCACAACGAGGAGATGTTCCGCCAGCTCAAGAAGGTGCTGGCCGAGGGCAAGAGCCCCTCCCGCCGGACGGGGAGGAAAACACCCTGACGATCCAGAAAGGGGAGGACCGGCGGCATTACCAGTTCCTCATCTCCCCGATCCAGCACAAGCCCGGCAGGATCCAGGGGGCCGTGCTGCTGCTGCGCGACGTCACCCGGCTGAAGGAGCTCGAACCAGCTGAAGAGCGAGTTCATCATGAAGGCCTCGCACGAGCTGAAGAACCCGCTGACCGGCCTGACCATGAACATCGCCCTGCTGCGGGAATCCGCCCTTGCCGGCCTGAAGGAAAAAGAACGGCAGCTGCTGGAAAGCGCGGAGGAGGACCTGCGGAGGCTGCGCGCCCTGGTCAACGACCTGCTCGACCTCTCCAGGATCGAGGCCGGAAAGCTGACCGATGGAGATCGGGACAGCCTCCCTGCCGCCGATCGTGGAGAAGGCCCTGGAGGCCATGCGCGCCCAGGCGCGAGGAGCTGGCCATCGACCGTATCCGCGGACCTTGCCCGAGGCGCTTCCGCCGGTTCTGGCCGACGCCAACAAGATCCTCTGGGTGCTCACCAACCTGGTGGCCAACGCCCTGCGCTACACGCCCCGGGGCGGGTTCGTCAGGATCTCGGCGGAGCAGGACGAAGCCTCGGTCCGCGTGGAGGTGCGCGACAACGGACAGGGCATCCCCTACGAGGACCAGGCGCGGATGTTCGAGAAGTTCTTTCAGGCCAGGGGCGGCGGCCAGCGGGCAGCCTGGGGATCGGTCTGGCGATCTGCAAGGAAATCATCCGCGCCCACCGGGGCGCCATCTGGGTGGACAGCGCTCCCGGGCAGGGGAGCACTCTTCTCCTTCACCCTGCCGCGGGCGGACCGCGGCTGAGCGACGCCGCCGAAGGCGGTTTTCAGCTTTCTGCTCCATCGGGTAGAACACCAGGCCGGAGAGCGGCTTGGGGTAGAAGTAGGTGGACTTGCGGGGCATCTTCTCGCCGCCGTCCGCGATCGTGAAGATGTCCTCCAGACGCGTCGCGTTCAGGATCAGGGCCACCTGCATCCGGCCGGCGCGCACCGCCTCCAGGGCCTCGTCCAGGTCCTTGGTGTACTCCACGTTGACCTGGGCGGCCAGCTCCTCCTCGGTGATGCCGACGATGCGGTTCAGGATCAGGGTGTTCAGGATGTTGACGTCCAGCATCTTCCAGGCGGAGCTGGAGTCGATCTCCACCATCTCCTCGTAGGCCTCCGCGTCCCTCAGGGTGATCAGGAAGTAGCGGTTCATGCCGGCGATCAGCGCCCCGAACTTGTGCACGCCCGGCTCCGTGTCCCGCAGGTCGCGCAGCCAGCGCCGCTTGGCGGCGGACGTCCTCGCTGCCGTTGAAGGAGTAGCTCTTCACGTGGAAGTGCTCCAGGATGCCCAGGTGCAGGTCCGAAAGGCCCCTTGCGCCGCAGGTCCAGGTCGTGCAGCAGGCGGTGGGTGGGCAGCACGGTGAGCCCCTCGTGGCGGGAGTTCACCAGGAACATCATGATGTACTCCCAGGGCGCGTCGGGACCGGCCTCGGGGTGCAGGGCGCGCATCCGGTCGCGGTGCGTGAGCATGGCCTGGTAGCGGTGGTGCCCGTCGGCGATGTAGATCGGCAGGCGCTCCATGGTGCGCCGGATGACCCCGCAGGCGTTCTCATCCGTGAGGCGCCACAGGCGGTGCCGCACCCCGGCTGTCCGGCTCCAGGTAGTCGAGGATGGGCTGGCTGGCTTCCGCCTGGTCCAGGACGTTGTCGATGACGTAGGCCTCGTCCCGGTAGAGGCTCCAGATGTACTCGAACTGCGTGCCGGTGGCCTCGGTCAGGCGGATGCGGTCGGCCAGGGGGCGGTCCATGATCTTCTCGTGCGGCAGGATCCGGCCGCTGCCGTAGTCCTGCAGGCGCACCAGCCCGATGAAGCCCTTGACCTTGCGCCGCCCGATCTCCGGCAGGTCGAACTCCTGCTCCAGCACCCAGAAGGAAGGCCGCCGGGTGTAGCGCAGCACCCCCTCGGCCCGCCAGGCGGCCAGCTAGGTCCCGGGCGCGGGTGTAGCGGTTCTCGGACTCCCCGTCGCCGGGCTGCTCCCTGCCCAGGATGAGGCGGATCACGTTGTGCGGGTGCTGCCGGTAGTAGGCTTCCTGCCTCTCGGCGGAGATCACGTCGTAGGGCTGGCTCAGGCAGGAGCCGATGTCGGGGATCTTCTGCGGGTCGTAGTGAAGGGCGCGGAAGGGGCGCACCTCGTTGACGGGTTGCTGCACGCGGGCCTCCTGGCCGATTCGAGTCTACCGTGCAAGGCAGGGTGCAACCTCGCCGCCGGCTGCCTACCCGACGCGCAGGTCCGTGAAGAACAGCAGCTCGCCGGCAGGGCGGACCCGCTGCGCGGGCAGCTCCGCCTCCGGCTGCCGCGGCGCCAGCAGCGCCTGCAGCGCGTCGCGCTTGTCTTCGCCCGGTGACCAGGAAGGCCACGGCGCGGGCCGCGTTGAGCACGGGCAGGGTGAGGGTGACCCGGTCGCGCACAGCCGAGCCTTCCGGCGCGCGGGAGGCCACGCACCAGCGCGAGCGCTCCTCGCACTCCGGGCCCCCCGGGAAACAACGAGGCCGTGTGCCCGTCCGCGCCCAGGCCCAGCAGCACCAGGTCGAAGGCCGGGAAGGCGAGGCCCGGAAAAAGTCCGCGCAGCGTGCGCTCGTACTCCAGGGCGGCCTCCTCGGGTGATGCGGCCTCCGTGCGGGACGGGAAACACGTTTTCGGCCGGCGGGCCGAGGCGCTCCAGCAGGGCCTCGCGGGCCATGCGGTAATTGCTGGCATGGTGGTCGCGGGGCACGAAACGTTCGTCGCCCCAGAACCACCGCACGCGCTCCCAGGGGACGCCTGCTCCGAGCCGGCCAGCTGCTCGTACACGCCGCGGGGCGTGCGCCCTCCGGACAGCACCAGGTCGCACCGTCCCCGCTCCCGGACCGCCCGCCGGACCTGCTCGGCGATGTACGGCACCGCCTCCGCGAATGGCAGCGCCAAGCCCGCTGTCGCGGCCTCAGCTCAAACGGGCACCCAGGACCGGCCGTCGGCGGCCGGCAGGGCCTCCGCGGCTGTCGGACCCCAGGAGCCGGCCGGGTAGGGGTGCAGCGCCCGCTCGCTGCAGCACCTTCCCCGCCGTTCGTCTGCCCAGCTGCGAGCACCGGCATGAGCAGCGACCAGGAAACCTCCACGGCGTCGTGCCGGATGAACAGCGTCGGGTCGGCGAGCAGGCAGTCCAGCAGCAGCCGCTCGTAGGCGTCGGGCAGCTCCCCCTCGACCACGTCCCGGTAGTAGAATTTCATCTCCGCGGTGTCCATGCACAGCCTGGGCCCGGGACGCTTGGCCTGGAAGCGCAGGGAGATGCCCTCCTCGGGCTGCACGTGGAAGAGTGAGGGTGTTGGGCAGCAGGTCCGCCGGGGTGAGCGGCTGGAACATGGAGTGGGGCACGTTCTTGAAGGTGACCGCGATCACGCTGGTCTTGCGCGCCAGGCGCTTGCCGGCCCGCAGGTAGAAGGGCACCCCCTCCCAGCGCCAGTTGTCGATGCCCAGGCGGGCGGCCACGAAGGTCTCGATCGCGGAGTCCGGCGCCACCCCGGGCTCCTTCCGGTAGCCTTCGTACTGGCCGCGCACGAAGCTGCGCTCGACGTCCGGCGCCGGAAGGGGCGCACCGAGCGCAGCAGCTTTGACTTTTCGTCGCGCACGCGGTCGGCGTCGAAGGAGGGGGGCGGCTCCATGGCCACCAGGGCCAGCATCTGCAGCATGTGGTTCTGGAACATGTCGCGCAGCAGGCCGGCCTGCTCGAAGTAGCCGGCCCGGTGCTCCACCCCCAGCTCCTCGGCCACCGTGATCTGCACGTTGTCGATGTAGCGGCGGTTCCAGAGCGGCTCGAAGATCGCGTTGGCGAAGCGGAACAGCAGGATGTTCTGCACCGTCTCCTTGCCCAGGTAATGGTCGATGCGGTAGATCTGGTGCTCGGCCAGCACCGCGCGCAGGGAGCGGTCCAGCTCCAGGGCGCTAGTCAAGTCCCGGCCGAAGGGCTTCTCGAAAACCGCCCGCACTTCGGCCCCCGGGCGATCGCGGGCCAGGCCCGCGGCGGACAGCCGCTGCGACCACCGGTAGGTACAGGTCCGGCGGGGTGGCCAGGTAGAACACGTGGTTGGCCTGGCCCCGCAGGCGGCGGTCCAGCTCGGCCAGCCTGGCGGCCAGCCGCGAGTACAGCGCGGCGTCGCGGTAGTCCCCGCCCAGGTAGAAGCAGCGTTCCAGGAAATCGGCCAGGACTTCGCCAGACGGTGCCTGGGGCCGGAGCGCGGCGGCCAGCCTGGCGCGGAACTCGTCCTCTCGGAAGGCGCTGCGGGCGCAGCCGACCAGGAAGAATCCCTGGGGCAGGCGGTTCTTGCGGTACAGGCTGAACAGCGCCGGCACGAGCTTCCGGGAGGTGAGGTCCCCCGAGGCCCCGAAGATCACCAGGCCGGACTCCCGCGGGATTTCCTCGATGCAGAAGGACCCGCGCATGTCCCCGGGCGGCAGGCTTATCACCAGGGGAAGGCTCATGACTTCTTCACCTCGTGGCCGCCGAACTCGGCGCGCAGGGCCGCCAGCACCCGATTGGCGAACGTGTCCTGTTTCCGGGAGTCGAAGCGCTTGAACAGGGCGTGCGCTATGGCGGTGGCCTCCACTCCCGATTCCACCGCCTGCTGCACGGTCCAGCGCCCCTCGCCGGTGTCCTCCACGTAGCCGCGGATCCCTTCCAAGCGCGAGTCCTTGCGGAAGGCGCCTTCCAGCAGCTCCAGGAGCCAGGAGCGGATCACGCTGCCCCGGTTCCAGAGGGCGGCCACCTCGGCGAAATCCAGGGACGACCCGTAAGGGGAGGCCTCCAGCAGCTCGAAGCCCTCGGCGTAGGCCTCCATGAGCGCGTACTCGATGCCGTTGTGGACCATCTTCAGGAAATGCCCGGCGCCGGCCGGGCCGCAGTGGCGGTAGCCGCCGGGCGGGGCCAGGTCCCGGAGCAGGGGCTCGATGTGCTCGAAGGCTTCCCGTTCGCCTCCCACCATGGTGCAGTAGCCCTCTTTCAGCCCCCAGATGCCGCCGGACACTCCCGCGTCCAGGTAGCGGAGGCCGCGCGGGGAGAGCGCCGCCGCGCGCCGCACGTCGTCCTTGTAGAAGCCGTTGCCGCCGTCGATCAGGATATCCCCCGGGCTGAGCAGCTCCGCCAGGCTGCGCAGCAGCGTCTCGGTCGGCTCCCCGGCCGGGAGCATCAGGAGCAGCACGCGCCGGACGGCCAGGGCGTCCACCAGCTCCCGCGGGGAGCCCGCCCCGGCGGCGCCTTCCCGGCGGAGGGCCTCCACCCTGTCCCCGTCCAGGTCGTGGACCGCCACGCGGTGCCCCGCGCGCAGCAGGCGGCGGGCCATGTTGCCGCCCATCTTCCCCAAGCCGATGATTCCGATCTGCATGGCTCCACTATACCCCGGCCGCCGCCAGCTGGCCACCCGCCTTGACACGCCCCCGGGCCGTGTCTATCGTCAACGCGGAAAGCCATGGACGCCATGCTGCTGCTCGAGGATGGGACCCTGCATCGCGGTCGCAGCTTCACCGGGCCGGGGGAAGCCTTCGGGGAGATCGTGTTCAACACCGCTCTGACCGGCTACCAGGAGGTGATCAGCGATCCCTCCTACGCCGGGCAGATCGTGCTGCTGACCGCCTCCATGATCGGGACCTACGGAATCCGCGGGCGGGAAGAGGAATCCGGGCGCGTCTGGACGGAAGGCCTGGTGGTGCGGGAATACGGCGGCCGGGAGCTGTCGGAGGCGCGCGCGGAGCGCCCGCCTTGCTTCTCCCGCCCGGCCTACGACCCGCAGGAAGCCCGCGGGGGCGCCCGCGCCCAGCAAAACCCCGTCACCAGCAGCCTGGCCGACTGCCTGGCCGGAAGCGGCGTGCTGGGGGTCGAGGGCGTGGACACCCGGGCCCTGACCCGCCACGTCCGGGACAAGGGCGCCATGCGCTGCGGGCTGACCACCGACCTCTCCGACCCGCAGGCCTTCCTGGCCAGGGTCCGCGCTTCCCCCTCCATGCTCGGGCGCAGCCTGGTGCGCGAAGTCTCCACTGGAGCCCTACCTGTACGCCGAGGGGCCGGGCGCGCGCATCGCGGTGCTGGACTGCGGGGTCAAGGCCCGCAGCCTGCACGAGCTGGCCCGTCGCGGCTGCCGGGTGGAGGTGTTCCCCGCCTACACCGGGGCCCGCGAGCTGCTGCGCTCCCGTCCCCATGGCCTGCTGGTGTCCAATGGGCCCGGCGACCCGGCGACCCTGCCGGAGATCGTGGCCGCCGTGGCCGAGTTGCTGGAACGGCTGCCGGTCTTCGGCATCTGCCTGGGGCACCAGATCCTGGCCCAGGCCCTGGGGGCCAGAACCTTCAAGCTGCCCTTCGGGCAC
The DNA here is from genome assembly GCA_963736785.1 of uncultured Spirochaetota bacterium. Lineage (GTDB taxonomy): Bacteria > Spirochaetota > Spirochaetia > SZUA-6 > DRHE01 > MIBK01. The sequence goes on along the minus strand of CAVTQG010000053.1, from coordinate 48,088 downwards.
CACGGCTGCAATCACCCCGTTCGGGAAGAGGCTTCCGGCAAAGTGTTCATCACCACCCAGAACCACGGTTTCGCCGTGGACCCGGAAGGGCTCAGCAAGGCAGGCGCGGAGGCCACGCTGCTCAACCTGAACGACCGGACCAACGAGGGACTGCGCCACCGGCGGCTGCCGGCGCTGGGCGTGCAGTTCCACCCGGAGGCCGCCCCCGGGCCGCACGATACCCTCTTCCTGTTCGACGAGTTTCTGGCGATGGCGCGGGAGGCCAGGCCCCGTGCCTAAGCGGACCGACTTGCGGAAGATCCTGGTCATCGGCTCCGGGCCCATCGTCATCGGCCAGGCCTGCGAGTTCGACTACTCGGGCACCCAGGCGCTGAAGGCCCTGCGGGAAGAGGGCTACTCGGTCATCCTGGTCAACTCCAACCCGGCCACGGTGATGACCGACCCCGGACTGGCGGACCGCACCTACATCGAGCCGCTGGATGCCGACACCCTGGGCCAGATCATCGCCCGCGAGCGCCCCGACGCCCTGCTGCCCACCCTGGGCGGCCAGACGGCCTTGAACCTGGCCGCGGAGCTGTCGGCCGGCGGGGTGCTGGAGCGCTTCGGGGTGGAGTGCATAGGGGCCGGCGTGGAGGTCATCCGCAAGGCGGAGCAGCGGGAGCTGTTCAAGCAGGCCATGCTGGAGATCGGCCTGGACGTGCCGGAGAGCTCCCTGGCCGGTTCGCCGGAGGAGGCCCGGCGCGTGCTGGAGCGCATCGGCCTGCCGGCGATCGTGCGCCCCAGCTTCACCCTGGGGGGCAAGGGCGGGGGGATCGCCCGCGGGCCGGAGGACTTCGAGGCCGTGGTGCGGCGCGGCCTGGAGGCCAGCCCGGTGGCGCAGGTGCTGGTCGAGCAGTCCATCGACGGCTGGAAGGAGTTCGAGTACGAGGTGATGCGCGACCGCGCGGACAACGCGGTGATCGTCTGCTGCATCGAAAACATCGACCCCATGGGCATCCACACCGGCGACAGCGTGACCGTCACCCCGGCCATGACCCTGTCGGACCGCCAGAACCAGTACATGCGGGACGCCTCCATCGCCATTCTCCGCAAGATCGGCGTGGAGACCGGCGGCAGCAACGTGCAGTTCGCCCTGGACCCGGAAAGCGGGCGCATCGTGGTCGTGGAGTGCAATCCCCGCGTGTCGCGCTCTTCCGCCCTGGCCTCCAAGGCCACCGGTTTCCCCATCGCCCGCATCGCGGCCAAGCTGGCGGTGGGCTACACCCTGGACGAGCTTTCCAACGACATCACCCGCAAGACCCCGGCCTGCTTCGAGCCGGCCATCGACTACGTGGCCGTCAAGCTGCCGCGCTTCAACTTCGACAAGTTCCGGGGCACCCCGCGCGAGCTGTCCATCCAGATGAAGTCCGTGGGCGAAGTGATGGCCTTGGGGCGCACCTTCCTGGAAGCCTGCTTCAAGGGCCTGCGCTCCCTGGAGCACTCCCGTCCCTGGTACCAGCAGCCCGAGGAGGCCTCCACCGAGGAGATCCTGGAGCTGGTGTCCCGCAACTCCCCGGACCGCCTGCCGTACCTGCTGGAAGCCCTGAAACGCGGCGTGCCGGAAGCGGAGTTGGCCGAGCGCACCCGCATCGACCCCTGGTTCCTGGACCAGTTCGGCAAGGCCGGGCGCGAGATCGGCCGCCTGGCCGCCGGGTCCCTGGACCGCGCGAGCCTGCGTCAGGCCAAGCGCCTGGGCCTTTCCGACGGCTACCTGGCCCACCTGAAGGGCCTGGGCGAAAGCGAAGTGCGCGCGCGGCGCAAGGAACTGGGGGTGGTGCCCGCCTACAAGATGGTGGACACCTGCGCGGCGGAGTTCGCCGCCGCCACTCCCTATTTCTACTCCAGCTACGACGAGGAGGACGAGACCGTCAGCTCCGATCGACCGAAGGTTCTGATCCTGGGCAGCGGGCCCAACCGCATCGGCCAGGGCATCGAGTTTGACTACGCCTGCGTGCAGGCCTCCTACGCGCTGCACGACCTGGGCTACGAAACGATCATGCTCAACTGCAACCCGGAGACCGTCTCCACCGACTACGACACCTCCGATCGGCTCTACTTCGACCCGGTGACCCTGGAGGACGTGCTCAACCTGGTCGACAAGGAGAAGCCCGTCGGCGCGGTCGTGCAATTCGGGGGACAGACCCCGCTCAACCTGGCCCGGGCGCTGGAGAGCTCCGGGGTGCGCATCCTGGGCACCTCGCCCGCGGCCATCGACCGGGCCGAGAGCCGCGAGGAGTTCTCCCGCCTGGTGGACTCCCTGGGCCTGACCCAGGCGCCGGGCGGCACGGCGGTCAGTCTGGAGGAGGCCCTGGCCATCGCCGGGCGCGTCGGCTACCCGGTGCTGGCGCGGCCTTCCTATATCCTGGGGGGCAAGGCCATCCAGCTGGTGTTCGACCCGGAAAGCCTGCGGCGCTACGTGCAGGAGCGCGTCCGCCTTTCCCCGGAGCACCCGGTGCTCATCGACCGCTTCCTGGAGGACGCCTTCGAGTACGACATCGACGCGGTGGCCGACGGCTCCACCGTGGTCATCGGCGCGGTGATGGAGCACATCGAGGAGGCGGGCATCCACTCCGGGGACTCGGCCTGCTCCATCCCCCCGATCAAGAGCAAGCCGGAGTGGATCCGGACCATGAAGGAGCAGACCCGGCGCATCGCCCTGGAGCTGGGGGTGGTCGGCCTGCTGAACATCCAGTTCGCGGTCAAGGACGACACCGTGTACGTGCTGGAGGTGAACCCCCGCGCCTCGCGCACCGTGCCCTTCGTGTCCAAGGCCACCGGCCTGCCCCTGGTGCGCATCGCCTCCGGGCTGCTGGTCGGAGGCACCCTGGCCGAGCTGGGCGTCAGCGAGGACGCGGCCATCCTGAACGTGGCGGTGAAGGAGTGCGTCCTGCCCTTCGACCGCTTCCCCGGAGTGGACCCGGTGCTGGCCCCGGAGATGCGCTCCACCGGCGAGGTGATGGGCCTGGGCGCCTCCTTCGGCGAGGCCTTCTACAAGGCTCAGGCGGCCGCCGGCACTCCGCTGCCTACCTCCGGGACCGTGTTCATCAGCGTGCACGACAACGACAAGGAGGCCATCCTGCCCGTGGCCCGGCGCCTGGCCGCCGTCGGCCTGCGCATCACGGCCACCAAGGGCACCGCCGAGTACCTCTGGGCCCACGGCGTCTGGGCCGACGTGCTGCGCAAGGTGCACGAGGACCACCCCAACGCCCTGGACTACATCCGGCACGGCAAGGTGGCCCTGCTGGTGAACACGCCGCTGGGGCGCGAGTCGCAGCTGGACGACTACCTCATCCGCGACGCGGCCATCGCGGCCGGCATCCCGTACACCACCACCACCTCCGCCGCCCTGGCGGCGGTGGAGGGCATCGAGGCGCGCCTGGCCGGGCACATCTTCGTGCGCCACCTGCAGGAAAACCCGCGGCGCAACCTATGAACGCCCGGGAGCTGGAGCAGCTGGTGCGGCGCCTGGCCGAGTTCAGCTTCAGCCGCGCCGGCGGGCCGGGCGGCCAGAACGTGAACAAGGTCTCCTCGCGCGTCACCGCCCGGCTGCCGCTGGCCAGCCTGCCCGGGCTGGATGCGGAAGCGCGGGCACGCCTGGCCGCGCGCCTGGGCAGGAGGGTGAACTCCGAGGGGCTGCTGCAGTTGAGCGTGCGGGACACGCGCGACCAGGCCCGCAACCGGGAGATCGCCATCCGCCGCCTGGCGGCCCTGTTGGCCGCGGCCCTGCGCGAGCCTCGCCGACGGCACGCCACGCGTCCCTCGGCCGGCGCCCGCGAGCGGCGCCTGACCGCCAAACGCCGGCGCTCCCGGGCCAAGCGTCGGCGCTCCGAGCCGCCCGAGCCGGACTGACTACTGTCGGTAGCGGGCGTTCAAGGCGATTTCTCCCGCTCCTTGTACAGGTCCTTTATCGTCCGGGAGATCTTCTTCCAGCGGACCCGCTCGAGGCGCTGCGCGTTCAGGTCGCCGCGCAGGCGGTGGTAGCGGGCCTCCCGCCGATAGTCCAGGTAGCTTTCGTAGCGGCGCGGCTCCAGGCTTCCACCGGCGAGGGCTTCCTGCACGGCGCAGCCCGGCTCCCCCGAGTGGCGGCAATCCCGGAACCGGCATTTCCCGGCCAAGGCGCTGATCTCCGGGAAAGCCTCCTCCACGCTGGCCCCCTCGGCCCACAGGGCGGCTTCCCGCAGGCCCGGTGAGTCCACCAGCAGGGCGCCCTCGGGCAGAAGGAAAAGTTCCCGGCTGGTGGTGGTGTGGCGGCCCCTGCCGTCCTTGGCCCGGATCTCGGCGGTTCGCATCACCTCTCTGCCGAACAGCGCATTGATCAGCGATGACTTGCCCACCCCCGACTTGCCCAGGAAATAGAAGGTCTTCTCCGGCTCCAGGAGCGCTCGCAGGCGGTCCAGGTTCTCTCCGCTCACGGCGGAGGTGAACAGGAACTCCACGCCGGGCGCGCAGGCCTGCGCCTGCTCCCGGAAAGCCTCCCGGCTCTCCGCCAGATCGGCCTTGTTCAACAGGATCACCGGCTTGGCCCCGCATTCCCGGACCTGGGCAAGCAACCGCTCCACCAGGCGAGGCGGGAAGCCGCGCTCCGTGCCGGCGGCGAACACCAGGAACACCCCGTCGAGGTTTGCCGCCAGCACCTGCTCTTCTTCCTTCACTCCCGCCGCCTTGCGGGAGAGCACGCCCTTGCGGGCCAGCACCTGCTCGATGACCCAGGTGCCCTGCTCCTCCCGGCAGGCCACGAAATCCCCGGCGGCCGGATAGTCGGAAGGCAGCGCCGCCCGGTAGTCGAAGGCTCCGGATACCGAGGCTAGCCGGGTGGACTGGCCGTCCGCCAGAGCGTACAGGCCCTGGCCCCGCCCGATCACCCGGCCGATTTTCATACCAATGGAAAGCAGGGCGGCGGCCTCCGGCTCGCGCTCCGCGGCCCAGCCCCAACTTTTCAGACTCATCTGGGGTACCTCCCCCGTGTTGCTATCCACGCGCCATCAGGACGGCGACGCGCCGCCTGAAACCGATATGTGCGGAATGTAATGGGCCTGGTGGGAAAAAGGGATGGCGAGGGAGGAGCGAAAGAGAATTACTTTTCCTGCCGCTATCCCAGCACCAGGGCATCCCCGAGGGCAATTTTCGACATAAACGACCTCCTTGCTGCAAGATCTGTTGGCGAATCTACTGCGGCAGGACGCGTCTGTCAATCAGGAGGCGCGCCGCCGGCCGGCCTTCCGATCCGGCCCCGGCCCCAGGGCTGTCCCTAACGGCCCCCGCCGGTGACCAGCCTGCCCAGCCAGGGAGTCTGGGCAGCGGCGATAGTCGAAAACCGGCGGAGCGCGGCGTTCCTCGAAACGCACCGCTTTGTCGGGCACCGGGCACACCCGCACGCAGTCCCCGCAGCGCCGGCACAGCGCCGGGTCGATCACGGGGTGGGCGAACAGCAGGTGGCGTAGCCGGGGATAATACTTGAGCAGGCCGTCGCGGGTCACCCGGTGGCGGGTCACCCGGAAGTCGGGCAGAAAAAAGTCCGCGGGGATGCCCTCTCGCAGCTCGATCTCGCCGGCCTGCCAGCTGCCCAGGCCGGCCCGGGCCCCTTCCGTGCAGGTCGGGACGTGCTCGGGGTCCAGGTCGACCAGCCGGCAGAAAGTGGCATCGGCGGCCACGGGGTCCGCGGACAACAGCAGCGCGCCCAGAGCCCTGGCCTCCGCCAGGGCCCGGCCCAGTCCCTGGCTGGCCCCCGTGATCAGCACGAAGGGGGCGGGCGGGGTCGTCGCCCCGTCGGGTGGGCGCGTCGCCGGAACTCCCCTGCGCGCGCCCGCTGGCGCCTTCACGCCCACACCCCCAGGTCGACCAGCGCCTGCCGGGCGGTTCCCGCCCAGTCCCGGTTGGCCGCCGGGCTGGCGGGGCTGGGGTGGGGGATGCCGCCGACCCGCAGGCGGGCCGAGACGCCGCGCGGGCAGGCTCTCCCGCACCCGCTGCAGGCAAGCTTCCGCGAAACGCCCCACGCCGATGCCCCACTCCGGCTCGAACAGCTCCAGCAGCTCCGCCAGGTGCGCGTCGCACAGGGCGAGCAGAGCAGTCGCGATCCGCGGAGCGCAGGCGGTCCGGCGTGAGGTTGGCCCCGCCGGCGTCCAGGAACAGCAGCGGGCAGTAGTTGGCCACGAAGTGCCCGGCGAAGAAGCGCTCGGGCGTGCCGAAGCGCGCGCGCATCAGGCCCCACAGCCGGCGGCCGCTCACCTCGCTGCGGGGGCAGTCGAAGCCCAGCACCGGGCGCCGGGGATGCTCCCGCTCCGGCCGGCCCACGGGCGCGCGGATGCCCAGCCAGTCCCGCACGGCCTGGACCTCGCCGAAGGGCACGCCGGTCTGGGCCATGCCCCAGGGGCCGGGGTTCATGCCCAGGAAGACCACGCGCCGGGGGGCCGCCCCGTAGCGGGCCAGGTAGGCCTCGTGGCCGGCCCGCGCGTAGCGCAGGGGGTTGTACACCCAGGCCACGGGCGGGCCGAAGGACAGGCGCTCCACCGCGCGGCAGAGCCGGCGGGAGATCTCGATGGGCGTTCAAGCGTCCCTCGACGGGGTGGCCTTCTCGCGCAGCCGTCTGGAGGAACTCCGCGTCCTGCCGCCGGCGCTCCTCCATGTAGCCCAGGTAGTCGGCGCGGCTGGCCAGGCCCACCAGGCGCCCGGCGTCCACCAGCGGCAGCTGCCCCACGGGGCGGTTCAGGAACAGCTCGCCGAGCTCCCGCAGGGGGGTGAGTGGTGAAGCGGTGAGCAGGTTGCGGGTCATGTAGGCCCTGACCGGGCGCCTTCATCTGCCCGGCCTGCCGGCCCTTCATGATGTCCCGCAGGCTCAGGAAGCCCACCAGCTCGCCGCCCGGGCCGGCGACCGGCGCTCCCGGTGCGGTTGGCCTTCTCCAGCGCCTCGTCCGCCTCCAGCAGGCTCATGTCCTCGCGCAGGGCCGGGAAAGTCGCGGCGCATGATCCTGGCGGCAGTCGGGGCCGGCTGGAGCGCCTTGCTCAAGTGGCGGTCCAGCTCCTCCAGCACCGCTCGCCCCGAGCGTCCCTTGAGCTGGGCGGAGGCGGCCAGGGCGTGGCCCGCGGCCCCGAAAGCGGCCAGGGCCTGCAGCAGGTCGATGTCCCGGCTGCGGCTGCGGGCGATCAGCAGGCTCTGGCTCTCGGCCGGGATCGAGAACACGGCGAACAGGGCGTCGGGCCCTTCCACCTCGAACACCTGCTCCACCACGGCGGCCAGCCCCGCGCTCTGGCGCTCCAGCTCCAGGAAGCAGAGCTGCACCAGGTGCCCGCCGTAGCTGCGCGCGGTCAGGTGGTTCAAGGCCTCGTGGAACAGGGCCAGCTGCCGCCCCTCGGCCAGGGGGCGCAGGAACTGGCGCACCAGGGGCAGGGAGGCCCCGTGCTGCAGGCACAGGGAGGCCACCTGGAAATCGGCGTACTCCACGTTCTCGTGGGTGAAGTTGCCCGTGTCGGCGTAGATGCCCGTCAGGGCCACGGTGGCGTCGTCCGGGTGCAGGGTCACGCTGCGCCGCAGCAGCTCCAGCCCGAGCAGGGTGGTGTTGGCGCCCACGGCCTTTTCCCGGATCACGGCCCCGGGGATGTCGGAGGTGTCGTCGGCGTGGTGGTCGAAGACCAGGATGTCGGCGGGCGGCTCTCCGAGGTGCTGCAGGTACTCCTCCACCCGCCGGCGCACCCGGGTGTCCACCACCACCATCCGCTCCACCCGCTGGCCGGCCAGCTGGGCGGCCGGCAGGAAGTCCAGCCGCTCCCGGTACAGATTGTAGAGGTGGCGGGCCACCGGGTGGATCTGCCGGCTGGCCACCAGCTGGTGATCGGGGAACAGGCAGCGGGCCAGCACCATCGAGCCGATGCTGTCCAGGTCCATGTTGCTGTGCCCGACGATGATCTTCATGGCCGCCCCAGCAGGCGCAGCGCCAGGGCCACCAGCCAGGGGGCGGCCAGGGCGGTGAGCGCGCCGTTCAGCCCGATGGCCAGACCGGAGGCCGCCCCGGCCAGCTCCCCCTCCTCCATGGCCCGGGCCGTGCCGATCCCGTGGGCCGCGGCGCCCATGGCCAGGCCGAAGGCGGTGGGGCTGCGCACGCCGATCGCCCGCAGGAACGGCGGGCCCAGCACGGCGCCCAGGATGCCGGTGGCGATCACCACGGCGGCGGTGAGCGGGGGCAGGCCGCCCAGGATCTCGGACACCCCGATGGCGATGGGGGTGGTGACGGACTTGGGGGCCAGCGAGGCGAGCAGCGCCGGGGAGGCGCCCAGCAGGCCGGCCGGAAGCACGGCGGACAGCACCCCGATCAGGCTGCCCGCGGCGGTGCTGGCCAGGATCGGGAGAGTAGCCCGGGACAGGCGCTGAAGCTGGCGGTACAGGGGCAGCCCCAGGGCGACCACCGCCGGGGCCAGGAAGAAATGCAGGATCTGTCCGCCCTGCATGTAGGTGTCGTACGGGCATCGCTGGCCAGGCTCAGGGCCGCGATCAGGACCGCCACCGAGAGCAGCACGGGGTTCAGCAGGAAAAAGCGCCTCTTGCGGTACAGGGCGCGCGCGAGCGCGAACACGGCCAGCGTGGCGGCCACGCTCAGCACCGGGGAGGGCTCCAGCACGCCTTAGCCCTCCGTCCCGGACGGGCGCTCCAGAAGCTGCTCGAGCCAGCCGACGGCGGCCAGCACCAGGAAGGTGCTGGGCACCAGGGCCGCCAGCAGGCTCCACCAATCGCGCGCGGGCAGGTCGAAGTACAGCATCAGCCCCACGCCCGCCGGCACGAACAGCAGGGACAGGTTGTCCAGCAGCGCGTCGGCGGCCGCCTGCACGCTCTCGGCGCGCAGCAGGCCCAGGCGCAGGGCGGCGGCCAGCAGCAGCATGCCCAGCACGCTGCCCGGCACCGGGATGCCGGCCAGGCGGCCGACTCCCTCGCCCACGGCCAGCAAGCAGAACAGAATGGCCAGACCCGGGATCATTGGACTACTGTAAAGGGTAGACATGCCCCGCGTAAACCCCGTAGAGTTCGCCAATGCCCCCCGCCTACCTGCTCTGCGACCTGGACGAGACGCTGTACCCCTCTTCCTGCGGGCTGTTGCAGGCGGTGTCCGTGCGGATGAGCGCCTTCGTGGCGGAGTACCTCCGGGTGGGCGAGGGCGAGGCCGCGCGCATCCGCCGCCGGCTGCGGGTGGTCTACGGGACCACCCTCACCGGGCTGATGCGCGAGCACGGCCTGGAGGTGGCCGAGCAGTACCTGGCCTACACCCACGACGTGCCGGTGGAGGACTTTCTGGCGGAGGACCCGCAGCTGGCCGCGGCCCTCTCCTCCATCCCCCTGCCCAAGTCGGTGCTCACCAATTCCCCGCTGGAGCACGCCGAGCGCGTCCTGAATCGGCTGGGCATCCGCCCGCTGTTCGAGCGGATTTTCGACCTGCGTTTCAACGGCTTCACGGGCAAGCCGGACTCCAGCGTGTACACCCGGGCGCTGGGCGAGCTGGGCAGGCGCGCGCCTGAGGTTCTGCTGGTGGACAACCACGTTGACTACCTGGCCCCTTTCCGGGCCATGGGCGGCAGCGTGCTGCTCATCGACGAGAACGGGACCTGCGCCGCGCGCGATGGCCTGCCCTGCCTGCGCGACATCAAGGAGCTCCCCGCCTACCTGGCCTCGCTGCGGTAGATTGGTAGGTACCGTTGGACAAGTATCTGGAAAAGATGTTCGGGCTCGAGGCCACGGTGGCGGTGATCACCGGCGGAGCCGGGGTGATCGCCGGAGCGCTGGCCGAGGCCCTGCTCCAGGCCGGCGCGCGCGTGGCGCTGTGGGGGCACCGACGCGCCACGATAGAGGAAGCCCTGCGCAGGCTGGAGGCTCTCCTGCCGGGCTGCAACGCCAGGCTGTACGGCCGGGAGGTGGACGCCGGAGAAGAGGCCGCCTGCCGGGAGGCTTTCGAGGCCACCGAGGCGGAGCTGGGCGCGCCCAACCTGCTGATCAACGGGGTGGGGGGGACGCGCGGCAAGTGCCCGCTGATCGAGCAGGAGGTAGACAGCTTCGAGCGGGTGCTGCGGCTGAATCTGGTGGCGGGCCTGCTGGTGCCCACCAAGGTTTTCGCCGCCCGCTGGATCGAGCGGAAGCTGAAAGGCACGATCATCAACATCGCCTCCATGGCCTCCTATGTGCCGCTGTCCGGGGTCTGGGGCTACGACGCGGCCAAGGCGGGCGTGTTCAACCTGACCCAGGCGGCGGCCAAGGAGCTGGCCCCGCACGGCATCCGGGTCAACGCCCTGGCGCCGGGCTTCTTTCTGGGCAAACAGAACCGCGCCCTGCTGGTGGACCAGAACAGCGGTGAGCTGACCGCGCGGGGGCGGGCGATCCTTGAGCGCACCCCCTACGGCCGCTTTGGGGAGGCCGCGGAGCTAGCCGGGGCCCTGCTGTTCCTGGCCAGCCCGCAGGCCGCCGGCTTCGTCACCGGCATCTGCATCCCCGTCGACGGGGGTTTCCTCGTCGACAACATCTAGGGGCCGGGAGTCAGCCATGCCGGCGTCCTTTTTGCACCCGGATTTCCTGCTGCGTTCCCCGAGCGCCCGAAGGCTCTATCACGAGTACGCTGAAGGACTGCCCATCTTCGACTACCATTGTCACCTGCCGGCGGCCGAGATCGCCGCGGATCGCCGTTTCGAAAACCTGACCCGCCTCTGGCTTTCCGGGGACCACTACAAGTGGCGGGCCCTGCGGGCGCTGGGGGTGGATGAGCGCCTGATCACCGGACCGGCCTCCGACTGGGAGAAGTTCGCCGCCTGGGCGGCGGCGGTGCCCTATACGGTGCGCAATCCCCTGTATCACTGGACGCACATGGAGCTGAAGGATCCCTTCGGCATTTCAGACCGGCTGCTCGGCCCGGATACCGCCGCGGGGATCTACGAGCGCTGCAACGCCTCGCTGGCCGGAGCGGACTTCAGCGCCCGCGGCCTGCTCGCTCATTTCCAGGTGCGGGTGCTCTGCACCACCGACGACCCGGCCGACGCCCTGCAGCACCATCAGACCCTCGGCGAGGAATACCGCCGCGGAGCGCTGGCGGTGCAGGTCCTGCCCACCTTCCGCGCCGACCGGGCACTCGCGGTGGAGAACCCCGGGGACTTCAACGCCTGGGTCGATCGGCTGGAACAGTCCTCGGGGCTGGCGATCCGCAGCTACGCGGCCTTCCTCGAGGCCCTGCGCCGCCGCCACCACTTCTTTCACCGGCAGGGCTGCCGGCTATCGGACTACGGCCTGGAACAGGCCTACGCCGAGCCGTACACGGAACGGGAAATCCGGGCCGCCTTTCGCAGGGTGCGCGGAGGCAGACCTGCGGACCCGGCGCAGGCCCTCAAGTTCAAGTCCGCCGTTCTGTATGAGCTGGCGGTGCTGGACGCGGAAGCGGGTTGGACCCAGCAGCTGCACCTGGGGGCCCTGCGCAACGCCTCCTCCCGGCTGCGGGCTACCCTGGGGAACGACGCCGGCGGCGATGCCATCGGCGATTTTCCCATCGCCGCCTCCCTGGTTAGGTTTCTGGACCGCCTGGACCGCCGGGGACGGCTGGCGCGCACGATCCTTTACGTATCCAACCCCCGTGACAACGAGCTGGCCGCTTCGATCGCCGGCAGCTTCCAGGACGGTACGGTGCGCGGCAAGATGCAGTTCGGCCCCGCCTGGTGGTTCAACGACCAGCTGGACGGGATGAGCCGGCAGCTGGAGGCGCTTTCCGGAATCGGACTGCTGTCCACGTTCGTGGGCATGCTCACCGATTCGCGCAGCTTCCTGTCCTATGCGCGGCACGAGTACTTCCGGCGCCTGCTCTGCGAACTGCTCGGGGGGGAGGTGGAAGCGGGCCGGCTGCCGGCGGACTTTCCCCTTCTGGGGGGCATCGTGCAGGACGTGTGCTGGCGCAATGCGCCGCGCTATTTCGGCGTGAGCCTGCCGGGCCTCACGCCCTCATAGGGCCTTCTGCCCGCGGCGCTGCCAGAAGCCGGGCGCCAGCGACAGGCGCTCTCCCTCCCAGCTGCCGATGCCCTCCGCCTTGAGGCGCAGCAGCAGGCGGGAGAAGGTCTCCGGGATCGTGCCGATGGCCGCGGCCACGTGCTTCTTGCTCAACGGGAGGTCGGTAAGTCTCCCGGCGGCCGTACTGCTCGGCCAGGAAGTCGAAGAAGCGGTCCTCCACGTCCCGGGTGGTGAGATACAAGATGCGCTCCGCCAGGTAGCGCTGCTTGCGCATCAGCATGGCGATGAAGTCCGCGCGAAACTCGCCTTCGGCCAGCAGGCAGTCCACCTGCAGCCGGGTCAGGCGCAGCAGCACGCAGGGCGACAGGGTGACCGCGCTGGCCGGGTAGCGCCCGGACTCGAACAGGACCACCTCGCCGAAGATCTCCCCCGCCTTCAGGGTCCTCAGCACCACCTCGCGGCCGTCCTCCGCGCTCTTGTACAGCTGCACGATCCCCTCGGCCAGGATATATAGGGAATCCCCCTCCTGCCCTTCGTGGAACAACAGCACCCGCTTGTCCACGCGCTTGGGAATGCAGGCAGCGGCCAGGGAACGCAGGCTGCGCTCGGAGATGCCCCGGAAGAACTCGGCGCCGCTCAGGATCGCGTAGAGGTCCACGGAAAAATAATCGGCGAAATCCTTGACCCAGGTCAAGGCGGCCCGGACCGCGCCAGGCGATATTGACGGCAGAGGTACGAAAAACCGTGAAACGCAAGATCATCCAGATCGACGCCGAGCTGTGCAACGGCTGCGGCAACTGCATACCCAACTGCCCCGAAGGAGCGCTTCAACTGATCGACGGCAAGGCCCGCCTGGTGAGCGACCTGTTCTGCGACGGACTGGGGGCCTGCATCGGCGAGTGTCCCGGTGGGCGCCATCTCCATCGAAGAGCGCGAGGCAGCGCCCTACAACGAGCGCCAGGTCATGGCCAACATCGTCAAGGCGGGGGACAACACGATCCGCGCCCACCTGCGGCACCTGGAATCGCACGGGGAGAGCGGGTACCTCCAGGAGGCCAGGGCGTACCTGCAGGAACTGGGCCTCCGGTTGGCGGAAGAGGCGCCTGCCCCTCAGGAGGCCCCCTGCGGCTGCCCCGGGTCCCAGGCCCGGGAGCTGCGCAAGCTCGGCGCCCGCGCACGCGGCGCACGAGCCCGCAGCGGCGGCGATGCCGCTCGGGCGTGAGCCCGGTACTCCGGCCTCCGAGCTGGCCCACTGGCCGGTGCAGCTGCACCTGATCCCCCCCAACGGTCCCGCCTTCCGCCAGGCCGACGTGCTGCTTTCCGCCGACTGCGTGGCCTACGCCGTCGGGGACTTCCACCGGCGCTTCCTGGCCGGACGCAGCCTGGCCATCGCCTGCCCCAAGCTGGACAGCCAGCAGGACGTCTACCTGGACAAGCTCACCGCGCTCATCGACTTCGCGGGTATCCGCTCCCTCACGGTGCTCACCATGGAGGTGCCCTGCTGCCGAGGGCTGCTGCAGCTGGCCCGCCAGGCGGCCGCCGCCGCCCAGCGCAAGATCCCGATCAAGTGGCTGGAGATCAGCGTGCAGGGGGAGATCCTGCGGGAGCAGGAGCTGGCGGCCTGAGCCCGCGGCGCCGCCAGGGGGTCCTTCCGGCATCGGCACCCGGCGCCGGGACCCGCCGGTCAGCTCGAGGTGGTGAAGGGCACCAGGGCCGCGGCCAGGGCGGGGGGCACCAGCGCCGCGAGGCGCGTGCCCCGTTCGCCGTGCTCGAACCAGTCCACCGAGCCCTGCTCGAACACCTGGCTGGTGAGCGCGCTTTGTTCGTAGGGCAGCTCGACCCGCACGGGCACCAGGCGACGCCGGGCCGCCCGTTCCATGGCCTCCAGCAGGCCGGGCAGGCCCTGGCCGGTCAGGGCGCTCACCGCCAGGCCGGCCAGGAGGTCGGGTTTCACCCCAGCGGCGAAGCCCGGCAGGGAGGCCGGCTTCCACCCTGGGCAGCGCATCGATCTTGTTCCAGACCAGCAGCGACGGTTTGTCCGCCACCCCCAACTCCGAGAGCACCTGCCGGACCGTGTCGACCTGGGCGCGGGCCAGGGGGTGGGAGGCGTCGGCCACGTGCACCAGCAGGTCGGCTTCCTCGACGCCCTCCAGGGTGGCCCGGAAGGCGGCCACCAGCTGCGTGGGCAGCTTGCGGATGAAGCCGACCGTGTCGGTGAGCAGCACCCGGGAGCCGGAGGGCAGGCGCAGGCGCCGGGTGGTGGGGTCCAGGGTGGCGAACAGCTGGTCGGCCACGAAGGCCAGCGGCGGTCCGCCGTCCTCGCTTACCACTCCCTGTGAACGACAGAGGGCGTTGAGCAGGGAGCTCTTGCCGGCGTTGGTGTAGCCGACCAGCACGGCGGTGAACAGCTCGCGGCGCCGCCGGTGGCGGTAGTGCACGGCGCGGCCTCGGCGCACCTCCTCCAGCTGGCGGCTCAGGGAATCGATACGCGCGCGGATGCGGCGCCGGTCGGTCTCCAGCTGGGTCTCGCCGGGTCCCCGCAGGCCCACCCCGTAGCCGCCGGCGGCCCGGCCGCCGGCCTGGCGGGCCAGGTGCTTCCACAGTCCCGCCAGGCGCGGAAGCAGGTAAGAGTACTGGGCCAGCTCCACCTGGATCTGCCCCTCGCGGGTTCGGGCATGCTGGGCGAAGATGTCCAGGATCAGGCCGGTGCGGTCCAGCACCTTCAGGCCGTCGCCCAGCTCCCGCTCGATGTTCCGCGCCTGGGCCGGGGTGAGCTCGTCGTCGAAGATCAGGGTCCCGGCGCCCGCGGCCCGCGCCTCCAGGGCCAGTTCGGCCAGCTTGCCCTTGCCCACGTAGGTGTACGGATTGACCGCCGCCAGGCGCTGCCGGCGCCGCCCCGCCACACTGAGCCCGGCGGTGCGGGCCAGCTGGGCCAACTCCTCCAGGGACTCGGCCGTACCCCACGGCGCGAAGGCCGGCCTGCCTGCCTGGCTTCGCCCTGGCAGCTCGGCGGCCATCAGGAAGGCCTTTTCCATCAAATGTACAGCTTGAGCAGTTGGACGAAGAAGTACAGCTTCTTGTACTGGGCGATCAGCAGCTCCCGCAGGTTGCGCTGTCCGCGCGCGACCAGCTCGCTCCAGTTGAGCACCAGCTGCGGCTTGCCCCTGGCCACGTCATCGACCACGTTCTTGAGCAGCTTGCCGATCGTCACGCAATGCTGGCAGGAGCGCAGCAGCAGGTCGCGGGCCTGCTCGTTCACCTTGTTCATCAGGCGCCGGGCCATGTAGGCTCGTTGCCGGTCCTTGTCCGCGTGCGCGGCAATGCTGATCAGTTTCCGGCCCAGCTCGCTGTCCGGGGCCAGTTCGCCGTCGAACTGCTCCAGGCTCTCGGCGATGGTCTGCAGCTGGTGGTAGCCGTCGGAGAGCATCTGCGACATGGCGGTGTCGGACCACTTGCCGCGGACCAGCAGGGCATCGAAGGAGCCGGACAGCTCCTTCTGCACGAAGTCCAGCAGGAAGGCGTGCAGGTAGTTCAAGGGGGCGACGAAGGTGTACCCGGCGGAGAGCGTCTTGGCGAACTGCTTGTTGGCCTCCTCGGTGTAGTTGGCCAGGCGGTTCACCAGGCCGCCCCCGAACACCTGGCGGGACAAGGTCTCGATGCTCTGGGCGCGCTTTTCCCTGGCCACCTTCTGCAGCGTGGTTTCCGTCTCCGCCCGCAGCTTGCTGAGATACTCTTCGACGATGTTGTCCCGATAGGTGCGGGCGGTGGGGCGGAAGAAAGGGTTGCCGGCGATGAGCTGGGCCACCATCTCCAGCTCCCCGGTGCGTTTGAGGCGCCGGATCACGGCCAGCAGCTTCCGCCAGGCGTCCGCGGCCACCGGCTCGGCGCCGCGGTAGGATTTGAGGGTCTGCCAAAGGCTTGCCCAGTCCTCCATTGGGTCGAAAGCGGGCAGGATTTCCAGGAAGTCCTTCAGCTCGTCCTCGATGTACTGGGCGTTGATGGCCTCGAAGCGCGGGCTGCCGCCGTAATCCCCCTCCCGCAGGGCGGGGTCGAACTTGCGCAGCAGCATGTAATAGTCGAAATGCACCATGGCCAGCAGGATGGCCATGGAGCGGTACTGCTCGTTGACCTGCCGGGCGCGGGCCGCCTCGAAGATGGCGGCGAAGCTCTTCAGATCGTTTCTTATTTCCTCGACCGTGGACTGCCCCATGCCCTGGTCGAGGCGCGCGCGGATGGACTGCTCGGCGAGGCGCTCCCGCAGCGCCGCCTGCTCCTGGGAGAGGCCGTTCTCGATGAGGATGGAGCGCAGCACGGCGGAGCTCTTGGCGTGGGCCAGGAGGGTCTGCGCGGGTCCCAGGGTCTTGTAGAACTCGAAAAACAGCTTGGCCAGGCCGGGCAGGGCCTGCTCGCTCTTCGGGTTGTAGAGCCGGTTGTTGATCTTGCGCAGGGAGCGGGCTACGCCCTTCAACTCCCGGCGCTTCTCCTTCTCCGGGTCGGGACTGGAGAAAAAGTCGGCCAGTTTCCGGAACGCCCCGCCGGAGTCCCTGGTTGTCTCCTTTTTCCCCGGGGGAAGCGGCGGCCGGGCCGGCGGCCCGTCGGCCTTCCCGTTCGGCATGGGAACAGGGTACGGAATCCGCCATTGCCTGTCAATCCGCTGGAGGAGGAGCGCGGTTTGCGCTATCATGAGCCCGCATGCGGCGTCATACCCCGGCCGGCGCGGTTTTGCCGGCACTTCTTTTCCTGCTGGCCTGCCTGCCCGCGTCGGCGCTCTGGAAGAGCCTGAAGAGCGATTCCTTCACTCTCTTCTACCCGTCCGGACGGGAGCAGGAGGCCTGGCAGGCGCTGCAGGAGCTGGAGCAGTGCAAGGCCTACGCGACGGCCCTGGTGGGCGAGCCCGGGGAGCGCCGCCTGTCGGTGGTTCTGGTGGACGCGGGCACGCAGTCCAATGGCTTCGCCGACCCGGCCTACCGCCGACTGCACCTGTATCTGTATCCCCCCTCGGACCCCGAGCTGGGCTTCGCCCCGAGCTGGTGGAGCCTGGTCGGCGTGCACGAGTACGTGCACTGGCTGCACCTCACCTCCGCCTCCGGCCTGCCCGGCGCCCTGGCCTGGGTCTTCGGCGACGCCTGGGCGCCGGGGGTTTTCAGCCCCGCCTGGCTGGTCGAAGGCCTGGCGGTGTACGCCGAATCCGCCGCGGGCCCGTACCAGGGCAGATTGAACTCAGGGCTCTACGACGCATATCTGGACGTGCGGCTTCAGGCCGGCCGCCCGCCGGGCCTGGTGCAGGCCCTGTTCGTTCCCCCCGCTTTTCCCGGTGGCGAATCCCCGTACCTATTCGGAGGGCAGTTCGTTGATTACCTGGCCCGCGCCTACGGGCAGGAGGCCGTGACCCGTTTTCTTCAGGAAAGCGCGGGTTCCGCCCTGTCCTACCTGACGCCCCTGCTGCCGCTGGCCGGGATGGACCGCAGCGCCCGCCGGGTGTTCGGCAAGCGTACCGCGGAATTGTGGCGGGAGTGGCTGGCCGATGCAGGTGAGGCCGCCGCGGGGGTGCAGGCAGCGGCCGGTGAGTACGCCGGGTTTCACGCCGGCGATACGCCGGGTTTCACCCGGCTCCGGCCAGCCAGACCGCCTGGTGGATGGGCACTCCGGTGCCTCACGACGGCCGGGTCTACTTCCTGCGTTCGCTGCCTTACCCTGCGGGCCCTTTCCGCGAGTCCTGGCGCCACGAGCTGCGCGAGCTGGGTCCCGGCGGCGAGCGCACCGTGGCTCGCTTCGCCTCGCCCTTCAGCGCCGACTTGAAATGGCGCGAGGGCCGGTTGTACTTCGGCCTGCACGAGCTGGAGCGGGGTCTGGCCAACGTGGAGCTGCTCGGCTTCGGGGCCGGCTCGGTGCTGTATGCGCTGGATCCGGCCAGCGGGCGGCGGGAGCGGGTGCTGCGCGCGCCCCTGCGCGCCTACGAGGTGCTGCCCGGCGGGGACGTGGTGTTCACCCGCGACCGCACGGAAGGCTTCGGCTCGGAGATCCTGCTCTGGAAGAGCCGGCCCGCGGCGGGGGAGGAGAATCCTCGCCTGCTCGTGGCCTCCGATTACCTGGTCCGGGAAATCCTGGCCCGCGAGGGCAGGCTGTTCGTGTCCGCCCGCCGGCACGGCGAGAACTTCGGGGTGTATGAGGTGGATCCGCTCGGCTTCCGCCTGTCCCCTGTCCTGCCGAGCCCGTACGGCGCCGGCGGCCTGGACTTCACCGGCGGCGAGCTGCGCTTCGTCGCCAACTACGGCGGCCGGTCCGCCGTCTACGCCTGGGATCCGGGAGTGGGCGGGCCGGCGGAGCTCACCTCGGCGCCATATGCCGCTTCGCCGGCACTGGACCCGGCCACGGGCCGGCTGTGGTACGTGGGACTGAACCCGGAGGGGTACGCCCTGTATCACCTGCTTCCGCAGGCCGATGCCGTGGAAGCCCCGGAGGCGACCGCCCCCCTGCCAGCCGTACCCGCCGTGGCCGGAGTGCCCGCCGTGACCGGCAGCGCCGGTGGGGACTTTCGTGCCGGCGGCTATGCCCCGAATCTGCTGAGCCTGGCGCCTCGCCTCCTGATGCCGGTGCTGACCGCGGACACCGCGAGGGGGAGCTATCTGGCCGGGGCGTCGGTGCTCGGGCGCTCGGCGCTGGGTGACCTGGCCTACTCGGTCACCGGCCTGGTGGATCTGGCCACCGGGGCGCCGGCCGCCGAGGCCTCGCTGGAGCTGCTCACCCCGCCCCTGGCCTGGAGTCTGGCGGCGAGCACCCGGCAGGAAGGCTGGCTGGGAGCCGCCTTGCAGCTACCCGTCTTCCGTCGGCTGACGCCGCTGGCCCGCAGCCTGGCCTTCGGGCTGGCGGGGTACTTGTATGGCGGCCAGGGTTTTCCCGGGAGGGCTCTGGAACCTTCCCTGACCTGGGGCCTGGGCTGGCCCCTGGACAGCCTGGACGGGCGGGCGGCCGTCTGGCTGGAGCGGGTCGAGTGGGGAGCCTCGGAAAACCAGGCCCGGCTGGATGGGAAACTGGCCTTCGAGCACTCCTTCCGCTTCGGCGCCCTGCGCGCCGCGCTGGAAGGTTTTCACCGGCTGGACGGGGGGGAGGGTGAGCTGGCGGCGCTGCGGGGCAACGACGCGGGCCTGGACGGGCAATCCGGCGCGGCGGTGAACCTTGATTTTTTTCTCCGGCTGCTTCAAATTCGGGCGGGGAGCTGGAACCCGCCCTTTTTCCTGCAGGACCTCTACCTGGTGCCTTTCGCCGGAGCGGCGCTCAGCGATCGCGGGCAGATCCAGGCCGCGGCCGGCCTGGAGCTGCACTGGGAGCTGAAGGCGCTGGCCGTCTGGACCGGCCTCCCCCTGGACTTGGCAGCGGGTCTGGCCGTGAACGGGGAGGGCGACCTGAGCCTGTACTTCAACCTGACTTCGCCCCTGGAGGGGCTGCCGCTGGCGGGCCTGGAGCCCGGGAGGATGCCATGAAGAGCCACGAGGGAAACTACGAGGGGAGCGACGGGCGGAGCCTGTTCTACCGCTTTCAGGTTCCGGCTGGACCCGCCGGGGTCGTTCTGCTTCTGCATGGGTACGCCGAGCACTCCGGCCGCTACGAGTGGGTCATGGAGCGCCTGGCCGAAGCCGGACTGGCGGTGTACGCGCCCGACCACCGCGGTTTCGGGCGCAGTGCGCGCCCCGGGGCGCTGGCCGACCTGGAGAGCCTGGACGCCGCGATCGAGGACATCGCCTGCCTGATCGCCGTAGTCCGCGGGGCCCTGCCCGCCGCGCCCCTGTTCCTTCTGGGGCACAGCATGGGCGGAATGATAGCGCTGCTGTTCGCCCTACGCCACCCGGAAGGCCTCGCCGGTCTGGTCACTTCGGGGGCCGCCGTCGAGATTCCGGAGTACATCTCGCCGCTGCTGCTGCGGGTGTCGGGGCTCGCTCAGCCGGCTGCTGCCGCAGCTCCCGGCCCAGCCCTTCGACTACAGGCTGGTCAGACCGCGACCCCCAGGTCATCCAAGCGATGGAGGAGGACCCGCTGTTCTACAAGGGCAAGATGCGGGCCCGCACCGGATACCAGCAACTCCTGGGCATTCGGGAAGTCGCCGCGGGGCTGTCGCGCCTCCAGCTCCCGCTGCTGCTGCTGCACGGGAGGGAGGACCGCATCATCGCGCCCAAGACCTCCGAGATGATTTTCCAGGCCGCTTCCAGCCCGGACAAAACCGTGAAGATCATCCCCGGCGCTGTGGCACAATCTCCTGAACGAGCCGGAGAAGCAGCAGGTGCTGGAGATGATCCTGGACTGGCTGCGGCGGCACCTCGGTTGAGCGGGCATCCGGCGGGCGGCTGGCGCGAGCAGCTCGCGGCCGCCGCGGCCGATCAGGGCTTCCAACGCGTCCGCTGGCTGCGGGCTGCGGACCTGCCGCCGCCTGGCCGCGAGCATCCGGCGCTGGCGGCGCTGGGCGACGGACTTTTCCTGCTGGCCGCCCTCTCCTGTCATCGCGACGAGCCTGACGACCTCTCCGCTCCCGGCGACCCGCACGCCCTGGTGGCGCCCTTCGCCCGCCGCAACTACTACCGCGAGGCGGTGGTCCGGCTGAAGAGGTTGACCGTCGGGTTGCGCGTTAGCCCCGCC
This sequence comes from uncultured Spirochaetota bacterium, assembly GCA_963736785.1. Taxonomy (GTDB): domain Bacteria; phylum Spirochaetota; class Spirochaetia; order SZUA-6; family DRHE01; genus MIBK01. Next base: position 27,465 of record CAVTQG010000053.1, on the reverse strand, counting down.
AAGGACGGCGGGCGCACCGCACCGCGCATCTTCTCCAACTCCCGCCTGCCCGAGAAACCCCTGGCCGCCGCCTGCGGCCTGGGCTTTCTGGGCTCCCACAGCCTGGTCATCGCTCCGGAACTGGGTTCCGCCTTCCTGATTGCCGGCGTCTTTCTGCCCGCTTCCCTGGTGCCGGAGGCTGCGCTGGAGCAGGCCTCCGACCCGCCCCTGGAGCTTGGCCAGGAGGCGGGCGGCCGCTGCGCGGACTGCCGCGCCTGCATCGAGGCCTGCCCGGTAGGGGCCATCACGGCGCCCGGGGTAGTGGACCCGGAGCGCTGCCTGCCGTCACTCTCCACGCGCCTGGCTCCCTGGCCGCCGGCGGCCCGCGCCGCCTGGGGTTTCCGGCTGTACGGCTGCCAGACCTGCCAGGACGCCTGCCCCCACAACCGTTCGCTGCGTTGCCAGACCCCGACGCAGCGGGGCGAGATCGGGCCGAGCGTGCCGCTGCGGCGCCTTCTGGCCTGCGACGAGGCGGGAGTCCAGGAGATGTTTCGGGGCACCGCGCTGGGAAGGGGATGGATCCCGCCGGCCGCGCTGCTGCGCAATGGCCTGCTGGCCGCGGGCCGCCGTGGGGACCCCGCGGTGCTGGAGATGGTGCGCGCCCGCCGGCAGGACCCCGTCCGCGCGGTGCGCGAGGCGGCCGCCTGGGCCGAGGAGCCCCTCGGTCGTGGTTGACTGGAAGCGCAATCTCACCTTCATGTGGCTGGCCCAGTTTTTTTCGCTGGTGGGGTTCGGTTTCGCGCTGCCCTTCGTGCCGTTCTATTTCCAGGAGCTGGGGGTCACTGGACGGGGAGCGCTGCGCATCTGGACCGGCCTGTTCGCCGCGGGCTCCGGAATCCCTTTGGCGATCGCGGCGCCTGTCTGGGGGTCCCTGGCCGACCGGTACGGGCGCAAACCCATGAGCCTGCGGGCCAGCCTGGGGGGCGCCGTGGTTCTGGCCGGCATGGGCCTGGCCCGTTCTCCCGGAATGCTCCTGGCCTTCCGCGTGCTGCAGGGCGTGTTCACGGGCACGATCACGGCCAACCTGACCCTGGTGGTGTCCAACACCCCGGAGAAGCGCATGGGCTTCGCCATCGGGATGATGAACTCCGCGGTCTACGCGGGGGACACCCTCGGTCCCCTGTTCGGCGGGTTCTGCGCCGACCTGTTCGGCTACCGGATGAGCTTCCTGATTTCGGCCATCAGCCTGGTGATCTCCTTCCTGGTCACGCTGCTGTTCGTGCGGGAGGACTTCCAGCGCCCCACGCGAGTTGCCGGCTGCTCCCCGCCTGCGGCTGTCCGCTGCCAGGTCCGCCATCCTGCCTTTCCTGCCCGTGATCGGGATGATCGCCCTGGCCGGCTTCGCCCGCTACCTGGCCGTGCCATTGTACCCCCTGCTGGTGCAGGAGATCGCCCTGCCGTCCCTGGGCCTGGCCACCCAGACCGGCATGGTCAATGCGGCGGCGGGGGTGGCCGTGGTGCTGGCCGGCATCGTGTTCGGGCGCCTGGCGGACCGCGGCGCGTTCTTGCGGCTGGGCGCCGCCTGCAGCCTGGCCGCCGGGGCTTTCACCGCCGCTTTGGCCGCGGCCCGTTCCATCGCCATGCTGGTCCCGCTGCGCATGGCCGCCGATTTCTCCTACGGCGGCCTGGACCCCCTGCTCAACATCCTGCTGGCGCGGCGGGTGGACCCCGATCGGCGGGGCCTGGCCTTCGGGCTGGCCGGCAGCGTGCGCTCCGCGGCCTGGGCATTCGGCGCCATGGTGGGGGGCCTGCTTTCCGCCGCGACCGGGTTCTGGGCCGTGTTCCTGCTGGGCGGGGCCCTGTTCCTGGCCGCCGCCTGGTTCTTCGGCCGCCTCACGGCCGGGAGTCGCGGCGGCGCCGCAGGCTTAGCTGCCGGTCCTTTTCTTGCGTTTTTTTTCGAAAGGTGTACACTCTATGTATCACTAAGTAGGAGGAATTACGCATGAAGAGAATCGTGGTGGTGATCCTGATGCTGGCCCTATTGACCGGCCTGGCTTTCGGGCAGGACAAGAAGCCGACCGCTGCGGTTTCCTTCGAGCTGTTCGGCAGCATCATCGCGCCCATGGGCATCGGCGCCGAGTTCTTTCTGGGGCCGGTCGGGCTGGGCGTGGAGCTGCGCGGCCTGTTCCTGGGGTTTGAGGGTAACCTCATCGGCACCGTGGAGCCCGGCGGCGCCGTGCGCTACTACTTCGGGGATCTGGACAGCAGCATGTTCCTGATGGCCGGGGTGAGCTACGTCACGGTCTTCGCCATCGGCGAAGGCTCCGGGATGGCCCCGATCGGCCTGCTGAAACCCAAGGCCGCCGTGGGCTACAACGCCCTGTTCGGCAAGGACAGCAAGACCCGCTTCGCCATCGAGCTGGGCGCGGTGTACATGAGGCCTTTGGTCGAGGGCGACGTGTTTGACGTAGGTACCATGTTTCCTATCCTGCCCGCACTTCCTGATCATGTTCGGGCGCGTGTTCTAACCGCTAATCTGGCTATCCGGGCGCGGCTCGAACGCGGGCCGCGCCCTTCTTTGTCATTACCGTGTTCCAGATCGTCTCCCTGAGCGCAGCCCCCACGGCGGCGGAGCTGGAGATCGTGCGCTCCCTGTTCCACCAGTACGCCGACTCGCTGGGCTTCGACCTTGGGCTTCCAGGGCTTCGCCGAGGAGCTGGCCGGCCTGCCGGGCGACTACGCTCCGCCGCGGGGACGGCTGCTGCTGGCCTACGCAGGAGCGGGGGAGGGCCGCGCGGGCGAGCCGGCCGGCTGCGTGGCGCTGCGCCCGCTGGAGGCGCGAGATCGGCGAGATGAAGCGGATGTACATCCCGCCCGCCTTCCGGGGGCGGGGATTGGGGCGCCGCCTGGCCGAACGGCTGTTCGCCGAGGCCCGCCAGGCCGGCTACCGGCGCCTGCGCCTGGACACCATCGACACCATGAAGGAAGCTCTGGGCCTGTACCGCTCGTTGGGCTTCCGAGAAATTCCGCCCTACCGCTACAATCCCATTCCCGGAGCGATCTATCTGGAGCTGGACCTCGCCGCGGGGCCGGCGCCTGGGGCGGCGGACGGTCCGGCGGCCGCTCCGGCTTGACACGCCCGGGGTTTGTTTCGATCATGCCCCCATGAGCGAAGCCCCCCGGTTCCTATGGGAAACCCACGGCATCCACGTAGGCACGGGCAAGGATCACGTCAAGCACGGCATCGACGAGCTGGAGCCGGTCGTGGAACAGGCCATGCGGCAGGGCTTTCCTTCCGTGACCTTCGTGATCCACACCCCGCGCCTGACCCGTTTCCGCTACCGGGCCGAGCGGGACACGATGGTCAAGTTCATCCGCGGCGATGCCGCTTACTTCGGCTTCACCCGCCGCATGGAAGCCCTCCGGGAGAAGTACCGCGGCGGCATCAGCTTGCGCTACGGCGTCGAGCTGGAGTGGATGGGCCCGGGGCTGGGCCTGCAGTGGGGACGTTCCAAGCTGTTCCAGGCCTATGGCGCGGACTTCGTTCTGGGCTCGGTGCACTTTTCCTCCGAGGGCATCCCCTATGACTACGCAAAGGAAGACACCGAGGAGCTGATCCGGCAGCGCGGAGGGCTGGAGAACTTCTGGGCAGGATACCTGGATGAGGTGATCGAGATGGTGGACGCCTCCTGGGAGATGATCCACGTGGTGTCGCACCTGGACCTGCCCAAGCTGTTCGCCCCGGTGCCCGAACCCCTCCGGAACCTGGACTCCTCCTCGCACTTCCTGGCCCGCCGGGCCCGCACCCTGCTGGAGATGGTGAGCGACCTGAACCTGGCCCTGGACGTGAACACGGCCGGGCTGCGGAAGGGCTCCGGGCTGTTCCCGGATCCTTGCCTGCTGGAGCGGGCTTTCCAGCTGCGCATCCCCATCGCCGTGGGCAGCGACGCCCACAAGCTGGAGGATATCGGCCGGGACTGCGATCAGGTGGTGGAGGCTGCGCGCCGGGCGGGATACCGCTGGTACGTATCCTTCTCCCGGGGAATCACCGAGAAGCGGCCTTTCAATCCGGGCGGGGAAGGGCGCTACAAGGTGCTCAACCTGGCCAGCGAGATGCTGAAGCTGCGCTTCGAAACCCGCCTGCGCCAGGAAACCCCGAAGTTCTCCTTCGGCGGTACCTTTCAAGGGCTGCTGGAGGACTTCCCCGGCTCCGTCTCCCTGGGGGATTTCAACGCGGTGCGGGTTCGCCGCGACGACCGTTCGATCACCCTGAGTGACACGCCGCTGCCGGGCAATGGGGAGGAGCTTACCTGCCTGTTCTCGCACCACACCGACGCCCCGGGCACCCTTTCCATCCTGTTCAACACGCTGGCCTCCGAAGAGATCAACGTGGAGACCGCCTACCTCAACTCCCTGGCCGACGGCACCGCAACCGCCTACCTGACCCTGGGCGGGGAACCGGAGCGCATCCGGGAGGCAGTCGAGTTCGTGAAGGGCACGGGGGGGGAGCGTTTCTTCACCGTTCAACCGGAGGTGCGGGTGAAGCTGCCGCCTCTGAAGCGCGCGCCCGTGTACCTGCTGGAGATCGACGGGGTAGACCTGCCGATCCCCGTTTCCGGGCACATGGTCATCACGGTGCACTCCAACCGCCCCGGCACGCTGCTCATCCTGCTGTCCGCGCTGGCCTCGCGCGGGGTGAACGTCGTGGACATGCAGCTGGGGCAGCGCGGGGAGCGCGGCTTCGCCGTGCTGGGGGTGCAGGGCGGGGAGCGCGAGGTGGCCGAGGTGCTGACCCAGCTGGGGCCCCTGTTCTACGAAGCCAGCCAGGTGCTGCTCCGCGGCTATGAGAGCTTCTGAGGCGCGCCTCGCGGCGGTCTTCCAGCGCATCGACGTCACTCCCTCCTACCCGGTATCGCTGTTGGGCTATTTCAACGACCGGGTGTCCGAAGGCGTCCTGGACCCCTTGCACTGCCGCCTGGCCGCTTTCCGCGACCTGTCCGCCCGCCGCAATAGGCGGGCTTGCCGGCTTCCCTGCCGGGTTTCACCGCGCCGCAAATCGCGGCCTTCGCCGAGCCGGCTGCTGATCGTGCAGATCGACACCTGCCTGTTCGACCAGGCCTTCGCCTGGAGCCTGCGTCGCGCTCTGCGCGGGCGGGAGTGCGGGGCCTGGGGACGGCGGGAGCTGCTGATCTTCGCCAGCCACACCCACACCGCCCCGGCGCTGGCCCGCCTGTACGAGGCGCCGCGGCAGGAACGGTACGCTTCCGAATTGGTGGCCAGGATCGCCGCGGCCGCGGGGGCGGCAGCCCGGGCCCTGGCCGGCGAGCCGAAGTCCCGGCCTGTCGCGGCGGGACTCCGGGCGACGGACGTCGTGATTTCCGTCGCGCGCGGGCGCGCGGAAGGGCTGTCCTTCAACCGCCGCTGGCTGGGCCCGGACGGGATGGCCGTCACCAATCCCTCGCCCGCCCAGCGCGCGCAGTTGCGCGGCCCGGAAGGACCCGTGGATCCGGAGGTGCTCACCCTGTGGTTCCGGGACGCCGGCGGGGCCCCGCGCGCCGCGTTCGTGAGCGCGGTGAACCACACCGACACCGTGGGGGGGCAGCGCATTTCCGCGGACTGGCCGGGCGTGCTGGAGCGGGAGATCGGACGCGCGCTGGGCGCGGACCTGCCCGTGTTCTTCCTGCCCGGGGCCCAGGGGAACGTCAACCACTTCGATCCGGCTGCCCGGGGCGGCCAGACCGGCTACGAGGAGGCCTTGCGCCTGGGCAGGGCCTACGCGGAGGCGGTGCTGGCCTCCCTGCCCGCGGCCCGTCCCATGGCCTTTGCCGCGCGCCGGCCCGCACTGGGCTGCTTTTCCAGTGGGTGCGCCTGCCGGGGCGGTGCATCCCCCCGGCGGAGCTGGATGCGGCCCGGGCCCTGCTCGCCGCTGGCGGCGAAGGCGCCGGCGCGCAGACGCTGACGGCCAGCGAGCTGGCCTCCGGCTCCCCGGCCGTGGGCCGGGTGCTGGCCCGGGAGCTCCTGCGGCAGGCCCCGTCGCGCCGGCGTTCTTACCGCGTTCCCCTGTCGGCGGTCCGGCTGGGGGGCGTGCTGTTCTGCGGAATCCCCGGTGAGCCCTTCGTGGAGCTGGGCCTGGCTCTGAAGGGAGCCGCGGCGGCAGGTTCTCCCCTGGTGGTGCCGATAGGTCTGGCCGGCGGTTATTACGGCTACATCCTTCCCGGGGAGCGCCTGCGGGCCGGCGGCTACGAGGCCCTCCCGGCCTCCGGCCGTCTGGGCGGCGCCGCGGCCGCCGCGATCGTGGAGCATTTCCGCCGCCTCCTGAGAACCTCTTCACTCCCTCGGTTGCCTATGCTATGCTGCCTCGACTGACCTGCCGCTACTGCGGCCTCAGCACGGCTACTGCCGTACAGCCTATGTGTGAAACCTGCATGAAGCACGGCGCCGGGGGCAAGTGGTACCTCAACGCCCGGCATTACTCCGAGGAAATCGCGCGGAAGTACAACCTGCGCGAGTTCCTCCTGGAGCAGTACAAGAACTTCGAGCAGATCCCGGTGCGCAAGGTGGCCGGCATCAGCCCGGTGGGGTTGGGCTACAAGCTGCGCATCCCGATCATCGGCCGCATCGTCAAGCGCACCGCCGAGCGCCTCTTGGCCAGCCGCCGCCCGCCCACCAATCCCTTCAAGCCGGAGGGACACATCGGCCAGGTGGTGCCGCTGGAGGACGCCATCGCCATTCTGGAAACCTGCGCCGCGGAACCGATCATCCAGAAGAACTGCATGTGCCGCTACATGAGCCGGGGCGTCAAGGAGGCCTGCTGCATCAACTTCGGGGTCATGTCCGAAATCATCGACCGGCTGCCGCGCTTCATCCCGGAGAAGGAGAAATACCACTTGAGCCGCGCCGAGGCGGTGGCCCGCTTCCGCGAGTTCAACCGCCGGGGTTACATCGGCACCATCTGGTTCGGGCCCTACCCCTACATCAACAATCTCTGCTCCTGCGCCAGCCCGGAGTGCGCGGGGCTGCGCCCGCGGGTGGACTACGGCATCATGTCCATCTACAAGGCCGAGTATGTGGCCCGGGTCGAGGCCGGCCGGTGCAGCGCCTGCCGGGCCTGCCTCGCCGCCTGCCCTTTCGGAGCTTTGGACTTCGACGAGCGCGCCGGGCAGGCCCGGGTGCGGGCCGAGGACTGCTTCGGCTGCGGGGTCTGCCGCCACGCCTGCCCCTCCGAGGCGCTGCACCTTGCCCCTCGCGACCAGCTCCCCGCTCTAGCCGGGCGCTATTGAGGGCGAGGAATGAAAACCGGCCGGCCGGCGCTGAAGGGCCGCACCCGCATCCGCATCGACCCCTCGCGGTGCGGGGGGGAGGGTGGAGTCGACCCGCGCGCCTGCGGCGCCTGCCTGCGTATCTGTGAGCCGGCCGTCTTCACCCTGCACCAGACCTTCGGGGCCCGGGAGCCGGACCCCCTGGATCCCCAGGCCTGGAGCCTCACCGCCCTCTGGCCCTGCCTCTGCACGCGCTGCCTGAAGTGCGTGGCGGCCTGCCCCGAAAAGGCCATCCATGTCCAGTTCTGAGACCCGAGGCTACCGCCGGGCTGCCGTGCTGGGGGCGGCCGGCATGTTGGGCTTCGAGATCGTTCGGCAGCTGGCCGCCGCGGGCAAGGAAGTGCGCACCCTGGACCTGAACGCCCTGCCGGAGACGGACGGCTCGCCCGGGTCGCATTGCGAGCACGTGCTCGGGGACATCCGCGACCCGGGAGCCCTGCGCCGCGCCTGCCAGGGGGCCGAGGTGGTGTTCCAGACCGCCGCGGCCGTATGGGATCCCCGCACCCCGGCGCGCCTGTTCCAGGAGGTAAACGTCGAGGGAAACCGGCGGGTCCTGGAGGTCTGCCGCGAGCTGGGCATCCTTCGGCTGGTGTATACCAGCACCCTGGACGTGGTCGTGGACGGGCGCAGGCCCATTGTGGACGGGGACGAGTCTCTGCCGTACCCGCGGCGGCTGCCGCGCGACCCGTATTCGCGGACCAAGATCCTGGCCGAGCAGCTGATCCTGCGGGCCAATGGACCCGAGCTGGCCACCTGCGCGCTGCGCCCGGTGGGCATGTACGGGCCGCGCGACCGCTACCACCTGGCCAGCTTCGTGGCCATGGCCCGCCGCGGAATGTCCCTGCGGCTGGGCGACGGGTCGGCGCGCTTCAGCCACGTCTACTCCGAGAACGCGGCCCACGCCCACCTGCTGGCCGCGGAGCGGTTGTGGCCAGGTTCCGGCGTTTGCGGGCAGAGCTACTTCCTCTGCGACCATTACCCGGCGGGCAACATCTTCGATTTCATGGCCCCCTTCCTGCAAGCCCTCAGGCTGCCGGTGCCTCACCAACGCATTCCCTACCCCCTGGCCTACCTGCTGGCCTCGGCCAGCGAGCTGGTGGCCCCCCGCTCCAACTTCAACCGCTTCGCGGTGGTCCAGACCTGCGTCGATCACACTTTCGTGCACCACAAGGCCGCGCGAGAGCTGGGCTACGCCCCGATCGTGTCGCGGGAGGAAGCCTTCGCGCGCTCCCTGGCCTGGCTGAGAAAACAGGACGGGCGCGACTTGACGGCGGCCGGGTGATAGGCTAAAACCTACACAGATCTACAAAGGAAGATCAGGTTCCAACCGGGCTTCAACGGCAGCGGCCACCGTGCTGCGGGACTTCCGATACATCCTCGGATCGCGGAGGTCGTCCATGTCCCTCAACAAGCTGAAGCTCGGCTACCTCGAAGGTTGGATTTCCATCGTTCTGAATACCCTGCTATTCGGCATCAAGTACTGGGCAGGACAGCGCATCGGCTCGGTGTCCATGGTGGCCGATGCCTGGCACACCCTTTCGGACACCCTGACTTCCGTAGTGGTGATCGTCGGTTTCTGGATCATGGCCAGGCCCGCCGACGACCGCCACCCCTTCGGTCACGCCCGGGCGGAGAACATCGCGGCCATCATCATCGGCGTGCTGCTGGCGGTGGTCGGCGTGTTCTTCGGCTGGGAGTCCGTCCAGCGCCTGCTGGTGCGCAAGGCGGTCTCCTTCTCCCTGTTCGCCATCCTGGTCTTCCTGGTCTCCGTGCTGCTCAAGGAGGGCCTGGCCCAGTTCGCCTTCTGGGCGGGAAAGAAGGCCGGCTCGCAGGCGGTCGTGGCGGACGGCTGGCACCACAGGAGCGACGCCATCGCCTCGGCCCTGATCGTGGTCGGGGCGCTGCTGGGCCGCAACGTATGGTGGATCGACGGCGCGCTGGGCATCGGGGTGTCCCTGCTGATCATCTGGGCCGCGGTGGGCATCGTGCGCAGCAGTTCCTCCATCCTGCTTGGCGAGGCCCCGGACGAGGAGCTCAAGACTGCCGTGCTGGCGGTGGTCCAGAAGGAGTACCCGCTGGTGGACGACGTGCATCACCTGCACCTGCACCGCTACGGGCAGAACATGGAGCTCACCCTGCACCTGCGGCTGCCGCCCGCCATGAGCGTGGGACAGTCCCACGAAATCGGCCAACGCATCGAGGAACGGCTGCGCACCGAGTTGGAGCTGGAGCCCACGGTGCACATCGAGCCGTGGGGCGAGTGAGCGGGATGCCGGCGGGATATCGGCCCGGCGGCGAAGCCCGGCAAGGATGCCGGCCTTCAGGCCTTCTTCACCGGCTGGCGGACGATGGTCTTCAGCTTGGCCGGGGCGGTGCGGTTGGGGTCGGAGATGTAGATCTCGTGGTGGCTGCCGGCGAAGCCGAGGCCCTTTTCGGCGATGAAGGCGTGCAGCGCCTCGATGGTGGGCTTCTCCGCGGCGTAGGGGCCGAGGTGCAGGATCTGGGCGCATAGGCCTTCCCGCAGCACCTCCCGGCGCACCAGCGGCAGGGCGGGGCTGGCGTTCTTCCTGGCCTGCGCTTCCGCCCGCGCCGCCTTGAGGTCGGCGGCGGTGACCGCGGCGGGCAGAGCCATCATCAGCGTCCATTCCCATTCCTGCTTGCGCCCCTCCAGGAACACCCGGGGGTCCTCCGCGTGAAACCTGCCGGACAGCGGCATGACCCGGAAGTCCATTCCCTTCTGCTTCTTGAGCATGAACTTCAATGTATAGGCCAGCGAATACAGGGCCCCGATCGCCGCCCGGAAGTCAGGCGAGGTGTTCGGGTCCCCCGCACCGTCCACCATCAGGTAGGTGAACGGCGGTACGCGCACCAGCTCCGGCTTTCCCGCCTTCGGGCTGTACAGGTCCTTATGCTCGGTCCACAGGTCGATCTTTTCGGTTTTCCCGGCCACGGTTTCCTCCTTGCGGCCCTCAGGCCAGGTACGCCCCGGCGGTGAGCTTGGCGTGGGCGATCTTCAGCTTGCGGTCGATGTCGATGCCGTAGGGGCACAACCGGTTCAGGGCGCTGTAGTCGCCCTCCGGGTCGACCTTGGCCGCCAGGCGGCCGTACTCCTCGCGGGCCCAGGCGGTCTGGTCGAACCAGTGCTTCAGCCGCTCCTGCAGGGCGAAGGCGGCCGGCTGCATGACCCGCTGGCTGTCCATCTGGCGGTCGAACAGCCCCTCCAGGAGGAAGATGTCCTGCGGATCCAGGCCCGCGCCGTTGCGGCACTTTCCGCACAGCCGGCAGACGTAGTCGCCGAGCTCCGGGGCGGTGCGGTAGAGCCTCTCCTTTTCCCTGTCGGCCAGCGGGCGGAAGCGCTCCACGATGCGCAGGTCCTCTTCCAGAAATTCCCGGCTGTTGATGCCGATGACCAGGGAGGCGATAGGCAGGCTCAGGGCATAGCGGATGGCGGTGGCCGGGTCGCGGTGCAGATAACCGTCGGCCAGGGCCTTCATGCCCAGCACGCCCACCCCCCGGGTCTGGCACAATGGCAGTAGCTCCCCCTCGAGCTGGGGGTAGTTGAAGCGGTCCAGGTAGTTGAATCCGGTCATCAGCACGTCGTAGGCGTGGTTCTGTACGGAATGCAGGATGCCGGCCGGCCGGCCGTGCCCGGACACCGCCACGAAGCGCGCTTTGCCCGCCCGCCTGGCCTCCTCGAAGGCCTCCATGGCCCCGCCGGGGGCCAGGATGGCCTGGGCCTCGGCCACGCTCTGCGGCTCGTGCATGAAGAACAGGTCCACGTGGTCGGTGCGCAGGTTGGCCAGGGAGCGCTCCAGGCTGGCCAGCGCTTCCGCCCGGGTGCGCTTGCCGGTCTTGGTGGCCAGCACGTATTCGGAGCGGCGGTGGGACACGGCCTCGCCGATCTTTCGTTCGGAAATCCCGTCTCCGTACTGGGCCGCGGTTTCGATGTAGTTGCCGCCCCGGTCCAGGTAGGTGTTCAGCAGCCAGGAGGCCTCCCCGCGGGTGACTTCCACCAGATGGAAGCCCCCGAAGCCCAGCAGCGACAGCTCCAGCCCCGTTCTTCCCAGCGTCCGTTTCTGCATACCCGGATTCTATTCCCCGGCCGTCCGCTTGGCAACCTGATGCCAGCCCGCGCCGGGTGTGATCGCTTCTGCGCGCGCTTCCGGCGCCGCCTCCCAGAAGGCCCGGGCCGGCGGAAAGTCCAGCCGGCGCCGGCGCGCGCACAACCCCACGATGTACGGCTCCAGCGGCGGCTCCACGTCCAGCAGGCGCACCTCGTTTTTCTGGGCGAAGCGCTCCAGCACCAGGCGCGGCACGATTCCCACGCCGCAGCCCAGGCGCACCATGGAGATGATGGCCTCGTGCCCGGACACCTCGGCGTACACCTGGGGGCGCACCCTGCGGGCCTTGAACCAGGCCTCGGCCCGCCGCCGCGACAGGCCGGTAGCCGACAAGACCATGGGCATTCGGTCCCAGGGGATGGGCGACCGGCGGGCCAGGGTGGCGGCTTCGCAGGGGACCGTCGGGGCGACGAACAGCAGCGGGGTGACGACAACGGTCTTGAAGACCAGGGCGCGCGGCAGGGTGTGGGGCCGGGCGGCCACGGTGACATCCGCCTGGCCGCTGGTCACGCGCTCCAGAGCCTCCGCGGGGTCGCCGGTCTGCAGGCGCAGATGCACCCCGGGGTGGGCCTGCCGGAAGGTCTGGAACAGACCGGTCAGCACGGTGTAGGCGGCGGCCACCGAGCAGTACACGGTGAGCTCGCCGCGCACCGCTTCCGGCTCCGCCGGCCAGCGAGCGGGCCAGCTCCTCCCAGTCCGCCAGGGCTTCCCGGGCGTAGCGGCGGAAACTGCGGCCAGCCGAGGTCAGCTCCACGCTGCGGTTGTCGCGGCTGAACAGCTGCTGGCCCAGCTCCTCCTCCATACGCCGGACGGCGCGGCTCAGCGCCGAAGGGCTCAGGTTGGCCAGGCGGCTGGCCCGCCCGAAATGCAGGGTCTCGGCCAGGGCGAGAAATATCCTCAGGGAGTGCTGATCCATGTTCGTTGCGTTTCCTGCAACATTATAACGCAAAAATATCAGTTTAGACAATGTTCCAATGAACCGCGGAATAGGCCATAATGAAAGTTGAGCATTGAAAGCTAACCAAGGAGGCAATGATGGCCAGGATCGATTTCGGCGGCACCATGGAAGAGGTGGTCACCCGCGAGGAGTTCCCGCTGAAGAAGGCCAAGGAGGTCCTCAAGAACGAAGTGATCGCCGTGATCGGCTACGGCGTGCAGGGTCCCGCCCAGTCGCTGAACATGCGCGACAACGGCTTCAAGGTCATTATCGGCCAGGCTCCGGAGTTCAAGCGGGAATGGGACAAGGCCGTGAAGGACGGCTGGGTCCCGGGCAAGACCCTGTTCCCCATCGAGGAGGCGGCCAAAAAAGCGACCCTCATTCAGTACCTGGTGTCCGACGCCGCGCAGAAGGTCATCTGGCCCAAGCTCAAGGCCTGCCTGAAGGAAGGCGACGCCCTGTACTTCTCCCACGGCTTCTCCATCGTCTACAAAGAGCAGACCGGGGTGATTCCGCCCCCCACCGTGGACGTGATCATGGTGGCGCCCAAGGGCTCGGGGGCCAGCGTGCGCGCCAACTTCCTGGCCAAGAGCGGCATCAACTCCAGCTACGCCGTGTTCCAGGACCACACCGGGCGCGCGCTGGAGCGCACCCTGGCCATGGGCATCGCCATCGGCTCCGGCTACCTGTTCCCCACCACCTTCCAGAACGAGGTCTACAGCGACCTGACCGGGGAGCGCGGGGTGCTGATGGGGGCGATCGCCGGGGTCATGGAAGCCCAGTACGACGTGCTGCGCGAGCACGGTCATTCCCCCAGCGAGGCCTTCAACGAAACCGTCGAGGAGTTCACCCAGAGCCTGATCCGCCTGGTGGCCGAGAACGGCATGGACTGGATGTACGCCAACTGCTCCACCACCGCCCAGCGCGGGGCCCTGGACTGGAAGCCGCGCTTCAAGGCTTCCACCCTGCCGGTGTTCCGCGAGCTGTACCAGGCGGTGAAGGACGGCAAGGAGACCGAGATCGTCTTAAGGGTCAACAGCGCCCCGGATTACCGGGAGAAGCTGGAAGCGGAGCTCGAAGATCATCCGCGACTCGGAAATGTGGAAAGCGGGGGCGGCGGTGCGCTCCCTGCGCCCCGAGAACTGGAAGAAAAGGTAGATCGGAGAAACCCATGGCGATCCCCCTGCGCAGTTCCGTCACCCTGCAGGGCCGGCGCATGGCCGGCGCCCGCGCCCTGTGGCGGGCCAACGGGCTGAAGGACAGCCAGATCGGCCGCCCGGTGGTGGCGGTGGTCAATTCCTTCACCCAGTTCGTGCCCGGACACGTGCACCTGCACGAGATCGGCCAGCAGGTGAAGAAGGTCATCGAAGCCTCCGGGTGCTTCGCGGCGGAGTTCAACACCATCGCCATCGACGACGGCATCGCCATGGGGCACGAGGGCATGCTCTACTCCCTGCCCTCCCGCGAGCTGATCGCCGACAGCGTGGAGTACATGGCCAACGCCCACACGGTGGACGCCCTGGTGTGCATCTCCAACTGCGACAAGATCACCCCGGGCATGCTCATGGCGGCCATGCGCCTGAACATCCCGGCGATCTTCGTGTCCGGGGGACCGATGGAGGCCGGGGTGCGGGGGGATAAGCGCTACGACCTGGTGGACGCCATGGTCCTGGCCGGGGACCCCGGGGCCAGCGACGAGCAGGTGGCCGTGGTGGAAAGCGCCGCCTGTCCGACGTGCGGCAGCTGCTCGGGCATGTTCACGGCCAACTCCATGAACTGCCTGAACGAGGCCCTGGGCCTGGCCCTGCCCGGCAACGGCACGGTGGTGGCCACGCACGCCAACCGCCTGAAGCTCTTCGAGCAGGCCGGCCGGCGCATCGTGGAGATGGCCGAGGCCTGGTATGCCCGGGAGGACGCTTCCGTGCTGCCCCGCTCCATCGGCTCCAAGGCCGCTTTCCTGAACGCCATGGCTCTGGACATCGCCATGGGCGGGTCGACCAACACGGTGCTGCACCTGCTGGCCATCGCCCAGGAGGCGGGGGTGGACTTCACCATGGCCGACATCGACCGGCTGTCGCGCAAGATCCCCTGCCTGTGCAAGGTGGCGCCCAGCTCCCACTACCACGTGGAGGACGTGAACCGCGCCGGGGGCATCCACGCCATCTTAGGGGAGCTTGACCGCGCGGGGCTCCTGGATACCTCGGTGGTCCGCGCCGACGGCCTCGCCCTGAAGAAGGCGCTGGAGCGCTGGGACCTGCGTTCCCCCGCCTGCACCGACGAAGCCCGCGAGCTGTACGCCAGTGCGCCGGCAGGTAGGCCCAGCCGGGTGATGGGCTCGCAGGCCAGCCGCTACCGGGAGCTGGACCTGGACCGCGAGAAGGGCTGCATCCGCGACCTGGAGCACTGCTACTATCGGGACGGGGGCCTGGCCGTGCTGTACGGCAACCTGGCCGAACGCGGCTCGATCGTGAAGACCGCCGGGGTGGACCCCTCGATCTTCAAGTTCCGCGGCCCGGCCAGGGTGTTCTCCTCCCAGGAGAGCGCCTGCGACGGGATCCTGGGCGGACAGGTCAAGGCAGGGGACGTGGTGCTGATCCGCTACGAGGGGCCCAAGGGGGGCCCCGGCATGCAGGAGATGCTGTACCCCACCTCCTACATCAAGGCCCGGCAGCTGGGCAAGACCTGCGCTCTGGTCACCGACGGCCGCTTCTCGGGAGGCACCTCGGGCCTGTCCATCGGACATGTCTCGCCGGAGGCCGCCGAGGGCGGGGCTATCGGCTTGCTCCGGGACGGGGACCTCATCGCCATCGACATTGCCGCCCGCAGCCTGCGCGTGGAGCTCTCCGATGCGGAGTTGGCCCTGCGACGAAAAGCAGAAGAGGCGCATGGCGCCGCCGCGTTCACCCCCCGGGACCGGAAACGGGAGGTTTCCCTAGCCTTGAGGACTTACGCTCTGCTCACTTCTTCGGCCGACACCGGCGCGGTGCGCCGCCTGCCCAAGGAGTGCTGAGCTGCCATTGACTGGCATGTTCCGCCTTGGAGAGGTTATAATAGCAATAGCATTTGCGGTTTGCTCAGGAGGGTAGCCTAGCATGGCCACTGCAAAGAAGAAGGTCGCAAAAAAGGCTGCCGGCAAGAAAAAGCCGGCGCCGGCGAAGAAGGCCGCGAAGCCGAAAAGCAAAGCAGCAGCGCTTCCAGTGAAGGCCGGCCCGCGCGGGCCTCAAGGGCCTGCCGGTCCTCCGGGACCCAAGGGGCCGCAAGGACCCCAGGGACTTCCGGGGACACAGGGTCCGCGAGGGGAGCAGGGCCCCCGCGGTGAACCGGGCCGGGATGGCTTGGCCGGAGTCGCCGGAATGAGAGGCGCTCCCGGGGCCGGCATCGACCTCTCCCAGGCTCCAGCCGACGGTCGGGATCGGGCGATTTTCGTCGATTCCAGCGGGCGGCTGTGCTACCGGGAAGGGCCGGTCCAGTACCTGATCACCCTTACTCCGAAGTAAGAGCTCCGCACCGCGTCCCTTCTCCTCTCTCCCCCGGACTCGCCGGCAGGGTCGAGGTGTGCCTATCCGCTGTTTCTGCCGAAATAGTACATAGGAAGAGGGAGGACGCAACGCATGAAAAGACTCAGCCTTCTGGCGCTTTTGATCGTCATGGCGACTCTCATCGCGGGGTGCGGCAAAGCCCCCGATGCGCAACTCGAGCAGGCGTCGAAGGCCCTGCAGGCGGCGGAGGACGCGGGCGCGCCGCAATACGCGCCGGAGGCCTGGAACCGCGCCAAGGAAGCGGCGGACCGGATGAAGGCCGAACTCGAGGCCCAGAGCAAAAGGTTCGCGCTTTTCCGGAATTACGGTAAGGTCCGGACGCTGGCCGAACAGGCCGCCCGCCTTTCCGAGCAGGCGCTGGCGGACGCCAATTCGAGAAAGACGCAGCTGCGCGGCGAGGTCACCGCGATGATCGCGGAGCTGAACGCTTCGCTGGAGTCGGCCCGAAGCCAAATCTCCCGGGTCCCCAGGAGCAAAGGGCTGGATGCGGCCTCCTTGAGATCCTCCCTGAACGCCGCCGGCCGGCAGCTCGATCTGGCGCGGTCCAACCTGGCGGCCGGGGCCCTGGACAGCGCCATGGCCGTCGCGGCGCAGGCCCGCGACGCGATCAACGGGGTGCTCAGGGCGATCGAGAGAGCTACGGGGATACCGGCATCCAAGAAGCGATAGGCGCCTGTTCCGGGGCCTCCTGCGGCCCCGCTCCTTCTCCTGGGAAGCGGGCGGCGTAGAAGCGGCTCTCGGCCGCCGCCAGCGCCGAGGCCAGAAGGCGCAGGCGCACCACCCGGCTTCCGCCGGCTTCGGGGTACCAGAGGTAGCGGTCGCGGTCGGTGCGCCAGTTGCGCGGCTCCCTCTCCCCGGGGAAGGGCGGGCGCACCTGCTGCAGCCACCGCACCGAGTAGTGGTCCAGGCTCTCCCCTAACCGTGACGGATCGAAGCGGATGATCGACTGGTGCACGCCGCGCTCGATCTCGGTGGCCCAATCCGTGGACTGAAGGTAGCGGATGATCCCTTTTTCCAGATCTATGGACTGGATGATCGCCGAGTGCTTGAAGGAGCCGTCGCTGCCGCGGAACAGGATCAGGTCGGCGGGCCGCAGCTCCTCGATGCGGTCGGCGACCCCTTCGGTATAGCCCTGCGCCGGGTCGAGGAACCAGAGGCCGATCCGTCCCCTGACCCCGCGCGGGGGCACCCGCAGCAATCCGCCCAGCACCTGGTCCAGCTCGATTCCGTAGGCGCGGGCCACCGACTCCAGGACGTAGTAGGTGAAGCCCGAGCAGTCCACCCCGACGCGGGCGACGGCGTACAGGTAGTTGTACACGTCCGTCTCGGACAGCGGCTCCCCGTTCCTGGGGACGAAGATGCGGGTCGGGGTCCCGGGATAGGAATCCTGGTCCAACGCCTCCAGCAGTGGCCCGCTCGTGTGCACCTGATAGGACCGGCGCGGAAGGGAGAAGGCCACCACTTTCTCGCCGGGGCTGCCGATCTTCTCGGCATAGCCCGTGAAGCCCCTCGAGGCCAGGACCGCGTCGATGTAGGGCCACAGGCGCGCAGGGGTTCCCTTGCCGTCGAGGAAAAAATCCTGGGAGTAGCCGCGGCCGTCTTCCCGCTCCCCGTTCAGGGCGAACGGCATCCGGACGGTCAGGATCCTGCCCCCGATGGAATAGCCCCGGAAGTACTCCTGGAAGGTCGCGTCGATGAGGCCTTCGACCCGCAGCTCCTCGGCGGTCTTGCCCCTGGGCGGAAGCGGGGGGGGAAGCGGCGCCGTGACGGCAGCCTGCGGCTCAGCCAGTCCTGGTTCCGCCAACCGGAGCAGGTCGCCGAGCTGCGGCGCCTTCTCCCAGAGGAGGAGCTTTGCGGTCGCGGTAGCCTTCTGCAGGCTGTCTTGCAGCTGCGGCAGAAGGCGGCCGCCCAGATACCAGGACCCGCCCAGCAGCATGTTGGCTGCGGTGATGAGAAGGAGCAAGGCGCGCTTGGCGATGCGTCGTTTCATGGGTCAGGCCGTCTCATTCTTTATATCGGAAAACCAGCCGTTGGTCCCAACTGGTGGGCGGATTTGAGCTGGGCAGGCAAAAAAAGGAGGGGATGGAAGGTATCCTTCCATCCCCTTGCGGGCGACCTGAACCCCGGTGCGCAGCCTGCCGTCAGCACACGGCCCAACGCGAGCTACTTGCCTTTGGGCGGTATCTGCATGACCTTTTCTACTGCTCCAGATCGGATTTCGGCCCTCTGCAGGCCCCTGTAGGCGTTCTGGGACTTTCCACCCAGCTGCTGGGTATGGTTCGGGTTTCTGACCACATAGCCTGACTGCTTGCCGGCCTCCTCCATGCTGAACGCCGGCGCAGCAAAGGCCGTGACCATCAGCAGGCATAACAGAATGATAGCTGTCCGTTTCATCCAAAGCCTCCTCTCGCGGGAATCCACCAGTATTGGCGTTTGGACGATCTGCATTGCTTTGGCACCTTCTAGTTTTTCAGCAAGCCGGGATTCAAGAGCCCCCTTAGAAGTATACATCCTGAGTGGAGAATATCAGGCTTTCAGGTCAGTTCCTTGCGGAGCTCCTCGATCCGCCCGGCCAAGGCCGGAGGGGTGCCGGCGTCGACCGTAAGGGTCTTCACGAGCGCCGCTGCTTTTCGAAATTTCCGGACATCTGCAGGCAGTCCGCCAGGTCGACAGCCACCCGGAGATTGGTTGATTCCCGGCTGCGCAGCGCCTCGAGCCTTTGGAGCGCATTGGACCACTGTCCCTCGATCATCTCGATTCTCGCCATGCCGAGCTCGCCGAAGAGGTCGTAGCCGACCGCGAGGGCTTCTGCGTAGTATGAGCGCGCCTTGTCCAGCAGCCCCAGGGTGCGACAGGCATCCCCGGCCCGCGTCAGGACGATCCTGTTCTTCGGAGAGAGCGAGAGGATCCTTTCCCACACCTCCAGCGCCCCTTCGTGATCTCTCAGGCCTCTCCTGCAGTCGGCGATCCCGAACAAGGCGTAGATATTGGCTGCCTCTCGGGTGGCGGCTTGCTGATAGTATTCCAGGCCCGCCTGGAATTCCCCCAGCCTGCGGTAGCAGTTCGCCAGGGCGGTCAGGGTGCGAACGTCTCCCGGATCGATCTTGAGCAGCTTTTCCCACGCCTGCAGCGCTTCGTCGTAGCGTTCGCAATCGTAGAGCAGGTTGCCCAGGCCGTTCAGCGCATAGCGGTTCTCCGGATCCATGCGCAGGGCCTTTCCGTAAGCCTGTTCGGCGAGTTCGGGTATGCCCGCTTTTCGCTGCGCATCCGCGAGGTGGGTCAGGAGCGACGGCTCCTCCCCCTCGATGGTGAGACAGCGGGCCCAGAGCTGCGCAGCCACTGCGTAGTCTCCCTGCTGCCCGCGGCATTCGGCCGCTCCCTTCAGAGCGTGGTAGTTGTCGGGTTCCCGCTCGAGACATTTCTCGAATCGAACCAGGGCCTCCTTGGCCAGGCCATTCTTGAGCTCTACCTGGCCGAGTCCAACCAGCGCATAGCTGTTGTATTGATCCAGAGCAAGGATCTGCTGAAAGTATTGGGCAGCCTTTTCCGTCCTGCCGTCGCCGAGGCCCGGTATCCGGCTTTCGAGAGGGCGACCACCCGCTCTCGCTCGGCCGCCGACAACTTTCCGCTCCCCCCGGTGGGTTGTGGTCATCTGGTATCCTAAAGTGTATTGCACGCCGCGCCGAAACTCCAGGTTCTTCCCGGTACAGCCGCTCGCCGCGACTGGCCGCCCGACTGGCGCGCGGATTTGACGGCGCCGTGAGACATCCGACTACAATTGAGGATACTGGAGGCAGGCCGATGGTTCAGCCACGCAAGATCCGCAGGGTTTCCGCCAGCCAGCCGACCATGGAAGGGGCGGGGGTGCGGCTGCGCAGGGCGTTCGGCTTTGGGGACACCTCCCTGACCGATCCGTTCCTGCTGCTGGACGACTTCCGGGGGGATCACCCGCGCGACTATATCAAGGGCTTTCCCTGGCACCCGCACCGGGGGATCGAAACCATCACCTACATTCTGGAAGGCACCGTGGAGCACGGGGACAGCATGGGCAACAGCGGCACCATCGGCCCGGGGGACGCGCAATGGATGACCGCCGGCAGCGGCATCATCCACCAGGAAATGCCCAAGCCCGGCAAGGGCGGCCGCATGGGCGGGTTCCAGCTCTGGGCCAACCTGCCCGCCTCCCAGAAAATGATGCCGCCGCGCTACCGGGACATCACGCGCGCCGACATCCCCGTGGTGCAGCGCGCCGACGGCGTGCGCATCGGGGTGCTCTGCGGGCAGGTGGACGGCACCCGGGGACCGGTGAAAGACGTGGTCATCGAGCCCGAGTACCTCGAGGTCAGTATGCCGCCCGGAGCCAGGTTCGTGCATCCGACCCCGCAAGGGCACACCGTTTTCGCCTACCTCTTCGAGGGCAAGGCAATGTTCTGCGACCAGAAGAACCCCTTTTCCTATGAGGCGGAGGGGGCGGGCTATTTCGACCTCGAGCGCAGCCCGTGGGTGGCAGAGCGAGCACCTCGTGCTGCTGGAGGATGGGGACCACCTGGTGGTCAGCACGAACGACCAGGCCGCGCGCTTCCTGCTGATCTCCGGCAAGCCCCTGCGCGAGCCGGTGGCCTGGTACGGGCCCATCGTCATGAACACCCAGGAGGAGCTGCGCGTCGCCTTCGAGGAATACCAGAACGGGACGTTCATCAAGAAGTAGGGGGGCGGCGGAATTGGGGCGCCGGCCGGCGGGCCGGCCGCCCCCGGCCTGCTGCAGGTGCGGAAGAAATCCGCAGACTTCTCACCGCGTCCGCAGGGCCACCCCCCCTGCCTCAGCAGTCGCAGAAGCCGCCACAGCTGAACACCAGCTTTTCCAGCTGAGTCTCATCCGCTTCGAGTTCAATCTCGTTCATCGACAAGAATACTATCGCAGCAGCCGTGCCTGT
This sequence comes from uncultured Spirochaetota bacterium, assembly GCA_963736785.1. Lineage (GTDB taxonomy): Bacteria > Spirochaetota > Spirochaetia > SZUA-6 > DRHE01 > MIBK01. The sequence continues at coordinate 6,636 of CAVTQG010000053.1, read as the reverse complement.
TCTCTTGTTTCCGTCGATGAACGGATGGTTCTGTACGATGTGGAAAAGATATGCCGCCGCCATCTCGAGCATGTCGCCGTGAAGATACCTTTCGCCCAACCCTGCTGCTGGCATGGCCAATGCAGACTGCAGCAGACCGAGATCGCGGATGCCTGTATGGCCGCCATACCGTTCGATCTGATCGCGATGAATCTCAAGAACCTCAGCAAGACTGAGAAATACCGGAGTCACGGCTACTCAGCTAATCGCTTGAGAGCCCGTCCGTACTTCTGGTTTGCCGCTTCGAGAGCCAGCTTAAACTTTCTCTGATGGTTCTCGTCTCGGACCGGAGCAATGACCAATACCTGGCCGTCTGTTGATACATCCAGCGGCGTATCCGTTCCGATCTTCAGCAGATCAAGGACTGCTCTATCGATCACCAGCGCAAGGCTATTACCGTGTTTGGTCAGTTTCTTGGCCTGCCTTCGCCGCTCGCACGAAGCCCGCCACCGCTTCGTCCAGGTTCTTCTCTGTGATCAGGATGGACATGACCTGGTTGATCTGGTTGACCCAACCCTCCGAGGCTGCGGCCCCGTGGGCCACGCTGGGCACGATGCGGTTGCCGGCGAAGTCCGCCATGGCCGAGCGCAGGTACGCGTCGTAGAGGCGCGGGTCGCCGTCCGTGCGCGCGGGGATGGAGCCCTTTTTCGGGTTGAAGGCGTCCTGGCCTTCCCGGGAGGCGCAGAGGGCCACCCAGTCGATGGCCTCGGCGCGGTGCTTGGCCCCCTTGGGCAGGCCGAAGGAATCGGACAGCATGAGAAAGCTGCCGGCGGTGCCCGGCGAGGCGGCCCAGCCGAACTGCTCCCCGGGGGTCAGTCCCTTGGCCTTGAAGTAGCCTTCGACCCAATCCCCCATGATGGTCATGGCGGCTTTGCCGTCCGCCACGTATTGGGCCGCCCCGTCCCAGCTCAGGGCGGCATGGTCGGAGTTGACGTAATCCAGCAAGCCGATGAACCGGTCAATGGCTTGCCTGGCCTCCGGCGAATCCCACGGGGTGCTCCCGTCCCAAAGCCCGCGATACCCCTCACTTCCCAGGCAGGCCAGGGCCACCGACTCGAACAGGTGCGTGGCGGCCCAGATGCCGTTGTCCCCCAGGGCCAGAGGGGTGATCCCGGCGCCGGAGAGCTTCCGGCACACCGCGATCAGCTCGTCGATGCTCCCGGGCGCTCGCAGCCCGTGCCGGGCGAATATCGGCTTGTTGTACCAGAGCATGTTGGAGCGATGGATGTTCACCGGGGCGCTGTAGATCTCATCGCGCCAGGAGATGATGTCCACCAAGCCCCGGGGGTAAGCCTGAAGGTAGCCGAGATCCTCGAAGATGAAGGTGATGGGCTCCATTTTTCCGGCCACCACCCAGGTGTCGATCAGCTCGTGCCCGGCGTGGACCTGGAAGGAGTCCGGCGGGTTCCTGCCCTGCATGCGGGTGACCAGCACCGCCTTGGCGTTCATGCCGCCGCCGCCGGCCACCGTGGCGTTGATGATCTTCACCTCGGGGTGGCGCGTGGAATACAGCCGGTACAGCTCGCTCAGGCCTTCGGCCTCCCCACCGGCCGTCCACCAGCTGAAAATTTCCAGCTCTTTCCCGTCTTCCTCCGGCTGGCCCAGGGCCGGCAGGGCGGCCGCCGCGACGAGCATCGCCAGGCAGGCCAGAAGACCGACCGTGGCGAAACGCTTGTTACAGCCCATACAAATGGATCTTTTCATACAATGTCTTTCGCGAGATCTTCAGCCGCCGGGCCGCCTCGGCCAGGTTGCGCCGGGTGTCCGCCAGGACCCGGGCAATGGCCTGGCGCTCGAGCTGCTCGACGTGCTTGCCCACGAAGGAGCGCAGGCCCTCTTCACCGATTCCGGCGGCAGGCAGGTTCTCGGCGGGGTGGGTCGGGGTCGGAGCCTGCAGCAGCTCGATGTGGTCGATGGTTTCGCCACGGCTCAGGATGATCGCGTTGGCGATCACGTTCTTGAGCTGGCGCAGATTCCCGGGCCAGGAGTAGGCTTTCAACCGCTCCAGCAACTCCGGGGAGACGGCCTGTACGGACCGGCCGTATTCGCGGTTGGCCTGGCGGATGAACAGGTCGATCAGCAGCTCGATGTCCTTCGGCCTTTCGCGCAGCGGCGGCAGGCGCATCACCACCAGGCTCAAGCGGTAGTACAGGTCCTCGCGGAACGCCCCGCTGGCCAGCAGGTCCTCCAGCTTCTTGTTCGAGGCGGCGATGACCCGGCAGCGGGAGCGGATGGACTTGGTCCCCCCGACCCTCTCGAAGCTGCGCTCCTGCAGCACGCGCAGCAGCTTGGACTGCATGGCCAGGCTCATGTCCCCGACCTCGTCCAGGAACAGCGTGCCCTCGCCGGCCATCTCGAAGCGCCCCAGTTTCCTGGCCACCGCGCCGGTGAAGGCCCCCTTCTCGTGACCGAACAGCTCGCTCTCCAGCAGGTTGTCGTTCAGGGCGGCGCAGTTCACGCCGATGAAGGGATGCGCCCGGTAGCTGCCGGAGTAGTGGATGCTCGCGTGCCGTGACCTCCTTGCCGGTGCCGCTCTCCCCCAGGATGAGCACGGTGGCCGACGAATCCTTGACTCGTTGAATGACGAATTCCAGCTCCTGCATGGCCGGGTACAGGCTGCGCACGCTCTCCCGGTGCGCGTGGTCCTCCAGGGACTCCCTCAGGCTGAGGTTTTCCAGGGCCAGGGCAGAGGAAGCCATCTCTTTTTCGATCAATGAGACCAGCAGCTCCCCGTCGATGGGCTTGTTGATGTAGTTGATCGCGCCGGCCTTCAGGCATTCCACCGCATTGCGGATGTTGCCGTAGGCCGTGATCATGATCACGGGCAGCCGCGGCTCCTCGGCCTTCATCCGGCGCAGCACCTCCAGGCCGTCCTCGCCTCCCAGCTTGACGTCCAGGAGAGCCAGATCGATGTCCTCGCGGCGCAGGACGCCCAGCGCCTCCGCGCCCCCTCCGGCCTCCAGCACGACGAAGTCCCGCAGCTCCAGTACGTTGCCCAGGCCCTTGCGCAGGCCCGGTTCGTCGTCGACGATCAGGACGCGCCGCTTCAAGGTTGAGCCTCCAATGGAAGAAGCACGGTGATTGTCGTGCCCCCGTTGGACTGCGCGGCGATCTCCCCGCCGGCCCGGGTCACGATGCTGTAGCAGATGGCCAGGCCCAGACCCAGGCCGGCCCGCCCGCTCTTGGTGGTGTTGAACGGCTCGAACACCCGCTTCAGGTTTTCCTTGCTGATGCCGGGGCCGTCATCGCTCACTGCCAGCTCGGCCTGGGACTCGAGGCGGCGCGTGCGCAGGCGGATCGAGCCCTTGCCGCCGGTGGCCTGCACCGCGTTGGCCAGCAGGTTGAGCACTACCTGCTCCATCAGGCCGAAGGACAGCCGCACGGCGGGCAGTCCGGCCTCCAGCTCGCGCTGGAACACGATGCCCCCCGCGTCCAGCTCCCGCTTGGCCAGCTCCAGGGTTTCCTCCACGGCCCGGTTCAGGTCGCAGGAGCCTGTCTGCGCCTCCTCCCCGCGGGCGAAGGCGCGCAGCCTCTCCACGATGTCCGAAATGCGCTGCGCCTCCTTCTGGATCCAGCGCAGGGAATCCAGCCGCTTTTCGTCACCCTCCACGGCCGCCAGGTACTGGGCGTGGGACAGGATGGCGCTGACCGGGTTGTTGATCTCGTGGGCCATGCCCGCGGACAGCAGGCCCAGCGAGGTCAGCCGCTCGGCCTGGGCCATTTTTTTCCACAACCGCGCGCTCTGGGTGATGTCCTCCAGGACCACCATGGTCTTGCGCTGGTGGTCGGAGGAGCCCAGGCTGATGATCTTGGCCGTCAGCCTTTTCTCCTCCTCGCCTTCCAGGACGATGCCGTCCAGCCGGCCGCCGTGGCGCAGGTCCAGATTCTGCCCGGCCAGGCTGAAGTGCCGGGACAGGAAGGCGGGGAAGGTCTCGCCCAGCAGGGCCTGGCGCTCGGCGCCCAGCAGGTCGCAGACGTAGTCGTTGCAATACTCGATCCGGGTCTTCCCATCCAGCACCAGCACGCCGGCCTGCAGGTTTTTTAAGATGCTCTGGTTGTAGCGGTGCAGGTAGGAGATCTCGCTCAGCTGGTCTTTCACCACCCGCTCCTCGCGGATGAGCTTGTCCGCCAGGGCATGGAAGGCCCGCGCCAGGTAGCCCACCTCGTCCCTGGATTTGACCTGCCAGGGCGGCAGACGGTTCCCGCGGGTGTATCCCTCGATCCACTGGCGCAGGCGGCTGAAAGGGGAAATGAAGTAGGTGGTCAACGCCACCGCCAGCAGGCCGGACAGCGCCAGGGTGAGCAGGAAGGCGAACAGGAAGGAGCGGCTCAGGCGCGCGGTGTAGATCCGCTCCTCGAGGGAAGACTTCAGGCTGACCAGGTACAGCTTGCCTTCCACGTCGGCGGACAGGACGCGGCTGAAGTACTGGAACGGTCCGACCGCCGTGCGCACGCTGCCGGAAGGGCCGGAGCCCCGCCCCTGCGACAGCTCGAAGGGCGGCAGGTCCGAGCCCAGGTGGCGCCCTCCGGCGAACAAGGCCAGGCTGGTGCCCAGGTCCTGGGCCACGGCGGTCAGCAGGTTCTGGTCCACTGCTTTGACCAGGCACACGAAGCCCAGCCTCTCCCCGCGCCGGTAGATCCAGGTTCCGGTGATCAGGTACAGGGGGCCGCCCTCCGGGAGGTAGAAATGGCTGCTGGGGTGGGCGAAGGAAAAGGCGGCCATGAGAGCCCCCATTTCCGGGACGGCCGCCTCCCGGTTGCGGGCGATATCGGCCAGCAGCCTGCCGCCGGCCTCCGCCACCAGGATGCGGTCCACCTCGATGTCGCTCTCCAGGTAGCGGATGCTGCGCTCGATGGCCTCGGGGTCGGCGGCCAGCTCCCAGTGCTCGCTCACGAACTGGCTCAAGTTGAGCAGAAGCATGAATGAGCTGTGCTTCAGTTTTTCGAAGTAGGAGCGGGCCCGGTTCCAGGCGGCGGAGAGCTGCGTTCGGCTGGACTGGCGCGACTGCTCGAGGAAGGTATTCAGGGTGAACAGCCCCGCCACCGCGGCCTGCAGCAGGATCGCCACCAGGATGACCATCATCAGCTTCGAGCGCAGCTTCATGTCACCGGTCCCGAGGCTGATTGTAGGGGATAGCAGAGGGTTCCCGCAAGTGATGAAAGTGTTACCCGGAGGAAGCAGTCTGTGTTTAGCAAGCGTAACAGTTTTCAGAAGAGGGTGACCGCGCGGCCTGCGCCGCTTCCGTAACCTCTCTCCTGTTAACGAATTAGTTTCGGGCCGAAACCACGGTACCTGGCACGTGATTTGCATCAATGGTTGCATCTCAAGTCATCTCATGAAGGAGGTCGTTACAAAATGAAACGACTCGTGATTGCTGTTCTGCTCCTGGGCCTGCTCGCCTTCAGCGCGACGGCCGGAGAGGTGGAAGTGCTGCACTGGTGGACCTCGGGCGGGGAAGCCGCCGCCGTGGGCGTGCTGAAGCAGCTCCTGGAAAAAGAGGGCCACACCTGGGTGGACTTCGCCGTGGCCGGCGGAGGCGGGGACAACGCCATGACCGTGCTCAAGTCCCGGGCCGTGGCCGGCAACCCGCCCACCGCCGCGCAGGTGAAGGGCCCCCAGATCCAGCTCTGGGGCGATGAAGGGGTGCTGACCAACCTGGACGACGTGGCCAAGGCCGAGAAGTGGGACAGCCTGCTGCCCAAGGTCGTGGCGGACGTCATGAAGTACCAGGGCCACTACGTGGCCGTGCCGGTCAACGTGCACCGCATCAACTGGATGTGGGTCAACCCGGCCGTCTTCAAGAAGGCGGGGGCCACGATCCCCACCACCTGGGCGGAGTTCGAGACCGCGGCCAAGAAGATCCAGGCGGCGGGCTTGATCCCGGTGGCCTGGGGCGGCCAGCCCTGGCAGGAAGCCACCGTGTTCGAGACCATCGTGGCCGGCGAGGGCGGCACCGCCTTCTACAAGCAGTCCATGATCGATGCCGACCCCGAGGCCCTGAACAGCACCACCATGGTGAAGGTCCTGGAGACCCTGCGCATGGTCAAGAACTTCGCGGACCCGGGCGCTCCCGGCCGTGACTGGAACCTGGCCACCGCCATGGTGATCAAGGGCGAGGCGGCCATGCAGTTCATGGGCGACTGGGCCAAGGGCGAGTTCATCGCCGCCGGCAAGAAGCCGAACGTGGACTACGTGGCGGCTCGCCGCCCCGGGCACCGCCAAGGAGTTCCTGTTCAACATCGACAGCTTCATCATGTTCAAGGTCAAGAACGCGGAGAACGAGAAGGCCCAGAAGGCCATGGCCCGCCTGATCCTGCAGCCTGAGTTCCAGAAGGTGTTCAACCAGAACAAGGGCTCGATCCCGGTGCGCATGGGCATGGACCCGAAGCTGTTCGACATCCCGGCCCAGCTTTCGATGAAGGATTTCGCGGCCAGCGCCAAGAGCGGCGACCTGGTCCCGAGCATGGCCCACGAGATGGCGGTAATGCCGGCCATCCGCGGCGCCATCATGGACGTGGTCACCAACTTCATCAACTCGGACATGTCCGCCAGGGACGCGGCCGAGCAACTGGCCAACGCCGTACAGGCCGCCATGT
>CAVTQG010000052.1:0-50900 GCA_963736785.1 uncultured Spirochaetota bacterium | reverse complement strand
CCCGCCCGGGGTAGTGGGCGATGTTGTCCAGCTGGTCCTCGATGCGCAGCAGCTGGTTGTACTTGGCCAGGCGGTCGGAGCGGGACACCGAGCCGGTCTTGATCTGCCCGGTCTCCAGGGCCACCACCAGGTCGGCGATGAAGGCGTCCTCGGTCTCGCCGCTCCTGTGGCTGACCACCGCCGTGTAGCCGGCTCTCTTGGCCATCTCCACGGCCTCGTAGGTCTCGGTCAGGGTGCCGATCTGGTTGAGCTTGATCAGGATGGAGTTGGCGACCCCCTTCTGGATGCCCTCCTGCAGGCGCTTGGTGTTGGTCACGAACAGGTCGTCCCCGACAATCTGGATCTTCTTGCCCAGGCGCTCGGTGAGCAGCTTCCAGCCGTCCCAGTCGTCCTCGGCCATGGCGTCTTCCATGGAGATGATCGGGTACTTCTCGGCCCACTTGACCCAGAAGTCCACCATCTCCTTGGAGGAGAGCTCGCGCTTGTCAGACTTCTTGAACACGTACTTGCCCTTGGCCTTGTCGTAGAAGCTGGAGGCGGCCGGGTCCAGGGCGATCAGGGCCTGGTCGCCGGCCTTGTAGCCGGCCTTCTCGATGGCCTGCAGGATGACCTCGACGGCCTCGTCGTTGCTCTTCAAGTTCGGGGCGAAGCCGCCCTCATCCCCGACGGAGGTGGCGTAGCCTTTGCCCTTGAGCACGGCCTTCAGATTATGGAAGATCTCGGCCAGCATGCGCACCGCCTCGCGGAAGCTCTCCGCGCCCACGGGCATGACCATGAACTCCTGGAAGTCCACCGAGTTGTCCGCGTGCGCCCCGCCGTTGATGATGTTGGCCATGGGCACCGGCAGGGTGCAGGCATGGTAGGCGCCCAGGTACTTGTACAGGGGCAGCTCCAGGTACTCGGCCGCGGCCCGGGCGGTGGCCATGGACACGCCCAGGATGGCGTTGGCCCCCAGGGCTCCCTTGTTTTCCGTGCCGTCCTTGGCGATCATGGTGCGGTCCACGTCCACCTGGTTGAGGGCGTCCAGGCCCACGATTTCGGCGGCGATGACGTTGTTCACGTTCTCCACCGCCTTGAGCACTCCCTTGCCCAGGTAGCGTTTCTTGTCCCCGTCGCGCAGCTCCACGGCTTCGTGCTCGCCAGTGGAGGCACCGGAGGGCACGGCGGCGCGGCCCAGGGCCCCGCTCTCCAGCTGCACCTCAACCTCCACCGTGGGGTTGCCGCGGGAATCGAGGATTTCTCGCGCTTCCACCCATTCGATAATGCTCATGATTTGCTCCTGTGGTTTCTTGAGAAGGATACCTTAATATGGCCGCCTGGCCGCATGCGAGTCAAGGCATTGACCCCGCCCGGGACCCGCCCTAAAATGTGCTTCGCATGCGCTATTCGGGCCTGCTCGGCAAGACGCTGCGGGAGGAGCCCCACGGCATCCGCTCGCCCAGCTACGCCCTGCTGTTGAAGGGCGGCTACATCCGTCAGCTCGGGCAGGGCCTGTTCGCTTTCCTGCCGCTGGGCCTGCGCGTGCTGCGCAACCTGCAGCGCATCATCACCGAGGAAATGCAGGCCCTGGGCGGGCAGGAGATCTACGCCCCGGTGGTGACCCCCGCGGAGATCTGGCGGCGCAGCGGCCGGCGCGACTGGATCCGGGAGCTGATCCGCTTCCAGGACCGCGGCGGGCGGGAGCTGGTCCTGTCCCCCACCCACGAGGAGGCTTTCGTGGAGGTGGTGCGCGCCACCCTGTCCTCCTACCGCGATCTGCCCCAGCTGCTCTACCAGTTCCAGATCAAGTTCCGCGACGAGGAGCGGACCAAGGACGGCCTGTCGCGCACCAAAGAAATCTACATGCACGACGGCTACTCCTTCCACCGCTCCTACCACGAGCTGAACAACTTTTTCCCCAAGCTGTTCAAGGCCTTCCGCCGGATCTTCGAACGCTGCGGGATCCAGACTTTCGCGGCGGAGGCGGGGGTGGGGTACATCGGCGGGGAGAAATCCTTCGAGTTCCTCATGCCGGCCGCCGGCGGCGACCACGCCCTGATCCGCTGCGGCAAGTGCCAGTACGCGGCCAGCAAGGAGGTGGCCATTGGCGGCAAGGAGTACCTGCGCGGCGAGATGCTGCCGCTGGAGAAGGTCGCTACCCCGGGCTGCGGCACCATAGAGGCCCTGGCGCAGTTCCTGGACCTGCCCAGGAGCCGGCTGGCCAAGTCCCTGCTGTACCTCACCCCGCGCGGACCGGTGCTGGCCGTGGTGCGGGCGGATTTCGAGGTGGCGCCGGAGAAAATCTCCGCTTTCCTGAAGGTGCCGGTCTACGGTCTGGCCGGGGACCGCGAGCTGGCCGAGGCCGGGCTGACCGCAGGCAGCCTTTCGCCCATCGGCCTTCCGCCCGGCCTGCGCCTCGTGGTGGACGACGCGGTGGCCCGTTCGGCCAACCTGGTGTACGGGGCCAACCAGGCGGGGTTCCACTACCGGAACGGCAACTTCGGCAGGGACTTCGAGAGCCCCGACGTGGTGGATATCTCCCTGACCCGGGGCCAGCGCATCTGCCTGCAATGCGGCGGGACCCTCGAGGAGATCCAGGCAGTGGAAGTGGGGCATATCTTCAAGCTGGGGGACTACTATACCCGGGCCATGAACCTGGCTTTCCAGGACGACCACGGGCGCGCCGCCTACCCGCAGATGGGCTGCTGGGGCATCGGGCTGGGACGCCTCATGGACGCGGTAGCCTGGGCCAACCGCGACGAGCGGGGTCTGGCCTGGCCGGAGGCCCTCGCCCCCTTCCGGGCCTACCTGATGGCCATCGGGCAGTCGCTGGCCGTGAAGAAGGCGGCGGAAGAGCTGGCCGCGGAGCTGGGCGAAGAGGTGCTGTTCGACGATCGGGAGGATTCCCCCGGAGTCAAGTTCAAGGATGCCGACCTGCTGGGAATACCGCTGCGCCTGGTGGTGTCCACCAAGCACCTGGCCGAGGGCCTGGTGGAAGTGCAGGAGCGGCGCACCGGCCGGGTCAGCCTGCTCCCCGCCGCACAGGCCGTTCGCGCCGTGCAGGACCTGGCCGGCGCGAAGCCCGCTCTCGGCTCGAGGACCTGAGGCGTGACCTTCCCTCTGACCGAGGAGCTCATCAACCAGATCATCTTTGCCATGGAGGACCAACGCCGCCGCTTTGTGGTGGACCGTGAAACCGGAGCGATGTTCCGGGAGGACGAGCTGCCTCCCGGCGAAGCGGCGCGCCGCCCCGCGGAGGCGGGCGCGGCGGGGGATGAACCGGCGGCGCTGGACGGGGTGCCGGGGCAGCGAGCGCGGTACCTGCCCATCCCGACCTGGGGCCCCGCGGAAGGGTTCCACCTCATGGAGCGCTTCGTGTTGAAGCTGCGTAACCCGATCTTCGCCGAGATGCTGCGGGAGGCCCTCTCCTCGGGGCAGGGGGTGTTCCGCCGCTTCAAGGACATGCTGCGGAAGAACCGCGAGATCGAGCGCCTGTGGTTTGCCTTCAAGGACAAGGAGATGAAGCAGGTGGTCCAGCTTTGGTACGAGGCGGAACGGGAGCTGGCAGGTCTGGAGCGCCTGGCGGCGGGGGAGGAGCCTCCGCTGGAGCTGGTGGCCAGCGATTTCTCGATCATTCGGGGCGAGGCGCGGCACGTGGAGCCCGCCCTCAAGCTGGACCAGAAGGTGCTCGGTGAGCTATATGCCGGGGTGCAACCCGGGCTCGGCCCGGCCCCTACAGCCGCTCGGACCTGCCCCCGCTGCTGGACCCCCGCAGCCTGTTCCTGGTGGCGGAGTTGTCCGGCGGGGAGTTCGCAGGCTTCCTCTGGGCTGTGGAGGACGGCCCCTCCTCCCTGAGGCTGGCCCAGCTGGCCGTGCGCAAGCACTTCCGGGGCATCGGCCTGGGTACCCAGCTGCTGCGCCGATTGCTCCTGCAGGCCCGGGAGAGCGGCTACCAGCAGGTGCTGGCCCCGCTGCGGGGTGACGGCATGGCCCTGACCCATCTGTTCGAGGGGCTGGGATTCAGCGCGGTGGCCGTGGAGCTGGCTCACGACCTCGCTTCGCCAGAATGATTTCCACCGCTTCGGCAAATCCGGCGGCGGCCTCCCGTTCCGTGATGTAGGCGGGGGGGTACCGGAGGTCGGGCAGGAAAGGCAGGATGTTGGCCACCCCGATCGTGGTTTCCAGCGCCTGGAACAGCGGCTCGTCGTTCGGCGAATCCCCCGTAAACAGCAGCGTTTCCCGGACCCGGGGATCGTCCAGGTCCTGGCCTCCGTCAGCCAGCAGGCGGCGCAACCCGCTGACTTTGTCGAAAGCCCCGTACCAGCAGTTGATGTGGATGGAAGACACTTTGTAGGTGGCTCCCTCGCTCTCCATGATCCGGCAGATTTCCCGGACCTCCGCCTGGCCGAGGGGCCCCACGTCCTCCCGAAAGTCCACGGCCAGGTCGGCCAGGCGGAAGGGCTGGTCGTTGGCGATGGCGCAGCCAGGCACTTCCTTCAAGACCCGTTCGCGGATCCGCTCCAGCTTTCGGCGGCCCTCCTGGCGTTCCTCCTCGTCCAGCAGGTAGGTCCGCCGCATCCGGCGCGCCGGTCGGTCATAGGCGTAGATCAGGGCCCCGTTCTCACCGATCACCCCCGCCACCGGCCACATGCGGGCGATATGGTCGCACCATCCGGCCGGCCGGCCGGTCACCAGGACGGTACGAACCCCCTGCTCCGACAGCGCCCAGAGGGCCTGGAAGGTGGAGGCGGGCAGCAGCCCGTGGGAGGTGATGGTGTCGTCGATGTCGCTGACCAGGGTGGCCAGGGCCCGGCAGCGCTCGGCGGGCAGGTCGCGGATCGGGGCGGGGATTCTCATCGCGCCCACGGTAGCCGTTCGCGGCCCCGGCGTCAACTCAACCGCCGCGCGGGCCGGACCCGCCGGGTGACAGGCCGCTGTTGAAGTCCAATAACCGCGTATGCTATGATATTCGAAAATTCCCACAAGGAGGGAGCATGAAAAAGCTTTTGGTAACGCTCCTGGTCCTCGCGGTCGCTTTCGCCGCCTTCGCGGGCGGACAGGAAGAACCGGCCTCCCCGAAAACGGAGGAGGCGCCCAAGGCCGAGGCCCCGGCGGCGAAAGCGATCAAGAACCCGGACACCATGATCCGGGTGGCTTATGGAACCGTGGACAGTCTGGACCCCGTCCAAGGCGTACGACAACGTCTCCGGCGGCTGCATCCAGAACGTCTACGAGAACCTGATCTTCTACAAGGGCAGCTCCACCGAGGAGTTCGTGCCCGTCCTGGCCACCCAGGTGCCCAGCGCGGCCAACGGCCTGATCACCAACGGCGGCAAGACCTACCGCTTCCCGATCCGCAAGGGCGTCAAGTTCCACAGCGGCAACGCCCTGACCCCCGAGGGGGTGGCCTATTCCTTCAAGCGCAACCTGGTCACCGACGTGGACGGCGGCCCGATGTGGATGCTCTTCGAGCCCCTGTTCGGGACCTACGGCTCGCGCGACGACGACGGCAAGGTCGTGCTCACCCTGGCCGAGCTGGACCAGGCCATCCAGGTGCAGGGCGACTCGGTGGTCTTCAACCTGAAGGCCCCCTTCGCCCCGTTCATCGCCATCCTGGCCTACAACTGCAACGTGGTCGTGGACAAGGACTTCGTGATCTCCAAGGGCGGCTGGAACGGCACCCAGGCGGACATCGCCCGGGCCAACAACCCCGAGGCGGGCAAGGAGACCCTGTACGAGATCGCCAGCGGCACCGGCCCCTACAAGCTGGGCCGCTACGACAAGGCGGTGGAGGTGGTCTTCGAGCGCTTCGACGGCTACTGGGGCCCCAAGCCGGCCATGGCCAAGGGCATCTACCGCATCGTGGAGGAGTGGTCCACCCGCAAGCTGATGCTCCTGCAGGGGGACGTGGACTCCGTCCTGGTGGACCCGCAGTACTACGAGGAGATGAACAAGGAGCCGGGGATCACGGTGTACAAGAACCTCACCACCCTGGGCAACCGCGGGATCAACTTCAACATGGCGATCCCCACCAACGACAACCCCTACATCTTCTCCGGCAAGCTGGACGGCAAGGGCATTCCCGCCGGACTTCTTCGCCGACAAGAACGTGCGCCTGGCCTTCACCTATGCCTTCGACTTCAACACCTACAACAAGGACATCATCAAGTACAACGGCATCCCGGCGGCCACCCCGATCTGCGCGGGCCTGCCCTTCTTCAACAAGGACCTGAAGGCCTACCCCTATGACCTGAAAAAGGCCGAGGAGTACTTCAAGAAGGCCTGGGGCGGCAAGGTCTGGGCCAACGGCTTCGAGTTCGACATGCTGTTCAACACCGGCAACGAGGTGCGCGAGCAGACCCTCAAGATGCTGGCCGAGAGCGTCATGTCCCTGAACCCCAAGTTCAAGATCAACGTGCGCGGGGTGGAGTGGGCCACCTACGTGAACCTGCAGCGCCAGAAGGTGATGCCGGTGTTCTACATCGGCTGGGGCGCGGACTATCCGGACCCGCACAACTTCGTGCAGCCCTACATGCACTCCACGGGCCTGTTCGCCGGGCGCACCGGCTACAACAACCCGGAGGTGGACAAGCTGATCGAGGACGGCGTGCTGGAGACCGATCCGGCCAAGCGCAAGGCCATCTACTACCGCCTGCAGGACATCTGGCTGCAGGACGTGATCGGCATCATGCTGCACCAGCCCATCGAGACCCACTACTTCAAGGACTGGGTCAAGGGCTACATGTTCCATCCCATGGAGAACGATCCCTTCCAGTTCGCCATGTTCAAGAAGGAGTAGCCGGCCGACTCGTGCAGCTGGCCTGAACCGGGGGCTGTCGCAGATGGGGCAGCCCCCTTTTTTGCAGTCCGGCCGCCGGCCGGCTGCCGCCCTCGTGCTTGACGGGTTTTCAGGTATCATCGATAATAGCGCGGAGCATCAATTTGAGCCTTCTGAACTACATCCTGCGCCGGCTCCTGTTCATGGTGCTGGTGCTGTTCGGCGTAAGCGTGCTGGTCTTCACGGTGCTCATGCTGATCCCGCCGGGGATGCGGGTGGCCGCCTACGTGTCCAGCGAGAAGGTCCCGCCGAGCCAGGTGGAGTCCATGATCCAGAAGTACGGCCTGACCGACCCGGCCCCCGTGCAGTACGTCCGCTGGATGGGCAAGATGCTCCGCGGCGACTTCGGCTTCTCGGTTACGGCCGATTCGCCGGTGATCGAGGGCTTCAAGCAGTTCTTCCCGGTCACCCTGGAGCTGGTCCTGTACGCCACGCCGCTGATCATCCTGGTGGGCATCTGGCTGGGTACCACCGCGGCGATCAAGAAGGACCGGCCCGCGGACCACGCCATCCGGGTGCTGGCCATCGTCGGCTACAGCCTGCCGACCTTCTGGCTGGGCCTGCTGCTGCTGATGTTCTTCTACGGCTTCCTGGGGATCTTCCCGCCGGGGACCCTCTCCAACGAGGCCCGGGACGTGGTGTACGGGCCCGGCTGGAACGCGGTGACCGGGTTGTACACGATCGACGCCATCCTCAACTGGCGCTGGGACATCTTCGTGGACGCCTTCTACCACCTGGCGCTGCCCACCATCAACCTCGTCTTCCTGGACAGCGCCCTGATCATGCGCCTGATGCGCTCCAGCATGCTGGAGTCCCTCGGGCAGGACTACATCCGCACCGCCCTGGCCAAGGGCGCCAGCCGGGAGATCATCTACCACATCCATGCCCGGCGCAACGCCCTGCTGCCGGTGATCACCATCTCCGGGATCCTGTTCGCCAGCCTGCTGGCCGGCATGGTAATCACCGAGACGATCTTCGCCCGCAAGGGCATCGGCTGGTGGATGGCCCGGGCGGCGCTGCAGCTGGACGTGCCGGCGATCATGTTCAATGTGCTGTTCCTGGGCATCATCTTCGTGGCCGTCAATCTGATCGTGGACCTGATCTACGCCGGCATCGACCCGCGCATCCGGCTCAACTGAGAAAGGACTTTCGAGCGATGAGTAGCGAGCTGGCTCAAACCAAGGGCGAGGCTCCCTCGGCGCACCCTGGCTGGCGGGAGCTGGCCTTCTCCCTGAAGCGGCTGTTCAAGAACCCCCTGACCATCATCGGCCTGGTGATCATTCTGTTCTTCGTGTTCCTGGCCGTTTTCGCCCCCCTGCTGGCCCCGCCGCCCAGGCCGCACGACCCTTATCAGATGCCGCACAAGGGCTGGCAGATGGACCCCTCCCCGCCTTCCGCCGAGAACCCCCTGGGCACCCTGCCCTCGCAGTACGACATCCTCTACGGGGTGATCTGGGGCACGCGCAACGCCTTCCGCATCGGCATCGCCGTGGTGGCCGCCAACCTGCTGGTGGGCCTGATCCTGGGCGCCATCGCCGGCTACTTCGGGGGCCTGGTGGACGAGATCATCATGCGCATCGCCGACATCTTCTACGCCATCCCGCTGCTGGTCATGGCCATGGCGCTGGTGGTGGCTTTGGGGCGCGGCCTGAAGGCGGTGGTGCTGGTGCTGATCATCCTCAACTGGCCCACCTACACGCGGGTGATCCGCGCGGAGATCCTGGTGACCCGCAACATGGACTTCATCCTGGCCGCCCGGGCGAGCGGCGCTTCGCATCTGCGCATCCTTTTCCGGCACGTCCTGCCCAACTCCATCTTCTCGGCGATCATCGTGGCCTCCATGAACGTGGGCGTGACGGTGCTCATCGCCGCGGCGCTGTCGTTCCTCGGGCTGGGCTCCGACAGCGGCTACGCGGACTGGGGGGCCATGGTCTCGCAGTGCCGCAACTTCATCGTGGGCCCGCCGGAGAACCGCCTGGCCTACTGGTACCTGGTCTTCATCCCCGGCTTCGTGATCGCCCTGTTCGTCCTGGGCTGGAACCTGCTGGGGGACGCGGTGCGGGACGTCTTCGACCCCCGGATGCGCAGGAGGTAGGGGTGGAGAAGCTCATCGAGACCCAGAACCTGTTCACCGACTTCAACACCTTCGAGGGGGTGGTCAAGGCCCTGAACGGGGTGGCCCTGGTGGTGAACGAGGGGGAGACCTACGGCCTGGTCGGGGAGTCCGGCTGCGGCAAGAGCGTGGCCGTGCGCTCGATGATGCGCATCGTGCAGGCCCCGGGCAGGATCACCGACGGCAAGGTGCTGATCTTCTTCCGGGCCGAGGACCGCTCCCGGGGCATCGACATCCTGCGGCGCAGCGAGGCCTACATGACCTCCATCCGCGGGGACTCCATCTCGATGATCTTCCAGGAGGCCTGCACCTCGCTCAACCCGGTGCTGTCCATCGGCTACCAGGTCGGGGAGAGCTTCCACTTCCACCGCCGGGTGCAGATGCTGGAGGAGACCATCCGCGAGCTGGACGAGGAGCTCGCCCGCGGCGGGTTTTTCCTGGCCCGCGGCTGGAAGCGCCTGTCGCGGGCGCTGTTCAGCCGCGAGCTGGGCGCGCTCAAGGACTACGAGGCGGAGATCGACCGCATCGACCACGAGCTCTATCAGCTGGAGGACAAAGCCGCCGGCGGAGTCGCTGCGGCGGAAGAGCTCGCTGCAGCGGCGGCATGACCGGCTGGGCGAAAAGAGCGCGCTGGCCGAGGCTCGCCAAGCGGGTGCCCTTGCTGCGCCGCTACCAGCGGCGCCTGGAGCGGACCGTGCGGCGGCACGTGGTGGAGCTGCTGCGCTCCCTCGGGGTGCCCAACCCCGAGCGCATCGCGGAGGGCTACCCGCACGAGCTGTCGGGGGGCATGCAGCAGCGCATCGTGATCGCCATCGCCCTGGCCTGCCACCCGGTGCTGCTCATCGCGGATGAGCCGACCTCCAACCTGGACGTCACCATCCAGGCCCAGATCGTCGAGCTGATCAAGACCCTGAAACAGAAGATCATCAGCTCGGTGCTGTTCATCACCCACGACCTGGGGCTGGTGGCGGAGATCTGCGACCGGGCCTCGGTCATGTACGCGGGGGACATCGCGGAGACCGCCTCCGTGCGCGAGCTGTTCCGCCAGCCGCTGCACCCCTACACCCAGGGGCTGCTGGCCTCGGTGCCCAAGGTGAGCCAGACCGGCGAGCTGGCCACCATCCCCGGCACGGTGCCCAACCTGATCGACCCGCCGACCGGCTGCCGCTTCCACCCGCGCTGCCCCCACGCCATGGAGGTCTGCAAGGGCGTCAAGCCGCCGACCATCGAGCACTCCCCGGGGCACTGGGTGGCCTGCTACCTCTACACGGACGGGAAAAAATGAGCGACCCCATCATCGATATCCGCCGGCTGGTGAAATACTATCCCGTGAAGGGCGGGGTGTTCCGGCGCCACGTCGCGGACGTCAAGGCCGTGGACGGCGTGGACCTGCAGATCCTGCAAGGGGGAGTGCCTGGGGCTGGTGGGGGAATCGGGGTGCGGCAAGACCACCCTGGGCAAGACCATCCTGCGCCTGCACGAGGCCACCTCCGGGCGCATCTACTACAACCAGCCCGCCCAGCAGGTCGAGGAGGTGGAGGGCCTGCTGGCCTCGGAGCGCGACGGGGACAGGGCGGCGGCCCTGGCGCGCCTGCAGGAGCATGGACATCACCCGCCTGGGCCGCTCCGCCTTGCGCAAGCTGCGCCAGCGCATGAACATCGTCTTCCAGGACCCCTCCAACTCCCTGAACCCGCGGATGCTGATCCGCGACATCGTGGCCGAACCCCTGGTGGCCCAGCACCTGATCAAGGCGCGGGACGTGGAGAAGCGGGTGCTGGACCTGCTGCACGTGGTGGGCATGGGCGTCGGGCACCTGAAGCGCTACCCGCACGAGTTCTCCGGCGGCCAGCGGCAGCGCATCGCCATCGCCCGGGCCCTGGCCACCAGTCCCGAGTTCATCCTGATGGACGAGCCCACCTCCGCGCTGGACGTGTCGGTGCAGGCCCAGATCCTGAACCTGTTGAAGAACCTGCAGCGGGATTTCCATCTGACCTACCTGTTCGTGACCCACCACCTGCTGGTGGTGAAGTACACCAGCGACCGCATCGCGGTCATGTACCTGGGCAAGATCGTCGAGCTGGCCCGCACTGCGGAGATGTTCCAGCGGTCCCTGCATCCCTACACCAAGGCCCTGCTCTCGGCGATCCCCATTCCCGACCCGGAATCGGGCCGGGAGCGGATCATCCTGACCGGGGACGTGCCCAACCCCGTCAACCCGCCCAAGGCCTGTCGCTTCCACCCGCGCTGCCCCTTCGTCAAGGAGTTGTGCCGGGAGGTGGAGCCCTTCCTGGAGGAGGCCGGAGGCGCGCACTCGGTGGCCTGCCACCGCTGGAGGGAACTGTAATACGATCCGCCCGCTGCGGTCCTGGCGCACCCCCGACGGCCTGGAACTGCGCAGCCTCTTCCGCCCGGGGAGCGTGGCCTGGTGAAGGCCCGGGGAGCCTGGCTCCTGCGCAACGGCCTGGCCGCCGCCCTGCTCGCCCTGGCCTGGAACAGCGTCCTGGCCAGGCCGCTGCGGGTGCTGGTGGTGCTGATCCACGAGATCTTCCACGCCCTGGCTTCCCTGGCCTCCGGGGGCGGAGTCCAAAGCATCGAGGTGCTCTCCTATTCCAGCGGGGTTACGACCCTGACCGGGGGCTCCCCGCTGGCGGTCTACTCCGCCGGCTACCTGGGGACCGCCCTGCTGGGCAGCCTGCTGCTGGCCGCCGGCCCCCTGGCCCGGGTGAGGCGATTCCTGTACCTCGGGGTCGGCGCCCTGGTCCTGACCGGCACGCTGTTGGCGGTACGCAATCCCTTCGGCTGGGCTTACGGGCTGGCGGTCGGCGCCCTGCTGGCGGCGCTTTTCTTCCGGGAGTTCCGCTTCTCCAGCTGGCTGGCGGACCTGTTGGGAGTGCTGTGCCTGGTCGACGTGCTGCACGACCTGGCGGCCTTCTTTCTGTTCCCGTCAAGAAACGACGCTTCGATCCTGAGCGAGGCCAGCGGGCTGCCCTACGGCGCCGTGCTCGGAGTCTGGGCGGCGCTGGCTCTGTCCATGGCCGCGGCGGCCGTGGCCGTTGCCTGGCGGAATCTGGATCCCCGCCACCAGGAGCGAAAACCGGAGTGGGGGGAGTTCAGCTTTCGAAGGAGCGTGCGCATGGGATCTCAAGACGACAGCTCCGAATCCAGGGGCCGGATCACCCTGATCGTGTACCTGTCCCTGCTCGGGGCAGCGGTGCTGCTGGCGGCCTGGTCGGCCCGCTTCGTGCTGTTCCAGCCCTGGACGGCGCGGGAGTGGGCGGGGGCGGCGGCGGCCGGGGACGCCATTTACCTGTTCGGGGGCCGGGACCGCGCGGGTGAGAACTACGCCGAGGTATACCGCCTCCAGCCGCGCAGCCTGCGCATCCGCCGGGTCGCCTCGCTGCCCTCACCCAGATTCGGCATGGGGGTGGTCGCCCACGGGGAGCGGATCTACGTGCTGGGGGGATTCGACGGGCGCAAGGTCTACGACGACATCCTGGTGCTGGACACCCGCACCCGAGAGCTGCGGGCGGCCGGCCGACTGCCCGGCCCGCGCGCCTTTGGGGCCGCGGCGGCGGCGGGGGAGGAGTTGTACTACGCCGGAGGGTGGGACGGGGAACGGCAGCTGGACGAGGTGCTGCGCATACGCCTGCCCAGCCGCGCCGGCGGCTCCGCCGGGGTGCTGGAGGCGAGCCTGGCCGGGCGCCTGCCCTCGCCGCGGGAGTTCGCCGCCGCGGCCTTCTACCGCGGCCGCCTCTATGTGCTCGGGGGGTCTGACGACCGCGGCGGCTACCTGGACGAGATCGTGGAGCTGGATCCCGCCGAGGCCTTCCCGGCCGGCCTGCGCGTAGGACGACTGCCCTCCAGCCGCATCCGCTGCGCCGTTTTCGCCACCTCGGAGGCCATTTACCTGATCGGCGGCTGGGAAGGAAGAAAGGTGGACCAGGTGCTGGCCATCCAGGCGGGGGCGGAAGGCTTCCAGACGCGCGAGCTGCCGTCCCTGCCCAGGCCTCTTTCCGACATCGCCGCGGTCGGCCTGGACGGCGCCGTCTACCTGATCGGGGGGACCCACGAGCGCTTCCAGCGCCAGGTGGGCCTGCTGCGGTGGGACCCGGCCGGCGGCCGGACGGAGAGCCTGAAGCTGCGGAGCTTCCTGTTCTGGTGAGCTTCGATCGGAGCGGGGCCCGCGCTCAAGGCGCAGTACGCGGGCTGCCCGTGCTGGCCCTCTCGCGCCAGTGCAGGAGGACCAGCAGGAGCGCGGCGGCCAGCGACAGCAGAAAGGTCCAGGGCCAGATCACGGCCAGGGAGAAGCGTTCGACCAGGCGCCCGGCTAGCGGCGGCCCAGCGGCGAAGCCGCTGTACATGATGACCGGGGCGATGGCGTTGATCCGGCCGCGGTGGGTCAGGGGGGAGTGGCCGGCGATGTAGGCGCCGGTGCTGGTGGCCGCCAGGATCTCCCCCAGCGTCCAGACCAGGGTGGACAGCAGCAGCCACGGCAGGGAGCCGACCAGGCCGATCAGGCCGAAGCCGGCGGCGTAGAACAGCCCGGACAGGGCCACGGTCAGCACGGGGGCCAGGCGCCGGGTGAGGTGCAGCACCACCGTGGTCAGGGTGATGACCGCCAGGCCGTTCAGGCCGACCAGCAGGCCGAAAGTGCCCGGCCCGCGCTCCCCGAACAGGGCCGAGCACTGCAGCGGCAGGCTGAAGTGGCTCTGCGAGTACACCAGGGACAGCAGGGCGCTGATGAACAGGAAGGCCAGCAGGAACGGCCTGCGCAGCAGGACCGCCAGCAGGGAGCCTTTCTCCGCCCGCTCCGGGCCCGAGTCATCCCGGAAGCTGGACTCGATCCGCTCGCGGGTGGGCGCGGACTCGCGGACGAACAGCGCGATCAGCACCACGGCGGCCAGGGTGGTGGCCGCATCGGCCAGAAAGAGCCAGGGGAGGTAGCGGTTGAACAGGATACCTGCGAACAGGGGCCCAACGGCGATCCCGATGTTGTGCCCCAGGTACAGCAGGCTGAAGGCCGGCTTGCGCTGCTCCGGCGGTGGTGAGGTCGGTGAGCATGGCGTCGTTCACCGGTTCGGCCAGCCCGTGCAGGAAGGAGGCGGCGATCAGCAGCCAGGCCACCAGGCGGGAGGCGCCCAGGAAGGCGCAGGGGATCAGGGCCAGGGCGGGCAGGGTGTGGAACAGGACCATGGCTTTCTTCCGGCCGAAGCTGTCGGCGACCTTGCCCCCGGCCAGCGAGCCGGGCACCCAGGCCAGGGCGGACAGGAAGACATAGAAACCTGCCTCCCCGGCGTCCATGCCCAGTTTCTGCGTCAGCAGCAGGGTCAGGAAGGGGTGGACGAAATGCCCGATGCTATTCACCACCTGGGCGATGAACAGATAGTAGATGCTGCGGTCCAGGCCGGCGTAGGTTTTCAGCACGGCGGCCATTATAGCCGAGCCGAGGCATCTTGCTAATCGTGAAAAAAATGGTAATATTTGTGTCGAGACCAACTGTGGAGGTCCCCGCATGGCGGAAGCCAAGAAGCAGCCAGTGATCCTCTGGCAGCTGCCAATGCAGCGTGTTCTGATCGCCCTGATTCCGGCGGCGCTCGCTTCGATTTGGTTTTTCGGCTGGCGCAGCCTGGTGGTCCTGGGGGTGGTCAACGCCGCCGCCTTTCTCACCGAGTTCGCGTTTACCCGGGCCCGCAAGGAGCCGGTGACCTCGGCGGTTTTCGTGACCGGGGTGCTGCTGGCCCTCAGCCTGCCGCCTGCCATCCCTTACTGGATCGCGGCGGTAGGGGCGGTGTTTGCGATCACCTTCGGCAAGATGGTGTTCGGCGGCTTCGGGCGCAACGTGTTCAACCCGGCGCTCACCGGGCGGGTGTTCATCTACGTCAGCTTCGCCGTGCCCATGACCGCCCGCTGGGTCCAACCCCTGGCCGGCGCGGGGGGACCCCTGCAGTTGCCCGCTGCCTGGGGCGGTTTCTCGCGCTTCGCGGCCGACGCGGTGAGCTCGGCCACGCCCTTGAACCTGCTTCACCAGGGCAAGGCGGTGGACCTCCTGCCCCTGCTTTGGGGCAACGTAGCCGGCTCCCTGGGCGAGACCAGCGCGGTGCTGCTGGTGCTGGGCGGGGTGTACATCCTCGCCACCAGAGCCGCCAACTGGCGTATCGTGGTGTCGCAGCTCATTGCCTTCCTGGTCGTGCAGAGCGCCCTTTGGCTGGCCGGGGTGCGTAATGCCGCCGACCCGCTGCGAGCCGCGCTTTCCGGCAGCTTCCTGATCGGCATGCTGTTCATGGCCACCGACCCCATCTCCGCGGCCCAGACGCAAGGAGGGCGCTGGATCTACGGCGCGCTTATAGGCTTGCTCTGGCCGCTGGTGCGCACCTTCAGCATCTGGCCGGAGGCCACCGGCTTCGTCATCCTGCTGGGCAACACCTTCGCGGGGATCATCGACTACGTCGTGCGCCAGCTCAAGGAAAAGGCCAAGGCCCGGGCCAAGGGGGGCGCATGAGCAAGCGGGTCATGATCGTCGTGTTCACCGTCCTGGTCACGGTGGTGTTCGTGTCGCCCATCTCCCTGATGTACCTGATCACCAAGCCGGCCGTGGAGCTCAACGAACGGGTGTTCCTGCGGCGTTCGGTGCTGTACGCCTCGGGCCTGCAGGTGCCGCCCACTCCCGCGGAAATCTCCGCGCTGTTCGATTCGCGGGTGGAGCAGAAGTCCGGCAGCGGGGGTGACTACTACCTGGTCAAGGACGAGACAGGCCAGCCGGCGGGCTACGTTTTCCTGCGCAGCGGCCCGGGGCTTTGGGGGGAGATCACGGCCGCGCTGGGCTTCGACGCGCGGCTGGAAAAGCTCACCGGCGTGGACTTCCTGAAGCAGAGCGAGACCCCGGGGCTGGGCGCCCGGATCGGTGAATCCTGGTTCCGCGAGCAGTTCCGCGGCAAGCGGGGACCCTTCAGCACGGTGGGGGAGGGGGAGCCGGCGGCGGAGAACCAGTTCGACGCCATCACCGGGGCCACGCTCACTTCGAATTTCGTGAAGGACCTGCTCAACGCCGCGGTGGGGCAGGTCGGGAAGCTGGTGGATTGAGGAGGATTCTTTATGGCTGATATTTCCGCGCCCGTCGCGGGCAGGCCGGTCGTTCGGCCGGCCCGGCCGCGGGGCAAGGCATATAAGGCGTTCGTGGACGGGGTAGGGGCCAACAACCCGGTGTTCGTGCAGGTGCTGGGCATCTGCTCCACCCTGGCGGTGACCAACGTGGTCACCAACACCGTGGTCATGTGCCTGGGCCTGATCTGGGCTACCGCCATGTCCAACGTATCGGTTTCAGTACTACGGAGATGGATCCCGGCGCGGGCCCGCATGATCGTGGAGACCCTGATCATCGCCGTGTGGGTCATCATCGTGGACATCGTCTTGAGGGCCTACCTGCCGGACATCTCCCGCACCCTGGGACCCTACGTGGGCCTGATCATCACCAACTGCATCGTCATGGGCCGCACCGAGGCCTACGGGCTTTCCCACACGCCGGGCCTGTCCTTCATCGACGGGGTCTCCGCCGGGCTGGGCTACTCGTACGTGCTGCTGATCATCGCGGTGATCCGCGAGCTCATGGGCTCCGGTTCCCTGCTGGGCATCAAGCTCCTGGGGCCCTGGTGGACCAACTGGTCGATCTTCGTCATGCCCTCGGGGGCCTTCTTCCTGCTGGCTTCCCTTATCTGGGTGGTGAAGGGCTACATCCTGAAGGAGCAGAAGAAATGAACTGGAGCACTTTGGGCCCCGCGGCCGTGTTCTTCGGGGCCATCTTCACCAACAACATCCTGCTCACCAACTACCTGGGGATGTGCTCCTTCCTGGCCATCTCCCGGGAGGTCAAGAGCTCGGTGGGACTGGGAGCGGCGGTCGTGTTCGTGATGGGCATGACCAACGCCCTGAACTGGCCCATCCAGTACTACATCCTGGTGCCCCTGGGGCTGGAGTACCTGGGCTTCATCGTCTACATCATCGTCATCGCCGGCTCGGTGCAGCTGGTGGAGATGATCGTGGAGCGGGTTTCCGAGTCGCTGTACCAGAACCTGGGCATCTTCCTGCCGCTGATCACGGTCAACTGCGCCGTGTTCGGGGCAGTGCTGTTCATGTTCATCCGCAAGTACACCTTCCTGGCTTCCCTGGCCTACGGCCTGGGCGGTGGCCTGGGCTGGGCGGTGGCCATTGTGGCCATGGCGGGCTTGAGGGCCAAGATGGCCCGGGCCCGCGTGCCGCGGGGGCTGGAGGGGGCGGGTATCGCGCTGATCATCGCCGGGATCATGTCCCTGGCCTTCATGGGCTTTTCCGGCATGATTCCGGCCGGCCTGAAAAGGAGAGGGTATGTTTCCGATCGGGGCCTTTTTCATCGGGGTAGGAACGGCCGCGGCCATCGCGGCGGTCCTGGCGCTGGTCATGGCCATCGCGGATGCCACCATCGCCAATTACGGCGAAGTCAAGATCTCGATCAACGACGGCAGCAAGGAGCTCACCGTGGACGGCGGCCGGCCGCTGCTGTCCACGCTCACCGCCGAGGGCATCTTCATCCCCTCGGCCTGCGGCGGCCGCGGCTCCTGCGGGTTGTGCAAGCTGGCGGTGAAAAGCGGGGCGGGGGAGTACGCGCCCACCGAGCTGCCGTGGATCACCGAGGCGGACCGCAAGGCCAACGTGCGCCTGTCCTGCCAGGTGAAGGTCAAGCGGGAAATGCAGATCCTGGTGCCCGAGGAGCTGTTCAGCATCAAGGAGTACGGGACCACGGTGGCCTCGATCCGCGACCTGACCTACGACATCAAGGAAGTGACCCTCAAGCTCAACGATTCGCAAGCCCTGGATTTCAAGGCCGGGCGCTACGTGCAGTTCGTGGTGCCGGCCTACGAGCTGACCCCCGACCCGGTGTACCGGGCCTACTCCATTTCCTCCTCCCCGTCGCGCAAGGACGCGGTGGAGCTGGAGATCCGCCTGGTGCCCAACGGCATCTGCACCACCTACGTTTTCCAGCACCTGAAGGTTGGGGACAGCGTGAACATCAACGGCCCCTACGGCGAATTCCACCTGCGCGACAGCGACCGGGAAATCATCTTCGTGGCCGGCGGCTCGGGCATGGCCCCGATCAAATCGATCCTCGAGGACATGGTGGAGCGGGGCATCCGGCGCAAGGCGACCTACTTCTTCGGCGCGCGCGCCGTGCGCGACCTGTTCCTGGTGGAGGAGATGAAGGAGCTGGAGAGCAAGCTCCCGGGCTTCAAGTTCGTGCCCGCCTTGTCCAACCCGGAGCCCGGGGACAACTGGACCGGGGAGAAGGGCCTGATCACCGAGGTGCTGGACCGCCATTTCCAGCGCCTGGACCATCACGAGGCCTACCTGTGCGGCAGCCCGGGCATGATCGACGCCAGCATCAAGGTGTTCAAGTCCAAGGGCCTGCCGGAGGAGCTGATCTTCTTCGACAAGTTCGCCTGAGGCCGTGCAAAGGGAGGCGCCCATGAAGCAGACAAAGCAGCTTGCCGCGATCCAGGGGAAAATGGCTCCCGGGGTCATTACCCGCGACGGTTTCCTGGGAGAGGATCGCCGCAACCTGGTGGACATTTTGACCCAGGACGACGGGGAGGCGCGGCGCCTGGGCTACAACCACCAGGACATCGCTCAACGCATGGTCGAGCTGCGCGACGCTGGCCTGGCCGGCCTGGGGGAGTTCCTGGACGTGGAGCCGCACTTCGAGGTGCGCGTGGACTCGGTGCGGGGTAAGCTGCCCTGTCCCTTCGGCGACCCGGGCATCTTCCCGAAGACCAACACCACGGTGCGCAACAAGCGCCTGGGCCGGGAGATCACCTACACCGACCTGCACATCCACCTGATCGGCTCGCACGGCTTCTACGAGGGCAAGGGCTCCCCCTTCCGCCTGGAGCCCGGCGAGCTGGCCGAAATCCTGGAGGCGGAGAAGGGCCTGGTGTAAGGGGGTGCCCTCCGCGGTCTGCGGCGGGCATCGCTCGGATGGCTTCAGGAGGCCCTCATGTCCTTGAGTCGCGAATGGTTGCAGCACGCTCGGTCCATAGGGGGCGGTGAGCTGCTGATCATGGACGAGGAAGTAGAGCCTTACTCCCATGATGAGTTCGCCACGGATGAGTTCCGCCGCCGGCCGGAGGCGGTGGCGCGTCCGCACAGCGAAGAAGAAGTGGCCCGGCTGGTGGCTTTCTGCGCCGAGAGCGGCGTGCCGGTCACGGCCAGGGGCGCCGGCACGGGGCTGTCCGGCTCCTGCCTGCCTTCACCGGGAGGGATCGTGCTGTCCCTCGAGCGCCTCAACCGGGTCATAGACGCCGATAGAGCGAATCACACCATCACCGTGCAGGCGGGGATGACGCTGGGGCAGCTTTACGGGGAAGCGGAGGCAATGGGATTGTTCTTCCCTCCGCACCCCGGCGACGAGGGGGCCTTCATTGGCGGCGCCGTGGCCACCAACGCCGGGGGGGCTAGAGCGGTCAAGTACGGCACGATCCGGCGCTTCGTGCTTGGACTGCAAGTCGTGCTGGCCGACGGCAAAGTGGTGGAATTCGGCGGAAAGCTCATCAAGTCCAGCACGGGCTATAATCTGCTGAACTTGATGATCGGCTCCGAGGGAACCCTGGGAGTCATCACCCGGGTGACCCTGGCGCTGCTGCCGCCGGCGGGCAGCGTGGAGACCCTGATCGTTCCCTTTCCCGAGGTGGGCCAGGCGGTGCAGGCGGTTCCGGCCATCCTGGAGCGGGGCATCATTCCCACGGCTGTCGAGTTCATACCGCACCGGGTCATGCGTTGCGCGGAAAGGCTCCTGCAGCGCAGCTGGCCGGCCAAGGGGGGTAGCGCGTCACTGCTGATCATCTTGGACGGTTTCCGGCAGGAAGAGGTGATTGCCCAGGCGGAAGCGCTCAGCGAGGTGCTGGAATCCGGCGGCGCGCTGGATGTGCTCCTGGCGGAAAGCAAGGCCCGTCAGGCGGAGATTCTGGAGATGCGCAGCATGCTCTACGAGGCGCTTCGTCCCGGAACCGCCGAGCTCTTCGATATTTGCGTGCCCTGCTCGCAGATCGTAGGTCACGTGCAGTTCGTCCGGGAGTTGGAAGAGCGCTTGGGGATTCAATTGCCCACCTACGGACATGCGGCGGACGGGAATGTCCACACCCACCACATGAGGCATTCTTTGGAGGACGGGGTTCTGGGCGGAGAAATCCCCAATTGGCGGGAAACGCGAGAAGCGGTACGGCAGGCTCTCTATGAGGATGCCATCGGCCGGGGAGGTGTTATTTCCGGCGAGCATGGCATCGGTGAGGTCAAGCGAGCCTATCTGGAGCGGAATCTGGGCAGCGCAACCCTGGCCATCATGCGTTCAGTCAAGCGCGCAATGGATCCCAAAGGCATTCTGAATCCGGGAAAGATCTTCGACGACTGAGCTTATCGCGCCGCGCGGCGCGAAGCTGCTATTCCCCGGCCAGCAGGCGCAGCTTGCCGGCCAGCACCGCCGCGTCGACCGTGATGCGCGGCCCGCGGTCGGCGTGCGCGCCCAGCGTGCCGGTACAGCTGCTCCGAGGGCCGGTTCCAGGTGCCCCGGAAGTCCACCACGGCCAGCCCCGTGTGCGTCGTCACCTCCACGTCCGTCTCCTCGGGGAACACCAGGGTCACCTCCCCGGCCCCGGCCTCCACCTTCACGCTCAAGTCGCGGCGCAGCCTGCCGGAGAAATCCAGGTAGAACACCCCGCCGCCGCCGTACACCTCCACCCGGGAGGTGTTGGCGTTGGCCAGGCCGCGCAGCGTGCAGCGGGAGGCCCCGCCGTTGTAGGTCAGGCTGGCCATCTCCACGGGGTTGGGCCGGTCGAAGTCCAGGGTCGAGGTCGGCCGCCCCCTGGGACAGGCGCAGCCGGCGCAGGGGAAGCCCGCCCAGGTCCAGGCTCGCCGAGCTGGCGCCCAGCTCCAGCTCCAGCTCCATGGGCACGGGGGCCAGCTCCAGTTCCCAGCGGTTCAGGTGGTCCTTGACCTTGCTCCAGGAGTCGATGAACTCCCGCAGCTCCAGGCGCCCGTCGCCCGGCCGAGAGGATGACCTTCTGTCCCTCGGTGCGCACGGTGGGGGTGAACAGCTCGTTGTTGTACAGGGCCTCGCCGGCGACCAGCGCCCGGCGCGTGCCCGGGCTGATGTCCAGCTGCCCCGCCCCGAAGCGCACGACCAGCTGGGCCGGCCCGCCGGAGGTGTCCGGCAGGTCCACGGTGATCGGCTGCCGCAGCACGTCCACGGGCCGCAGCTCCGGCTCCTGCCGGCCGCCCGCGCGTCAGCAGGCCAACAGGACCGCCGGCCAGAAAGGCCGAGCAAGCCAGCAGGTTGCCTCTCACGATGCATGTCCCTCCTTGTTATCTCTTCCAGGCCCAGCCGGCCGCAGGGCCCGGATCGCTCTGGCGCGTGCGCGGGTACTCGCCCCACCCGGAGGCCGCCACCCAGCGCTGCTCGGCCCAGGGCGCGCAGCGCCGCCTCGCGACCCAGGATGCCGGGCACCGGGGCCAGGCGCTCCTGGAAATGCGAGTAAGGAGTGCCGCAGCGCCGGCCCGGCCGTCCCTATCAGTTCAACACCGTACTGCGGCGCAGAATGTCCTTTCCGTCGCCTTCCGGCGCGGACGGCAGCTCCCATAGCCCGCCGAGCAGGCCCGTCGAGTGCCCGCCGCACCGCCAGGAGCGGCAGCTCCCGCGCGCGCAGCAGCTCCCCGAACGCTTTGCCGGCGGGGGCTTCGGCCCAGGCCGCTTCCAGCGGCGCGCGCAGGTTGCCGGCTTCGACCTGCTCGCGGGGCAGGAGCAGGAACAGGCTGCCCCGGCGCACGGGGAGCGGCGCGCGACGGCGGCGGGCGGGCAGCTCGGCGGTGCGTCCCTCCCGGAGCGCCCGGCAGGCGAAAGCCAGGGGGCAAGCGGGGCAGTCCGGAGCCGGCCGGCAGACCAGGGCACCCAGCTCCATCCAGGCCTGGTTCACCCAGCCGGGGTGGTAACTATGGAAGGATTTCTCCACGTATGCCCGCACCCTGCCGCGGACCGCGGCGGTGGCCGGATCGCCGTCGTCGGCGGTCAGCCGCGTGACCACGCGCAGCACGTTGCCGTCCACCACGGCCAGCGGCCGGGCGAAGGCGATGCTCAAGACCGCCGCGGCGGTGTAGGGCCCGACCCCGGGCAGGGCCAGCGCCGCCTGCGGGTCGGAGGGAAAGCGGCCGGAATGCCGCCGCACGATCTCGCGCGCCGCCTCGAGCAGGCCGCGCGCCCGGCCGTAGTAGCCCAGCCCCTCCCAGGCCTTGAGCACCTCCTGCTCGTCGGCGGCGGCCAGCGCGGCCGATATCGGGGAAGCGCTCCAGGAAGCGGCGGTAGTAGGCGCTGCGACGGTCTGGGCGCGGGTCTGCTGCAGCATCACCTCGCTCACCCAGATGCGGTAGGGGTCGCTCTCCTCCCGCCAGGGAAGCTCCCGGCGGTGGGCGAAGAACCAGGCCAGCAGGCGATGGCTGGTCTCGGCGGTGGGGGAGGGCGGGCTGGCCGATCGGGCCGTGCCGACCGCGGCCGGTCCGCGGCTACTTCTCCGGGTCGACCACGCGGAGGTGCAGGTCCGCCAGCTGCTTCGGCGTCGACCGCCGCCGGGCAGTCGTCCATCGGGCGACTGCCCCAGGGTGTTCTTGGGGAAGGCGATCACCTCGCGGATCGAGCTCTCCCCGGCCATCAGGGTCACCAGGCGGTCCAGCCCGGGGGCGATGCCGCCGTGCGGGGGCGGCCCGTAGCGGAAGGCCTCCAGCAGGAAGCCGAAGCGCCGCTGGGCCTCCTCCTCGTCCATGCCCACGACCTTGAAGATGCGGCTCTGCAGCTCCGGGTCGTGGACGCGGATGGAGCCGGAGGCCAGCTCCACGCCGTTGCAGACCAGGTCGTAGAGGTCGCCCTTGACCGAGCCGGGATCGGACTCCAGGGAGCTCAAGTACTTCTCCTGGGGCATGGTGAACATGTGGTGCGCCGGGTCCCACTTCTTGTCCTCCTCGTTCCACTCGAACATGGGGAAGTCGACGATCCAGGAGAAGTGGAACTCGTCGGCCTTGGCCAGCTTGAGGTCGCGGCCCAGCTGCGAGCGCACCGCGCCCAGGGCGGTGCAGGCCTTCTTCCAGTCGGCGCCCACCAGCAGGATCAGGTCCCCCGGGCGGCGCCGCGAGCTCCCGGGCCAGCTCGGCGGCCAGCGCGGCGTAGAACTTGGCGATGCCGCCCTCCAGCCCCGCTTCGGTGACCTTCATCCAGGCCAGGCCGTTGGCGCCGTACACCTTGGCGACTTCCTCCAGCGCCCCGATCTCCTTGCGCGAGTAGCCTCCGCAGCCGGGGGCCACCAGGGCCTTCACCGTCCCGCCCTCGGCGGCGAGCTTGCGGAACACCTCGAACTCCCCTTTTGCTGCCAGGGCACCGAAGTCCTTCAGCTCCAGGCCGTAGCGCAAGTCGGGCTTGTCCGAGCCGAAGCGGTTCATGGCGTCGTCGTAGGTCAGGCGCGGGAAGGGGATGGGCAGCTCCCGGTCCATGGCCTTGCGGAACACGTGGGCCAGCAGGCCCTCGATCACCTCGAACACGTCGTCCTTGGACACGAAGCTCATCTCCAGGTCGATCTGGGTGAACTCCGGCTGCCGGTCGCCGCGGGCGTCCTCGTCGCGGTAGCAGCGGGCGATCTGGAAGTACTTGTCGAAGCCGGACACCATCAGCAGCTGCTTGTAGAGCTGCGGCGACTGGGGCAGCGCGTAGAACTTGCCGGCGTGCAGGCGCGAGGGCACCAGGAAGTCGCGCGCCCCTTCCGGGGTGGAGCGGATCAGGGTCGGGGTCTCGATCTCGTAGAAGCCGCGGCCGGCCAGGTACTCGCGCACGGCGAAGGTCACGTCGTGGCGCAGGCGGATGCGGCGCTGCATGCCGAAGGAGCGCAGGTCCAGGAAGCGGTACTTGAAGCGCAGTTCCTCGCGGGCGTCCGTGCGCTCGTCGATCTGGAAGGGCAGGGTCGCGCAGCGGGCCAGCACGGCCAGGCGCCGGGCCTGGACCTCGATCTGGCCGGTGGGCATGTTGGGGATTCACCATGTTCGCCGGGCGGGGGCGCACCGTCCCCTCGACGGCCACCGTATATTCGTGCTTCAGCTCGGCCGCCGCTTCCTTGAGCTCGGCCGACGCGTCCGCGTCCACCACGACCTGGGTCAGGCCGTAGCGGTCCCGCAGGTCGATGAACTTGATGCCGCCGTGGTCGCGCACGCGGTGCACCCAGCCGTTCAAGGTAACCTGCCTGCCGATGCCGGAGGCGTCCAGCTCGCCGCAGGTGGCGGTCCGTTTCATGCTTTCCATGGCGGAGAATCTATCATGGATCGGCCGCAGGAGTCAGCCTGGCTGCTATCGGATTGACAGGCGCTCCGGCTGGCTCCTATCCTGGCAGCCATGCTCCGGTTCCGTCCGTCCGCGCCCGGGCTTGCTCCGTTCATCGCGATCGTCACCTTGCTTGCCGCGCTGTTCGCGGTTCTGGCCGCCCCGGCGGCGGCCGGCTCGCCCGGGGAGCTGCGCGTAGCCGCCGTGCAGTTTTCCATCGCGCCCGCGGACCTGGTCTGCGCCTCCTCGTACGTCGAGCGCATCACGCGCCTGGTTGAGCGCTGCCTGCCGTATGCCCCGGACCTGATCCTGTTCCCCGAGTACGCCTCGGCCTTTTGGCGTGCTCCTGCCCTATGGCCGATGGCTGCAGGATGCGGAGTCCCTGGAGGAAGCCCTGCGCCGGGTACTGGCCCGCGAGCCCTTGGCCCGCGATCTGCGGGAGCTGTTCCTTCTGAACTCCGGCCTGGCCGAGCGCCGCCTGCGGGAACTGTTCGGCGGGCTGGCCCGCCGGCACGGGGTGGCCGTCGGGGCGGGCAGCTTGTTCGCTGCGCAGTCCTCCGAGGGCCGGACCGTCCTGGTCAATCGCGCCGTAATTTTCGACCAGCGCGGAGCCGAGCTGTATTCACAGGACAAGGTTTTCCTGACGCCCTTCGAGGAGGACCTGCTGGGGGTGGAGCCGGGACGGCTGGAAACGGCCCGGCCGTTCCTCGTCAGCGGCCGGCGGGTGGCGCTGACCATCTGCCGGGACACCTTCTTCGCCGAGTGGGAGCGGGTCCTGCGGGGCGCGGAGCTGTGGGTGGACCTCAAGGCCAACGGCGAGCCGTTCACCGCGCAGGCGCGCGCGGCTTTCCAGCGGGCTCTGCCCGCCCGGATGCCGGGCGCGGAGGTGCCGTACGGCCTGACTCTCTGCCTGACCGGGGGCCTGGTCGGCCTGACTTGGGAAGGGGAATCCTCCCTGGTCCATTGGCAGCCCGGCGGCGCGCGCGTGCTGGCCAGCGCCGGCTCGCCCGCGGGGGAGAACATCCTATTTTTCACGCTGCCGGCGCCGGGGGAGGAAGGTGCACCGAAGGCGGAAGGTATGCCGGAGGCGCGCGCCGAACGGGCAGAGGGTATTGCGCCGGGGGCGGACGCTTCGCCGGCCCGCTGAGCCGGCGGGCAGCCGCGCGGCCTGCCGCGCCGGTGCCGCCGGGAGCCTTGCCGCTGCGCGGTCCGACGCTTATTTTGTGTATATGAAAATAGCAATTCTGCTTGGCCTTCTATTAGCGGCCGCGACGGCTTTCGCCGGCGGGAGCGCAGAGCCTGTGCCCGCGGTCGCGCAATCCCCGGCGGCAGGCGATTTCGCCGCCCGCCGCCTGTCTTCGGAGGATCTGGCGGGCCTGCTCGGCCAGCCCAACCTCTTCCTGATCGATGTGCGCACCGCCGAGGAGTACCGCGCGGGGGCCATCCCTTCGGCGCTAAACATCCCGTACGACGTGATCCAGGACAACCTGCCCACCCAGGATCGGGAGGCGCGCATCGTGGTCTACTGCCGCTCCGGCAACCGCTCCGGCAAGGCCAAGGCCACGCTGGAGGCGCTGGGTTTCCGCAACGTCAACAACTTCGGCCCGGTCACCAACTGGAAGGGGCAGCTGGTCGTGCGCTAACACCCGCCTGACCCCGGGGGCCGGGCCCCGAATGGCCGCCCGTGGGGCCCCAGCGGAGGCCGGGCTCCGAACGGCCGCCCGCTCAACCGCCCCGCAGAAGGTCGGCGAAGGTCTTGCCGAACTGCTCGGCCTTGGCCAGTTCCTCGTGCGTGGGGTAGCCGGCGAACTCCAGGGTGGCGGTGAGTTCCCACTTCAGGGGCTCGATCACCTGTTTGGCGTTGCGCACCGCCCCTCCGCTCCAGCCGTAGCTGCCGAACATGGCCGCCTTCTTGTTCATGATCCGCTTGATCGCGGCGTGGTTGAGCACGTCCAGCACCGGCGGGAACAGGGCCCCCTCGTAGGTGGGCGCCCCGATCATCACCCCGGACTGGGTCCAGAGGGCCGGCAGGATGTAGCTCACGTGGGTGCGGGCCGCGTCGAAGATCTGCAGGGGCACGCCGCGGCTGGAGATGCCCGCGGGCCACCACGTCCATGGCCTTCTCCGTGTTGCCGTACATGGAGCCGTAGATCAGCGTGACCCCCGGCTCGGTGGGGCCCGCTGGCGTACTCGGCCCACTTGCGGTACAGCTCCACGATGTGCCCGGGCTTGGACCGCCAGATCAGGCCGTGGGAGGGGGCGATGACCCGGATGTCCAGGCCGCTCAACTTGGCGATGGCGTTGAGCACCGGGCTTGGAGAACTTGGCCACGATGTTCACGTAGTAGCGCAGGGACTCCTGCTCGTAGAAGCGTGATGTTGCGGCACTCGTCGTCGAAGATCGTCCCCACCAGGGCCCCGTAGCCGCCGAAGGCGTCGCAGGAGAAGAGGATCTTCTCGGCGGTGTCGTAGGTCACCATGGTCTCGGGCCAGTGCACGAAGGGCGCGTTGAAGAACTGCAGCTTGCGCTCGCCGATGTCCAGCAGCTCCCCGTCGGCCACCGCCCGGACGTTCTCGGTGATCTTGTAGAAGGAGGCCAGCATCTCCTTCATCTTGGCCGAGCCCAGGATCACGGCCCGGGGGGCCAGCTGCCGCAAGCGTGAGGATGACCCCGGTGTGGTCCGGCTCCAGGTGGTTCAGCACGATGTAGTCCAGCTCGGCCAGGGGCGTGAGCTCCTGGATCTGGTGGAAGAACTCGTCGGTCTTCAGGGCCTTGGACAGGTCGATCAGCACCTTCTTGCGGTCCAGGATCAGGTAGGAGTTGTAGGAAACCCCTTCCTTCTCGATGGGCCAGATCCCCTCGAACAGGTCGGTGGTGCGGTCGTTGACGCCGATCCAGTAGACGTCTCGGCCGGATCTGCACAGCGGGCATGAGGTCTCCTCCTTGAGCTGGTCTCACCCGCATTATGGCAAATCCCCCGCAGCCCGGCAAGCGGGGCCGGCGGGGCCGGGGCGCCAGGGTGTCGGGATGCCGCGCCGGCCTCCGGCGGTGCCGCCCCGCGCGGCCGTCCCGCGCCTCCCGCCTCAGGACAGGCGGAAGCGGCAGCGCCCGCCTTCCCAGAGCGTCTCCTCCACCTCGCAGGTCGCGGGCCGGGCTGAGAGCCCGGGCCAGGCCGCGGAAGGGGTTGATGCAGTACAGCTCGCACGGTTTGCCGCCGCCGCGCTTCCTGGCGATGGCGCAGGCCAGGCAGGTCGCGGTCTCGGCCTCCACGGCCCCGCCGTCCAGCTCGCGAAGCTCCCAGCGGGCGCAGCCGAAGATGGCCGCGAAGCGCTCGAACAGCTCCCGCGGGGCGCGGATGCCCAGCTGGGCCAGCTGGGCCGGGGCGGCCGCGGCCTGCTCGCGGGCCTTCTTTTGCTGCACCTGCTGGAGCACCCCGAAGTGCTCGAAGTTGGCGGCCGCGTCCACCATCAGGCCGGCGTAAAAAAGCTGCAGGGTCCTCATCTCGTTGTGCTCGTTCACGTGTCCTCCTCGCGCATCGCGCTGGCCTAAGCTATCCCCGCACCCCCGTCCTCTGCTATAGTGATTTGTCATCATTTTATGCCAGCGAGAATGCGCCCTTGGAGCGGCTGTTTGCCGAGTACGAGCGGACCCTGCACGCCCAGCGCTTCCGCGCCGAGGACCTGGATCTGGGCCGCCTGGACTACCACCTGCCCCTGCTGGAGCGGCTGGACGCCGTGGAGGACAGCTCCGTGGTGCTGTACGACCTGTACCAGCGCAAGTACGTGTTCCTGACCTCCTCCTTCAAGTTCCTGCTGGGCTACGACCGGGAGGAGGCCCTCGGGCAGGGCCCGGAATACTTCTACCGCCGCATGCCCGACGAGGATCTGGAGGCGGTGCTGGACACCGTGACCCGCACCCTGCGCTTCCTGTACGGCCTGGCTCCGCAGGAGCGCAAGGACTACAAGCTGGGCTTCGACTTCCGCATCCGGCGCGCGGACGGCCGCCTGGTCCGCCTGCTGCAGCAGGTGGTCGTGCTGGAGCTGGACGCCCGCGGCAACATCTGGCTGGTCCTGGCCGTCAACGACCTGCTGGCCGGGGGCTCGCCGGAAGAGCCGCCCAAGCGCAGCCTGCGCAACCTGCGCAACGGCAAGAGCTACCTGTTCGTCCCCGAGGAGCCGGAGGGCGGAGGACCCGGGCTGACCAAGCGCGAGATCGAGGTGCTGGGGCTGGTGGCGGTGGGCCTGGCCAGCCGGGAGATCGCCGACCGCCTGTACATCAGCGCGGCCACGGTGAACAACCACCGCCAGCGAATCCTGGAAAAGACGGGCGCCCGGAACTCCAGCGAGGCGGTGCGCTACGCCTCGCGGCTGGGCATCCTGTAGAGCGCGGAGGCGGCAGGGTCGTGGGCGAGGAGTTTGTTGCTGGTGGCCCGGGCGCTGGAGTTCGCGGCGCGCCGGCACTCGGCGCAGCGCCGCAAGGGGCTGGCCGCCGAGCCGTACGTGAACCACCTGGCGGAGGTGGCCCGCCTGCTGGCGGAATCCTGCGGCGGGCAGGACCCGGAGCTGGTGGCCGCGGGGCTGCTGCACGACACCCTGGAGGACACCGCCACGCGAGCCGCGGAGCTGGAGCGGGAGTTCGGGGCCGGAGTGCTGGCCCTGGTCCTGGAGGTCACCGACGACAAGAGCCTGCCCCGGCAGGAACGAAAGCGGCTTGCAGGTGGAAACGGCGGGGGGCAAATCGGCCGGGCCCGGATGATCAAGATCGCGGACAAGACCAGCAACCTGCGCTCCATCCTGGCCAGCCCGCCGGTGGGCTGGGGCCGGCGCCGCCGCCTGGAGTACTTCCGCTGGGCCGCGCAGGTGGTGGAGCGCTGCCGCGGCGTGAGCCCGGAGCTGGAGGCGGCCTTCGACCAGGCCTGCCGGGAGGGCCTGGCCAGGATGGGCGCTGCCGGGGCCGCGGCGGAGGGGCCGCGGTGAGCGCCCCCTTCCGCCTGGACGGCGATGAGCTGCTCCTGCGCGTGAAGGTGCTGCCCAACGCCGGGCGCAACCAGCTGGCCGGCCTGCGGGGGGAGGAGCTGCTCGTGCGCCTGCAGGCCCAGCCCCGCAAAGGGGAGGCCAACCGCGAGCTGCTGCGCTTCCTGGCCAAGAGCCTGGCAGGTGCCGCGCGGAAGCATCCGGATCGTGACAGGGGAGAGCTCCGGTCACAAACTGCTGCGGCTGCCGGCCGCCACGAGAGGACGCCTTGAACCATACCTGCATCCAGCGAATTAACCGGCTGCTGCGCATCGGGCGCCACCGCCTGCGGGCGGGCCGAAAGGCGCTGCGCGGCCTGCGGCTGGTGACCGGCAGCCCGGCCGCGGACGCGGACTGCCTGGCCTCCTCGATCGGATACGCCTTCCTGCAGTCCCGGAGGACGCCCCTCCCGGAACCCTCGTGCTGCCCTGGGTGCCCATCCCGCGCGCGGAGCTGGCGCTGCGGCCGGAAGTAGTGCTGCTGGCCCGGCGCGCGGGGCTGGCCGAGCGCTGCCTGGCCTGCGCGGAGGACTTCGCCCCCGAGCTGCTGGAAAGCGGCGGGGAGGGGCCGGAGCTGATCCTGGTGGACTCCGACGGCGCCTGGCTGCCCTCCGGATGCGCGCCGGCGCATCGTGGAAGTGCTCGATCATCACCCCGGCGCGCGCCGGCCCGCGGAGGCCCCCGCCGCGCGGTGGACGGTGGAGACGGTGGGCTCGGCCTGCACCCTGGTGACCGAGCGCCTGTTCGCCCGCGACCCCGGTCTGGTGGACGCCGGCCTGGCGCTGCTCCTGCTCGGGCCGATCCTGCTGGACACCGTCCTGTTCGCCGTCGGCGGTCGAACGCACCACCCCCCGGGACCGGCAGGCCGCCGGGCGGCTGGCCGCGCATCGCGGGGGTGGGCGAGGCGGAGCTGTACGTGGAGCTGCTGGCCGCCCGCCAGGGGCTGCCGGGGCTGAGCTCGCGCGACCTGCTGCGCCGGGACTACAAGGGCGGCGCAGGCCGGGGGGCTTGCGCTACGGGATCAGCTCCTCGCCGGTTTCCCTGCGGCGCTGGCGCGAGCGCGATCCCGCGCCGGAGCAGGCGGTGCGCCGCTTCCGGGAGGAGCGGGGCCTGGACCTGCTGCTGGTGATGATCGCCTACGAGGAGCCCGGCGCGGGAGGGTTCCGGCGGGAGCTGGGGGTCGCGGCCGCCGGTCAGCGCGGCGGACGCGGCCGTGCCGGACTGGCTGAACAGCGGCGGGCTTGAGACTGCGGGAGCTGCCGGCCGCGGAGCCCGCCCCGCCGGTGCGCTGGTTCTCCCAGGAGGCCGTGGAGATCTCGCGCAAGAAGCTGGAGCCGCGGCTGCGGGCCTGGCTGGAAGGTCAGGACTGATCGGGTGAGGCCATGAGGCTGCGGGCACTGCCCTACGTCCTGGACCCGGAGCTCGACCCGGTGTTCCCGGACGACCTGGTGCCCGACGAGCACGGGCTGGTGGCCGTGGGCGGGGAGCTCTCCGACCGGGTGCTGCTGGAGGCCTACGGCAAGGGGATCTTCCCCTGGTTCAACGCCCCGCCCCTGATGTGGTTTTCCCCGGACCCGCGCACCGTGCTGTTCCCCGAGAAGTTCCACGTGTCCCGACCGGCTGGCCCGCCAGCTGCGCCAGGGGCGCTTCCAGGTGACGCTTCGACCGGGACTTCGAGCGAGGTCATGCTGGGCTGCGC
Source organism: uncultured Spirochaetota bacterium (assembly GCA_963736785.1). Classification (GTDB taxonomy): domain Bacteria; phylum Spirochaetota; class Spirochaetia; order SZUA-6; family DRHE01; genus MIBK01. The sequence goes on along the minus strand of CAVTQG010000052.1, from coordinate 19,892 downwards.
CACCACCCCCCGGCGCCCACGAGGAGGGCACCTGGATCGACCGGCATTTCCTGGCCGCCTACACCCGCCTGCACCGCCGGCACATCACCCACTGCGTGGCGGTCTACAGCGAAGGCCGGCTGTGCGGCGGGCTGTACGGGGTGGCCCTGGGCGGGATCTTCTTCGGGGAGTCCATGTTCTCGCGGCTGCCCAACGCCTCCAAGATCGCGCTGGCCCACCTGGTAGCCCGGCTGCGGGAGATGGGCTTCCTGCTGATCGACTGCCAGGCGCGCACCGAGCACCTGATCCTGCTGGGGGCCGAGGAGATCCCGCGAGCGCGCTTCCTGGAGCTGCTGGCCGAGGGCCTGCGCCTGCCGGACCATCGCCACCCGTGGACCCCTGCCTGATCGTCGTAGTACCTTCTGCGCATGAGCGAATCCCCGGCTGTTTTCCCTCCGCTGCCGCTGGAAGACTGGGAGCAGACCAAGCACACCCTGCACCTGTTCCTGCAGATCGTCGGCAAGCTGCGCCTGGTCACGCACCCGAAAATCAACCACTGGTGGCACGTCACCCTCTTCGTTTCCACCCAGGGCCTGACCACCGGTCCCATCCCATATCAGGACCTGCTCTTCGAGATTGAGTTCAATTTCCTCGAGCACGTCCTTACCGTTCGCACGAGCGCGGGCCAGGCGCGGAAGGTGCCCCTGCGCAAGCTGTCGGTGGCGGATTTCTATAAGCAGCATTTTCTCGGCGCTGGCCGACCTGTCGATCGACGTCCGGATCAAGCCGGTTCCGTACGACGCTCCTTTCAGCACCATCCCTTTCGAAAAAGACACGGTGCACAAAGCCTATGACAGCCGCTACGTGGAACGTTTCTGGCGAATCCTGTGCCAGGTGGATTCGATCTTCAGGGAGTTTCGGGGCAGATTCATCGGGAAAAGCACTCCCGTGCAGCTGTACTGGCATCACCTGGATCTGGTCCTGACCCGGTTCTGCGGAAGGCCCGGCCCGGAGGCGGGCGGGAACCGCGTCAACAAGGAGGCCTATTCCCACGAGGTCATCAGTTTCGGCTTCTGGGCCGGGGACGCCAGGGTGCGGGAACCCGCTTTCTACTCCTACACCTATCCTCTGCCCGCCGGGCTGTACGACCAGCCCTTGCAGCCGCCGGGGGCCGTCTGGGATCGGGAAGGGGGGTACGCCCTGCTGCGTTATGACCAGGTTCGCCGGGCGGATTTCCCGAGGCAGGCGGTCCTGGATTTTTTGGAGAGCGCCTACCAGGCCGGAGCGCGGCTGGCGGGTTGGGACCTGGAGGCCTTTCGCCTGCGGCCGCCGGGCGGCGCCTAGAGCCCTTGCGCCGTCGTCCGCTTCGGGGCTACCCTGGCGGTGTATGGCTGAGCCGCACTCCTGAGCTGGAAGCTTCCGGACCGGCCCACCAAGCTGCTGGCCCCCTCGGTGCTTTCCGCGGACTTCACCCGCCTGGGGGAGGAGATCCGGGCGGTGGAGGCGGCCGGCGCGGACTGGATCCACTTCGACGTCATCGACGGGCGGTTCGTGCCCAACCTGACCATGGGTCCCCTGGTGGTGCGGGCGGCGCGCCGGGTCACGGAGCTGCCGCTGGACGTGCACCTGATGATCGAGAACCCCGACGCCTTCATCCAGGCCTTTCGCCGAGGCCGGCGCCGACTGCCTCTCCCTGCACCAGGAGGCCAGCACGCCACCTGAACCGCTCGGTCGCAGGCCGTCCGGAGCTGGGCCTGCGGGCCGGCGTGGCGCTCAGCCCCTCCACCCCCATCCAGACCCTGGAGTGGGTGCTGGAGTACGTGGACTACGTGCTGCTGATGTCGGTGAATCCGGGCTTCGGCAACCAGAGCTTCATCCCCAACGTGCTGGACAAGGCCCGCCAGCTTCGGGAGCTGATCGACAGGAAGGGCTACCCCGTGCTGATCCAGGCCGACGGGGGCATCCACCCGGACACCATCGCCGAGTTCTCCCGAGCGGGCGTGAACGTGTTCGTGGCCGGCTCGGCGATTTTCGGCCAGCCCGACTACCGGGCGACCCTCCGGCTCCTGCGAGCGCGCGGAGCGGCACCCCTAGGGTGCCGCCCCGCAACGTGAGGCCGCCTGGCCCGACGCCTAAGGCCCTGTTCGGCCGAAAGCTGCGTGGCCGCGTCAAGCTTCGGAAGGACTTGCGGCCTGCCGGACACGGCCGGCTGGGCGCGCGGCAATCTACCAGTTGCGGCGTGGCAAAACGGATCCGAACACGCTCCTGTCGAAGCTCCGGAGGGCTTCCCGGAACGTCCCGTTCCTGTCGATCAACTGTTCGAAGGCCACGCCGAAGGTTCGCCGCGGCGATGCACAACCCGGAAAGTGAGGCTGGCCCTGGCCCCTCCGGCCACCAGGCTAGGCGACCGCCCCCCGGCTCCCCGGCACGAGCCTGGCCGCGGCCGGAAGCTCTGGAAGTTCGATCCTCGCTCCGCCGTCGCAGATATCCAGCACGGGCAGCCGCAGCGTTACCCAATCCCCCTCCGGGAGAATTTCCATTTCGAGACCTTGGCCGTTCGTGGGAACGTAACGGGGATGCGCGCGCCGGGCGGTCAGAGCCCGCGCCCCCAGGAGCAGGTCGTAGATCCGGGCCGTATGCTCTTCGGGTTTGAACGGCTTCAGGATCACTGTGCCGATGCCCAGCGAGGGAGCCTCGAGCACCTGATCGACGCTAAGGCTGGCGATCAGCAGCAAGGCCGAAACGCCCCTTTTCTTGAGCTCCAGGCCTCGGATGAGCGCATCCCAGCGCTGTTCCCAGCCGTCCCCGTCGACCAACACGAGAGCGGGGCGCTCGCTTTCGATTTCCCGGACCAGCGTTTCGAAGTCCGAAACCGCCGCGATCCCCACCCCCAGCCGTGACAGCCGCCGGGCCAGAGCTTCCCGGAGCAGCAGGGAACGCGACACCATCGCCAGCCTCGGGGCTTCCGGCTTCCGGAGGTTCTGCGGCCGCAAATCCGTTTCCGCAAGCGTGTGGCTCACGGGTTCCTCCTGGCCCAAGCATAGCGCGCCCAGGTGACCGGGAGCTTGCAGCAACATTACGGAATTGAAAGGCAGCCGGCCGCCGGACCCCGCCCGGCGTCGGCGGTACCCCGCTCCAGCCCCTTGCAGGGCTACGGCACGCTGGCCCGGTACAGCACGGCCCTGCCGGCGGCCCCCGCGCGCGCGCCGGCAGGGCAGGCCCGCCGGCACCAGCGCCGCCCCGCCCCGGGCCAGCTCCAACCGCCGCCCGCCGCACTCCAGCACCGCGGCGCCCTCCAGCACCAGCAGGCAATCCGGGCCGCGGCCGGCCAGGCGGCGCGCGCGGCCGGCGGGAAGCTCCAGGCGGCTCAGGCGGAACTCGCGCGCGGGGATCGGGTAGACCCATTCCACGGGCGAGACCGCCCGCGGCTCGGAGGATGCGGGGCTTGCCGCCCCGGAACACGATGGCCCGCAGCAGCTCGGGCACGTCGACCTTCTTCGGGGTGAGCCCGCCGCGCAGCACGTTGTCCGAGTTGCTCATCAGCTCCACGGTCGTGCCTTCCAGGTAGGCGTGGGGCAGGCCCGGGGGCTGGAAGGTCCCCTGCCCGGGCTCCAGGCACACCAGGTTCAGCAGGTAGATGCGAGAAGATCCCCCGGTCGCGGTCGGCCCCCGGGCAGCGGGTGCTGCCGGGAGGCGCGCAGGGCCCAGTAATCCGGAGAGCCCTTGTCGGCGGGCTGCTGCCTTTCCAGGCGAGCCAGGAGCGGGTCCAGGATCGGGTCGACCGCTTCCTGCGGCAGGGTCATGAGGCGGGTGTACAGCTCCGCGCAGGTCGCGCGGACCCGGCGGCTCCGTGAGAAGCCGAGCCCAGCTCCGGGACACGGGCGGCGCAGCTCGCGCGAATTTCCTCCGGCGGCCGGAACCCGTGCAGCATCCACACCCGGCGCAGAGCCGCGTGCACCTCCAGCTTGGGGTTCGGGTCCGGGTAGCTGCGCTCCGGGGAGTCCGGCGGCAGGCCGGCGCGCGTTCTCCCGGGCGAAGCCCTCCCGCGCCTGGGCGCGCGCCGGGTGCACCTGGATGGAGAGCGATGTCGCGCGCGTCCAGCACCTTCAACAAAAAGGGCAGCTCGCCCCGGAACCGCCGCGCCGCGGTGCGGCCCAGCACCGCCTGCGGGGGCCGCGCGGATCAGCCGGTCCAGCGCCAGCCACCCCTCGGGGCCCTCCTCCAGCCGCACTGCTGCCGGCGCACGGGGGTGGGCCCCGAGCCACAGCTCGGCCCAGGGCCGGTTCTCGGTTGTCGGCGAGTCCGAGCAGCTCCGGGATGAAGCGCGTGCCTCCCCAGGCGTAGTGCTGCACCATTCCCCGCAGCGGCAGCGGGCGCGGAGCGGCGGCAAAATCCACGGCGGCCCGCAGCTCTTCGGCCAGGCGCTCCAAGCGGGCGAGCGCACCGCCATGCAGCACTTGCTCCACGACCCGGTCCGCCGCTTCGGGGCTTTCCGCCACGGCGTACAGCCGCAGCTCCGGAGCGTTGCCGGAGGCGCGCAGGTGGGCGATCCGCCCGTCCTCGAAGCCCACGCGCAGCCCGTCCAGCCAGTTGACCCAGGCCACGGGCGAATACCCCTCCGCGGGCGGGAAGGCTTCCTGCAGGCGCTGGCGGGTGCGCCGCAGCTCATCGGCCACAGCGCGCCGGCGCACAGGCCGCGGGGCCTTCCAGCCCGCGCGTACCGCGAGCTTCGCGTGCTCCGCAATCTGGCCCTCCTGGAAGCGGGCTTCCCGGATGCCCGCCCGCGGCGGGGCGAAGGCGGCGGCGATGCCCGTGAAGCGCTCGCGCGGATACGGGCGCAGCAGCGCGGACCTGCCGAAGCGCCGCGGCAGCCGGTCCAGCAGGGCGCCCAGGCCGCGGCCGCGGGACAGCGGCCAGCACGCACAGCAGGGGCAGCAGGGCGTCGCGCGTGGCCAGCGGCTCCAGCAGGCCGCCGCCCGGCACGCGCAGGGGCGCGGCCGTGAGAAAGCCGCCGTTGCTCTCCCAGCCGACCTGCCGCATCTCCGCGATCACGTAGGGCGAGCCGATGCGCGTGCGGCGGAGCACCACCGGCCGCCGGCGGAAGAAGAGCTCCATCGCGTCGCTCGCGCTCACCGGCACGGTCAGGTCGCGCGCGCCCAAGAAGTCGGCGGCCAGGAGGCCCAGCAGGTCCCCGGGTACGAAGCGCACGCGTCCGGCCTCGATGACCAGCAGAAGGGGGCGGTCCCCGTCGCCGTCGGTGGAGACCACGGCCTCGAAGGGTGACCCACCCGCGGCCGCCTCGTCTGCCAGCGCCTGGGCCGCCCGCCAGCAGGCTCTGGTCCACGGCCTCGGTGTCGATCGGGCAGGAAGGTATCGGTCCTGCCGGCCGGCACGGCTTCCGCCCCCAGTGCCTGCAGCACCTGCACGAGCAGGTCGCGGCCGACGGCCGAGTGCTGCCACACCAGCACCCTGGCGCCGCGCAGGATGCCGGGCGGGAAGGCCTCCAGGTAGCGGCGCAGGTACTCTTCCGCCGCCTGTGGCTGCGCGGGAGGCAGGGGCCGGCGGTGCTCCGGCTTGAGCATGCCCCGCGCGTCGAACAGGCTTTCCGCGGCAGGCCGCCCGTATTCCGCCGCGCGGGCCGCGCCCACGGCGGCCAGGATGGGCGCCTCCTCGTTTTTCAGCACTTCCCCGGCGGGGGTGTTGTATTTGATGCCGTTGCGCTCGAAGGGGATGTGGCTGCCGGTGACCATGACGCTGGCCGCCCGGCGCCGGACGGCGAAGTGCATCAGCGCAGGGGAGGGGATTTTCCCCAGGTACTCCGGGCTCAAGCCCGCGTCCTGCGCTGCGCGGAGCACCGCCTGCAGAATCTCCCCCCGGCCTCCCTGCTCGGGCACCAGGCGGTCGGTGCTGGGGCGCAGGTCGCCGGCGCAGTACAGCGGATCGCCCCGGTGCGCGCGCCGCCGCCGGAGCAGGTACTCCAGGAAGCCGCGCGAGTTGACGTAGGCCTCCAGCTGGCTGATGTCGGCCACCAGCCCCCGCAGGCCGCTGGTCCCGAAGGCGAGCTCCACCGGTTGATAGGAGAGCGACTCGCGCAGGCTCGGTCCCGCGGCTGAGCTCATGGGCTCAGGCGTACTCCGGGCCGAAGCGCTCCGCGGCCAGGGAGGCGAGCTGCTTGACTCGCTCGGCCTGGTCCTTGCGGCAGACCAGGGTGGCCCGGGGCGTGTGCACGACGATCAGGTCCTCGCAGCCGACCAGCGCGACCAGGTGCCGGGGGTCCTCGGAAACGACCAGCGTCCCGCGGCAGGCCTCCAGGATGCTGCGCTCCGCCGCCGCAGCGTTGCCCTGCGGGTCCCGGGGAAGGCCTGCAGGTAGGCGGGCCACGAGCCGACGTCGTTCCACTCCAGGTCCAGGGGCAGGGCGGCGACCTGCACGAAGCCTTCCCGCGAAGCCGGTTCCATCACCGCGTAATCCACGCTGATCTTCTTCAGGGATGGGTACACTTCGCCCAGGACTTTTCCCCGGCTCCGGCCGCGCCAGGCGTCGCGGATGCGCTGGATGCCCTGGTAGCTCTCCGGCGCGTAGCGCTGCACGCAGGCCAGGAAGGTGGAGGCTTTCCACATGAACAGGCCGCTGTTCCAAAGGTAGCGCTGCGGACCGGCGGACAGGAAGCGCTCGGCGGCGGCGGCCTCCGGCTTCTCGCGGAAGCTCCGCACGGCGCGGGCCTTCCCCGCGATCGGTTCGCCCAGCTCCAGGTACCCGTAGCCAGTGGCCGGGCGGGTGGGGAGCACGCCGAAGGTGAGCAGAGTCCGGGGGTGCGCCTCGACCAGCTGGAAACCTTCCTGCACGGCCTCGGCCAGGCGCTCCTGCGGCCGGATCAGCTGGTCCGCGGTGAAGACCGCCAGGACCGCTTCCGGGTCCCGCAGACTGATGACGGCGGCGCTCAGGGCCAGGGCGTTCAGGGTGTCCCGGGCGCAGGGCTCGCCGATGTATTGTCCCGGCGGGAGGGCCAGCGTTCGCCGGATGGTCTTCCGCTCGCCCTGGCCGGCGCACACGAAACGGCGCGGCGGCTCGACCAGGCCGTCCAGGCGCCCCCAGGCCTGCTCCAGCAGGCTCGGTCCGCCCCCGAGCGGCAGGAGCTGCTTGGGTCGTCCCCGGCGGCTCAGGGGCCATAGGCGGGTCCCCGAACCACCGGCCAGGATCACGGCGTACCGCATGGCGCCCTCCTCATGTTCAGCTCAAGGTCCGCTTGCCGGCTTTCCGGTCGTAGTACTGCTGCTCGATCCAGCGGTAGGTGCGCTCCAGGCCCTGCGCCAGGGGGAGGCCTGGCTCCCAGCCCAGGACCTTCTTGATAAATGTGTTGTCGCTGTTGCGCCCGGCCACCCCGCGCGGGGCGTCCGGCTTGTAGCGGCGTTCCAGTTTCACGCCGCCCACCGCTTCGGCCAGGTCCGCCAGGCGATTGATCGAAACCAGCTCGCTGGAGCCCAGGTTGATGGGCGTGGCCACCAGCGGGTCGCAGTGGGTGATCCGGTCGATGCCCGCCAGGCAGTCGTCGATATACATGAAGCTGCGGGTCTGCCTGCCGTCGCCCCAGATCTCGATCTCACCGCTGCCGGTGTCCCTGGCCTGGATCACCTTGCGGCAGATCGCCGCGGGCGCCTTCTCCCGGCCCCCGTCCCAGGTGCCGTGCGGGCCATAGACGTTGTGGAAGCGGGCGATGAAGGTCGGTAGGCCGCGTTCGGCCCAGTACTCCTGGCAGAACATCTCCGACATGAGCTTCTCCCAGCCGTAGCCGCGTTCGGCCATGGCCGGATAGGCGTCGCTTTCCTTGAGGGCGCGCACCTTGGGGTCCTTTTGCAGCTCGGTATTGTAGGCGCAGGCCGAGGAGGAGAAGAAGTAACGCTGCGCCCCGGCCCGCCAGGCGCTTTCCAGCAGGTGAGTGTTGATCAGGATGCTGCGCAGGCAGGCCACCCGGTTGGCCTCGATGAAGCCCATGCCGCCCATGTCCGCGGCCAGGTTGTACACCTCCGCCGCGCCCTCGCAAAGCCGCCGGCAGGCGGCCTCCTCGCTCAAGTCCAGGCAGAGGCTCTCTACTCCCGGCACGCGCTGGTACCACTGCGTCAGAGGCTTGCGGTCCGCGGCGCGGATGCGGGTGAAGCCGTGCTCGTGGAAATACCTCACCAGCGCCCCGGCGATGAAGCCGCCGGCGCCGCCGATCGCGATCAGGTCGTTCTTGGTCATGCCTTGAGCATAACATGGCGCGCGCCGGATGATCGAGCACGATGTGGAACCGCAAGCCCCTATTGAAGCGGGCGGCCAGACCGCCTACAGTGACGTCGTAACCTCGGAGGTGTCAACAATGTCCAGTGGAGATTTTCAGCGCCGTCCCCCGGCCAACCGCCTGCGCGGCTCCCTGCCCAAGGTGGGCATCCGCCCGACCATCGACGGCCGCCGGCGGGGGGTGCGCGAGTCCCTGGAGGCCCAGACCATGGCCATGGCCCGGGCCGCGGCCAGGCTGATCGGCGAGAACCTGCGCCACTACAACGGCCTGCCGGTGGAATGCGTGATCGCGGACACCTGCATCGGCGGGGTGGCCGAGGCCGCGGCGGCGGCGGAGAAGTTCGCCCGGGAGGGGGTGGGGGTGTCGCTCACGGTCACCCCCTGCTGGTGCTACGGCGCCGAGACCATGGACATGGACCCGCTGGTGCCCAAGGCGGTGTGGGGCTTCAACGGCACGGAGCGCCCGGGGGCGGTGTACCTGGCCGCGGTGCTGGCCGCCCACAATCAGAAGGGGCTGCCGGCCTTCGGGATCTACGGCCGGGACGTGCAGGACTCCGGGGACGCCTCCATCCCGGCGGACGTGCGGGAGAAAATCCTGCGCTTCGCCCGGGCCGGCTTGGGCGTGGCCGCCATGCGCGGCAAGTCCTACCTGTCCATGGGCTCGGTCTCCATGGGCATCGCCGGCTCGATCGTGAACGAGGGCTTCTTCCAGGACTACCTGGGCATGCGCAACGAGTACGTGGACATGTCCGAGTTCACGCGCCGGCATGGAGGAGAAGATCTACGACCCCGAGGAGTTCCGAGCAGGCCCTGGCCTGGGTGAAGAAGCACTGCAAGGAAGGCGCCGACGACAACGCCCCGGAGCTGCAGCACTCCCGGCAGCAGAAGGACGCGGAGTGGGAGATCTCGGTCAAGATGGCCCTGATCGCCCGCGACCTGATGGTGGGCAATCCCGCGCCTGGAGGAGCTGGGCTACGGCGAGGAGGCCCTGGGGCACAACGCCATCGCCGCCGGTTTCCAGGGGCAGCGGCAGTGGACGGACCACTTCCCCAACGGGGACTTCCTGGAGACCATGCTCAACAGCTCCTTCGACTGGAACGGCATCCGCCAGCCCTACGTATTGGCCACCGAGAACGACAGCCTGAACGGCGCGGCCATGCTGTTCGGGCACCTGCTCACCGGCACCGCCCAGATCTTCTCCGACGTGCGCACCTACTGGAGCCCGGAGGCGGTGAAGCGGGTGACCGGGGCCGCGCCCAAGGGGGCGGCCGAGGCGGGGATTCATCCACCTGATCAACTCCGGCTCCACGGCGCTGGACGGCACCGGCCAGATGCAGGCGGACGGCAAGCCGGCCATCAAGCCCTTCTGGGAAGTGTCCCCGGAGGAGGCGAAGAAGTGCCTCCAGGCCACGCTGTTCCGCCCCGCCGACCTGGGCTACTTCCGGGGCGGCGGCTTCTCCACGGACTTCATCAGCCGGGGCGGCATGCCGGTGACCATGTCCCGCCTCAACTGGATCAAGGGCCTGGGGCCGGTGCTGCAGATCGCCGAGGGCCACACCGTGGAGCTGCCCGAGAAGGTGCACGACGCCCTGGACCGCCGGACCAACCCCACCTGGCCCACCACCTGGTTCGTGCCGCGCCTCGACCGGGAGCGGGCCGTTCCGCGACGTGTACTCGGTCATGGCCGCCTGGGGGGCCAACCACGGGGCGGTCAGCTACGGGCACATCGGGGCGGACCTGCTCACCCTGGCCTCCATGCTGCGCATCCCGGTGTGCCTGCACAACGTGGGCGAGCCGGCCTTCCGGCCCAGCGCCTGGGCGGCCTTCGGCATGGACCCGGAAGGGGCCGACTACCGGGCCTGCGCCGCCTACGGGCCGCTGTACGGCTAACCGGCAGTGTACGCCTGGGGGATCGTGTTCGCCCTGCTGGCGGGGTGCGCCAGCCAGGCCGGGCACATCTGCCAGAAGCTGGTCGTAAACCGGGAGACCGCCCAGGCGACGCCCGCCTTCAGCGGCGAGCGAGGCTTTTTCGCCCGGCTGCTGCGCCGCCCGCTGTGGGTGGCCGGCCTGGTCCTGGAGCTCGGCGCGGGCACGGTGTTCTTCCTGCTGGCCCAGGTGCGCCTGGGACCGGCCCTGATCCCGGGGCTGATGGCCACCGGGCTGATCCTGCTGGCCGTCGGCTCGGCCTGGATCGTGCGGGAGGCCCTCGGCTTCGGGGAACTGCTGGGCATCGCTTTCCTGATCGCCTCCGCCGTCCTGCTGGGCAGGAGCCGCCTGGCCATCGACTTGAGCAGCTTCGATATCCTGGATGCCGGTTTCCTAGTCCGCGCGGCGGCCTTCTCGGCGGCGGTGACGGCGCTGTTCTTCGCCTTGCGCCTGCGGCCAGTCGCGGGGCGCGGGGCGCGAAGGCCGCTATTCGCGGCGTGCCCGCCGCGCTGGGCTCCGGCCTGCTGTACGTGCTGTCCAACTTCTGGGTCGGCCCGTTCACCGGCGCCGTGCTGCGCCTGTTCCGGGGCGAGCTGGGGCTGCCGGTGTGGGCGATGTTCGCCTTCGGCTCGGCGGCGCTGGTGCTGACCAACCTGTTCGGCATCGCCGAGCTGCAGAAAGCCTTCCGGGTGAGCCGGGCGGCCGTGGCCGTCCCGCTGCAGACCCTGCCCACCCAGATCGCTCCCGGCCTGGTGTACCTGCTGGTGTTCCGCCTGCCGCCGCCTTCCCGCGGCTCGCTGTGGCTGTTCGCGCTGGGCGCCGGCCTGATCCTGATTAGCTCGTTCCTGATCGGGTGGAGGGAGCCGGCCGGCCAGTCCGCCCTGCGGCGGCCTGCCTGAGGACCGTCGTGCTGCGGGCCGGGCCCTAGAAGCCGAGCAGCTCCACCTCGAACACCAGGAAGCTGTAGGGCGGGATGGCGCCGGGATAGCCGCGCTCGCCGTAGGCCAGCTCCGGCGGGATGACCAGCAGGCGCTTCTCGCCCTTTTTCATGGCGAGCAGGGCTTCGTTCCAGCCCGCGATGACCTCCCCGATGCGGAAGCTGGCCGGCTGGCCCCGCTGCACGGAGCTGTCGAACACCTGATCGTCCAGGAAGCGGCCCGTGTAGTGCACGCTCACCTGGGCTCCGGCCGCGGGGCTGGCGCCGGAGCCCGCGCGCAGCACCTTGTAGCGCAGCCCGGAGGCGGTGGCCTTCAGGTCGGGCCAGCGCTTCTTGACCAACGCCAGGTCCAGCTCGCGCGCGCGGGCCCAGGCCTGCTTCTGGCGCAGCGGAGCCTCGCTCTTCAGCCGCTCGAAGCTCTCGGGGCTCACCCGGAAGGCCTCGGCGGCCGCGCCCTGGCGCAGGATGCGCACCCGCTCGATGCGGTCCCCCTGCCGGACGGCGTTCACCACCTCCTGCCCCTGCACCACCCGGCCGAACACGGCGTGGCGGCGGTCCAGCCAGGGGGTGGCCTTGTGGGTGATGAAGAACTGGCTGCCGTTGGTGTTCGGCCCGCTGTTGGCCATGGAAAGCACGCCCGGGCCGTCGTGGGTCAGCTCCGGCTCCAGCTCGTCGGCGAAGCGGTACCCCGGGCCGCCGCTGCCGTTGCCCTGGGGGTCGCCGCCCTGGATCATGAAATCCGCGATGACCCGGTGGAAGGTCAGGCCGTCGTAGAAGGGCTTGCCGGCCGGGCGGTTCTGGAAGGCCAGGGTGCCCTCGGCCAGGCCCACGAAGTTGGCCACGGTGAGGGGGGCCTGCTGAAAGGCCAGGCTGGCCACGATCACCCCCCGGGAGGTGGTGATCTCGGCGTACAGGCCGTCGGGCAGGGCCGCGGCCGCGGCCACGGCAAACACGGTCAAGGCTCCGGCCAGGGCCAGGGCCGCCAGGGGTTTGGCTTGAGTCACGATGTTGCTCCTTGCCGGCTTTAGTGCCACCACTTGATGCGCTGGATCGGGAAGCCGGAGGACTCCAGGTCGCCGATGATCTTGTGCGACAGCTTGTCCGGGACCCCCCGGTGGAACAGGCGGATGTTGAAGACCACGATCATCTGGTCTTTCTGATAGTCGCGCTCGTAGTCCAGGTGCAGGATCTTCAGGTTCTCGCGCTTGACCGTGTCGATCACGCGCGACAGGTCGGTCTGGGCGGGCACCGCGATTTCCAGGGTGCGGTAGGAGTCCTTGGGGTACAGCCTCTCCAGCCAGTTCACTCCGACCAGGGTGAACAGGCTGATCCCCGTCACCACGATGGCCAGCTCGAACAGCCCCGCCCCGCTGGCCATGCCGATGCCGGCCGAGACCCACAGGCAGGCGGCCGTGGTCAGGCCGCGCACGTTGATGCCTTCCTTGATGATGGCCCCGGCGCCGAGGAAACCGATGCCGGTGATGATCTGGGCGGCGATGCGGCTGGGGTCCACCCGCAGTCCCGTGTCCCCGGCGCCGGTGGTCGAATAGATGACGGCCACCGCCTCGGAGACCAGCATGAACAGGGCCGAGCCCAGGCTCACCAGCATGTTGGTGCGCAGGCCGGCGGCCCGCCCGTGCATGTCCCGCTCCAGGCCGATGGCCCCGCCCAACAGGCAGGAGGCCGCCAGGCGGATCAGAAAGTTGTCCGGTGAAGGCCTGGGAGAACCAGTCAAGCATGGGAGCAAACATACAATATTCGACGCAGAAAATAAAGGTAACATCCGATGGGTATGGAGCGGCGATTTTTTCGGCGCTGGGGAGAAAAAAAGGCTTGCATATCTTGTGGTTTTCGATATACTGGACCACAAGATATTGTATCTTCTTAGGGTATGAAGTGCCCGTTCTGCCGGAATTCGAAGTCCAGGGTCGTGGACAAGCGGGATGCCGCCGGCCTGGACACGATTCGCCGGCGCCGGGAATGCCTGGCCTGCGGTAAGCGCTTCTCGACCTACGAGCGCATCGAGGCCGGTTTCTCGGTGATCAAGAAGGACGGGCGCCGGGAGGGTTTCGACAGGGAAAAGCTTCTGGCCGGCCTGTTGAAGGCCTGCGAGAAGCGGCCTGTGCCCCGCGAGCAGATCGAACTGCTCGTGGAACGGGTCCAGGCGGAACTGTGGAATTATGAGGGTCGGGAGGTTCCGGCCGCAGCCATCGGGGAGATGGTGATGGATTGGCTCGCCCGTACTGACAAGGTGGCGTACATCCGTTTCGCCTCCGTGTATCGGGAGTTCGCGGACCTGAGCTCCTTCGAGCGAGAGTTGAGAACCCTAAAGAAGAAAACCATGTAACAGCCCAGGTGTCTGACGTATCGTCGGGAGGGGAACTATGTTAGGTACCGTGGAAAGCATCCGCAAGCGGAACGGGCAAGTCGTCGGTTTCGATCAAGGCAAGATCGCCAACGCCATCTGGGCAGCAGTTCAGGCCGTGGGGGGCAAGGACCAGGAGCGTTCGCGCCTCTTGAGCGAGGAGGTGGTGAAGCTGCTCCGGCGCAAGTACGCCGGAGGGGGCATCCCCTCGGTGGAGCACGTCCAGGACATCGTGGAGAAGGTGCTCATCGAGAACGGCCACGCCAAGACCGCCAAGGCCTACATCCTGTACCGCGAACAGCACAAGAACATCCGCGAGGTTTCCCGCCTGCTGCGGGACATCTCCATCGTGGACGACTACCTGGAGGAGCAGGACTGGAGGGTCAAGGAGAACTCCAACATGACCTTCTCCCTGCAGGGCCTGAACGTGCACATCACCCAGAAGGTGATCGCCAACTACTGGCTCTCCGCCATCTACCCGCAGCGAGGTGCGCGAGGCGCACCTGAACGGCGAGTTCCACATCCACGACCTGGGCACCCTCGGGCCCTACTGCGTGGGCTGGGACCTGCAGGACCTGCTGCTGGTGGGTTTTCGCGGGGTGCGGGGCAAGGTGGAGTCCCTGCCCCCCAAGCACTTCGACGTGGCCCTGATGCAGGTGGTGAACTTCCTCTACACCCTGCAGGGCGAGGCGGCCGGGGCCCAGGCCTTCTCCAACTTCGATACCCTGCTGGCGCCCTTCATCGCCCGGGACGGCCTGGGTTATGGGGAGGTCAAGCAGGCGGTCCAGAAGTTCCTGTTCAACATGAACGTGCCCACCCGGGTGGGCTTCCAGACCCCGTTCACCAACATCACCCTGGACCTGCGGGTGCCGGGGTTCCTGAAGAACTCGCCGGCGATCGTGGGCGGGCAGGCGGGGGAACAGACCTACGGGGAGTTCCAGGCTGAGATGGACCTGTTCAACCGGGCCTTCGCCGAGTGCATGAGCGAAGGGGACGCCAGCGGGCAGGCCGTTCACCTTCCCCATCCCGACCTACAATGTCACCCCGGACTTCCCCTGGGAATCCCCCGAGCTGGAGCCGCTCTGGGAGATGACCGCCAAGTACGGCATCCCCTACTTTTCCAATTTCGTCAATTCGGACATGAAGCCCGACGACGTGCGCTCCATGTGCTGCCGCCTGCGTCTGGACAAGCGCGAGCTGCGCAAGCGCGGGGGCGGGCTGTTCGGCTCCAACCCGCTGACCGGTTCCACGGGGGTGGTGACCATCAACCTGCCCCGCATCGGCTTCGAGGCCGAAAGCGAGGAGGAGTTCCTGCGCCTCCTGGGCGAGCGCATGGAGGTGGCCCGTGACAGCCTGGTGATCAAGCGGCAGGTGCTGGAGCGCTTCACCGAACGCGGGCTGTACCCCTACAGCCGTTTCTACCTGCGGGGCGTCAAGCAGGCCACCGGGCAGTACTGGCGAACCACTTCTCCACCATCGGCATCGTGGGCATGAACGACGCCCTGTACAACCTGAACGGCCTGGACCTGACCGGGGAGCAGGGGGTGGCCTTCGCCGTGCGTGCGCTGGACTTCATGCGCGGGAAGCTCTCCGACTTCCAGGACGAGACCGGGAGCATCTTCAACCTGGAGGCCACGCCGGCGGAGGGCACCAGCCATCGCCTGGCGCGCATCGACCAGCGGCTGTACCCCGAGCTGCGCATCTACAGCGTGGAGCACTGCCAACGGCGGCAAGGCGCGCGCCCCGTACTACACCAACAGCACTCAGCTTCCCGTGGGCTTCACCGACGACGTGTACACCGCGCTGCGCCTGCAGGACCCGCTGCAGACCCGCTACACGGGCGGCACCGTGCTGCACTGCTTCCTGGGCGAGCGCCTGACCTCCACGCAGGCCACCCGCGAGCTGGTGCGCAACATCGCCGAGAACTTCCACCTGCCGTACTACACCCTGACCCCCACCTTCAGCATCTGCGAGGAGCACGGCTACCTCGCCGGCGAGCAGTCCACCTGCCCGCGCTGCGGCGCGCGCTGCGAGGTCTGGTCGCGCTCGGTGGGCTACCTGCGGCCGGTGGACCAGTGGAACGAGGGCAAGCAGGCCGAGTTCGTCGACCGGCGGACCTACGACCGGCAGCTGGCGGGCCTCGAGGCGGCGGCCGGCCAGCGGTGACCTTCAAGGGCTGGCAGAAGACCTCCCTGATCGAGTACCCCGGCAAGGTGGCCACGGTGCTGTTCGCCGGCGGCTGCAGCTTCCGCTGCCCCTTCTGCTACAACCCCGGCCTGGTGCTGGAGCCGGAGAGCATTCCGGACCTCGACGCCGAGGTGGTGCTGTCCTACCTGGCCGCCAACCGCCGGCTTTACCAGGCCGTGGTGGTGAGCGGCGGGGAGCCCACCCTGGACCCGGGCCTGCCCGGCTTCCTGGAGCAGGCGGGCCGGCTTGAGCCTGCTGCGCGGGCTGGCGACCAATGGCAGCCGGCCGGAGGTCCTGCGCCTGCTCTGCTGGAGCGCGGGCTGGTAGAGTACGTGGCCATGGACGTGAAAGCGCCCCTGAACTGGGAGGCCTACCGCGCGCGCCGCGGGGCTGGAGGAGGGCGCGCGCGAGGTGCTGGAGCGCGTGCAGGAGAGCATCGCGCTGCTGCGCGGCGCCCGATCGAGGTCGAGTTCCGCTGCACCGCGGTGCCGGGGCTGCATTCCGCGCCGGACCTGCTGGCCCTGGCCGGGGAGCTGCGCGGCGCGCGGCGCTTCGTGCTGCAGTCCTTCCGGCCGGGGCCGGACCCTGTCGCCGGCGCTGGCCTCCGCCGGCTCTACCCCGCGGAAACCCTGCGGGCCGTGGCGGAACAGGTCCGCGACCTGTTTACCTGCGTGGAGGTGCGCGTCTGAATGAACAGCTCAGAACAGCCAGCAACTCCGACGGGCGGGAAACCAGGGCCTGCGCCCCGCTTTCGACCAGCTCGGCGCGGGGGCGGAAGCCCCACAGCACGCCTACGGCGAACATGCCTGCGTTGCGGGCGGTCTGCATGTCGGTGCTGGTGTCCCCGGCGTAGAGCACCTCGCGCGGGGGCCAAGCCCATGGCCGCGGCGATCTCCAGGGCCGCGGCCGGGTCCGGCTTGCGGGGGTGCGAGTCGCGGGCGCCGAAAACGGCGGCCCATCGCCGGGAGGCGAAGAAATGGGCGACCATGTCCACGGTGAAGGCATGGGGCTTGTTGGACAGGACGGCCATGGGGACCCCGCGGGCGCCGAGTCGTCCAGCAGGTCCGCGATCCCCTCGTAGGGCCGGGTCTTGTCCGCCCAGTGCGCGTGGTAGTCCCGGTTGAACAGCTCCTGCAGGGCCTCGACGGTCGCCGGATCCCGGCGCTCCGCGGGCAGGGTGCGGCGGGACAGGTTGGCGATGCCGTCCCCGACGAAATAGCGGTAGGCCTCCACCGGGTGCCCCGGCAGGCCCAGGCCGGCCAGGCAGCGGTTGGTGCTGTCCGCCAGGTCCTCCAGGGTGTCCAGCAGGGTCCCGTCCAGGTCGAACAGGACGCCGGCCGCCTGCAGCCCGGTCCGCACCGGCCATCAGCTGATCTCGATCGCCACCTTGGGCCAGAGCTTCTGCAGATTGCGCAGGGACTTCTGCTGCCAGGCGATCTGCTTGTTGCCCAGCACCTTCAGCAGGATCCGCTCCATGCCCGCGGGCGGCGATCACGAACTTGCTGATCGTGTTGATCCCGGCGCTGTTCAGGAACTGGAGGTTGCGGAAGTCCATGAGCAACTCGCCCGGTGACCCGTCGGCAGGCCGCGTCCAGCAGGTCGCTGATGGCCTTGTAGTCCGACGAATCCCGCAGGCGGATCGTGCCGAAAAACTCCACGGCGGCCTTGGGTTCGTTGAAGGTCACCAGAAAATCTTCCCCTTTGATCTCCATGAGATCACGCCTCCTCGCAATTCATACTGGCCTGAACGGTGATCCGGCAGATGTCGGTCCCGGTATTCTCGAATTTGAAGCCCAGCGCGACCTGGTAGTCGTTGATCAGGGTCAGGAAACCCAGGCCCGAATCGCTGCGGGCCTCCTGCAGGTTGGCCTCCAGCTTCGCAGATGTACAGCTCCTCCGTGTTGCCGGCCAGCACCTCGCGCATGCTGGCCTGGAACTCGTCGGCCAGCTTCTCGGTCACGGAGTTGGACACCTCAAGCTGTATGGTGCGCTCCAGCAGCAGCACCCGCACCTGCACTCCCGTATCCGCCGTGTTGGAATACTTGGCCGTGTTCTCGATCAGCTCGTTCAGCACGAAGGAGACGCTGTTCTCGGCCGTCTCCCGGCTGATCCGGCCCTTGGCCTTCTCCCGGTAGGGGAAGTAGAAAGAATAGTACTTGGCCAGGAAGTCGGAGCTCAAGGACACCCGGCGCCAGTGCTGCAGCATGTCCGTGCAGCTCAACTGCAGGGCCGTCTCGCTGGCCACGGGTTCGGTCGGCTTTTCCTGATAGGTTCCGAGGGTTTCGATCCCGCTCGCCATGCCCGCCACCTCTCTATTTCTGCTTGATCACCATGAGCGAAAAGTCGTCGTGGACCTTGCTCGAGCCGATGTAGGCCCGCAGCAGGGCGCATCACCCTCTCCAGATCGATGGCGGCCGGCCGCTCGTGGTGCAGGGCCACGGCCTGGCACAGCCGGCGCACCCCGAAGGGCTGGTTTTTCTCGTTCACCGCGTCGGTGACCCCGTCGGTGTACAGCACCAGCGTGTCGCCGGGTTCGAGCGCTGACCTTGGTCTCGTCGACGAAGCGGCTGATGTCCGGCTCGAAGCCCAGGAACAGCCCCAGGTCCGCGGTGTCGGTCAGCTCGATCTTCCCGTCCCGGCGGCAGACGATCAGCGACTCGTGCTGCCCGGTGACGGTGAAGGTGCGGTCGCGGTAGTCGATCAGCGAGAGGGTCATGCTGCGGTCCTCGCGGATGCGCACGATGTTGCTGTACAGGACCTTGTTGATCAGGGACAGGAAGCGCTTCATGTCCAGCTCGCCCATCAGGGCCACGGTCTTGATGGCCGTCTGGGCCATGATCATGATCACGCCCGGCCGACAGCCCGTGCCCGGTCACGTCCCCGATGCCGAACTTGACCGAGCCGTTGGACTTGAAGCAGTCGTAGTAGTCGCCCCCGACCTCGTCGGCTGGGCTCATCTGGCAGGCGATGTCCAGGTCCGGGATGGCGGCCAGCTCCTGGTGCCCCGGCAGCACCATGAGCTGCAGCCGTCTTGGCCACGTCCAGCTCGGCGCTCATGCGCAGGTTCTCGTCCTGCAGCCGGCTCGTTGAGCACCGAGATCTCCTTCAGGGCCTGCTGCAGCTTTTCGGTGCGCTCCTTGACCATGTCCTCCAGGTGTTCGGTGTAGCCCTTGATCTCCCGGCTCATGGAGGTGAACACCCGCCCCAGCTGGCCGATCTCGTCGCGGGAGCGGATGTCCAGGTCGATGTCGTAGTCCTTGCGCGAGATCTTCTGTGCGGCCAGGGACAGCTGCCCGATGCTCTTGGTGATGGTGCCGGCGATGAAGAAGGTGGACACGATGACCACGATGACCATGCCCGCCACGAAGGCCAGGGCCAGCAGGATGGAGCGGGAGTTCTGGGCGGTGATGGCCTGGTGGGTGTCGAACAGGGTGGCCAGGATCTCGCGCTCCGGCACGTTGATCAGGATCTTCCAGCGGTCCTCGCCCGTACTGGGTGTCGTTGATGGGGTCCAGGCTGGCGAACACCAGGATGTGGTTTCCAGCCGTCGTCCATGCGCACGCTGTGGAAGCCGCTGTCCTCCTGCAGGATCTGCCGGTAGCTGGCCTGGATGCCGCTGTCCGCGGAGGTGGCCAGGGAGCGGTAGTAGTACTTCAGGCCGTTGCGCTGGATCTCTTCGACCTTCACCCGCAGCTGGCCTTCCGCCTTCTCGGACATGGCCACGATCTCCCCCTTGCCGTTGAGCAGCACGGCGTAGCCGGTCTGGGCCACATGCACCGACAGGACGTTCTCCACGATCTTGGCCAGGGAGACGTCGGCGGCCACCACCCCGGCGAAGCGGTCGGCCTTGCGGTCCCACAGGGGGTAGAACAGGGTGATGATCTTGCCCTGCCCGGCGGCGTCCTCGTACGGCGGGTCGAAGGTGATCGGCGAGCCGACCTGGGCCTTCACCCGCTGCGCGCAGGTCCTGGTCCTGGTAGTAGCGTTCCCAGTGCTGCACGTTGTCCTGGAAGAAGTCCCGCCAGAACAGGAAATCCAGGGCCTCGCCCAGGTACTCCGCCAGGTTGATGTTGGGGAAGGCCCGGGTGACCGGGCTTTCCTTGTCGCCCACGAAGTACACGAAGGTGTTGTTCTCGTTGCTCTCGAACACCGGTCCGATCAGCGGGGACAGCAGGGCGGAGACCTGCAGCAGCTTGCGGGCGCGCGGGCGGGAGGCCAGCG
>CAVTQG010000051.1:0-20006 GCA_963736785.1 uncultured Spirochaetota bacterium | reverse complement strand
GTGCCCCAGACCCCCTGCTTCTCGGTGGCGCCGTAGAAGCGGGTGTCCAGCCCGGGCAGCACGCGCTTGCCGGGGAACGCCTCGCTGGCGAACTGCACGCCCACCCCGCAGGCCAGCGAGAGCACCGCGTCGGCGGCCTCCACCTTGTCGCGCACCGTGTCGAAGAACTCCCGGTCGCACTGCCGCTCGATGGTGTCCTCCGTGACCTGCATTCTTCACGCCTTTTTCGCGGTTGGCCAGGCGCAGGGTGGAGGCCAGGATCGCGGTCTCCTTCTCCCCGCCGGCCATGCAGACCGTGACGCAGGTGCCGCAGCCCAGCACGAGCAGGTTGGCGTAGCCCTGCACCATGGCCTGGATGTCGGCGAAGGTTTCTGGACAGCCGTGATCATACTCTACCTCCAACGCCCAAGCGCTCTTGCATGTCGCGCACGATCCGCGCCAGGCGGTGACCGTCCACCGACGAGACGAATTCCATGCGCACCCGCTCCTCGCTCAATCCCGCCTCTTTCGAGCAGCCGGCGGGTCGTCTGCACCCGCTTGTTCGCCCGGGTGCTGCCGACCAGGAACTTGCAGTTGTCCGCCGGACAGCCCAGCACCAGCACCCCGGGGTGCCCCCGCTCCAGGCAGGCCAGCAGCAGGCCGGTCTCGCTCTTGCCCGTGCAGGGCAGCCGCACCAGCTCCACCGCTGCAAGGGCTTCCGGGTCGCTCAGGGACTCGGCCGCCTTCAGGGCGGAGTTTTCGCAGCAGAAGGCGACGATTTTCTTTTGAGATTCTTCTCCATGTCACCTCACCTGGCTCAAGACGGCCTGCTCCGACCAGGCCGGCAGCGTGATGGCCTTCGCGGGGCACTCCGCGGCGCAGATGCCGCAGCGGCGGCAGGCCTCCGGAGCGCTGGCCGCCGCGCCCTTGGCCCGGTCCACGTACATGGCCCCGTGCGGGCAGCTGCGCACGCAGGTCAGGCAAAGAGCGCACTTGTCCTCGTCCACCACCGGCTGGGCCAGCTCCACTTCCATCACCCCGGGGGCCAGGAGCTGGTGCACGGCCAGAGCCGTGGCCCGGGCCTCGCTTTCGATGCGGGGCAGGTAGAACTGCCCGCGGCAGGCCCCGGCCGCGAATACGCCCGGGCGATTGGTCTCGCCGGGGAACAGGTGGATGTTGTTGGCCTGCATCTGCCCCAGGGCATCCAGGCTCACCCCGAAAAGACGGGCCAGCTCCGGGTCCGCGGCGCCGTGCACCCCGTAGCTGCTCACCCCGGCCAGGTCGCACTCCAGGCTCACCTGCAGCCCCAGGATCGCGTCCCGGAAGTCGATGGCCACCGCCTTTCCCGCGGCGCGCAGGGCCGCTGGCCCTCGAACTTGACGATGTCCACCCCGGCCTGCCGGGCCCGGTCATACAGCTCCTCCAGCTCCATGGCCGCCACGCGCACGTCGCGGCAGAACAGATGCACCTGATGCGAGCTTTCCTTCTGCAGCCTCAAGGCCAGCTCCAGAGCCTCCCGGTGGAGCCTTGCGTTTCGTCCAGGCGCCAGTCCAGGACCAGGGCCACGGAGCGCACGCCGCGGCGGCGGGGCAGCCGGGCCACGGCCGCCTCCAGCTCGTCCAAGGGCAGCACGCCGGCCGTGCCATAGGGAGCCGCGCCGGCGGCGGGTGCGGGGACCGACCCCGGAGGCCAGCAGCACCGCCCCGCAGGCCACCCGCCGGTCCCCGGTGGGGGTGCGCACGGTCACCGCGAAGCCGCCGACCTGGCCTTCCACGTGCCGCACCTTGCTGCCGGCAAGCAGCGTGGCGCCCGCAACCGCCGTGCGGTCCGCGGTGCCGTCCGCCTGCTCCACGATCGTGACCGGGTGCCCCAGGGCGCGCAGCGCGGCCGCGGCCTCCAGGCCCGCCCGGCCTGCGCCCACCACCAGCACGCGCGGCTCCAGGGCCAGGCTGCGGCGCTCGATGGTGGGGATCTCCGCCAGGGCGGCCAGCCCCTTCTGGATGGCCCGCAGGGCTTCTTGAACGCGGCCGCGGGAGGCCAGGGCCGGGCCCAGGTCCACGCCCGCTACCGCGGCGGCCGGCAGGCGGGCCTGGCGGGCCAGGGCGGCCAGGAGCTCCGCCCCCCGCCGGGGCGATTCCGGCCAGCAGCACCCGGCCGAAGCGGCGCTTGGCGATTTTTGCGGCCAGCGCGGGCAGCTGCCCCGTGGAACCGAAAGGCTCTACGAGTAGAGCGGAACCCAGCCGGCCGGCGATGCGCTCCCGCTCCTTGGCGGTGAAGCGGCTGCCGCAGGCCAGCACCACGCCGACGGCCTTTCCGTTCTTGCTCATGCGCCCCTCCCGGCCATCTCCAGCGCGACGGCCCGCGCCGAGGCCATGCTGTCGGGGATGCTCTGCGGCTCCAGGCAGGTGCCGCAGGCCCAGACCTGCTCGGCGGGATTGGCCGAGCCCAGGAAGCCGTGGGCGTTGAGCGGCAGCCCCAGCAGCCCGGCCAGGCCGGCGGTGCTCGGCTCGGGCCGGATGCCCACCGACAGGACCACCCTGTCGTGCTCGGCCACGCTCTCCTGCCCGTCCGGGCTCTCGAAGTAGAGCTGGAGCCGGCCGGTGGAGAGCTGCTCCACGCGGAAGGGAACGCCGCGGAGGAAGCGCACCCCGCAGGCCTCCAGCTCCGCGCGCAGCGGCGTGAAGGCCTTGTCGAAGTTTTGCAGATCTATGTAGTAAACGGCCGCCTCGGCCCGGGGATCGCGGTGCTTGAGCAGGCGTGCCAGGCGCAGCGCGTAGGCGCAGCACACGGCCGAGCAGTAGTTGTTCCCTTCTTTGGGGTCGCGCGAGCCCACGCACTGCACGAAAGCAACGCTGGCCCCGCTGGCGCCGCCCAAAGACTCCTGGCGGGTCAGCAGCTCCTCGGCTTCGGCCCCCGTGAGCACGCCGGGGAAGCGGCCGTAACCCAGGCGGATCTTGCGGGCGGCGTCGTAGGGCTGGTGCCCGGTGGCCAGGAGCAGCGCGTCGGCTTTCAGGCGAAGCTCGCTTTCGGCGGAGCTCCCCGAGGCGATCGCCCCGGCGGGGCAGGCCTGCAGGCAGCGGTCGCAGGCCCCGCCCTGGTGCAGGCGGCAGCGGGCGTAGTCCACCACGTACTGGACCAGCTCCGCCTTCTGCTGCCGGCTGATTGCGCGCTGCGGACAGGCCTTGAGGCAGGCGCCGCAGTCCGCGCAGCGGCCCGGGTCGATGGAGGGGTTGGCGCGCGTGGCCTGCACGGTGAAGCCTTCGCCGCGCCGGACTGCCTTTAGCTCGGCGCCGGGCACGATGCGCAGGCGCTCCTGCCGCGCCGCCCGGGCCAGCTGGCTGGCGGCCACGCAGACCCCGCAGCGGCTGCAGGCGTCCGTTGCCTTGCAGCAATAGTCCAGCAGCTTGCCGCCGAAGCGGGCGGCCTGCTCGAGGATGGTGACCTGGTGGCCGAGACCGGCCAGCTCGGCGCCGGCCGTGCAGCCGCTGATCCCCCCCCCGAGTATCAGGTATCTGCTCATGTACCTCCGCCTGTTCCGCTCCATTATATCGAACCAAGGGGGCCGGTTTTGGTAATTCTGTCTACATTTATGGGAAAAATATTAGGAATTTGACAAAGATAGTCGTATTCGTCACTTAGAGCCGGCCGGCGCGGACCGCGGTGATGTAGTTCATGCCGAACTGGTCCTCCCCGAGCAGGAAGGCGCGGGCCAGGCGGAAGGACTCGGAACCCTCATCCAGTTTGGCCAGCGCAGCGTCGTTGATTTGCAGCGGGTCCACGATACCGCCGTCCAGGCCGCGCTGCACGCACAGCCGGGTGAACACCTGGTTGATCAGCTTGCGGTTGGGCATGCCGTAGGAGATGTTGCTCAGGCCCGGGGCGAAATGGATGGCCGCGCCGTAGATCTTCCGCAGCTCCTCCACGCTCTCCAGGATCAGGCGCCCGTTGCCCGGGTCCACCGACACGGGGAACACCAGGGGGTCCAGGTAGACGTCCCCCAGGCTCATCCCTTCTTTTGTTAGAAGGCCAAGGAGGCGGTCGATATTGGCCACCCGCTCCTCCTTGTTGGTGGGCATGGAGCTCTCCCCGCCGGCGGCCGCGATGACCGCCGCCCCGGCTGCCGCGGCTGCGCGCACCGCTTCCTTGCGCTCCAGCGACACGGAGTTCACCATGGGCTTGCCCTTGGAGCGGTCGCAGGCCGCAAGGCCGTGCTCCAATATTTCCACGTTGGAGGAGTCGATGCTCAGGGGCACGGAAGAGGTTTTCTGCAGCACCTTGGCGGCCCACTGCACCACTTTCCGGCGCTCCTCGATTTCGGTGCTGAACTCGTCCACGTTCAGGTCCAGGAAGTGCGCGCCGTGCGCCTCCTGAGCCCGGACCATGTAGGCCAGGTATTCCACGCCGGCCTTCTGCCCCGCGGAGTCGCCGTACAGCCCCTGCCAGATGCCGACCGCCGCGTGCTTGACCTTGCCGGCCGCCCAGTCCCCGCTCTCCTGGAAGCTCTTGGGAACCGGCAGGCGCTTCTCCTGGCCGGCGTCCTTGTACACGATGGCCCAGCCGCTGCCGGGTGATTCCTTGACGAACTCGCCGCCGACTTTGTAGATGCGCGTGCAGTGGATGTTTTCGCCCACCGCGATGAGCTTGCCCTTTGCCATGGCGCCGATCGTAGCAGGGATGCCCGGGTTTGGCAAGGGAAATGCTTGCGCGCCGCCGTGCGGATGGGGCATGATGGTACGCGGAGGTGAGCATGGCAGCGCAGGTTATCGACGGGAACAAGATCGCGGCCCAAATCCGCGGCGAGCTGGGGCTGGAGATCAAGGCCCTGAAGGAGAAACACGGGGTCACCCCGGGGCTGGCGGTGGTCCTGGTGGGGGAGAACCCCGCCTCCCAGCAGTACGTGAAGAACAAGAACAAGGCCGCCCACGAGATCGGCATCTACTCGGAGCAGCACAACCTGCCCAAGGACACCCCGGAGGCGGAGCTGCTGGCCCTGGTGGCCAAGCTCAACGCCGACCCGAAAATCCACGGCATCCTGGTGCAGCTTCCCCTGCCGAAGCACATCGACGAGAAGAAGGTGCTCCTGCTCATCGACCCCGAAAAGGACGTGGACGGCTTCCACCCCATGAACCTGGGCAAGATGATGGTGGGCGACCCGGCCTACCTGCCCTGCACCCCGCACGGGGTGGTGAAGATGCTGGCCTACTCCGGGGTGAAGACCTCCGGCCGGCACGTGGTGGTGGTGGGCCGCTCCAACATCGTGGGCAAGCCCGTGGCCAACATGCTGGTGCAGAAGGCCGAGAACGCGGACGCCACGGTCACCATCTGCCATTCCCGCACCAAAGACCTGCCCTCCGTGACCCGGCAGGCGGACATCCTGATCGCGGCGATCGGGCAGCCGGAGTTCGTCACCGCCGACATGGTGAAGCCGGGGGCGGTGGTCATCGACGTGGGCGTGAACCGGGTCGACGACCCCACCAGTCCCAAGGGGTTCCGCTGGGTGGGGGACGTCCGGTACGAAGAGGTGGCGGCCAAGGCCGCGGCCATCAGCCCGGTGCCCGGCGGGGTGGGGCCCATGACCATCACCATGCTGCTGTACAACACGGTGCAGTCGGCCCGGCGGCACCTGCCGAAATAGCAGTAGCCCTAGCCGGCCTATTCGAACAGCTTCGCGAACTCCCGGCGCGGGCGCTTTTTCCAGTCGCCCTGGTGGTAGACCGCGCTGGCGATCAGGGGCAGCACGGTGGTGGCCTCGGCGAAGACCATCTGCTCCTGCCCGACGTCCACCTTGCCCCAGGAGCCGGCCTCCTTCAGCGTGGAGCTGGAGCAGGCCCCGTCGCGCGCGTCGGCCACGGTGATCTGCACCGCGTACTTGTGCATGGGCACCTCCTGCCCCAGCACCTCGGCGCAGACCACGGTGTCCTGGGCGAAGTTCTTCGGCACCCCACCTCCGATCATGAACAGCCCGGTGGTGCGGGCCTTGATCTTCAGCTGGGTGAGCTCGCGAAAGTCGCGCACCGAGTCGATAGCCACGTGGGCTTCGGGACGCTCGTTCTGGTGCAGCACCAGCCCGAAGCCGGCGCTGGAGTCGGAGAAGGCCGGGCAGAACACCGGCACCCCCAGCTCGTAGGCGGTCTGGACCAGGCTGCCCTTCTTCCTGGCGGCCCCCCCGGCCAGGTACCTGCCCATTTCCCGAATGAAGCCCCGGGAGGAGTACACCCCGGAGCCCAGTTTGTCGGCGATTTCCTTGATGGCCCGGTCGCAGGATTGCAGCTGTTCCTCGTCGATGTAGGTGTCGTAGATGCGGTCGACGTAGTTGCGGCGCAGCTCCCGGTCGTCGGCCTGATGCGTGCCCTGGTAGTGCCGGAAACCCAGGGCCTCGAAGAAGTCCATGTCCACGACCGCCGCCCCGGTGGCCACCACCGCGTCGGCCAGGTTGTAGCGCAGCAGGTCCGCGAACACGGCCAGGCAGCCGGCCGCGCCGGCCGAGCCGGCGATGGTCAGGATGATGCTGCATTCCGGGTCGCGGACCATGGCCGACAGAACGTCGGCGGCGCGCGAGGTCTCCCGGGCGCTGAAGGACATGGCCCCCATGGCCCGGATGATCGGCCGGGCGTCGAAGGAGGTGATGTCCACGTGTTCCACCGGGCTCGCCAGGAATTCCTTCTTGCTCATGGTTTTTCTCCTTGGAAGCGGTAGGCCAGCAGCTTGTAGACCAGCTTGGCGGCCAGGAAATCCGGGGCCCGGTTGTCTGAGGGGGCCAGTTCCACCACGTCGAAGCCCACCAGCTCCCGCCGGCGGCAGACCAGGGCGGCCAGCTCCAGGACCTCGTACCAGCCCAGGCCTCCGGGCTCCGGGGTGCCCGTGGAGGGCATGAAGCAGGGGTCCAGGACATCCAGGTCCAGGGTCAGGTAGACCTCGGCGGGAGAGGCGTCGCACCACCTCCCGGGCCCAGCCCCGCCGGCCCCGCGAGGCTTTCGGCGTAGAACACCCGCCGCGGGTCCAGGCCCGCCCTTTCGGAGGCGTCCAGGGAGCGGATGCCCACCTGCACGATGGGGCCCAGCTCGCGCGCGCGGGCCATCACGCAGGCGTGGTTGCAGCGGCTGCCCTCGTACTCCGGGCGCAGGTCGGCGTGGGCGTCCAGCTGCAGGAAGCTGATCGATCCGTATCGCGCGGCGGCGGCGCGCATGGCCCCAATGCTCACCGAGTGCTCCCCGCCGAGCACCACCGGGAAGCGCCCCTCCCGCAGGTGGCCGGCGACGCGGGCCTCGACGGCCCCGACCATGGCTTCCGGGGAGCCGGCCTCCAGGACCGGCTCGTCGGTGAGGATGCCGCGTCGGTACGGCTCGGTCCCGGTCTGGATGTCGTAGAGCTCCAGGTGAGCGGAGGCGTCGAGGATCGCCTCCGGGCCGCGGTCCGCCCCCTTCAGCCAGGTGCTGGTGCCGTCGTATGGCACGGGGACGACGGCGACCCGGGCCCGCGCGGGGTCGCCGAAGGGCTCCGGCAGGTCGCCGAAGCCCTTCATGAGAAGTCTTTCATCAGCTCAGCAGGTCGCCGGCGCTGCCCAGCACCGGCCACAGGTAGTTCAGAAAGCAGAGGCTGACCAGAACCGTGCCGAAGCGCTTCTCGGGCACGAAGCTGCGCATGTGCAGGCGCGTGCCTTCCAGCTCGAAGTCCTCGCAGTAGCCGTTGATATACAGCTCCTGCAGGCTGTCCTCGAGCTGGCTGGCGGCTTCGGCCTCGGGGAGCGAGCCATTGTACTCGCACACCAGCCCGCCGTGCCGCTCTCCCGTACTTTTTTCGAACAACCAGCCCCAGGTGATGCCGGCGGTGGCCCGGGTGCCCGCATTGGCGGTGGCCACGGCCATGATGGTCTCCATGACCGAACCGTGGACGAGCCGTTGGGGTTTGGCGATTTCATTGGCTACGGCGGGAAGGATGGAGGAATAGGTCATGATGTTGCACATCTCTATCCCCGCATCCCGCAAGGCCAGGTGGTAGGAACCGGCGTGCACCGTGATGTCGCTCTGGCCGGTCCCCTCGGTTACGAAAAAATCTTTTGGAATTCTGTTTCCAAGAAGAATGCCTTCGGAAACCCGCGCCGGGGCGACCCAGCTCCGGTTTCCCGGGAGAATGAGGGTATTCTTCATTTCTTTCCGCTAGGAACCTCCTGCTCCAAGTTTGGAATTCATAAAAGTGCGCTCAATATATGTATTTCGCCCCTAATGTCAATAGAAAATAACCAATTATTTTGCGGCCTTCACCGAACCCACCACCTCCCTCGGTGAGGGACGCGTCACGGAGCGCTTCGGTATGATTGAAGCTTTTGCGGAGGGGCAGAACTAAAGCACCGCCACCGGCCTCGATGCTGCCATCGAAGAGGGGCACGGCCGCGGCGGCGCCGAAGCGATGGAATGGCTTTTCCAACTCAGAAAATCCTCCTCGCGCACAGGCCCGCTTCCGGCTTGACCACCCGGGTCAAGTGCAATTTAAGCGCTAATATAAACCACGCACCCCGGCATTGCAATAAAAATCAAAGAAATATTTTCGCCGCGCCGCCGGCTGCGGGCTCTCGCGCCGTCGGTCAGGCCAGTGGGACCCCCAGGCGAAGGAGCTCGCTCTTCAGCCCGTCGTACAGCCGGCGGTGCTCGGCGGTCGGGGTGAGCGACTCCAGGTCGTACAGCCGCTCGAAGGCCTCCCCCTTGGGGGCCTTCTCCAGATCGATGCGCTCCTTGTACAGCTCGTACAGCCGGGCCACGACCGCCGCGGCCTGCCCGCGGGTAAGGCCCGCCGCGGCGTGGGCCACCTCGGCGAACAGGCGCCCCATCAGCGGGCTGACGTTGTTGAAGCCCAGCGGCTCGGCCGGCCGGGGTCCGCTCACATTGGTGCCGCTCACCACCGAGGCCAGCGCCAGTGCGGAGAACTCGTGGGCGTACTGGGCGGAGCCCGGCCGACCTGAGGTGGTGTGGCTGGTGGTGGCCACGATCCGGCTGTTGCGGTTGACCGCCTGGTTGGCCAGGCTGGCCAGGAACAGGGAGTGGTTATTGGTCTGCTGCTTGAACTTGAGGTGCTGGGGCCCAATGTGCACGATCTCCCCGCCCAGCAGGATCGAGGCGAGGAAGGAGGCGACCGCCGTGATGGCCGTGCCCGCGGGGCCCCCACCGTAGCCACCGACCAGCGGGGTGAAGGCCACGTAGATGGGGCAGCCGTAGGCCCGGTAGTAGGCCAGGCGGGTCAGGGTCACGTCGTCGACCTGCAGCTCCGAGATCAGGACCATGGCGCGGGGGTCCGTCTAGCGCAGCCCCCAGGCCTCGTTGGTGCAGGCGATCTCGTTCAGAGCCATGACCGCGTGCCCTACGATGGGCAGGCCGGGCCGGCCGGCCCGGCGCACCGCCTCGCGCGACCACTGGCCGTACAGCACGGCGGCCCGGCTGGACATTCCCGAGGTGGGGCGGAACATCAGCCCGTCCAGCTTTTTCAGGTAGCCGGGGAAGAACAGGGCGTCCACCAGGCGCTCCTGGGCGAAGGCCTCGTTCAACTTCACGAACATCTCCTCGGAGGTGTCCGCGTTGAACGGGCCGCAGAACACGAAGGGGGGACGCCGGTCCTCCACGCCGCGGTGGTGGGCCGACTTGAGTTCCTTGCCCTGGCCCATGGGCACGCCGCTGCGGGGCGAAACGCAGGGCCTCCTCCACCTCCTCGGCGGAGAACTCGATCACCCGGCTGGAGTTCATGCTGAACAGCCCCGTGGTCAGGAGCAGCTTCTTCCCGGCCTGCCAGCAGCGGTCGGCCAGCTCGTCGTCCAGGTTGACCAGCGTCTTGCCGTCCCACCGCACGTCGAACTCTTTTTGCAGCTTGAGCACGTTGGTCGAGACGCGCTGCAGGAGGAAGTCATTGGCCTGCACGAGCGGGCCGGTTTCGGCCCGCCTGGCGATTTCCTTGAGGTTCACTTCGCCCACCTCTTCCGGTTGGCCTCCAGCATCTGCACCGCCTCGTAGGCGCCGCGGGCGTAGGCGTCCGCGCCGATCTGGTCCGCCCAGGCCTGGGTGACGGGGGCGCCGCCGACGGCCACGAAGTACTTCTCCTTCAGCCCCTTGTTGCGCAGCAGCTCGAGCACGTCGCGCTGGAAGAGCATGGTCGTGGAAAGCAGGGCCGACAGGCCGATGACGTCGCGCGTGTCTGCCTGCGGCCGCCTGGAGAAAGCGCGGGGCGGGCACCTCGACGCCCAGGTCGTGCACCTCGTAGCCGTTGGCCTGCAGCATGGCCGCCACGACGGTCTTGCCGATGTCGTGGATGTCACCCTCGACCGTGCCGATGATGACCACGCCTTTCTGGACACTTGCCACCGCTGGCCTTGATGGCCTCTTCCAGCACGGCCACGCCGGCCTTCATGGCGTCGGCGGCCAGCACGAGCTGCGGCAGGAAGATCTCCATGCGGTGGAAGGCTTCGCCGACCTCACGGATCGGCCCGGCAAATCCCTTCTCGATGGCCTCCAGGAGGTCCAGGCCCGCCGCGACTGCCTCTTTGGCGGCGGCCGACGGCGGCCTCGGCGTCATAGTTCTCGATGGCCGCCTGCATGTTGGCGTAGATCTGTTCTGCATTAGCCATGTCGTTTCTACCTTCTGCAGTTCTTCTAGCAGCACGGTCTCAAGGCGCGTGCCGATGCCCTTTTCGCGCGGCCAGTTTGTAGGCCCGGTAGCAAAGGCAGACGTCCTCGATGCCCATGCCGATGGGCGAGAAGAAGATGCGCTGCCGCGGGTCCTTGCGCCCCGGCTGATCGCCGCAGACCACTGCGCCCAGCTCGCACCTGCTCCCGTCCAGCGTGCCCCGCGTGACCATCAGCGCGACCACCGGCGTCCCGCGGTGCAGGACGTGCTCCAGGCCGTCCACAAAGACCTTGTCCGAGTTGGCGACCACCGCGAACTCCTCTTCCTGGTAGGAGCCGACCGCAGAGAAGTAGCTGCCCGGTCCATCCAGGCGTCCTTGACGATGGGCTCATCGGCGACCGTCACCGTGACCACCACGTCGGCCCCGCGCACGGCTCGCTCGGGGCTGTCCACGGCGCGGACGTCCAGGTCCAGCTCGAGCGTCATCGGCGGCGATACTTCTCGGCGGCCTCGTGGCGGACGTCGTAAACACGCACCTGTTTCAGTCCCGGCAGGACCGACCTGCAGTGCCTGCAGTTGGGTGCGCGCCTGCACGCCAGCGCCAATCATGGCCAGCCACTCTGGCGTCGCGCCGCGCCAAGTACTTGGCGCCCACGCCGGTGACCGCACCGGTGCGCATGGCGCTGAGGCAGGGTGCAGTCCATGACCGCCAGGGGCACGCCCGTTTCCACGAGTCGTTGAGGATGAACAGGCCGATGCCGCGCGGCAGCCCGTGCCGCGCCGGGTTCTTCGGGAAAGCCGGAGATCCACTTGATGCCAAAGACCTCATAGTCGCCGCCCACGTAGGCGGGCATCGCATTGCCACGCCCGCGCTCCCGCTCGTCCAGGTCCAGCACGGTCTTGGCGGCAGGATCGTCTTGCCCTGGTGGTGCAGGCGAAAGGCGTCCTCCACGGCCTCCATGGCCATGGCCATGGTGATGCCGGTCTCCTTGATGTCGGCCTGGTTCAGGTACAGGAATTCAATGTCGGCATGTGCCCTCCAAAAGTCATAGAGCAAGACGTGATAGCTGACTTCTCGTACTCTTTTCAAGCTCAGGCGCTTTGCAGTTGCCTGCTGCTGCTGCTACTGCTTCTTCTCGCGCGCCTCCACTTCCTGCACGATGCGCTCCAGCTCGGCCTCGACCTTGGCATCCAGTGGGTCCGGCTGGTGCTCGGCGATGATCTGCTCGACGCGTTCGTGGGCCCGGTCGGCCACGCCCTTGCTGCCGGCTCGTCCCCAGTTCTCGCGCGTGAGCCGGTCGCCCAGCGGCGGGATGAACTGCTCCTGCTTGAGGAACTGCATGGTGTGTCGCTGGCCCAGGTAGTGACCGCTCGGACCCACCTGGTTCACCACATCCACGGCCAGGGTGGCCTCCTCGACGTCGATCCCCTCCAGCACGCGGTACAGCCGCCGACGATCTCGTCGTCGATCACGAGGCTCTCCTTGCTGACCGTGAGCGCCCCTTCCATCGTGCCCGGGTAAAAGATCTTGTTCACCCCGCCCAGGACGGCCATGGTCAGGATCAGGGTCTTCTCGTAGCCGGCCTGGATGTCCAGGGGCTTGGAGTCGGTGGCCGAGGCCGTGCCCCGGCACGGGATGTCGTAGAAGTGGGCCATCTGGGCGCTGGCCACGTTGATCAGGCCCATCTCGATGGCGCCAATGGCGATGCGCCCCACCCGCATGTCCATGATCGAGCCGCAGGTGCCGTACCACACGGGGTTGCCGGGATTGGCCAGCTGGATGATGCTGATGCCGCTCACCACGTCGGCGGTCTGCTGGGCCAGCAGGCCGGCCAGGGTCACCGGCGACGTGGCCCCGGCCTGGGGCTCGCTCGTCACGTCGATGGGCAGGCCCCACTTGGCGAACTCCAGGGCCCCCTCCATCTGATCGCGGTCGTGGTGCAGGGGAGCCACCGGGTTGTCCGTGGTGAAGGTGTACGGCTTTTTCTTCAGCTCCGACTCCCCGCCGGCGATCACGGCCACCATGCGCAGGCAGTCCTCGGCCATGATCCGTTCCCGGGAGGTGGCTTTCACCACCTTGGAGGAGTTGCGCACCGACGCCAGGTAGCCGTGCACGTGCGTGGCCCGGATGGGCACGCCCTCGATCTGCGGCATGATGGCCCCGGAGTGCAGCAGGTGATAGCTGGGCAGGGCGTCGGCCAGTTTCACCAGCTCCCCCACATCCGGCAGCGTGGTGCGATGGGTCCTGCCGGTGGCATAGTCGAAGCAGTTCAGGCGTCCGATCATCGGCTCGTAGTGCAGAGCCTTCGTGGAAACGCGCACGTCGTGCTTCGGGTTGCGGGCGTACACGGTGAACTCCGCGGGGGCCTTTTTCAGCGCGCCTTCGACCAGGTCGGCGGGTAGTCGGCAGATCATGCTCGCTTCCTCCACGACCGCTCCCGCCTGGCGCAGCAGCGCCCGGGCGGCCGGCGCTTTCACCAGCACTCCGGTCTTCCATAGGATGTCCAGGGCCGCGCGGTGGATGAGGTGGACCTGTTCGTCGGAAAGCACGGTAAGCCGGGGCGCAAAGCTCATGGGAACTCCTCCGCAGTGGCTTCGGGAATTGGGGCCTATGATAGGGGCATTTAACGAATTCTGCAATATGCGCTATGATGCTGGCCATGCCCCCCGACTTTCCCGCACTCCTGGCCTGCCTGCCGGATGCGGCGCTGCTCACCGACGCCGAGGGCCGCATCCGGTTGTGGAACCCCGCGGCCCAAGCCCTGGCGGGCTGGCCGCCGGAAGAGGTGCTGGGCAAGCCGCTGGGGGAACTGCTCTCCGCGGGAGGACGGCCGATGGACGCGGGGAGGCTGCGCGAGGAGACGCGTGGACGAAGCGTCTGCCTGCTGGCTATTCCCGGCCGGCGCTCCCTTTGGGTGGAGGCGGCGGCGGGCGCCCTGCCCGCGGACCCGGGAGGGATGATTCTGATCCTGCGGGAACTGGCCGCCTCCGCCCGCACGATCCGGGAGCTCGAGGACAGCCAGCACCGCTACCAGATCGTCACCGCGCAGACCGGACAGATGGTGTACGACTCGGACATCGCCAGCGGCGAGATCCAATGGGCCGGAGCGGTTCAGAAGATCACCGGGTACAGCCTCCGGGAGTTCCGGAAAATGGGCTTCACGGCCTGGCAGGAGGGCATCCACCCCGAGGACCGGGATGCGACCCTGTCCGCCATCCGGGAGGCCAGGCGGCGGGGCGCCCCCTTCGAGCTGGAGTACCGTTTCCGCCGCAAGGACGGGGGGTACGCGGAGCTGCAGGACTATGGGGTGTTCCTGCGGGACGGCTCCGGCTCCGTGGTCCGGGCGCTGGGCCGCATGCGGGACGTGGGCAGCCGCAATCGCTCGCGCGCAGCCCAGCAGGCGGTGTACGCCATCGCCGAGGCCGCCTCCGAGGTTCACGACCTGCAGGAGCTGTACTCCCGCATCCACCGCATCATCAGCTCCCTGATGCCCGCCGACAACCTGCTCATCGCCCAGGTCGACTCCGCCGGCCTGGAGTTTCTGTACTTCGTGGACCAGAAGGATGAACCTCCCGCGGGAGGCCGGCTGCCCCTGGGGCGGGGGATCACCGCCTACGTGCTGCGCACCGGCCGGCCGCTGCTCACCGACGAGGAAGGCCTGTCCGAGCTGGCCCGCAGGGGGGAGCTGGAGCCCGAGGGGACGGCCTGCGTGAGCTGGCTGGGGGTGCCGCTGCGGATCGAAGGGGCCACGGTCGGGGTACTGGCGGTACAGAGTTACACGGAAGGCCAGCGCTACTCGGAGAGCGAGCAGGAAGTGCTGGAATTCGTTTCCAGCCAGGTGGCCATGGCCATCCGGCGCCGCCAGGCCGAGGATGCGCTGCGCGAGAGCGAGGAGAAATACCGTTTCCTGGCCGAAAACTCCAGCGACGTGATCTGGCGCCAGGACGCCTCATTCCGCTTCACCTACGTGAGCGCTTCGGTGATCCGCCTGCTGGGGTATTCCAAGGAGGAAGTGGAGGGGCGCCTGCTCTTCGACTTCCTGCCTCCCGGCGGGCGGGAGCTGGTGGAAGCCTCCTCCCGCAACATCCAGCTGCCCGGCCATTACCAGCTGCCCATGGCCGGCAGGGACGGGGCCGAGGTCTGGGTGGAGGTGAGCGTAACCCCGGTCCAGGGGCCGGACGGGGAGATCGTCGGCTACCATGGGATCACCCGGGACATCCGGGAGCGCAAACGCGCCGAGGCCGAGCGGGAGCGCCTCGAGGCGGAGCTGCGTCAGGCCCAGAAGATGGAATCGGTTGGCCGCCTGGCCGGCGGCATCGCTCACGATTTCAACAACCTGCTCACGCCCATCCTCGGGTACATGGACCTGCTGCTGTCGGAGCTGCCCCAGACCTCGCCGCAGGCCGACATGGCCCTGGCGGTCCGTCACGCGGCCGAGCGGGCGCGCGACCTGACCCGCCAGCTGTTGGCCTTCAGCCGCAAGCAGCTGCTGGAGCTCAAGGTCGTGGACCTGGGAAAAGTGGTGCGCGGTTTCCAGGGCATCCTGCGGCGCAGCCTGCGCGAGAACATCGAGCTGGCCGTGAGCCTGCCCGAAGGGCCGCTTCCGGTGCGCGCCGACCCCGGCCAGCTGGAACAGGTGCTGATGAACCTGGCTCTCAACTCCCAGGACGCCATGCCCGCGGGCGGGAGGCTGGCCATCCGGGCCTGGGAGGAAGTCCTGGCGGGGCCGCCGCCGGAGCTCCCCGCCCTGGCCCCTGGAGCCTACGTAGTCCTGGAAGTGGGCGACAGCGGCACGGGCATGGACGGCCCCACCCTGGAGCGCATCTTCGAACCTTTCTTCACGACCAAGGAGATGGGCCGGGGCACCGGCCTGGGCCTGCCCATGGTCTACGGCATCGTCAAGCAGCACGGCGGGGAGGTGCTGGTGCGCTCCGTCCTGAAGCAAGGCACCCGGGTGCGCCTCCTGCTGCCGCGGGCCCAGGAGCCGACGTCCGCCTCCCCCGCGGGCCAGCCGGGCCAGCGGGCGGCAACCGGCAGGGAGACCATCCTCCTGGCGGAGGACGATCCGGCCGTGCGCGAGATGACCCGCCTGATCCTGAGCCGCCAGGGCTACACCGTGCTGGCCTGCCCCGGCGGCAAGGAGGCCCTGGCCCTGGGCGACGAGCAGCTCTCCGGAGTGCGCCTGCTGATCAGCGACGTGGTCATGCCGGGTATGAACGGTCGCGAGCTGGCCCGGAGGCTGGGCGAAAGAATCCGCGGACTGAGGGTCCTGCTCATTTCCGGGTATGCCGACCAGCTGTCCGCCGAACATGGATTCCTGGATGGGGACATCCAGTTCCTGCCCAAACCCTACTCCCCGGAGAGCCTGCTGGCCCGGGCCCGGGCGCTGTTGGACGAAGGATCAGGCTGAGAGGAAGAGCTCCTCGGCCCGGCTGCCGGCCCGCCGCGCTGAGAAACCGCTCCCGGACCATGGCTTCCAGCTCGGCCCGCGGCCTACCTGCCGCCGACTCCCCGAGGTTCACCAGGCCGTCCGCGTCGTAGACCACCTTGAAGTTCGCCGTGTCCCGGGCCCGCGGGCTGTGGTGGTGGGCCACGATGTCGCACACCTCGTCGATGTCGCGCAGCTGCAGGCCCAGCTTCAACAGAATAGCCCGGGCCAGAGGCGGGCCCTCCTGCTCCTGGTAGCGCTCCTCGGTGCTGCCGTATTTTTCCTCGGCCGCCTTGATGCCGATGTCGTGCAGCAGCGCCGCGGGAACCACGATGTGCCAGTCCGCGGCCTCGCGGACCGCCAGGCCCTCGGCCTCGGCCAGCACGGCGCGGGCATGCCGGATGCGGCGCAGGTCCCGGCCGAAATGCTCCTGCAGGGCCTGCAGCAGCTGCTGTTTCAGGCCCACGCAGCGGTCGGCCGCCCAGCCCTCGTAGGCGGCTTCCCCCACGCACTGCCGGGCCTGCTTGCACCACTCCAGGCAGCTCATCCCGCCGGGGCGCAGCACCATCTTTCGGCAGGCCGGGCAGGCCCGCCTGAACTCATCGCTCCAGATCTCCACCTCCGCGCCGCAGTTGGGGCAGGGGAACAGCTCGGGGACGGGCTGGCGCAGGAGCTTGGAGCCTGGGCAGAAGGCGTGATCCACGCTCCGCCTCCTAACGCTTGCGCAGCACCGCGATCCACTCCTCGGGGCCTTCCTTCTCGTAGCACCACTCGAAGCGCCCGCGCTGGGTGGCCTGGAAGAGGTAGTACAAGGGCCTGGGCTCCCGGTCGTTGATCAGCCGCAGCAAAGCCCCGACAGGCATCTGCTTCCAGGCGGACATGAACCGGGCCTGGCGCTCCAGGAGGGGCACGGAGCGCATGTCCAGCTCCACCGTCGGAGGTCCGGCCTCGGGGGTGAAATGGCAATACCCGATCGCGTCGCTTTCCTGCCTGACCTGTTCCCAGTCCTCGCCGCTGAAGGCCTGCATGGCCGCGCGGTACAGGACGTTGTCCTCCTTCAGGATGTGGCTGGCCAGCTCGCGAACCAGCTGTTGCCCGTGGTCTACCAGCTCACAACGC
Source organism: uncultured Spirochaetota bacterium (assembly GCA_963736785.1). GTDB lineage: Bacteria > Spirochaetota > Spirochaetia > SZUA-6 > DRHE01 > MIBK01. Next base: position 2,874 of record CAVTQG010000051.1, on the reverse strand, counting down.
CACAGCCCGAAGTCCAGGCCGTCGGGCGGCCCCGCGGCCTGCTCGGCCGGGGCGGCTTGCTCGGCCAGGGCGGCCAGGCGCTGCTTGCGGCGGTGGAAGCGCTGGTGGTCCTCCCGCATGAGCGCGGGCGGCTCGAGGATGCCGAGGCGTTCCAGGCGGGGGAAGATCACCTCCTCCTCCCGGCGGTAATGGCTTTCGGCCTGCTCCAAGAGCGCGACCGCCTGCCGCAGGCCGTACAGCTCGCCGCGGGCGGCCTGCCAGGAAGGCGCCTCCTCGAGCCGCCGGCACAACTGCTCCAGGGAGTTCAAAGCGGCCAGGATGGCCTGATGTTCCTCCATCAGGGTGCGCACGGGATGGGGCCCGGGCACCTGCAGGGGCCGCGAAGCCAGGCTGTCGCCCAGCGCCTCCAGGTGCAGCTTCTGGAGCTGCTCCCGGATCTCCGCCTGGTTCATGCCCTCCCGGGCCAGCTCCCTCTCCAGCAGAGCCAGGGTAGCCACGTCCAGCACGCGCAGCAGCTCGCGGGCCTGCTCCTGGCCCTGCGCGCTCAAGGTCCCCTGCCGAGCCTGGCGCAGCAGCTCCTTCAGCTGCTCCCGTTTTTCGGCCGGCTGCGCCCAGCGGGTGAGCTCGAGCAGCCACGTCTCGGGTCCTTCCTGCAGGTATTCGACGCGGAACTCGCCGCCGGCCTTGAGGGAGTAGACCAGGGGCAGCGGATTGAACTCCAGGCTCACCTGCACGCTCTGCCCCGTGCGCACCTGGTCCAGCGCGCCGAACAGCTTCCGCTCGCGCTCCTCGCTGTGCAAGCCCTTCAGCTCGATCAACTTCGCAGTGGTCATGTCAGCCCTCCTTGCGCTCTCAAGCGGTCACCTTGAGCCAGGAGTGCTCGCGGCGGTTCTCCGCGATCTCCCGGGTCAGGTCGGCAATCGTGGTACTCTCCAGCGCCTCGGCCATCTTCTGGCGGGCCTCGTCGAAGGCCTTCTGCACGGGACAGGTCAGGCTCAATTCGCAATGTCGGCGCATGTGCAGGCAGCCATACAGGGGCAGGGAGCCTTCGACCGCCTCTACGACCTGCCGCAGGCTGAGCTCCTCGGCCGGGCGGGCCAGGCGGTACCCGCCCCCCGCGCCGCGCCGCCCCACGATCAGGCCGCTGCGGGTCAACATCTGGAAGATTTTTCGCATGTATTCCTTGGGAACTTTGATGGACGAGGCGATGTCGGCGAGCAGAACCGTCTTTTCACCGCCGGCGCGGGCCAGGTAGATCAGGCCATGGATGGCGTACTCGATACTGACCGAAAACTGCATGCTCGTTCCCCCTGGATGTTGGTATAAATGGATAAATAGTATCCTAATTGTCCATAATAAAGCGAAAAGGGTAGAGTTGTCAAGAGCCACCGGGAGCGCTTCCATTTCGTGGGTAGGCCCTCAGGCGGCCAAGAGAGCCCGAAAATCTGAGTCAAAGCGGCCGCTCTCCAGCGAGCTGCGGATGTGCAGCATGCCATCGGCACCCCTCGGGGACCATGTCATGCCTCCGAGCTTCATCCGGCTTCCGATCACGTTCTTACACGCGCTCTCCACGGTGCCGCTTCCGATGGGCAGTTTCAGGCGACGATAGCGCGGGTAGTTCATCCGCTGGAGATTGTCTTTCAGGTAGTCGATCTGGTTGCGAAGGATCCTGCGCTTCTGAACGACTCGAGTGGCGTTCAGGATCACCTTCAGTTCGACAATCACCTCGCTGGCCTTGCCTCGGTACACCGCCTTCAGCCATCGTCGGTACTTCTCGTGGAACCGGGGGGTCTGCTCGCCATACAGCTCCTTGCAGGTGTCCGACAGGTGCTCGGCGGCGTGGTAGAAGTCCAGGATCTCCACGCTGTTGTCATTCCTAAGGTCCCGCACGCGATTCCAGATCCACTCCGCTCCGTCTGCCAGAAACACCAGGGGCTGCTTCTCCGGATCGACGCCTCGTCGCTGCATCTCTACCCAGATGCGTTGGAAGAACTCGTCGGCTTCCTCCTCGGCGGCCACGTAGCTGCTGGATACGCAGCTGGCCTCCCGCCGCCGAGGGTCCCACTGCACGCCGCTGAAGCTCGCTACCTTGGCGTCCTTGAACCCGATCTCGTATCTCCTTCTGCTGCCGCGAGTTCTCTTGTTCCCCAGCTTCTCTCGAACCTTCGTCGCGTCCACGCACACGGCCATCATCCCTTCGATCGGCTGGACCTTCGCGATAGGCTTATCTTCCCGATACACCTGCTGGATCTCCTGTTCTCTCAGACCCTCCAGCCCTTGGCCCAATTCGTAATCCATGTCCAAAGCCTTGCGCATCGACAGCTCGTCACGCCCCTCGGGTCGGAAGATCCGGTGAAACTGCTCCAAGGCTCGCTCGTAGACCATCTGTCCGGTGAACAGCGTCAGGAAGTACTGCAGCCCCGGGGTGTGCCCACGGATCGACAACTGGCTGTCCAGGGGACTGTGCGTCCGTCCCTCCCCCGCCACGTAGTAGGCGCGCTTGAGCGTGATCTTCCCGAACAGCCCGTGCACCTCCCGTTTGCGATTTCCCTTGAACCGGTAGCTCACCCCCTCCCGCTCCACCTGCGTCCCCTGGTAGCCGGTGCCCAGAGCCTCGAAAAAACGTCGCTCCAACTCTTGGCCGATCCCCATCACGAAGGCCAGCAGGTCTTGCTGGCCATCGAGCACCGAGACCGGATCTGCCACCGTAGATCCGTACTGCTCCTTGAAAAGCTCGAACAGCTGGTGTACTATCGTCTCGTTCATCAAAGCCCTCCCAGTCGATGAGTCGTTTTGTCCACGCTCATCTTAACCGACTTGGAGGGCCTTTTTCTGCCCCGTGGCTACCCACGTTTTCAATGCCCACCCAGAGTC
>CAVTQG010000050.1:0-14313 GCA_963736785.1 uncultured Spirochaetota bacterium | reverse complement strand
ATACGACGTATTGCCCTGTGAGGCGCGGCCCAGCAAGCTGGAGATGCCGGAAATCACGCTGTTCCGCTACACCCCGACGCTGCGCCAGGAGCTGGAGGGAGGGCTGATCGGGCGGGAGGAGGCGCTGGGGCTGTACCGGGCGATGCTGCTGCAGCGCAACGTGGAGTACATGGTGCGCGACCTGGAGGTGAAGCGCTTCGTGCCTTATGCGGGCTACGAGTACCGGGGGACCTCGCACCTGAGCGTGGGGCAGGAGGCCACCGCGGCGGGGGCGATGTCGGTGCTCACGCGGGAGGACTACATCACCAGCAACCACCGGGGCCACGGGCACTGCGTGAACAAGGGACTGTTCGCCTTGTTGGAGATGGAGGAGGCGGCCTTGAGGAGTTCGTGCAGGACGCGGAGCAGAACGAGTTTCCCATGAAGGAGTACCGCGATATACGAGTGGCGGCCAACGACTACCATATCTACCGCACGATTGCGGAGCTTTTGGGCAAGGAGTCCGGGTACTGCAAGGGCCGGGGCGGGGGGATGCACATTGCCCACTTCGGGGTGGGCAACCTGGGGGCCAACGCGATCGTGGGCGGGAGCATGGGGATCGCCACGGGAGCCGCGCTGGCGGTGCAGCTGCTGGAGCAGAAGCGGGTGGTGGTGTGCTGCGTGGGGGACGGGGCGATGAACAACGGGATCGCCCACGAGTCGATGAACTTCTCGACCATGGCCCAGTTTGAGCATGGTCTGCCGGTGATCTACTTCGTGGAGAACAACCAGTACGGCTACACGGGCCAGCAGAAGGGGGAGGTGACGGACATCGAGCACCTGTCCCAGCGCGGGCGCGGGATACAACAAGGAGGGCATGCACGCCGAGACCATCTGCGGGATGAACGTGCTGAGCGTGCGGGAGGCCCTGCGGCGGGCCAAAGAGCTGTGTCTGCAGGGGGAGGGCCCGGTGCTGATCGACGCGGAGACCTACCGGCACTGGGGGCACAACTTCAAGGACAAGGGGACCAGCTACCGGACCGATGCCGAGAAGGAAGCCTGGCTGAAAACCGATCCGCTGGAGTGGTTCAAGGGGCAGCTGATCGAGAACGGGATCCTGACGGAAGCCCAGGCGGAGGAGGAGTGGAACCGGACGCGCAAGAACGTGGAGCTGCAGACCCTGCGCGCGGTGAAAAGCCGCGACCCGGACACGCGCCGCATTCTGGATGGGATGTGGGCGGAGTCCAGCAGCGAGGCTCTGGAGGGAGAAGTACAAGACGGTGAAGCTGCTGAAGGAGGCGCGGATCTTCCCGCGGGACAGTGAAGGCAAGATCCTGGCGCGCCACGCGGTGAACGAAGCCCTGATGGAGGAGATGCTCCGCGACCAGCGGGTGTGCGTCTGGGGGGAGGATGTGGGGGAGGCGGGCGGGGCCTACATGGCCACCTTCGGCCTGCTGGAGCTGTTCGGGCGCAAGCGGATCTTCAACGCGCCGATCTGCGAATCGGCGATCGTGGGGACGGGGATCGGCGCGGCCATGGCGGGCTTGCGGCCGGTGGTGGAGCTGATGTACATCGATTTCGTGCTGCAGGCCATGGACCAGGTCGGCAACCAGGCGGCCAAGGCCCGCTACATGTTCGGCGGGCAGTACACGATTCCTCTGGTGATCCGGGCGACGATCGGGGGGGGCAAGGGGTACGCGGGCCAGCACAGCCAGAGCCTGGAGTCGGTGGTGGCGCACTTCCCGGGCATCAAGGTGATCGCGGCCTCCAATGCCTACGACATGAAGGGGCTGTTGAAGAGCGCGATCCGCGACGACAACCCGGTGTTCTTCATCGAGCACCAGTGGGTCTACCTGGAAAAGGCGGTGGTGCCCACCGAGGAGTACACGGTACCCATCGGGGAGGCCCGGGTGGCGCGCAAGGGAAGCGACATCACCGTGGTCTGTTACTCGAACATGGTGTCCCGCACGCTGGCGGCCGCCGAGAGGCTGCAGGCCGAGGATGGGATCAGCGTGGAGGTGGTGGACCCGCGGACGCTGGTGCCGCTGGACATCGGGCTCATCAGCCGGTCGGTGAAGAAGACCGGCCGGGCGCTGGTCGTGGTCCAGGCGGTGTACACCGGGGGGTTCGCCAGCCACATCAGCCACGAGATCACGCGGACCAGCTTCTCCAGCCTCCAGTCGCCGGTGCGCATCCTGTCGGCCTACGACGTTTCCCCGCCGATGGCCTTCCCGCTGGAGACCGAGAACATCCCGAGCGTGGACAAGATCATGCGCACGATCCGGGAAGAGCTGAAGGCCGGAGGGCGGGGCAAGGTGGCTGCCGCGGCAGGCAGGAAAGCCGCCGCGAAGCCGAAGGCCAAGGCGGTGAAACCGAAGACCGCCTCGAAGCCGAAGGCCAAGGCGGCAGCCAAGGGGAAGTCCGGCCGATGAGTGACGCAGGAGGCGAACCGCAGTACCGGGAGGAGGAGGCCTCGCTGCTGCGCAAGGCCATCGCCCGGCGGATGAGCGAGAGCAAGCTCACCGCCCCGCACTTCTACCTGACCGTGGATGTGGAGGTGGAGAAGCTGATCGAGCTGCGAGGCGCGCTGAACGCCGCGCGGGAGCAGAAGATCAGCTACAATGACCTTTTGCTCAAGGCCGTGGCGCAGCTTCTTGTGGCGCACCCCGAATGCAACGTGTCGTACGTGGAGGAGAAGATCCGCTATTACGGGGAAGCCAACCTCTGCCTGGCCGTGGCCGTGCCCGGGGGGCTGCTCACGCCGGTGGTCCGCAACTGCGAGAAGAAGAGCATCGCGGAAATCAACGCGGAAGCCAGCGCCCTGGCGGCCAAGGCGCGCGCCAAGCGGCTGCGGCCCCGCGAAAGCATGGGGGGCAGCTTCACGCTGACCAACCTGGGCATGTACGGGATCGAGGAGTTTGCCGCGATCCTCAATCCGCCGCAAGCCCTGATCCTGGCCGTGGGAGCGATCCGGGAGACCCCGGTGGTGAGGGATGGTAGTATCGGGGTCGGGAAGCGGATGAAAATGACGCTGTCCTGCGACCACCGGGTGGTCGACGGGGCGACGGGGGCGGTTTTCCTGGCGGAGCTGAAAGCGCTGTTGGAGAATCCAGCGGGAATCAAGTCGGGGGAGGTAAGCAGATGAAGCCAGAGGAACTGAAGTACACCGCGGATCACCTGTGGGTCGCCGTGGAAGGGCAGACGGCGCGGATCGGGATCACCGACTATGCCCAGAAGCAGATGGAAGAAGTCGTGTTCGTCGAGTTTCTGGAGGTGGGCAAGAAGTTCGTCCAGGGCAAGATCTTCGGGCGTGTGGAATCCGTGAAGTCGGTAGCCGACCTCACCGCCCCGGTGAGCGGGGCGGTGGTGGAGCTCAACAAAGCGGTGAGCGACTCGCCGGCGGCGGTCAATGAGGATCCCCAAGGGGCGGGGTGGCTCGCGCGGGTGCGCCTGGAAAAGCCCGAGGAGCTGAAAGCCCTGCTGAGCTACGACGCCTATCAGCAGAGCCTCAAGGAGTAACGCGGCCTCTATCCGGGCAGGATGGGGGACTGCCGGCCGCCGCGCACCGCTCTCCAGAGCACCTCGCTCAAGCGCTGGTTGCTGAAGGGCTTCTCGATCACGTCCTTGAACCCGTGCTCGCGGTAGCGGGCTATGACCGGATCCCGGGAATAGCCGCTGGCGATGATGGCCACGGCCTGCGGGTCCAGGGCCAGCAGGTGCCGGATGGCCTCCTTGCCGCCCATGCCCCCCGGGATGGTCAGGTCCATGATCACGGCGGCGAACGGCCGGCCTTCCTGCCGGGCCTGTCGGTAGTTGAGCCAGTGCCTGGGCGCCATCGGACACGATCACCGGCGAATAGCCCAGCCGCTCCAGCAGACGCTTGTACACGTCTTGCAGAAAGCGATCGTCGTCCATGACCAGGATGCGCCCGCGGCCGCGATGCAGCCTTTCCGGGGACTCCACGGTCGGCGGCGGGGATTCGCCGGCAGCGGGCAGGAAGAAGTAGAAGCGTGTTCCCTCCCCCACCGTGGATTCCACGGTCAGGTAGCCCCCGTGGCTCTGGATGATCGAGAAGGAGGTGGCCAGGCCGAAGCCCATGCCGTTCTTCTTGGTCGTGAAGAAGGGATCGAAGATCTTGGAGAGGTTTTCCGGCGGGATGCCGCAGCCCTGGTCCTCCACGGCGATCCGCACGTAGCGGCCCGGCTTGAGGGGCAGAGGGTAGCCTTCGGCGATCGTGACGTTCTCCCCCCGCACGCTGATCAGGCCGCCTTCCGGCATGGCCTGGTCGGCGTTGATGACCAGGTTCTGGACCACCTGGGTGATCTGCCCGGAATCGAACTCCCCCGGCCACAGGTCCTGGGGGAACAAACAGCGGCAGCGCGCGCTGGAGCCCCGCAGCACGAACGTTGCCGCCTCCTGGATCAGCTCCGCCAGGCGGCCGGCCTTCTTCATGGGCAGCCCGCCCTGGGCGAAGGTGATGAGCTGCCGGGTCAGGTCGCGGGCCCGCAGGGTGGCCCGCTCCATCTGCTGCAGGCGGGAATGAATTTCCTCGGCGGGGTCGGCGTGCATCTTGGCCAGGGCGATGTTGCCCACGATGGCGGCCAGGAAGTTGTTGAAGTCGTGGGCGATTCCCCCGGCCAGGCGGCCTACCGCCTCCATCTTCTCCACCTGCTGCAGGTGCTGCTCCAGGGCTTTGCGCTCGCGCAGGTCGCGGGCCACCCCGTAGGTTCCCAGGAAGTTCTTGTCCTGGCGGTCGCTCTCCCGGTCGTAAATGCCCTGCGCCTTGACCTCCACCGGGAAATCCGGGGGCTCCATGGGCGAGGGGCCGTGGCGCAGGCGCAGCTCCAGCCCGGAGGCGGCCCTGCCGCCCGTGCGCCGCTCGTTGAACACGAAGCGCGACTTCTCCACATCTTGTGGAAGGACGATCTCCGAGTAGTGCCGCCCGATCACCTCCTCGCGCCGGTACCCCAGGAGGCGCTCGAAGGCGTCGTTGACGAAAGTGAACCGCCCCTGCTCGTCCAGGGTGTAGATCAGGTCCGGCGAGCTCTCCACCAGGTAGCGGTACTTGCGCTGGGACTGCTCCAGCTCCCAGTGGATGGCCGCCTTCTCCCGGGTCAGGCGCCGCTGCTGCAGCGCATTGGCCACCCGCTTGCGCAGCTCCTCCCCTTCCACCGGCTTGCGGATGTAGTCGTAAGCCCCGCGCTGCAGGGCCGCCACCGCCGCGTCGACCGAGCTCACCCCCGAGATCACGATCGTCAGCAGCTCCGGGTGGTGCTCCCGGATGAAGCCGAGCACGTCCTGCCCGCTCATGTCGGGCAGCACCAGGTCCAGGAGGACCAGCTCGTAGCCGCCTTCCGCCAGGCGGCGCAAGGCCTCCCGACCGCTGCCGGCCGATTCCAGCTGGCAGCCCTGGTCGGCCAGCAGCTCCCGCACGCTCTGGCACATGCGGGGCTCGTCGTCCACGATCAAAATGCGCCGATTTTCGCCCGTCATACTCTCACTGTCATTGTCGATAGAAGCGGATTCACTCTTGACCACAACCGCCGATATAAGGAGTAATGGCAGCCATGGAGCAGACCCTCGAACTGGAGGCCGTACCCGAGGAATCCCGGCGGCGGGTGGAGGAACTGCTGCGGGAGGGCAGCGGGGGGGAGCTGGAGAGGCTGGCCGCCCGCTCGGTGGCCATCGTCTCCGGCAAGGGCGGCGTGGGCAAGACCATCACCGCAGTGAACCTGGCCCTCTACTACTGCCAGCGCGGCCTGCGGGTCGCCCTGGTGGACCTGGACCCCCTCTCCGACGTGGCCAGCCTGCTGGACCTGGCCGAGTCGGAGTCCGCCCTGAGCGCCGGGCGCCTGGAGGAGGCCGGCCTCCTATCGGATTTCACCCTGCCCCTCTTCCGCAACCTGGACCTGCTGTTCCCGGCCCCCAAGCTGGGCAAGGGCGAGAGCCTGCGGCTGCTGGAGATGATCTTCCATCGCTTCGCCCCAGAGCTCAACCGGGCCTACGACCTGGTCATCTTCGACCTGCCGGCGGGCTCCGCCTACGAGGAGAACCTGGCCTTCCTGCCCTTCATCAAGCTGCTGGTGCTGGTGACCAACCCCGAGCCCACGGCGCACGCCGCCGCCGGGGCCTACCTGCGCCGCCTGTTCGCCCTATACCCGGGGCGGGACGTGCGGCTGTGGCACAATCGCTTCGTGCCGGAGGCTCCCCCGGGGTTCAACCCCACGGACGTGGCCGGCAACTACAACCGCAACGTGCCGGAGGAGATGCGCCTGGACCCCGGGGAGACCGCCCGGGTCGCCGACCTGGCCTTCGTGCCCGAGGACCCGGCGCTCAACCTGCTGCGGGGCAACCCTTCGGCGCGCAGGAACGTCCAGCGCTTCCTGCTGGACGCCCTGCAATACCTGCTGGAGCAGCGCCTGGCCGGCCTGGCCGGCGAATCCAGCCTGCCTCGCGCGCTGGTCCCCCTGCTGGTGGGCTACCTGTGCCGCCACCGGCGGATAGAGGACCCGCAGGAGTACCTGGAAGGGCTCGGCGAGTACCTGTCCACCCTGGCCGGCCGGCCCTCGGAGGAGCCGGGCGCGGGGGCGCCCGCCTTCAGCCCGGAGCAGCGCCAGGCCGGCCTGCGTCTGATCCAGCGCGTGCGCCAGGATCCCCTGCGCCTGGCCCTGGTCCGGATCATCCGCCACCTGGAGGAGTCGCTGCAGCACCGCGGGCTGCCGCAGGGGCTGACCGGGGCGCCGGCCGACCGGGCGCTGGACCACGAGCTGGGCCGGCTGCTGGTGGCCCTGAACCGCCTGGCCTCCCGGGACCGGAGCCTGGTCAACCCCGGCGGGGTGCTGCTGTTCTACTTCGCCCTGTACAAGCTGTTCCGCTCCGACACCGTGGTGCGCCTGGTCAACGGCCTGGTGCCGCGCCGCAGCAACTCCCGCGGCCAGAGGGTGCGCGACCGGCGGCGCCAGATCCGCAACCTGATCGAAAAGGATCCCGCCGACCGGGCCCGCTACCTCAGGCTGGTCCGGCTGCTGGCCCCCGTGGTTTTCCGCCAGGTCAGCACCGTGGTCCGGGCCTTCAACCTGGAGCGCCTGCAGTTCCGCGACTCCGCCGGCGGGCTGATGCGCGACGCCTATCTAAAACTGCTGACCAGCTTCCTGCACGACACGGCCTACGGCGGCCTGAGCGTGGTGGTCGGCTTCCCCTACCGCAACAGCGCGGCGGCCTTCCGCCAGGGGGCGGAGAAGCTGCGCGCCAGCCTGGCCGGCGATTGATGATTCACTCCATACCTTCCTCGCAGGCCGCCCGCATGCTGCTCAGCGACTGGCGCCTGGTGAAGCGCTGGCTGGCCCTGATCGGGAACGCGGTGGACCACTTCTTCCTGCCCCAGTACCACAGCCTGCTGTGGCCCTGGCGGCGCCTGGTGGCCACCCTCTCGCATCCGCTGGACCGGGACATCCCCTTCCGCCCCCGCGAGGTGGTCGCCTACCTGGGATACATGACCTTCTGGTTCAAGACCCTGCGCTGGTTCTACGACCGCATCGGCAAGGCGGCCCTGCCCGACATCCTCCGCTCCATGGACGAGGTACTCCAGCTGTACCGGGAGGCGGGGGCGATCTACCGGCGCTGCCAGTCCACCACGACCACGCCGGGCCCCGCTGCCCAGGCACCCCTACTTCGCGCTCATCTACCTGGTGGATCCCCACCTGGCCTGCATCCCCAGCCTGCACATCCTGTTGATCTGCCACAATGAAATAGGCGCCGCCCACATCCTGCGCCGCCACGGCCTTTCGGCCGGGGAAAACCAGGAATTTCTGGATGCGGTCCGGGAGGAGGCGAAGCGGATCACCGAGGCGGTGCTGCTGGTGAAGCAGCATTCCGTGGTGGACGTGGCGCCCACCCTTTTCCTGCTGACGGCGCTTTTCCCCGACTTCCGCCGGGAGGAGGTGCGGGATTTCGTCGGCCGGCTGTTCCGCGATTGGCCCAGGCCCGAGGCTTACAAGCAGAGCCTGCGCGCCCTGATCCTGTCCACCTACGACGAGTTTCTGGCGGAATACGAAGCCCGAGGCAGAAGCGGCTACCGGGAGCAGATCCTGGAGTTCCTGGGGCGATACACACCCCCGACGGCCGCGCGAAAACTCAGCAGCAGTCCCCGTAGGCGGGCTTGATCGTGAAACCCTTGCCCCACGCGGAGTCGATGTAGTCCACGACGCTCTTGTCGGCGAAGCCCGCGGCCCGCTTTTCCACGCGGACCTCGATGCCGTCGACGCTCAGCAGCTCGTCCTGGTCGTTAGGCTCTTCCAGAGCCAGGCCCAACTTGGGCCCCCCTCACCCATAGCCTTTGAACAGCACGCGCAGGACCTTGCCGCTGTTTTCCTTCAGGACCTCGGTCAGCTCGGCCTGCGCTTTTTCCGTGAAGCGCACATTCCCCCCTTAGTTACTGTCGAAAAAGACCTTAAAAGAATATAGGCATTATACTATACTGGCTCACTTCCGTCAAGCTTGCGCGCCAGGAAGCGCAGGTTCATGGCCAGGACGAACAGCGAGGTGGCGAAGATCCCCGCCACCACCCACCAGGGGTGGCCGCCCAGGGTCACCCGCCCCCAGAGCTTAACCCTCACCGCCCAGTTCAGGGCCAGGGTCAGAAAAGGGGTAAGGGTGACGAACAGGATGGGGGTCCACTGGCCCAGGGGGAAGCGCACGCGGGCCCTCAGGCCCATGGCCACTGCGACGCCCAGCAGCAGGGAGGCCAGGAACTCCGCCGGCACGAAAAGGAGAAACACTCCCATGGAAGTGGAGATGCCGCCGCCGCCGCGAAAACCGTAGAACACCGAGCGGCAGTGCCCGGCGATGGCCGCGATCCCCGTGAGCGCCAGGGCCGCGTAGTCCCAGGGCCCGGAGCCGGGAAACAGCCAGAGCCTGCCGACGGCCAACGGGGCGAGGCTCTTGGAAAGGTCCAGGAAATAGACCAGGGTGCCCCAGCCCTTCCCGAGATTCCGGCCGACGTTGGCCGCCCCGGGATTGCCGGTGCCCAGCCGGCGGATGTCCACGCCGCGCACCCGCCGGCTGATCAGGATGGCCCAGTTAAGCGATGCGTACAGGTAGGCGGCAGGCAGGAGCAGCAGCCTAAACACGGAAGCCGAGCCTGGCCAACTCCGCCTGCACCTTGTCCGCCAGGATCGGCTTGGTCAGGTAACTGGTGCAGGCGGAGGCGAAGGCCTGGCTGACGTTGGAGAAATCCCCCAGGGCTGAGATCATGACGATCTTCACCTGCTCCAGGCCCACCACCCCGCGTTCCTGCTCGATGCGCCGGATGGACTTGAGCACCTGCTGGCCGTCCATCCTGGGCAGCATGATGTCCAGCATGATCAGGTCGTAGGGTTCGCGCTCCAGGGCCAGGTTGAAAGCCTTGAGTGCTTCCAGGCCGTCCACGGCCATGTCCACGGGCCCGTGGGCCTTCAGGATCATGGCCAGCAGCTCGCGGCTGGTGAGCTCGTCGTCTACTATGAGCGTCTTCACCGGGTTCTCAGCGCCGCTCCTTGAACAGCTCGGTGATCTCCTTCTTGTACAGGTCGCCGATCACGTCCCGCTTGAGCTTCAGGGTGTGCGTGATCTCCTTGCCGCGCTCGAAGGGACGCTCCAACAGCCTCACCTTGTTCACCCGCTCGAAGAGCTTGAAGCCCCGCTTGGGGGAAATCCGTTCGTTGATCTCGTCCATGATCAGGTTGTTGATGGCATCGGAGCTCAATAGATCCGCGGTGCTGGCGAAGGAGACGCCGTTGTCCTGGGCGTACCTGGTGACGTTCTCCACGTTGGGCACCACCAGCGCGGCCAGGAATTTCTGGTCCTGGCCCACCACCATGACCTGCTCTACGAAGTCGGACTCCCCGATCACGTCCTCGATCGGGCTGGGTTCCACGTTCTCCCCGCCCAGCAGCACCACGGTCTCCTTGGCGCGGCCGACGATGCGGATTTCCTGGTTGTGGGTCAGCAGGACCAGGTCCCCGGTGTTGAGCCACCCCTCCCGGTCCACGGTCTGGGCGGTGAGCTCGGGCTTCTTGTAGTAGCCCATCATCACGTTGGGCCCGCGCACGTACAGCACGCCCTTCTGGCCCGGGCCCAGCTCCAAGCCCTGCTCGTCGAGCACCTTCACCTCCACCTCCGGCACGGGTTTGCCCACCGTCCCCGGCACGGGCCGGCGGCAGTCGCGCACCGAGATGATAGGGGCGGACTCGGTCAGCCCGTAGCCTTCCAGCAGCAGCACCCCCGCGGCCGCGAAGAACTCGTCCACGTGCTGCGGCAGGGCGCCGGCGCCGGAGACTCCGAAGCGGAAGCGCCCGCCCAGGCGGTGCTTGATCTTGCTGAACACCAATGCCTGTCCCAGCATGTTCAGCGGGGTGAGCAGCAGCAGCGGCAGGCAGGAGACGGCCGCATCCAGAAAGGCGGAGCGCCGCTGGAAGCGCGGGGCGAGGCCTCGGAAGCGGGTGCCGCAGCTTGGCGTGGGCGGCGCCCACGGCGATGAAGAAGTGGGCCAGGGCGGCCTTCAGCTTGCCCTCGGAATCGATATTGCGCAGGATGCCGCGCTTGATGGCCTCCCAGATGCGGGGCACCGAGGGGAAGATCGTGGGACGGACCTTGGCCATGTCTTCGATCAACACCTGGCTGACCAGCTTGGAATAGGCGACCGAGCAGCCGCCGAAAATGGCCACGTACTCGATGGCCCGCTCGTAGGAGTGCCAGACGGGCAGCACGGACAGGAAGATGTCGTCCGAGTTGATCTCCAGCGGGGTGTGCGGGGCGCGGATCTGGTGCATGTAGTTGCGGTTGGAGAGCATCACCCCCTTGGGCTCGCCGGTGGTCCCGGAGGTGTAGATGATCGTGGCCAGCTCCTCCGGCCGGCCCGCCTCGATCTGCCGGTCCACGAAATCCGCCTGGCGCGCGAGCAGCTCCGCGCCCTTGTCCAGCATCTCCCGGAAGGTGAACAGGTTCACCCCGTCCTTGCGGACCCCATCCTTTTGAAAGCCGGGGTCCATGATGATCATGGTTTTGAGCTTCTTCAGCGACTTGCGCACCGAGAGGATCTTCTCCAGCTGCGCCTGGTTCTCGGCCAGGCTGACGGCGCACTCGGCGTGCTCCAGGATGTACTCGATTTCCATGACCGTGGAGTCCGAGCCGCGCGGCACGTCGGCCGCGCCGATGCACTGCATGGCCAGGTCGGCCACCAGCCACTCGGGCATGTTGTCGGAGACAATGCCGACGTGGTCGCCCCTCTGCACCCCGATGGCGGTGAGGCCCGCGGCGAAGGCGCACACGTCCCGGTACAGTGTCTTCCAGCTCACCGCGTGGAAGTCTCCGGTGCGGTCCTTGACCCACTGGACCGTCAGGTCCGGCTTGCTGGTGGCAAAATCCCGCACCAGCTTGGCGATCGTGTCGGCCATGATTCGCTCCTCCCCCCGCGGCTTGCAGTTTTCAGGCAGACTACCACTGCCCCCGGCGGTTGTCAATCAAAAAGCATGCGGGCCCTGCATGAACATGCAGGCGGCTTGTTTCCCCGGCGCCCTTCGCGCTATAGTATTGGCAAAACGAGGTATTCTTATGAAAAGCACCGACATCAACCGGATCGACCGCGACCTGAAACAGGCCAAAAAGAAGCAGGAAATGATCGAGAAGCGGCTGGAGAGCCGCGGCGGCTCGGTCGGCGACTATATCAAGAAGCTGGGCAGCCTGCTGTTCCACGACCAGAAGAAGATCTACAACCTCAAGGGTAACCAGCAGATCAAGGGCTTGTTCGCCGATATGAAGCAGCACCTGCCCGAAGACCAGTGGGATACCGTGCTGCGCAAGGCCGTCCGCGAAACCAAGGTCCAGCTGCGCGAAGAGGCCTTGCAGGAGCTTATGGCCCTGCTTCAGTCCGAATAGTCGGCGCGCAGCAGGTTCTTGACGTACTGGGCCCGGCGGTAGAAGCCCGGGTCGCTGTTCTTGCGGGCGCTCAGGCGGCCGCGGCAGGCGGCCAGGTCGCGGTACCCCCGGGCATCCATCCAGGCAGCCAGCTCCCGGACCATGGTGCCCAGGTAGGCGATTTTGTTGCGGTACAGGGCGCTGACCACCTGCAGGCAGTCGGCGCCGGCCAGCAGCAGTTTGGCGGCGTCAGCCGCCGTAAAAATCCCCCCGCTGGCGCATAGTTCCCCGTCCAGGCTCCCGTAGGCCAGGGCCGTGAAACGCAAGGCGGCCAGGTGCTCGCCATCCGCGCTGAGGGTGTGGTTGTAGCTGTTGGCCTCGCGCTCGGCGTCCAGGTCCGGCTGGAAAAGGCGGTTGAACAGCACGAAGCCGCGCACCCCCTCCTGATCCAGCTGGTGCAGGAAATGCAGAGGGTTGGTGTAGAAGGGGCTCAGCTTCACGCTCACTGGAATCTTGACCTTCTTCACCACGCCGCGCACGGCGGCCAGCTGCTCCTTCTCGATCTCCGCGGCCCCGGACTGCGCGTCGCTGGGCGTGGCATAGAAGTTCAGCTCCAGGGCGTCCGCGCCCGCGCCTTCCAGCTCCTGGGCGTAACGCACCCAGGTGTCGCGGTTGACCGCGTTCAGGCTGGCGATCACCGGGATGCGCACCGCCTCCTTGGTGCGCCGCACCCACATCAGGTGTTCCTTGGCCCCGGCGTGCTTGAGCTGCGGGAACACGTCGACCACCTCCTGGGACAGGTTGTCGAAACGCGACAGGTCCTCCTCCAGTCGGTAGCTCTCGTACTGGATCTGCTCTTCGAACAGCGAAGCGGTCACCAGGGCTCCGGCCCCGGCCTGCTCCAGCTCGCGGATGCGGTCGACATTGGCCGTGTAGCCGCTGGCCCCGGCGATGAACGGATTGCGCAGGGTCAAACCCAGATAGGTGGTGCTCAAATCTGCCATTTTGCTGGTGCCCCCGGTTGATTGGATGCTTAACGAATACAATAGTGGAAAAGCCGGCCCGAGGCAAGCTTGCATTTCCCGGCCGAGGGGCAGTATTTTACCCGCATGCTGAAGCTGTATAACACCATGAGCCGCACCGAGGAACCGTTCCGCCCGCGGGTAAAGGGCCGGGTGAAGATCTTCACCTGCGGCCCCTCCACCTACCGGCGCCCCCACGTCGGCAACTACCGGACCTTCCTCTACGAGGACATCCTGGTGCGCTACTTGAGCTTCAGCGGTTTCGAAGTCCAGCGGGTGATCAACTTCACGGACATCGAGGACAAGATGCTGGAGGAAGCGGTCCTGGAGGGCCGCAGGCCGCAGGACATCGCCGCCGAGGTCGAGAAGCGCTTCCTGGACGAAGCCCGCCTCCTGGGCATACGCCTGCCCCGCACCATCGCCAAGGCCTCGGCCAGCGTCCCCCAGGCGGTGAAGCTGATCCAGCGCCTGTTGCGCCAGGGCCTGGCCTACTGGCACGACGGGGACGTCTTCTTCCAGCCCCTGAAGTTCAAGCAGTTCGGCAAGCTCTTCCGCCTGGATATGAGCCGCTGGCCGAAAAAAACCGTGCGCTTCCAGAAGGACACCTACAACGGGCAGCGCTGGAACCTGGGGGATTTCGTCCTCTGGCACGGGCGCCGCAAAGGCGACCTGAGCGTCTGGAACACGGCCATCGGCCGAGGGCGGCCTTCCTGGAACATCCAGGACCCGGCCATGATCACGGAGCACCTCGGCTTCCAGGTGGACATCAACTGCGGCGGGATCGACAATATCTACCGGCACCACGACTACAACATCGCCATCCTGGAATCCCTCTCGGGCAAGAGCTACGCCAACTACTACCTGCACGGAGCCCACCTGATCGTGGACGGGAGGCCCATGTCCAAGAGCCGGGGAAACATCCGCTACCCGGAGGAGCTCCTGCGCGACGGCCTGCAGGCCCATCACCTGCGCTTCTTCCTCGTGTACAGGCACTACCGCCGCCGCCTGAACCTGACCCCGGAGAATCTGTCGAAGGCGGCCGCCCGCCTGGACACTCTGCGCTCCCTGGCCGCGGAGCTCACCGCCGGCGGCGCGAAGCCCGCCGGAGGCGGCGGACTCCGGTTTTCGCCGGAGGAAGCCCGCCGAGTGGAGGGCCAACTGCTGGCCCTGCGGGAGGATTTCCGCAGGCACATGGACGCGGACCTGTCCGTGGGAAAAGCGGTGGACGCCATCCAGGCCCGACTGGCCGCCCTCCGGCGCTCCCACGGTCGGCTGCCCTCCGGTCTGGCCCGGCGTCTGCAGGCGAGCTGGCGGCGATGGACGAAGTGCTGGGGTTCCTGCTCTAGGGGGAAGCCGGGGGGCTGGCGTACGCCCCCGAGAGGATCTTCTCGATCGTTTCCTGGTCCACCAGCTGCAGCTC